>JACPYL010000010.1:685957-1371914 GCA_016196065.1 Acidobacteriota bacterium | reverse complement strand
TTGGCACGGCGCAGAACTGACGCCGCGACATGATGGAGACGCGGCAATTCTCAGCTTCGAATTAGAAGCGAAGGGGTTCGGAGCAGTGTTTGAAACTACTGCGCCCCTGCCAGAGAACCTCAAGCGAGTGTTGTCGGAGATGGCGCTTCTTTCGAAGCAGCCGCTCAGCAACTTCTCGCATGAATGGAAACCGCTACTCCAACAGATCGTAGCGATTCCGCCTACCAAGCCAGCCGCAGCCACGCCGGAGGGCATGGTCCAGATTCCGGAAGGTGACTACGCATTCAACGTCGCCGGCATCGAGATTGAGGGCTCCAACAATTTGGGCGTGGATGTGCAGTATCCGTGGGAAGCGGCGCCGCAGCGCTATCACCAGCACGGCCTCCACATGAAGTCCTTCTATATCGACAAGTACCCGGTCACCAATGCGCAGTTCAAGAAGTTTCTCGATGCCGCTCACTATCGCCCGGCTGACGATCACAATTTTCTGCGAGATTGGAAAGGCGGCAATTTTCCGCAAGACTGGGAGGACAAACCGGTGACGTGGGTTTCGATTGAAGATGCGCGCGCTTACGCGGCATGGGCGGGAAAGCGTCTGCCTCATGAGTGGGAGTGGCAATACGCAGCGCAGGGCACGGACGGACGCCTGTATCCTTGGGGCAACGAATGGGACGCGACGGCTGTACCTTCTCCAGACAAGAGCCGCCGGATGCGTCCTCCGACAGCCGTGACCGAGTTCGCCAAGAATTCCAGCCCCTTCGGTGTTCGGGATCTTGTCGGCAACGTGTGGCAGTGGACGGATGAATTCACCGATGAACGGACGCGCGCCGCGGTTCTCAAAGGGGGCAGCTACTACCAGCCGCAGGGGGCCATCTGGTATTTTCCGCAGGCTTACAAACTGACCGAACACGGGAAATACCTGCTGATGGCACCCAGCTACGATCGCTCCGGCACTGTGGGGTTTCGTTGCGTACAAGACTGAAGAAATCGAACCTGTTTCCGGGAGTAGGATCAATCCGATCATGACCATCATTACTCGTTGCATAGCAACACTCGTTCTCACGGTTTTCTGCGCCGTTGCTGGCTCGGCTCAGTCTACGGAGGTACGCGCCACTCAAAACATCATCATGGTCATGACCGACGGCCTACGATGGCAGGAAGTTTTTCGTGGGGCGGAAGCGTCTTTGATTACAAAACAAAATAAAGTCAAAGATGCGGCTGCCTTGAAAAAGGCCTACTGGCGCGACACTCCTGAAGCTCGCCGCGAAGCGCTCATGCCCTTCCTTTGGAGAACGATTGCCAAACAGGGACAGATCTATGGCAATCGCGACAAGGGGTCCGTTGCCCACGTCACCAACAAATTTTTCTTTTCCTACCCCGGCTACAGCGAAACGCTCTGCGGATTCGCCGATCCCGGTGTCAACAGTAACGACAAGGTTCCGAACCCGAACATCTCGGTCTTAGAATGGTTGAACAAGAAAGCGTCCTATCAAGGCAAAGTTGCCGCGTTCGCTGCGTGGGATGTGTTTCCTTCCATTCTCAACGCGCCGCGTGCTGGGTTTCCGGTGATCGCGGGATACGATCCGTTAACTACGCTGCCGGATAACCCTCGGGTCGACCTTCTCAATCACCTTAAGGTAGAAACGCCGCGCTATTGGGACGAGGAGCCCTTCGACAACCTCCCGTTCTATACGGCGGTTGAATATCTCAAAGAGCGTAAACCGCGAGTGCTTTACATCTCGATGGGAGAGACCGACGATTGGGCGCATGACCACAACTACGCCAACTACCTCGATGCAGCGCACCGTGTCGATGAGTACCTGCGTGTCCTGTGGGAGATGGTGCAATCCATGCCCGAGTATCGCGGCAAGACGACATTGATTTTCTCTCCGGACCACGGTCGCGGGAGTGGTCCCAAGTGGACGGAGCACGGGAGTGAGGAACCGCCATCAAAATTTATCTGGATGGCATTCATGGGGCCTGATACCCAAGCTCTTGGCGAGCGTTCCCATGTCCCCGTAGTAACGCAGAATCAGATCGCTGCAACCTTGGCGACATTTCTCGGGGAAGACTACAACACCGAAGTGCCCAAGGCTGGAAAGCCGATTGCGGACGTGCTGAAGCACTAGGCGTAATCGATCCAGAACAAGATCCGTTGTTGTATACAATCGAGTGCACTCTAATGACTAACGCTGGTCGATGGTCGCTGCTCTACTTCTCTCTAAGCATGTTTGCGCTAGCCAACGTGGCTACCGGACAAGAGTCCAACCCTTTTGCCGGCGATTCCAAGGCTGCACGGGCCGGCGAGTATGAGTTCCGCATCAATTGCGCCTTCTGTCATGGACTCGGCGCTCGCGGCGGCGGACGCGGACCTGACCTGAGCAAGGCCGTCAAACGTCACGGGAGTTCCGACGCTGACATCTTCCACACCATCAGCGGTGGTGTGGCCGGAACCGCCATGCCTGCCAATGGCACGAACGGCCAGGGCGTCGGAATGACCGACGCAGAGATCTGGCAAATCATCACGTATCTGCGAAGCATCGAGGTGAAAGCTCCCGCAGCATCTTCGGGAAGTGCGGCGCATGGGAAGCAGCTCTTCGAGGGTGACGCGAGTTGCTCCAACTGTCATATGGTGAATGGAAAGGGAGGACGCCTCGGACCTGATCTCAGTGGGGTATCGATCTCGCGGACGACTTCTGCTCTCAGCGAGTCGGTTCGCAATCCCAGCCAGCATCTAGCCTGGGGGCTCACTGAGGCGACAAAAGAATTTGCTCAGGAGTATCGTTCCGTCACGGTAGTGGCCGAGGACGGCAAACAGATCAAAGGCGTCACGTTGAACGAGGATCAGTTCACCGTGCAAATTATGGATATGGCTCAGGGGATCCATTCTTTCGATAAGAGTAAGCTGCGCTCGTTCCGAGAAACTCGCGAATCGCTCATGCCGGCGTATAGCGAAAAGGATCTCTCCGAGCAGGATCTGAAAGATATTTTGGCCTACCTGGCAAGCCTTGGAGCCGAGTAACGAATAGCCTCGATATGAAAATGAACCGACTTCTCCGTCACGGTACCGTATTCGTCTTCCTCGTCCTCGCTTGCTGTACGTCCAAAGCGCAGGTCACGTCCGAACGACTGGTGAACGCTGCGCGCGAGCCGCAAAATTGGCTGACCTATTCAGGCGACTATTCCGGACGGCGCTTCAGTGGGCTAAAACAAATCAACGTCGCCAACGCTTCTTCGCTGGTCAGCAAGTGGGTCTATCAGACTGCGGCTACCGGCAAACTCGAAACCACTCCTTTGGTGATCGATGGCATCCTCTATGCGACTGCGCAGGAGGATCGCGCCTTTGCACTGGATGCTCGCACTGGCCGTCCGATTTGGATATTCCAACATCCCCTTCCCAGCGACATCCGACCTTGTTGCGGCCGTGTCAATCGCGGCTTCGCAGCTTCCGGGAACAAAGTGTTTCTTGCCACTCTGGACGCACGCGTGATCGCGCTTGATGCCAAAACCGGCAATGTCGTTTGGGATGTGGAAGCAGCGGACTACAAAACTGGCTACAGCTTCACTCTCGCGCCTCTGGCAGTAAAGAATCTTGTCATCGTGGGAGTCTCCGGCGGGGAGTACGGCATTCGCGGTTTCATCGATGCCTACGAGGCGGAGACAGGTCGCCGCAAGTGGCGTGTCTACACGACTCCTGAGCCGGGAGCAGCCGGTCATGATTCGTGGGAAGGAGATTCATGGAAAGTAGGCGGGGCTCCTGCCTGGATGACCGGCACGTATGATCCGGAGACCAATCAACTGTTCTGGCCCACTGGCAATCCGTCTCCCTCCAATCGCGGTGAAGGACGGGCGGGTGACAACTTATTCAGTAATTCCCTGCTGGCGCTCGATGTCGACTCCGGCAAGATGAACTGGTTTTTTCAATTCACCCGCCACGACGAGCATGACTGGGACGCCACACAGGTGCCCATCCTTATTGATGTGCAGGGCAAACATCTGATCGCGCAGGCCAACCGGAACGGCTTTTTCTATGTGGTGGACCGCACGACCGGCAAGCTGCTCTCGGCCGAAGCGTACGCGCACATCACCTGGAGCGATACGAAAGATGCCGATGGCCGGCCAGCCCCGAACGCAACGAGTTCTCCAACTCTCGAAGGTCGCACCGTATGCCCCGGCGCGCTGGGCAGCACCAACTGGATGTCCCCCAGCTTCAATCCTGATACCAGCCTTTTCTACGTCACCGCTCGTGAGCAATGCGATGTCTTCAGCACGGCTCCTCAACCGTATGAAGCCGGACACGCTTACTACGGCAGCGCCTACTTCCCGTCGGACAAGGCGGAGCCTTACCTGGGTGCACTGCGCGCGCTCGATCCCACAACTGGAAAAATGAAGTGGGAGTTCCGGCATGTGTCACCAACGTGGTCGGGTGTTCTCTCGACTGCTGGTGGGCTGGTTTTCACTGGTGACGCCGAGGGCAATTTCATCGCGCTCGATGCCGCGGACGGAAAGCCGCTTTGGCATTTTCAAATGGGCGGAGCGGTTTACTCCTCGCCGATTGCCTACGCGATTGATGGAAAACAATTCGTGACCATCGCAGCGGGGAGCGCCATCTTCACATTTGCTCTGCCTTGAAATCGAGGTTCAACTCAATCGTCCCAGGATTTTTTTCTTGCCGTGGCGGGTGTATTAAGCGACCCGCCACGCACAAGAACCTTCTAGCCGCATTGCCGATCGCGGCGTTTCTTCGTTACACGTCCTGGCGGAGGTTGGCCCGCAGGGTAAGCGAGCCATCATCGTTCAGTTTCTGGTGACACGCCCATCGAACCGGATAACGCATTCCCTTCACCTCAATTTCGGCTCTCAGTTTCAATCCCTTCCAATCTGTCACGTTTGGCAACACGAATTGTGCTTGTCTGATCTTGCCCGGCAAGGGGTAGCCGGCATCCAGGCAACCACTCTTGAGGATTTTTCCGTCCTGGCTCTCCACGTTCACCCTCAATACGCCCGGGACGCCCGTGATGCCATCATTAGCAAAACCGACGATCAGCCCCTGGCAACCGCTGTCTTTATAGCTCCAGATGTATGACGGCCTTACCCGATAGCCAATGCGGCGATTAATCCGGTCGAACGCGGCCGGATAGGTCTGGTAGTAGTTCATCAGGTTCTTGGCGCTGATCTGGTGAAAGTTCCAAAGCGACCAGTAATTCGCGCCGACATCGATCACGTGATCGATCATGTTTTCTGCCGGGGAGATCCCTTCATGCGCTGCCTTGGGGTCAGGAGGCTTGCCGGGAAGCCCTTGCTCAAGCAGAGCGGCTACCCAGGGCGGCCGGTTGCTGAGTGCTTCAATCTGCTCGTTCTCGATAAAGATGGTGTCGCTCCGAATCCAGTTGTAGCTGCGGACCGTGCGGTCAACCAGTTCTGAATTGCCAACCCGGCTGTAGTCCGGTTGAGTATTCGTGAGCAGCGGGGTCTTCTTGAAGTTCTCGATTTGGACTTCGAGCATATTGACCCAGGTGCGCTCCGCTGTCAGAGAGTCTGGGAAAGGATTGTTGGCAAATGGCCAAGTGTGCCCTTCACCCCAGAAGCCGTACATGAAGGTGTCAATGAATTCGATTTGAGGGTTGCCATCGAATTCCGCCGCCAACGCTTCAACCAGTTCTTTGAATGCCTGCTGAAAAAAAGGATGGTCATATCGGGGTTGATAACGCGAATGCGGGTTCTCCAAATATCTTTTTGCTGATGCGCTGCTTTCCTGGTCGCTAAGAATCAGGTCGACTTTCGGCACTTTATCCAGGACAAAATCGGGGAGGGCAGCCTGGTGGGTATAGTCGGGAGCGCACATCTGAATTCGCAATCCGACGCGTTTGCTGTTCTTCTTCGCCAGTTCAAAAACAAGCTTGAGGTAATCGGGCAGATCCAGGCGTCCAGGCCGCGGCTGAACCTCTCGCCACGTCGGGCGAATGTAGAGCTGCTGGCCCAATGGAAATCGAACCAGATCTTCAATCGCCTGGGGGATGTTGTCTGCCTTGATTTCGTCCGTGCCACTGTCGGCCGTGATATAGGTGATCAGCCCCTTGCCATAGTTCGGTACAACGTCTTCCGTGGAAGTAGTGGTCATCACCACATCGTCAGTGGGGATTACCGCGTCCGGCGCATACTGGGGAAAGGGGCCTTGATTCAGACGGTCTTTCACGGGTGGGCCAGAACCAAAGTCGAAGCTACCCCAGTTATGACTTGGGACAACCGCGTGAGCCTGACCGGTTCCGAGTTCGGCAGCTACCGCCAACGCCACACTGCTTTTTATAAAGTCTCTGCGCTGCATCGATGTCCTCTCCTTGCGTGTCACCTTCACACCTAGATTCCAAGCTTTTGAGCGTCTCGCCCCGTTGCAATCCAATGTTGCCGGACAAAGGCAAGCATGTTGGATCGATTCACGAAAGCCTCCGTACCACCTTCTTTGGTGACAGAACAGGCAGCCGTGATGTTTGCAAGAGTAAGGCAGTCCTCGAGATTTCCTCCTCGCAGGTACATGTGAAGAAAGCCCGCGTTGAATGTGTCTCCCGCGCCCACAACGTCTACGGGGTGCTCATTGGCAGGGGGCGCCACGCTCCACTGTTCTTCCCCGGAGCGGCAAATGGATGCGGCAGAACCGCGCTTGACCGCAACGACCTTCACGAGACCGGCGAGAACATTCAGAGCCTGAGAGAGATCAACTGTGCCAGTTACCTTTTTTGCCTCGCGGTCGTTCGGCAAAAAAATGTCGACATACTTCAACACCTCCAGAAGATCGCGGCCCCATTTGTTCTCCGGATCGTCATTGGTGTCGAGCGATGTCGACAACCCGGCGTCTTTAGCCTGACGGAACAAGTCGACGATCCGGGGACGCAAGGCGCGATGCAGAAAGAAAGACGAGACGTGCAGATGGCGCGCAGCCCGTACGTATCCCATATCGATGTCGGAAAATTGCATCTCGAACATCGTTCCCGGATAGGTAACGATGTAGCGAAGCTGCCCATGTGGCATGATGACGGTTAGACCCGTCAATGTCCTGGAAGTGCTGCGCTTGACCTGGGAAACATCGACATTGCCAGCCGCTAACCGCTCCAGTGCCATCTTTCCAAGAGGGTCGTTTCCGATCTTGGAAACGAAACCGACTTTCGAACCAAGCATCCCCAGATTGTGAGCACAAATGGCGGATGAACTGCCCAGCGTCATCGATGCATCCGTGGCCAGCAACTCGCGCTCCAACACCAGTTCTTTGGGCAGGCCACTGAGAATGATGTCCATGTTGATTTCACCGACGATGCAGACATCGACTTTCGCCATCGCAGCACTCTCCCTTCAAATTCGAACATGCTGGTTCATTCCAGCCCTGGAAACCTGGAGAGCACGGCCATCCGGTGTCGATACGGGCCGTGCTCGCGCCATCGAAGCTTGCCTCTACAAACTGGTTGCAGGTGTGTTGTGAACATTAGGTTGAACTCGTGCCGCCAGCACTGCCTGCACTAGATCCAGAGCGGCTTGCGTGATCTTCGCCCAATTTCCATCTTGCATCGCAGTTGCATCCACCAGATCCGCACCCACTCCAAGGGCGAACGCGCCTGCCCGGAAGAACTCGGCGGCATTGGAAGCGTTCACTCCACCGGTAGGAATAAGCGCTGCACCTGGAAAAGGCGCTTTTAGCGCCCTGAGGTACTTGGGCCCCCCCATGTTCCCGCACGGAAATATCTTGATCACCTTTGCACCTTTGTCCTGTGCACTCATCAATTCGGTCGGCGTCAGCGCCCCTGGAATCGCGAGCTTGTCGCAGGCCAAGGCGGCCGAGAGAACAGGGATTGAGAGCCCTGGGCTCACAACAAATTCCGCGCCGGCATCGATGCATCGTTTCGCCTGCTCCGCCGATAGCACGGTACCGGCCCCGACCAAAACGTCGTCCCCATACTGGCGTGCAACGTCGTGAATAACCGCCGGGGCATCCGGGACGGTCATCGTAATTTCCACAATTGAAATACCACCCAGACGAATTGCCTCAACAGCGCGCAGTGCTTCCGTACTCGTGGTTGCGCGGACGACGGGTATGATTCCAACTTCTCCAATCCTGCGAACTACTGCATCCATCGCCATTAATTCACCACCCTTGATGACCTCTGAGGACATTGCGTTCACCGCGCGATGCGCGCGGGCTGCCCCTTCATTTCTTGTAGGACTTCCTGCAAAGTCGCCATCGACGTATCGCCAGGAGTGGTCATTGCAAATGCTCCGTGAGCGGCGCCGCAATCCACCGCCCATTGCGGATCCTTCCCTGACAAAAAGCCGTAAATCAATCCTGAAGCAAACGAATCGCCGCCCCCGACGCGGTCGTAGATTTCCAGATTCTCCCGTACGCGAGCTTCCCAAAATTGACCATCGCAGTGACAGACGGCACCCCAGTCATTGATGGTCGCGGTCCTGGCGTGGCGCAGGGTTGTCGCGACTACCGAAATGCCTGGAAATTTCTGCACTGCCTCACTCACAGTCCCTCGAAAGTTGGCGACCATCCGGGAGATGTTATCGGCGTCGAGCCGTGAAAGGTTCCCTTCCGTGCCCTGCTCCATGAATCCGAGCGCAGCTCCGAAATCTTCCTCATTCCCCAACATGACATCGACCAGCGGCGCCAACCGCCGGTTCACTTCCTGAGCCTTCGCTTTGCCGCCAGTTGATTTCCAAAGTGAGGGCCGGTAGTTCAGGTCGTAGGAGACGATCGTGCCGGCACGTTTCGCAGCCTCCATTGCCTCGCGCACTACGAGTGGCGCAGTTTCGGAGAGGGCAGCATAGATACCTCCGGTGTGAAACCAGCGGGCGCCCTCTTTCGCGAAGATCGTATGCCAGTCGATGTCACCCGGCTTGAGTTGGGATATCGCTGTATGTCCGCGATCAGAGCAACCGCGGGCGGCCCGGATGCCAAAGCCACGTTCGGTAAAGTTCAACCCGTTGCGCGTGGCGCGCCCGATGCCGTCATATTCAACCCATCTCACATGGCTCTGATTGACTCCGCCCTGCAGCATCAGATCCTCGAGCAGGCGACCGACAGGATTATCCGCAAGAGCGGTCACCACCGCCGTATCGAGTCCAAAACAACGCTTCAAACCGCGAGCCACGTTGTACTCGCCGCCGCCCTCCCAAACGCGAAACTCGCGCGCATTTGCGACACGGGTATCTCCGGGATCGAGCCGAAGCATTACTTCTCCCAGGCTCACCAGGTCCCAACGGCATTCATCCTTTGGCTTGATCTTGAGTGCCGTCATACGCTCGATTCCTCCAGTTCCATGCTATTGAGTGATCCGGTCAGGCTGTGCTGGGGATCCACGGCAATCCACAAAACCGCACCAACTGCGCACAGTCCAGCCGCCACAAGAAACGATGCGGTCCAACCAAAACGAGCAGCGATCACTGGAGTCAACGACGCCGTAAGCATTCCGCCAAGCTGGGCACCCATGTTCATGAAACCGGACACCGATCCTGAAGACGAACCCGCGAGCCCGGCAGTGACAGACCAGAACGAACTCTGCGCAAAGTACAGCGCTCCGGCACCACCCGCCAAAACAACACTGGCCAGTCGCGCGCTGGCTACTTGCGAACCGAACGCAAGGAAAATAGCCGCCACACCAATGGAGACGCCGGCCACACCACAGCGGCCGAAGCGCGCGCCCCGCCACTTGGTCAGGCGGTCACTCAGGATTCCACCCAGCGGACAACCCACGGCCATCGCGAGAAACGGCAACATGCCGTAGAAGGCGCTCGCCTTCAAATTGAGCCCTCTGACTTTTGCCAGATAGATATAAAACCAGCTGAAGAAAATCCAGGCCACGTAGCCATAGCAGAAGTAGCTACCTGTCACAGCCCATACATCCCGGCTTCGCAGCACTCGTGCCCATGGAACTAAGGTCGCCGCGGACGATCCAACTTTGAAAACATCCGGTTGGGGAAGCCCTTGCCGAATGTGATTGAGTTCCGAAGGGGAGACGCGGGAATGCTGCTCCGGCTTGTCACGAGCGGCGAGAAACCAGATCGTTCCGGCAACGATTCCGATCGCGGAGCACACCCAGAAAGACGATCGCCAACCGTAGTGCAACATGACGTACGTGATGAGTGGCGGCGTGAACCCTGCGCCGGCACCGACTCCCGCAAAAATGACTCCATTCGCGATTCCCCGTTCCTGAGTAGGAATCCATTGCGAAATAAACTGGTTGGACGCTGGATAAACCACCGCTTCTCCCGCACCCAGCAAGAAACGAATTGAGATGAACAGGAACAGTGCATGTCCCAGCCCGGTTGGCACCGCCGCGCTCAGGGCAGTGAAGACTCCCCACCAGAGGACTCCTCCTGCTAAAACTCGCCGGGATCCGAGGCGATCCGCGAGCCGCCCTCCTATGGTTTGAAACAGAGCGTAACCCGCCAGAAAAGCGCTGAATACATAACCGAGCTGGATGTTGGTCAATCCGTAGGCTTCGGCGATCGAACTACCTGCAATCGAGATGTTCACTCGATCAAGAAACGCAACCGCGCTGAGAACAAACAGCAGGAACACCAACTGCCAACGCACGTGACTTGTTTTTCTGTCAGGCATGCAATCTCGGTTTCGGCGTCTCTCGCAATAACTTTCCGATATGTCCGGGAGCTGCCTTGTCACTCTTGCCCATGTTGTAGCCAAGCTCCCTTGATATCTGCAAACCTGCATCCTGAATGAGTGGCGCTAGTTGTCGCAGGCGTGCGACCGGCATGCGAACAAGTGGCACGGTGATGCTCAAACTGGCATGAACGGCGCCGGTGTGGTCCCAAATCGGCGCTGCAATGCAGCGGATGTGCAATTCATTTTCTTCCATGTCGCAGGCATAGCCGTTCTTGCGAACCCGGAAGAGTTCGGTTTCCAGTTCCTGCAGACTCCCGATCGTATTTGCGGTCACGCGTTTGAGTTCGATCTGGCGCAACACGTCGTGGCGTTCGGCGTCGGGCATATAACTGAGCATTACTTTGCCCACCGCGGTGCAGTAGAGCGGAACCGACGCGCCGATCCGCGAGTGAATCCGGAGCGGCTCTGGTGAATCGATTTTTTCCACATAGACAGCGGCGAGCCCGTGACGAACCGTGAGGTGTATGGTCTCGCGCGTCCGCTGATTCAGTTCGAGAAGATAAGGAAGGCTCAGGCGGCGGATATCCAGCTGACCCAGAGCTGCCTGGCCCACAGCGAAACATTCAAGCCCAAGGTGGTAGACGCCATTCACGCCGCATTTCAAGAAACCCGCTGCCTCCAGGTTCACCAGGAACCGGTGCACCGTACTGACCGGCAGACCGGAAAGCTTGCCAACTTGGGTGGCCGTCAACCCGCGCTCCGACTGCTTGAAAAATTGCAGCATCCGGAGTCCGCGTTGTAGTGCGGTAATGTTGTATTTGCGCTTGTGTGTCTCAGCCATGAGGTGTTGACTTCCCCTTCACTCAATTTTCCCTGGTTTCACGAAACTATCTGCTTCACGAGGGGGCTTGCCCGTCAAAAGCCGGCGGCCTCCGGAAAATCAGAGGCGGCCAAACTGTTTTACCGCCTCCTGAATTGATTTCAGTTTCTCAATGACTGCATACATCGAATGTTCCTTGAAATCCATCTGCTCCGCCAGCGCCAGAACTTCTGCCGCGCGGGCGCGTGGAACAACGGCCACTCCATCACTGTCGGCGACAATGATGTCCCCTGGGTTCACCGTTACTCCATCGCACTGAATCGGAACCTGCGCTCCCGCGAAACGATAGTGATGAACAGAGGTAGAAGGAACAATTCCGGTTGCATAAACCGGAAAGCCAATCTTGCGCAAGTATGCTACATCTCGCACCCCACCATCGATGACAGCGCCCGAATAGCCTCGTGCTGCCATTGCCGTACCCATCAGGCCGCCCATGCCAGCGATATCCGCACCATCTTCTACGGACATCACGTAGACAGAATTTGCCGTGCCTTCATCAATCGCTGCGAGCATCCCGCTCAACGCGGCGGGATCGGTGTTGCCTTCGTCTTTCTTCAGCTGGACTGTGCGGGCGAGTCCAGCAAACTTTGTGGTAAAGATCGGAACCATGCGATGACTCATATACATACGCTTTCCAACGAGTTGCTCGATGGCATCGGACACAGACGCCACCTCAACTCTGCGGAAGGCCGCAAGCAGTGCGCTGTCATCCGAAACCGTCGCACCGCCCGACACCGATTGCGCTGCCAGGAGCCACGCTCCAGCACACACGATCCCCAAAACGATCAACCATCTTGAAAGAGCCGAATTCGAGCGGAGTTTCTGTGCACGATGCATTCTGTCCCTTTCGCTCCGGTCAACACATTTCTGTTTGCAATTCCATGCGCGGACTGTAACACTGTCCGCGGCTTGTTGGGAAGAGCCAAAATTCATTCCATGCAAAAGGAAATCACAAAATGAAAACACGATGCCGTCTGTTTCCCACTGCACTTTTCGTCTGCGCACTGCTCGGGATGGGACTGTCCGCCAGTTCGAACTGCTTCGCTGAAAAACACAAGGCAATAAATTTATCCGGCGGCAAAGGACTTCCCTTTAGCGACGGGGTGATTGCAGGCAAGACTTTGTATGTGGCTGGGCAGGAAGGGGCCGACGAACAGGGCAAACTCGCACCCGGCGGGATCGCCGCCGAGACCAAGGCGACGCTGGAAAACATTCAGAAAGTCGTGAAGGCCGCTGGCTACGAGATGGCCGACATCGTGTCTGTGACTGTCTATCTGGCAGACATCAAAGAATTTGGAGACATGAACAAGGTCTACAAAGAAATCATGCCCGATCCCAAACCGGCACGCGCAACGATTCAGGCGGCGGCCCTGGTCAACAATGCGCGTATCGAAATCTCAGTGATTGCGGTTAAACAGAAATGAATCAACTCCGAGTTGCCCTAACGCGGTATCGAGGGGGCGATTGCGGGCCAAGTCGATCACAGTCGCTTCCGTCTCGATTCTCGAGGATTGAAGGAACTGACTAGCGCTACGCCAGGGTTTAGGGACGGCAGAAGGCCCTGCAACGTCTCATGCTTTCACTGTCACTGGCATGCTTTCATCTAGCGAAATATTTCTGACGAATTCAGTCGTTTTGAATGGTGGCCAATTCATGAGACGCAAACTTTTGGTTCTGGTTCTTGGCCTGACGTTTCTCGCATTGTCCAGTTCAAGCGTGGCACAGCAACGGGAGCGAGCATTCGCCCTTGATGCGCTTGATCCTGCATTCTGGAGCCTCATCGGCCATGACGCAAAATTGGCAACGTTGGCGGGAGGATTCACCTTTACTGAAGGCCCCATGTGGGATCCGAGCGGTTTTCTCTATATCAGCGACGAGCCCAAAAACAAGATTTATCGCATCTATCCGGACGGCAAGAAGGAACTAGTCATCGAAATAGGAGATCCAGATGGAAACACCTTTGATCGTAAACATCGTCTGATTAGCTGCTCCAGCGTCCTGCGTGCCGTCGTCGAAATCACCCCCGCCGGAAAATACAACATCCTGGCAAACCGCTACGAAGGAAAGAAGCTCAATACTCCCAACGATGTTACCGTCGGCCCTGACGGCGCCCTATATTTCACGGATCCAAATATGGACCTGGTAGCCGGCGAGACGCAAGAGCTCGCTTTTCAAGGCGTCTATCGATTGGAGGAAGACGGAAAAGTGAGACTCCTGACCAAGGACTCGACGCAACCCAACGGCCTGGCCTTTTCTCCCGACGGCAAACATCTGTACATCGACGACAGCAAACAGAGGAACATTCGCGTCTACGATGTCACTGCCGATGGCTCGCTTACGAACGGCCGGATTTTTGGCGAAGAACCGGGAGAACATGGCGCCGGCGTTCCCGATGGCATGAAGGTTGACGTGGACGGCAATCTTTACGTCACCGGCCCAAAGGGCATTTGGGTGTGGAACGCCAAGGGACAGCACCTGGGAACAATTGCTCTTCCAGAGCAACCGGCCAATCTCACTTGGGGAGATCGCGACTACAGAACTCTCTACATCACCGCCACCACCTCCGTCTACCGCCTCCAAACAAAAACCAGGGGCCACATTCCATACCTAGCGAATTGAGCTGGTGAAAATTCCCAAGAGTGAGCGCTTGCTCAGTCTGCGCGATCGCTCTCGCGTTCTCTGCAATCGCACTCGTCGTGACGGCAATGTCTTGCATTTTCACCTGACGAAAACGCACTTGCACTTCTGAAATATTTAATTGACACTGCCCAATCGCGGGTGTATCAGGGGTGACCAGTATTTTCCACCGTGCTACTGAACGGAATGTTTTCGCATTCATTTCCATAGTGGCGCTTTGTGTCATGCACTTACTGTACGGGCGGAAAGCGGCTCGCTTGAGCCGCCTCCTGCAAACCTAACGTTGGGGGTGGTGGATGCGTATTGCACTTCAAGACTTTCAGAAATGCTGCGGACTAGCGGTGGCACTGATTCTTCTCGCTTTGTGGGTGAGCATCCCCGTTGCAGCCCAATCCACGTATACCTCCCAACTGACTGGTGTTGTCAGCGACGCATCGGGGGCGGTAATCCCCGGAGCAAAGGTAACGCTCACGGATGAGGCGACCAACATTGCCCTGACCAGCGTATCCAACGGAACCGGAATTTATCTGTTTACTGGATTGCGACCTGGAACGTACAAGATTCGGGCGGAGGCTCCCAACCTTACTCCGCAAGAGCACAAAGCCCTGAGACTTGCAGTGAGTCAACAAGCCACGTTGAATTTCACGCTAACGACTTCCACCGTGCTGGAGACCGTAACCGTCTCCGACCAGGCGCCCCTTCTCGATACGGGAGACGCGTCGCTCGGTACGGATGTAACGAATGAATATGTTCGCGACATTCCGCTCTCGAATCGAAGTATGTTTGGGCTCGTCTTTCTGTCAGGTGGTGTGACAGAAACGGCGGGACAGGGTACGCAGGACTCCTATCCAGCAGGAACAAATTTCGTTTCCAACGGCCAGCGGAACGCAACGGCAGAGATACGCGTCGACGGGGCTCTCACGAGCGCTCCGGAACAAGGTGAGGGGGCCACCACAAACACGTATTACCAGCCATCCGTAGAAATTGTCCAGGAATTCAAAGTGGAGAACAACAGTTTCTCCTCCGAGTACGGCAACAACGGCGGCACGGTGGTGAACATTGTATTGAAGGAGGGCGGAAATCGCCTGCATGGTAGCGGGTGGTGGTTCGGACAGCGTTCCGCACTGGATGCGAATGAGTTCTTCCGAAACGGAAACGGAATACCCAAACCCGACCACGCACGCGATCAGTACGGATTTTCGCTGGGGGGGCCGATCCAGAAGGACAAGACATTCTTCTTTGTCGATTTCGAAGCGCTTCGACAAAATGACCCGCTCAATATTGACGCGCTCGTGCCGACTGCCCTGGAGCGTACCGGCGATTTCCGCAACCCGGATGGGCTGAAGCCGGTTTTCAACCCATTTGATGCAGAGGATGGTGTTCGCGCGGACTTTACCACCCCGAACGTGATCGACGCTGGCTTGATCGACACGATCGGGCAGAAACTTATTAATTTGTATCCGCTACCAACCGATCCAAACGCACCCTTCGGGCAAAACAACTTTCATAAAGCGATCCTCAACAAAACGACCGGCCGGCAATTCGATATCAAGGTCGACCACCACTTCTCAAACAGCAACCGGCTCTCGGGTCGTTATAGCAATCTCCATGCGGCCAATGACATTGCCACCATATTTGGAGACGGCGATTTCAACGACGGGTTAAGCAGCACCACCGACGTGCACAATGCCGCGATCGAAGAGAATTGGAGTCCGAATTCCAATATTGTTTGGACGAACCGCTTCGCGCTGGATCGAGCCGTTTCTCCAGTAACGGAAGACTACCCGAAGTTGGACACGGTGTTCGACCAACCGGGTGATGCCATTCTTGGGCTGGCAAACCATCTGAGCCGTTTTCCTACGATTCAGATGGATGAAAACAGGACTTCCCTCTTCAATCAATGCTGTACGGACACAACGTTTGCGCACACGCTCTACTCGTATAGCTCTTCGCTGTCATGGGCGAGGGGCCGGCAAATTTGGAAAATTGGCGGAGAGCAGAGACTGTTCTTCAACAACTTCTTCCAGCCGGGCAATCCAACCGGAATATTCCAATTCACACAAGGAGTGACCGAGCAGATTGTGGGCGACGGCAACACGGATCAGGGAAACGCTTTCGCGAGCCTGCTGCTGGGATACGGCGACAACGATGGTTCCAGTCTCGATACTTCCGGCCCCGTAGCCAACAAGTCCAAGGAAACAGCTTTCTATTTTCAAGATGACTGGAAAGTGACATCGAAACTCACCGTGAATTTGGGACTGCGCTACGAATGGAGCACCCCGTATTCGGAGCGGAACAATGTCATCCAGTTCAGCAACTTTGGTGGTGACAGCGGAATTGCCGTGCCGATCAATATTGTCGACCCTAACGGGAGTGTTGTTCTTCTCAATCGCACGGGCAACCTTGCTGGAACCACTGAATTCCCAACTTCTAGCCGCCGCAACATACCCGTGGATCGAAACAATTGGGCTCCGCGAGCTGGTTTTGCCTACGCGTTAAGTTCCAACACCGTCGTTCGCGGTGGCGCCGGCATTTACTATGGCCTCAACGTCGCGACAAACTACCAAACCCCCAGCCCAGCTTTTGGCAACTCGAATCCCATTCTCTTTTCGAAAGACGACTTCGCAACCCGGTCTGCCACACTTGCGAATCCATTTCCAGACGGATATGCGGCTCCGCAAGGCGATACCTACGGAAAACTCGCGATGTGGGGGTACAACAACAACAACACACTGGCTACAACCCCCGCCCGAAACGCCGAGATTTATCAGTGGAACATCGGAGTCCAGCACTTATTCCCCGGCGGAATCACGATCGGAGCCGACTACTCAGGAAGTCAAAGCAGACATCTGCCTTTCAGCTCAGGTTCAAGAACCGGCAATCTGAACTTCTTGCCCAGTCCTATCCGAAAACAGATCGTAGCGGATTTTAACGACTGTGAGCTTGCACCACCGCCCGGGGGCTGCGAGAGTCCATCAACCGTGCTCAACGAATTGGTCGATAACCCGTTCGTGTCTCTTTTCAACGGGCCGGAAGCAATCTTTAACGAGCCCTCTTCGATCTATAACAACGCGCAGATTCCACGCATCAACCTGCTGCGTCCATTTCCGCAATTCGACGGGCAGTTTTCCGGCCTGACCGCGCTGGCCGCCAGCGCTTCCTACAATTCGCTGCAGGTGCGCTTCCAGAAGCGTCCCAGCCATTACGTGAGCTTCGAAGGCAATTACACGTATGCGAAGGCGATCGACGATTCCTCATCGGGCGCGAATTCCTTCATCACCGATGCTTTGAGTTCCGGCCGACGGCCGCAAGAGCCAGACAACATCAGAGCGGAGCGTTCGATCAGCGCCAACGATGCAACGCACCGCATGGTCCTGGCGACGATCCTGAGCGTTCCGGTGGGCCGAGGATTGTTGGTTGGCCACGACATGAATCGAGTTCTGGATACGATTGTCGGCGGTTGGTCCATCGCTACAATTTTGACCCTTCAATCCGGCACGCCAATTCATATTGGAATGGACTCGGCGCGACTGGCCGACGGCAGACAGCGACCCGATGTCACATGCCCGCAGGTCTCTTCTGGAGTCAGCTATCACCAGGCTGCGGTCAATCTTGTGCACGGTGAATCGGAAGGCTTGTCCGTTTTCAATGAGGCTTGCTTCGCAGACCCCGGCAGCCAGGTCGCCGGGAATTCACCGCGATATTTTTCGAACCTTCGCACCGACGGCGTTCACAACCTGGATCTTTCTTTGAGTAAGGAGATCACCATCCGGGAGGGTATGAAACTCCAGCTTCGCGGAGAGTTCTTTAACTTCACCAACACTCCGAGATTCGGTCTGCCAGGAATAGCGTTTGGCGGTTCGGATTTTGGACAGGTGACCGGGACACTCAATTCTCCCCGCCGGATGCAATTTGGATTGCGGTTCCAGTTCTAACGAATGGGACATTGCCGATGAGTGCTACACAAACTGGAACGCGGCGAGTGACTGCCAGCCATGTTCCTCTGAACAACAGCCTCGCCCGGTGCTTCGGAATCGTGGCGACCACAGAATAAAAGTTGAGAGCTTAACCCTGCGGCCAATCCGCTGGCATAATTGCATTCTCAGGATACAGGAGGTGTTGGGTATGAAGCTCTCATGGATATTCAGTTCCCTTCTACTGGTAGGCGTTGTTTCGAATAGCTCGGTCGGTCAGGAACCCAAGCAAAATTGGACCCACACGGTGCGCATTGCTGCATACGGTTTGAACCACAATGATGCGGATCAGTCCGTACGAAAGGCGGTTGAGGACCATGTCTTTGGCATTGAAGTAGACAATGACATTCCCGGACGCTACGAAAGTTTTCTCGACCCCACTGCCAAACTCAAGGTTCTTCGAGAGGTAGCCGAACAGGCGCACAAGGCCCACAACAAGGTCTTTGTGTACATCGCAGGTACGGAGTGCATTACCGCCAACGCGGACAAATCCGCGCACACCATATTGAAAGATCATCCCGATTGGCTACAACGAAAACTCACGGGCGAGCCCGCAGTGTTTACGGGCGGCGCCGCGTTCTGGATCCGAGAGGGTGATGAGGATGTTTGGATCACCCCCTACGCGAAAGAGTGGCGGAAGCAGTACATGCAGCGGGTGCGCGAAATCGCGTCCACAGGTCTGGACGGCATTTATGTGGATATCCCTTACTGGATGACGCACTTCGATGGATGGGAGCAGAGTTGGGCTAGTTTCGACGACTACACAGTTGCCGCCTTTCGGGAAAAGACCGGGCTGGACGCAAAAAAAGATGTGAAGCTAGGCGACTTCCAGGACGTCAATTTCCGCAAGTGGGTTGATTTTCGAATCGAGACCATGACGGACTTCGTGCGGGAAATTCGCGAGAACGCCCGCGCCGTAAATCCTGACATCATGCTGATTCCTGAGATCTATCCGGGAATCGAGGAAGAAGCGACGCGGGTCGGGGCAGATGTCTACGAGATGTACAACGTGATCGACGTCATTGCACATGAATACGAGTTCGGTAACGGCGAGCACATGGCCGCGTCGCGGTCGCAGGTGGACTGGTTCTTGTATCAGGCAGGCATGCTCTCGTTTCGAGCTTTTGCGCAAGGCAAGGCTAGCTGGATTCTCAACTACTCGTGGGACGGCGAGAAGGGCGTAACCGCGCCGGAGCCTATGAAGAATCTCGCTAACTCCATCGTGATGGCGGGAGCAAATTTCTGGGATGCTCCGGGGCACTCGATGGCCGGCTCGAATGATCTCGCGACGCGCAAGCAAATTTTCGAGTGGATCGAAAAGAATGAAAAAGCCCTGTATTTGCCCCGGACCCCGATCCATCCCGTGGGCGTATATTTTTCTCCGAAGAGCCGCGACTATGCCGCGAAAGAATTCCTTCCCTCGTATCGAGGTGCACTCGTCCTGCTCATCCAACAGCATCGTTCCTTGCAGGTGGTCACGCCCAGAACCCTGGCTGACTTTCACGGGGAGACGCTGGTCCTGCCGAGCGTCAGCGTGTTGAATGACACCGAGCGGAAGGAGATCAAGGCATTCGTTGACCATGGTGGACGACTGGTTGTCTTGGGAGAGGATTCTTCCGCGATTCCGGCGTCGCCGCAAAAAATAGTGTTGCCCTCGGATCCGGCGCGCGCGTACTACAACGCGTTGCAGAGTGACTTCACAACCGGCTCGGCGAATCCGCCTGCCGATCTACTGAATGCTCTGGGTAAGAATGGCGGCGTCCAGGTTGACGCTCCCACAACCGTGGCGGCGAACTTCGCGATGGTGAGCGGAACACCGCATGTGTACCTGTCTAACTTCGGCGGGTTGGTTCCGGGCAAAGTAGTAGTTCCAACGCCAGTCGCTGCGATCCATGTGCGGGTTCCCGCGAAAATGGGAGATTCTCTGGCGTATCTTCCCTTCCTCGGCGAACAGCAGGTTGTTCATGGCGTGAAACAAGGAGATCTCATGGAGTTCACGCTGCCGCCGCTGGAGCGAGGCGCGGTGGTATGGGTTCCGGGAAAAAACTAAAGGCACCACAATGTATTCTCGTGCCTTGCTGAGTGATTCGCCCCAAGTCGAAGGAACACCAGGAATGCTGCGAATTCTCTACGACAGGCTAAGCCTCGGGTCCAAACTGTCAATCAGGACTTGCGTCACAGTCTTTCTCCCCCAGAAGAGCGGCCCCATGCAGCCATTCGAGATTTCTCGTTGGGTGCGAATGGGTGGGGTCGCCCTTGCTCTACTTCTTCTATCCCACTCGGTTGAGGCACAGACTCTGACCCCGAAAGTCGCGCCCAACTCTACTGCATCCAGCAAGGGCAAAGATCTCTTTGAATCTTCTTGTTCCGTCTGCCACGGAATGGACGGCGATGGTGGGGAGCACGCGCCTGGCATTGGTCGTACCTCCCGTTCAAGAGCCATGCCGGATTCGGAACTGACTCGAATTCTTCACGATGGAATTTCCAGCAAAGGAATGCCGTCATTCAGCACCTTGGGCACTCTCGAGATCCAATCCATAGTTTCCTACATGCGGTTCCTCCAGGCGAACGGCGAAGGCCGGGCAAGCACTGGAGATTCCAAAGAAGGCAAGAAAGTATTCTTTGGCAAGGGTGGATGTACCGGCTGCCATGCGATGCACGGAGAAGGGCGTTTTCTGGCGACCGACCTGAGCGATTTCGCTTACGACCACGACGCGAATGACATCCGCGCTGCCATCATCAATCCGCAGGAACAGAAAGCATCGACCCTCTCCCTCGCCCATGTCACGACCAGCACGGGCCAGCAGTTCTCTGGTGTCATCCGTAACGAAAACAATTCTTCGATTCAAATACAGGATGCGGATGGGCAGTTCTATCTACTCCTGAAGTCCGACCTGCAGTCCATCGAGCGGTCGCGCACACTCTCCATGCCGGTCGACTTTCGCCAGAAACTAACCGCAGCCGAGGTTGAGGACCTTGTGAGCTTCATCGTCCAGCAATCGCCAGTCGCGAAGGACCCAACCTCTCGATCTGCGGATCGCAGAAAGGAAGATCGAATTGACTGAGGTTTAACCGTCGACCCTTGGGGGGCACCTCGCGTGGCTCCCGTGAATTTGAGAAGGAATCTTCACACACTCTTAAGCGGAGGCTAGTTCAAATGCCAGTCATGCCTGATTTCAGCCGGCGCCATTTCATCCGATTCGCAACCGCCGTACCACTGCTCAGCCAGATTTTCGCGAAAAACGTGTACGCGAGCGCGGCCACGGCAGTGGGTAAATCGCACGCCAACGTCTATTCGCGTATCGGCGTCAAGACGGTTATCAATTGCCGCGGGACGTGGACTTACCTCAGCGGCTCATTGGAGTTCCCCGAAGTACAAGCCGCACAGCGGGAAGCATCGGAACATTTCGTCAACATGTTTGAATTGCAGCACGGTGCAAGCCGCCGGCTTGCGGAACTGACGGGCGCCGAAGCTGGAATGGTGACTTCGGGCGCAGCGGGGGCGATGGCATCAGCAACGGCGGCCTGCATGGCCGGTACCGAGCCGAAATTCATCTGGCAACTTCCCGACACCACCGGCTTGAAACACGAAGTCATCATGATGGGAGGAAGAAGCGCCTTTGACAACGCCATTCGGCTAACAGGGGCCAAACTTGTTTTAGCGGAAAATACGCAAGAACTTGCCAGCGCAATCAACGACAACACGGCAATGATCTACACCACCCATCTGGGCGACGATTTGGAAAAAGAAAATGCGGTTGCGAAGCAATACAAGATTCCAATCTTGCTGGATGACGCCGCCGGCATTCCTCCCATCGAAAACATCAAGCTCTATGCAAAACTAGGCCTGGACATGTACGCATTCTCGGGTGGAAAAGGACTTCGCGGGCCACAGTGCAGCGGTTTGCTACTGGGCAGGAAAGACCTTATTGAGGCAGCGATGCGGAATACGAGTCCGTGGGAGGGTTCCGTGTGCCGCGCCATGAAGGTAGGCAAGGAAGAAATCATCGGTATTCTCACAGCCGTCGAAACTTGGCTGAAGACCGATCTCAACGCACTCAACCGCGAATGGAAAGCTCGTGTCGATCGCATCGCCACGCTGGTCAAGACGGTGCCAGGTGTTGAAACCGATATCTCGATACCTACCGATGGCAATCGCTACCCGACTCTTCATATTTCCTGGGATGAAGCAAAGTGGGGATATACCATCAAGGACTGTGTGCAGGCACTGCGCTCGGGTGATCCAGTAATCGAAGTGGCTGGTGCAGACAATCCCAGTATCGTGACTGCGGTTCGCGAGGGAAATCCAAAGCCCCATAAGAAAGGATCGTCGTCAGGATCAAGCAGGCTGGAACTTGTTTCTTCAACCATTCAGCCGAACGAGGTCCTCATCGTGGGGCAGCGGATCCGCGAACTCCTGAGCGCCGCGCGGAAAGCAGCGCCTTCTGCAGCGTAGTCTGCACTGCGTCAAGCACTCAGAGCCAAGGAGATGGTTCCACATGCGCCAGTGCCTTTTGGGATTTGCTTTACTTGCGGCAGGCGCCGCTAATGCTCAGGTGAGTCCATCGGGAACGGGAGCCAACCCGACCGTTCCCGCATCGAAGTGCACCTCAACAATGGAGGGGGACGGCTACCTGTATGTAGCAGCGCAAGGCTCCAACCGGCACGATGGCAGCGTAGCCGACAATTTCACTGCGCAAGCCACCCAGTCGCTCGACAATGTAAAAGCAACTCTTGGCAGATCGGGCCTGACGATGGAGCATGTTGTTTATGTCCAGGTTTATCTGGAAGACATGAGCAACTATCCGTCATTTGAATCGATCTTTAAGAAGTACTTCCCTGGTGTTCCGCCCGCCGGAGCCGTACTGGGCGTTGCGAAGCTTCCCCGCCCAGGTATTCAGATCAATGCGGTTGCTGTTCGCAGCCTGACGGAACGCAAAGCCGTCATTCCTCCGGACTACAAATCAGGTGGGCTATTTTCACCGGGGATCCTGACGGTTGACCGGCTGTTTGTGTCCGCAATGCAGGGACTCGACCCCAAAACCGGCAAGCCACCGGACGATCCTGGAGCGCAAACTGATTTTGCCCTGGATGGACTGAAGGCTGTAGCGGAAGCTGCCGGACTAACCATGAAGCATTATGTCTTCGTGAATCCTTATTTAACGGAAAAAATACCTGGCAAGGTTATGAATGAGCGCTACGCGCGGCGCTTTGAATTTGGCAACACGCCAGGACGCGCCACGATCGAAGTGACTTCATTGCCGATGCAGGCACAAATTGAATACACGGGAGTAGCCGTGCGCGATCTAGTCCTGCGGCGCTCCATCCGCCCCAGAAACATGCCGCCAAGCCCAACCGCGAGTCCGTGCGTGTTTGCCGGCGAAACGCTTTATTGTTCCGCCAAGAGCGGATTTATTCCGGGCCCTCACGGTGGTGTGTTTGGCAGCACAACCGGAGCGCAACTCCGGCAAACCATGCGCAATCAACTCGACAACCTGCAAGAAGCAGGGATGGATTTCGATCAAATAGTCAGCACAACCGTCTACCTGGATAACCTTGCGGATCGCGACGCATTTGACAGAGTCTATTCCCAATATTTTCCGGGTACGCCGCCCGTGCAGACGCTGGTTCAGCAACGGCCCCCGGCGACGGAGCGCTCCCCCGACGCAGAGGGACACTATCCGGATCTGGAACAGATGTCGCTGATCGCCGTGAGAAATTCTAAAATCGTATCTTCGGGCTGCACGAATGAATAAACGATGGACATTCCGGATCCTGCGATTTCTCGCGCTCTTGTCTTTGCCATGGCTTGTTCAAGAGGAAGGCCATGCGCAAACGTCGCTTGCTTCCGCCACCGCAAACTGCAAGATCGAAGCCGTCAATTACAAAGGCTGGCAAGCGCAGCAGGTTTCCAACTCCTGGGTAAAACTGATTTTTGTACCGCAAAACGGCGGGCGCCTCATGCAAGTCGTTTTTGACGAGCACCCATTCCTATTCGTTAATCCAAAACATGCGGGCAAATACGTGCCGCCCTCGAACAGCGGGTGGGTTAACTATGGCGGCGACAAGTTGTGGGTGCTTCCCGAAGGAAATGATGACGAACAGCACTGGGTCGGAGGCTCTGACATTCTGGACGACGGTCCGTTTGCTTTCCGCGCCCTTTCGCAGGGGGAAAAATGCGAGGTCTCGCTCACCGGGCCTGCGGATCCAAACACAGGGCTCCAATTCACACGCACAGTGAGCCTTGATGCGAACTCTCCGCGCATCCGTTTTCACACGGTGTTTTCGAACGCAAGCGGACACCCCATCGAATGGTCCGTACAATCGGTAACACAATATGACACCTCGGATCCAAAAGATCCGTCGCACCACAATCGGGAGATTTGGGGATTCAGCAGCGCAAATCCAACTAGCGCCTACCTCAACCGATACCATGTGAGGTTCGGACCCGCGGAGAACTCTGCCGTCAAGGTCA
This sequence comes from Acidobacteriota bacterium, assembly GCA_016196065.1. NCBI lineage: Bacteria > Pseudomonadati > Acidobacteriota > Acidobacteriota bacterium. The sequence goes on along the minus strand of JACPYL010000010.1, from coordinate 1,347,336 downwards.
ACAAGGATGGCCTCTTTTCGGTCCACTATGTCCCGCTCGCGGCGGAGTTGTGGCTGGATTCGAGGGATGGATGGTTGGCGGTGGTGGACGGCACCAGCCAGTATGCGATGGTCGAGCGATTCCGTTACGACGACACCAAACAATACCCAGGAAAAGCTTCCGTTATTTTCTGGACCAATGGACCAGAGATTCGTCAGGCTGCGGACGGCACGGTGACCTTTGGACGCCCCGACAAAGAGCCCGCTCCGTTTTATATGGAGGCTGAGTTGAATTCTCCGATGGTGCGGCTCTACCCAGGGGAATCCTACAGCTTTGATACGGAGTGGTTCCCTACTCGTGGCGACGGCAGTTTCCAGAGCGTGAGTGACGCGGGCATAATCTTCAAACCTTTGCGCGCCGTTGAAGGCGCCAGTGCAGGAAGGATCGACATCTCGGGAACCTTCGGTGTCTTCTTCGCCGGACAACTAGTCGCCCATTTTTACAGTTCCAGGGGATCACCGATGGGTACGCAAACTCTCGCGGAATCAGATCCTCGGAAGATTGTCTCCTTGCAGAGTTCGATATCGTTTCAGGGGCATCCCGGTCGAGTCTCCCTGCACCTGGTCGACTCCAGCGGATTGGACCGTGGCTCGCTGGGAGAGGTAGAGATAGAAAGCTTGGGCCGAACTCAATGATGAGGAAGTCTTGGCCTCGCAGGTTGGCCGTCGCAAGCCTTGCTTGCTGCCTGGGTGGGAATGGCCCGTCAGCGCGCGCTCAAGAACTGTCGAAAGCCGCTAGCCAAGGCAAACAGGCCGTCGTAGAAGATGTGACTGCCAGCCCGAACGGAAAGAATTGGACGTCTTACAACGGAGACTACTCCGGGCAACGGTACAGCAGCCTGAGTAGCATCAACGCAACCAATGCTTCGCACTTGCGGGCCGCGTGGATATTCCATGCCGACAACACCACGAAATTGGAGGTCACGCCCGTCGTCTACAACGGGGTCATGTATGTGACCGCCGCAAATACCCTGACTGCATTAGACGCACGTACGGGGCGTGAATTGTGGAAACACGAACGCGCCGTGAGCAGCGGATTGCTCGATGACGCTGCCGCCCACAAGAATCGAGGCGTGGGTCTCTGGCGAAACCGCGTCTATATGGAAACCGACGATGCCCGCCTGCTTTGCATGGATAGCCGCTCGGGTCGTTTGCTTTGGGATGTAACGTTCGCCGATATCAGAAAAGGTTATGGCGCGACCAGTGCTCCACTCGTTGTCAAAGACGAAGTCATTGTTGGCTCTTCGGGCGGCGACAGCGGAGTGCGTGGCTTTCTTTCGGCCTTCGATGCGGAAACGGGTACATTGCGATGGAAGTTTTGGACGATACCGTCCCCCGGAGAACCTGGCTCTTCCAGCTGGCCAGGCGACGCCTATCTCCATGGCGGCGCCACGACTTGGATGCCAGGCACGTACGACCCTGAACTCAATCTCCTCTATTGGACCACCAGCAACCCCGCACCGGATTTCGCTGGAGAGTCGCGTCCGGGAGATGATTTATATACGGATTGCGTTTTGGCCATAGATGCCGATACCGGAAAGTTGAAGTGGTACTTTCAATTCACTCCGCATGATCTGTTCGACTACGACGCGAACGAAACTCCTGTATTAATTGACGTCGATGATCATGGAGTGCGGCGCAAGCTGCTCGTACAGGCCAACCGGAACGGCTTTCTGTATTTTCTCGACCGGACAAATGGAAAATTCCTCAAGGCGACACGGTTTCTAAACGAAGTAACCTGGGCCAAGGGGATCGATGACACTGGCCGCCCCAATCTCACCGGGCTCATCCCGACGCCAGACGGCACACGCATCTGCCCCGGCATAGAAGGTGCGACGAACTGGTATTCCCCTTCCTATAATCCCGCGATTCGGATGTTCTATTTCCTGGCGCTAGAGAATTGCGACATGTTCTTTTCGAAACCTTCGGAGTTCAAAGAGGGAGAGACCTACTACTCCACCGGTACAAAGCGAATCCAGACGGCAGAGCGGCAGAAGATACTCCTGGCTTATAGCATCCCTGATGGAACCCAGGTTTGGCGCTATCCCCAGATCGGGAAAGGGACGTCCTGGGCAGGAACCTTGGCGACCGCCGGCGGCGTTGTATTTTTTGGGGACGACTCCGGATCGTTTGCAGCCGTCGATGCACGCACCGGTCATCCGCTGTGGGATTTCAACACCGGCCAAACAATCCGCGCTTCTCCGATGAGCTATGAGGTGGACGGAGTGCAATATGTAGCGCTAGCTGCCGGGAGCACCGTCGTTTCCTTCTCGCTACCGCACTGAACGGATACGCTCCGGCCTCGGAGCTCAAACAGGGGACGCCCTCAAATAGGGGGACAGACGGATGGGGTACACTTCATCCGTCTGTCCCCAAACTCCCGGAGTCATAGCTGTTAGCGCCAACTCCTGAGTACCGCATCCAGTTCTTCGCTCATTGAGAGCCCAAGCACACCGCTTTGTCCCGCCGTGCGGACTTCCGCCGCATGAATCCTCAGATAGCGGCAGTCAGATCGCTCCGGGGATTCCAAGCTGCGATCGATTGGGCGCAGACATACTGTGTATTCTTGGTGCTCGACAGTCGGGAACATTTCCGCAACGAAACACCGATAGCGACTTCGGGAATAGGCATCCACTAGTTGGAAGAACTTTGTTTCGTCCGAAGTCATCGCGATCACCTTTTGCCGGGGGCCCCAAGTCAGCGTCCCAAAACCTGGGTATGCCGTGGGTCTGAATTGAAATAGGGGCGCGAACCTGGGGCACCAGGTGGACTCACCAGATCAGATCGTACCCGCATCCTCGTCAGCGTCGAGTCTAGATACGAGTAAGGAGTTCTGTCCATCTACGCGACAGACAGCGATCTCTCTAAGTTTTTCACGAGTAGCACGTCCGAATTCAGAAGTCAGTAACACTTCTTTCTTAAGCAATGATGCGATGTCGGTCATGACCCGAAACACTGCCTCGGCTTTTTCTACCGAGTTCACCTCCTCTGGCAGCAGGTTCATTTGGATCTGGCCGACGTCAAAAAACTGACAATTTAGGCTGACGCCGCAAATCATCGCTGCCACTAGGAACGACACATTCCTAGGGCCTTGCCAGATTGCCGAAGCAGTTGGTAGAGGAGCCGTAACGCCATCTTCTGAAAATGAGACCAGGTAGTTTCTCGTCAAATGGTCTAGGACGATCTGCCAATCTGCGATTGTTGTGTCAAATACCCTTATCTCTAGTAGGCTGCGGTTGTCCGGCGCGAAGATTTGTTCATACGTTTCCCTTTTCAAAATGCACCCCGTTCATGTCGCCTGAACCGTGAGTCGAGTATAAATCTTCGCCCGGTGCCCCAGGTTCGCGCCACCGTACGAACGGCCGATTTCCGATGATCGGTTCTCGGGGCGCTAACCTGGGCTTAGAAAAATTGGCCGCATTCCTAGTATCCCTACAGATCGCGTGGCATGGTGAGAAAACTGCGCCCGCAGTTGGGCGGTCGCGTCGTTTAGCTATGGCCCAGGTTAGCTCCCCAAAACCTGAGTATTCGTGTGGCTGAACTTGAAAACGGGGCGCGAACCTGGGGCACCAGGCGAAAAACTAGGAAACTCATGACCGAAGGAACGCTCCCAACTCAAATACTCTAGGCGACTTGCGGGGAGACGATCGTGGAGGGTTTTGGTTGCGGGGAGAGGATTTGAACCTCCGACCTTTGGGTTATGAGCCCAACGAGCTACCAGGCTGCTCCACCCCGCATAAAAATCATATCAGCGGGGGAGTGGGGGGTCAAACTTCCATGCCAGTTAAGACGCGATTATTTCTCGTCCACCGGCGGCGAGTGGACGAGAAATAGTCCGAAACCAGATTATCGATTCAGTTTCTTGCGCTCGCACGCATCCACAATTTTCGTTGGATCGATGGCGGAGTCGTCCAGTTGCTCTTCCAGAATCTTCCCGTCTTTGCCGATCAGAAAATTAATCCTGCGCGGCGCTTTGTATTTGTCCAGGTAGATGCCGTATTGGCGGGTGATGTCTCCTCCCCAGTCGCTCAGTAGCGGGAAGGTCACGCCGATGGAGTCGGCGAAGGCTTTGTTGGCGAAGGCGCTATCCATGCTTACACCCAGAACCTGGGTGTCAGTGGCTTCCAGCTTCTGCAAATTCTGCTGGAAAGCCTTCATTTGCGCGGTTCAACCACCGGTGAACGCAAATATATAGAACGCCAACACGACGTTCTTCTTGCCGCGATACTGGCTCAGGGAAACTTCTTTCAGATCGTTTCCGTCGAAGTAGTGCAGTTTGAAATCGGGCGCCGTATCGCCGACTTTTAGTTTCATCGGCGCGGGCTGTTTATCGTCGGCTCGCAGTTGCGGCGCGAGTCCTGGGGAAAGAATGGCCGCCGCCGCCATCAATCCAGCGCTCAATAGTTTCACTACGGACTTTCGCTTCATCCTTGCGCACCTCCACACTGTGCTTAGGCTACCCTGAGTCGCAAAGAGAGGCAAAGCAATTTGTCGTTTGTATGCGCGGAACCCCCACGAGAGCGCTGAATTGAACTGCTGAGCGGTTTTACGGTTCGTTGTTCCCATGGCTCTGTACAATGTCTGCGGGAACGCGTTTCTCGGGATGAGCCTCCAAACTCTCAACGACATCTTGCTGGCAGTCTCCAACCAGGCTCGCGACCGCGTCATGATGGAGCGGAAAGCCCTCGGATGGATCCCCATCTCATCCACCGAACTCTATCGCAATGTGGTCGGCATGGCTCGAGCGCTTGAGTCATGGGGAATTCGCAAAGGCGATCGAGTCGCCATCCTGAGTGAGAATCGTCCGGAATGGACGATGACAGATTTCGCCATCCTCAGCCTGGGCGCAGTCACGGTACCGATCTACTCCACGCAAACTGCCGAACAAACTGCTTTCATCCTCAATGACAGCGGAGCACGGGTTATCGCAGTTTCCACTGCCGCACAGCTTGCAAAAGTTCTGGCGATCCAGTCTCAAACGCCTGTCGAACGGATAGCGGTGATGGATGCGGTAGAGACGGCGCATGCCATCCATATGCAGCCTCTCATGATGAAGGGGCCCACGGAGGCTGATCGGGATTTTGACGCGCGCGCCCGCTCTCTCCTGCCGGACGATCTGGCCACGATCATCTATACATCGGGCACGACCGGCAACTCCAAGGGAGCGATGCTCACGCACGGCAACATGGCGTCGAACATCGCCTGCTCTCTGGACGGCTTTGCACTGGGCGACAACGCAGTGAGCATTTCGTTCCTGCCACTCTCGCACGTTACGGCACGGCATGTCGATTTCTCGATGCTGTATCGGGGAGTTGCGCTCGCTTATTGTCCGGACATGGCCAATCTGGAGCAAGCTCTTGGGGAGGTTCAGCCCCTGGTCTTTGTCGGGGTGCCGCGGGTCTACGAGAAGATCCGGAGACAGGTCATTCTCAAGACTACGGACTTCCCCAAGAGCGCCATCTATCGTTGGGCGCTGGCGGTAGGACACAAACATCGCGACGAGACGCTGCGAGGAGCTCAGCCCCAATCGCTCGACTGGTCGATCGCAAATAGTCTCTTGTTTTCGAAAGTGCGAGCAGGCATGGGTGGTAAAGCAGATCTGTTTATCTCCGGAGGCGCGCCGCTGGGCCGCGAACTTGCGGAATGGTACGCCAACATTGGCATTCGTATTCATGAGGGCTACGGGCTCACGGAAACATCGCCGGTCATTGCCGTAAATACTCCGCTTGCACACAAGATTGGCACGGTCGGCAAACCGCTTCCTAACGTACAGGTCCGCATCGCAGACGACGGCGAAGTTCTGGTTCGCGGACCGTCCATCTTTCAGGGCTACTGGAATCGCCCACAGGATACTCATGATGCATTTGTCGACGGATGGTTCAAGACGGGCGATATCGGAAATCTCGACAGCGATGGGTATTTGTCGATTACCGACCGCAAGAAAGATCTGATCAAGACCTCGGGCGGAAAATTTATTGCACCACAGCCGATCGAAAATTTGCTCAAGTTGAATCCGCTGGTGGGGACAGCGGTGGTGCTCGGAGACCGGCGCAAGTTTCCAGCAGTATTGATCTCGCCGCACTTCCCTGTTCTCGAAGATTGGGCGCGCGCCAACAAGGTGGCTTTCTCGTCGAAAGCAGAATTGGTTGCGTCCGGCAAAGTGCAGGCACTTTACGACGGTATTATCGAAGAAGTAAACAAAGACCTGGCGCGCTTTGAAAAACTCAAACGAGTATTGCTCGTCCCCGAGGAGTTTTCCGCCTCCGACGGCACTCTTACCCATACCATGAAGGTGCGCCGCCGAGGGATTGAAGAACGCTACCAAGCCATGATCGATACGATGTACAGCGAAGCCGATGCCGGTCCTGTTTAGGGAATCAGGAGACAATCTTTTTACAATTCAACCCAGAGATAACTAGCAAAAGCAGGCACAATCGAGCGATACTACGCTACCGGCGGCCCCACGCTGGCTTGGTTACGGGGGTAATCAAATGCCTGAGTCAGAGTATTTCTGGGTTGTCCGCTGCAAGAATCACCGGTTCCACAAGAAGCAAAACCTCTTTTTTGAGCACAAAATTCCGCTGGCTGAGACTGACGCATTTCTCCCCCCACCACCAATTGACGGCTCGTTGATCGTGCGTTGTGACGATTGCGGCGAGGAATATACCTACCAATCGAAGGACTTGCTCAGGCTCGAACTCGAGTGTCCCCGATCCTTTACGCCGCACCCGCTGTTTGAACAAGCCTAATCGCGGTTGATTCGAGGATGGGCCGTACCGTTCCCTCCCTTTTACGAACGCTGCCGCCGCACGGTGGCATATAGGACCGGCATAATCACCAGCGTCACCAACATCGACAGACTCAGTCCCCCAATCACAGCGATCGCAAGTGGCTTTTGCAGTTCCGCTCCCGAGCCAATTCCCAACGCCAGCGGTAAGAGGCCGAATAGCGTGCACAAGGTAGTCATGAGGATGGGGCGCACGCGGATTCTCCCTGCTTGCACGAGCGCTTCGGTGACGGTAAGTGATCCGTGAAGATGTTCGAAGTATTCGAACAGGATGATGCCATTCTTAACGACCAGGCCCACCATCAGGATGATTCCCATGAAGGACGAAACATTGAGAGGTGTCCCAGTGATCAGCAGCAGCAGAAACACACCGGCCATCGAGAGCGGCGCAGCCGAGATAATTACCAGCGCGGGAGTGAAGGCGCGAAACTGAATCACCAGCACGGCGAACACGGCCGCCAGGGCCAAGGCCAACACGAACAGCAACTCGCGAAACGAACTTTGCTGGCTTTCGTATTGGCCGCCAATTTCGTAAATGTAGCCAACCGGAAAGCTCGTGGCGGCGAGAACTTTCTTGACATCTGAAATTGCGCTCCCCAGGTCACGATTCTCCAGTCGGCCCGTAAGGGTCACCATCAAACGCTGGTTCTCGCGCAGCAACTCATTCTGACCACGGTCCTTGGCGATGGTCGCCAGCGATTCCAAAGGAACAATCTGCTTGGCGGGCGTAAGGATTGGGAAATGCCGGATATTCTGTTCCTGGAAACGGAACTCGTCGGGATAGCGCACGCGAACCGGAACGAAACGATCGGCTTGGCGCAATTCGGTGGCGTTGGCCCCCAGAAGGCCATCCTGTATTTGAAGAGAAACTTGATCGACTGTAAGGCCGACGTGGGCGGTGCGTGCGGGATCGACATTGATGACCAATTCCGGATTGCCGCGACGCGGTCCTTTGAAGTCGACGATGCCAGCGATTTTCTGGATCTTCGGTGCAAGATCGTCGGCGATCCGATTCAGCTCATCGGCGTTGCTGCCGAAAAGTTTGATCTCGACCGGCTCCGGGGATCCTTCCAGGTCACCGAGCATGTCCTGGAGCAACTGGATGAATTCGGTGTCGACTCCAGAAATGCTGCGGCTGATCTGGCCGCGTAGATCTTCAATTACCTCTTCGGCGCTCCTGTTGCGCTCCGATCGCGGGTTGAGTTTGACGAGAATATCGCCCTTATTTTGCTCCGTGGCGAACAGCCCAAGCTCCGCTCCAGTGCGACGCGAGAACGCCGACATCTCAGGCAGGCCGGCTACCTTCTGTTCCAGTTGATGTGCGAGGGCATTGGTCTGTGATAACGAAGTTCCGGCGGGAGTGAGATAGTCAACCACAAATCCGCCTTCGTCCATCTCCGGAAGGAACCCGGTGCTCAAACGAAAATAAGAGAGTACCGGGAACGTGATCAGCGCTACTACGGCGAGACCAACCAACCTCTTATGGCCTAAGGCCCAGCGGATTCCTTTCTCGTAGAACCGGTTTACTGGCTCGATAAAGCGCGACGACGACTCGCGAAAGTGCGAATTGGCCAACAAATTTTCTGCCAGTAACGGAATCAGCGTAAGCGAGAACAATAGGGACAGTAGAACGGACGCACACAGCGTGAGGGAAAGAGCTGAAAAAAAATCGCCGACGGTTCCCTTCAAATAGCCAAGCGGTAAAAACACCACCACCGTGGTGAGCGTGGAGCCCACCACCGGTCCAATCAGTTCGGACGTTCCCTTGTCCACAGCATGGCGGATATCCTCCCCGGCGCCGAGGTGGCGATAGATATTCTCAACCACAACCACCGAGTCGTCGATCACGAGTCCAATGGCGACGGCGAGCCCGCCCAGAGACATCAGATTGAGGGTGCCCCCGAGCAACTTCACGAAGAAGAAAGTTGCCACCACGGTCAGGGGAAGAGTGATGGCGGCAACCACGGTGATCCGAATCTGCCGGAGGAATACAAAAAGGATGGCAATCGCAAGAAATCCGCCCAGGATGACGGCATCCCGAACGCTGGCAATCGACTCTTTCACAAATTCCGCCAGGTCGTAGACCGTAGAAATGTGCAGGGCCGACGGGATGACATTGCGACTTTCGAACGCCAGCGCCTTTACCTCGTCCGAGATGGTGACAATATTTCCGCCAATCTGGCGGGTGACGTTGATGACCGCAGCCGGGCGACCATTGCCCGTCACCAGGACTTTTCGATCCTGCACGTCCTCACGAACTACGGCGATATCTCTCAACCGGACGGGGCTCTGTGGATCGCCGCCGATGACCACGTTGCCGACGTCCTCGGCACTCTTGAACTGGGAATTGGTCAGGACGAGAAACTGCTGGTAATTGCTGTCCAGTCGCCCGACGCTGTTCACGTTGTTGCTGACTCGCAAGCGCTCGGCAATATCCGGCAAGCTCAGACGGTGCGCGAGTGCTTTCTGCGGATCCACAATCACCGACACTTCGCGGACGTCGGAGGCATCGACTTCGACGCGGCCGACGCCGGGCACGCGGCTGAAATAGGGCTTTAAGTTGTAAACCGCAAAGTCCCGCAGGTCGACGTCCGGGACGTTCCCATTCAACACCAGGCTCAGAATTGGAAAGACAGCAGGCGTGACGCGTTCGACTTCAATCTCGGTTTCCGCTGGCATGGACGACCGCGTTTCGTTCACGCGGGCTTGCACCAGTTGCAGCGCCTGCTGCATGTCCATGCCCTGGCTGAACAGGACCGAAATCTCAGCGCCCCCACGAATCGTCCGCGAACGTACGCGTCGTACTCCCAATACGGTGCTGACCTGTTCTTCGATCGGACGCGTGACCGTGAGAAGTGTGTTGTCCGGCGAGAGGTCGCCTGCGTGTACGAGAACAACAATGCGCGGAAAATTCAGTTCAGGATAGATATTGCTGGGTAGTTGAACCAACGCCACCAATCCGGCAAGCGTCAGCGCCGCAACCATCAGAAATACCGCGCGGCTGTTCTGTCGACACCAGCGGACAAAGTTCATGGCTTCACGCGTACTTTGGCCTTTTCCGGAAGACCGTAGCCGCCAGCCAGGATGATGGTCTCGCCCTCCTGAATCCCGTCCAGAATCTGCACCTGATCTTTTGTCTGCGTGCCTACCTTGACAGGCACGAACGCAGCATCCTCACCACTCACTTTATAGACATGAGGCTCACCTGCTTCGTCGGGATACACAGCCTGGCGGGGGATCACCAGAACATGAGCGCTCTCAGAGACCGGTAGGTCGATCGAGATAAACATTCCCAACTTGAGCAGATTGCGGCTGTTCTTGATTCGAATCCGCACCGTTCCGTTGCCCGTCGCCGGATCGACCGCGGGAAGCACGTCGGCTACTTTTGCCTGGAATGTAACACCGGGAACTTCTGGAGTCTGAAAGCTGAGATCGACATTCGCCTTGATCGTGGAAAGGCGCGAGCCTGGTACCGTGCCCAACAGTTCGAGCGGATCAATTTGAGCGACTTCCACGACCGGTTGGTTGCTGGTCCCATCCACTTGTTCGCCCACTCCCAGGAAACGGTGGACGACGGTGCCTGCAAAAGGCGCGCGCAGCACCGATCTTGCAACCTGCGTCTGCGCGGCCGAGAGCGCCGCCTCGGCATTTTTCAGAAGCGACTCGTTGACCGCCAACAGAGTTCGCGCATCTTCAATTTCCTTCCGGGCTGCGATGCCACGCTCAAATAGTCCTGCAACACGTTCCGCAGACACGCGGGCATTCTCGACGTTGGCTTTGGCTTGTGCGACCGCGGCTTCCGCCTGCCGCATCTGGTCGTGCAGGGACGGGTTATCGAGTTTCGCCAGTTCTTGATTTGCCTGAACCTGCGCTCCTTCCGCCACCAGCACTTCCGCGATGCGTCCCGGCACGACAGCGGAGACCTTCGCGTCACGATTCGGCAATGCCGACAGATTCCCGCTCACTCGCAAACTATCGTTCAGAGGAGCCTTGTGGACAACCGTGACCGTGACCTCCGGCACAATTGCAGCCTCGGTCGCAGGATCCTTCTTGCTACAACTCATTGACAGCAGCGTCGCGCAGATCGCTACGGCAACTCCGGTTCGCGAAAGGAAACGATTCTTAGTCAAGCGGGGCTCCCACCACTTCCTCGAGAACAGAAAACGAGCTTTGCACGGAAAACAGACTATCCAAATAAGTCTTGCGCGTCTCGCTCAACCGGCGCTGCGCATCGATCAGGGTGAGGAGATTGCTCTTGCCCGATCGGTAACTGTCTTCTGCCATTTCTTCGAGCTTCACGGTCTGCGGCACGATGCGCTGTCCATACTGTGTGCTCTGTCCAGACTTGGCGGCGTAGTCGTAATACGCAGCAATCACCTGCACGGACGCATTGGTGCGCTGCGCTTGCAGGGAAAATCGCAACAGTTCGAGTTTCGCATTGGATAGTGCGACCTCTCCTTGTCCTCGATTGAATAGCGGCAGTGCGACTGCAATCTGTCCCCGCGGACCAACATTGAAGTCCGGCGGCGCGTTTAGATCAACACCCGCCTGCAGATCAACATTCGGGATGCGAAGAGCCTTCGCTAACCCAAGTCGGCGCTCTTCCGTCGCCAATTCCTGCGTGGTTCGCAGGACGTCGCCATTCGAGTTGAGGGCTTTTTCAGTCAAAGCCACCAGTGACTCTGGCTTGGGCAATTCATCCAGCCGTCCACGAAGACTTAGGGCTTGGTCCAGCGGTCGATTCAACAATGCCGCCAGCTGTGCATCGGCGATTTTCTGCGTCTGGAGCGCCGCATCGTAGTCCGCGGAGGCGCGCGCAGCCTCCACCTCGGCCTGGATGACTTCCAACTGCGCCACATCTCCTGCCTCAAAACGTTGACGGACAACTTCCGCGATACGAGCCGCCAGGCTTAATGCAGTCTTCGACTGTTCCGATTGGGCGCGGGTCAGGAGTACACGATAGAAACCATCGCGCGTACGTTGGCGAATCTGCCGGGCCAGTAATGCGATATCAATCTCTGTCGTCTTCTGTTCTTCAGACGCGAGCGCTCTTCTCTTGCCGCGCTGGCCGCCGATTTCAAGAGGCTGGTCCCACATCAGACTCTCGTGGGGCAGATCACGCGCCGCAGCGAAACTGATTGTTGGATTCGGAATCTGGCCCGCGATTTTCAGACCGGCCAATGCAACCGCGCGCTGCTGTCGAACTGCTCGCAGTTCGAGATTGCCCAGATCGGCCGCCGTGAGGGCTTGCTGCAGATCGAGAGCGCCGTCCTGTGCAACCACCGTTCCGGCCAAGCACCAACTCAGCAGCCACGGAATGAGGAGAGAAATTCGCATCAGCCTCGACGAGACAGCAACATTGTAGTGGGGAAAGTACTTGGCCGTGGCAAGGCGTGGCAGAGCGCGTTCCATCGCTTTACAATAGTCTCATGACAGACCCACTGATCATTGCAGGACGCGAGTTCCGTTCCCGGCTCATTGTCGGCACTGGCAAGTACCGCTCCTTTCAGGAAAATGCGCGCGCACTCGAAGCCAGTGGCGCAGATATGGTCACCGTCGCCGTGCGGCGTGTGAACCTGGATCGCACCAAGGAATCTCTCCTCGATTACATCGATCCCAAGAAATACTTTCTTTTGCCCAACACGGCAGGCTGTTACACGGCGGATGAAACTATCCGTACCGCCCGCCTGGCACGCGAAGTTGGACTTTCAGACTGGGTCAAGCTGGAAGTGATCGGCGATCAGGCCACTCTCTTCCCCGACGTCCAAGCGACGCTTGAAGCGACCCAGGTGCTGGTGAAGGAAGGCTTCACGGTGTTGGCGTACACGTCCGATGACATCGTGTTTGCAAAACGGCTGGTCGACGCGGGAGCCTCGGCCGTCATGCCATTGGGAGCACCCATCGGCAGTGGGTTAGGAATTCAGAATGCCGCCAATCTGCGTATTCTCCGGGAGTTGATTACGGGAGTCCCGCTCATCGTCGATGCGGGCGTAGGCACCGCTTCCGACGCCGCGATTGCCATGGAGTTGGGCTATGACGCGGTCTTGATGAATACCGGTATTGCAGCCGCACAGGAACCGGTGCTCATGGCCGAGGCAATGAAAAATGCCGTGCTTGCTGGGCGCCAAGCCTATCTCGCGGGACGGATGCCGAAAAAGCTCTACGCTACCGCCAGTTCGCCGCTCGAAGGCGTGGTGCGTTAGAAGGGCGAGCCGAAGCTCGAGAATGGAATCTTACGACATCAAGTTTAAAGTGATAGTTCGATTGTAATACATTCATTAATAGATACTTAAATAACATCGCTTCCCCGACTGCAAAGCCTTGACTTCGTCCATCAGGCAGGCGATACTCATGCAGTTTTGGGCCTTCCCCGGGCTCAAGGGAAATCCTTTAAATCTCCTGGGTACAAGGAATCTGCGATGCGCCACATCGTTGCGCGAGCCTCCCGGCTCGTTGGGATGTTTCTGTTTGCCGTCTTCGCAACCGTTCACGTCGCTGCGCAGGCCGACAAGTTTGGCCAGTGGACGACGCTACCGGATTTGATGCCCATCAATCCTGTGCACGTTGCGATGCTCCACAACAACAAGGTCTTGATCGTGTCCGGATCCGGAAATGTGGCGGGCAATACCAACTACCAGGCGGGGCTGTTTGATCCAGCCACCGGATTGGTCACGACCCAACCGATCTCCTGGGACATGTTCTGCAACGGTATGGTGATTTTGCCCGATGGGCGGCCCCTGATCGTAGGTGGCACGTTGCAATATGACCCGTTTCATGGCGAGACCCGGACCGCCGTCTACGACCTTGTGACAAATAGTTTCAGCAACGTTCAGCCGATGGCTGTCGGGCGTTGGTATCCCACCGCAACTGTCATGGGCGATGGCCGCGTGATGGCTTTCTCCGGACTCGACATCAACGGTGGTACGACACCGGCAGTGCAATTCTTCACGGCAGACGGCGGTTGGTCTTCACCAGTGAATGCTCCGTGGACGCCCCCTCTCTATCCGCGCATGACCTTGCTTCCTAGCGGCAAAGTCTTCTATTCGGGACCGGGGGCCGGTTCCGCGCTCTTCGATCCAATTGCGCAGACATGGGCACAAAATGTCGCGCACACCAAATATGGCGGGTCTCGTGGTTACGGAACAACGGTCCTGCTGCCGCTGACGCCGGCGAACAACTACACGCCAAGCGTGATGATCATGGGTGGCGCCAGTCCCTCCACCGCCACGACCGAGATCATTGATCTGTCCCAACCAACGCTCACATGGAATTTCGGACCGAGCATGAGCCAGCCGCGCATCGAAATGGACGCAACCATCCTGCCCAGCGGCAAGGTACTGGCGCTTGGCGGATCGCTGAATGACGAGCAGGTCAGTTCCGCCAGTTTGAATGCAGATTTATACGACCCGGTCAGCAATACGTTTTCATCGGCGGGCGCAAACGGTTTTGCGCGGCTCTATCATTCCGTATCATTGTTGTTGCCGGATGGAACCGTCTGGGTTGCCGGCGGCAATCCTGCGCGCGGTACTTACGAACAGAAGATTGAAATCTATCAACCAGCCTATCTTTTTACCAATGACGGACAAGGCCACGTTATACCAGCCGTGCGGCCGACGATCGGGGACGCTCCCGCAACCGCAGCCTACGGGTCAGCCATCGCGGTCAGTACTCCGGACGCAAGCAACATCAGTTCGATCGCACTGATCAAAGCGGGCGCGGTTACGCACGCTTTCGACATGGATCAGCGCATGGTTGGCTTGAACTTCACCGATCAGGGCAACGGCACGCTGCTGGTGAACGCTCCGGCAAATGGCAACCTCGCGCCTCCGGGATACTATTTGCTGTTCCTGGTGAATTCTGCTGGTGTGCCGTCGTTGGCAAACTGGGTCCAGGTGCTGTCATCCGATTTCTCACTGGGCGTGGCCCCGGCATCGCAACAGGTTCCGCCGGGAGGCAGTACGACGTACACAGCGACCGTCACACCGCAAAATGGATTTACCGGCACTGTCCATCTGGGAGTCAACGGATTGCCTCCAGGCACAACAGCAACTTTCAGCGTACCGACGCTGACCGGAGGAGATTCCACTCTGAATGTCGTGGTCGGCAACACCGTAGCACCCGGGTCTTATCCTTTTACGATCAACGCAGTGAGTGGCGCGATCACGCACACCACCAATGCAACGCTGGTTGTGAGCACTGTCGCGGGAAGCTTCACAGTGACGATAACGCCCGCGTCACAAACGGTCACACGGAACTCCACTTCAACGTACACAGTCACAATCACACCATTGAAGGGGTTTCAGGGGAACGTCAGCCTTGCGGGTAGGGTCTCGGGCACGCACATTACCATGAGTCTGAATCCGCCCGTAGTCGGTCCCTCCGGGACGTCCACACTGACTGTGAACGTGGACGGCAAGGCGGGACGTAGTTTGCACAGGCTGAAAGTAATCGGAACCAGTGGTCAACTCTCGAAGACGGGCCAACTGGCGCTCACGGTACAGTAAAACTCTGCGGGATGAGCGCCGCGCGATTCGCGCTCATCCCGACTCTCCTCCAAGCTTCAGACACCCGCGCCTCTGACGATATTGTCCGGTGGATGTGATGCGGGGCACAATCATCCATTCATGGCAGGGAGGCAATATGGCGTTTTCGCGCAGGGGATTTCTCCGCACGCTCACGGCAGGGACAGTTGCAGGTTCGCTGAGCACATGGTCAGGCAAGGCGCTGGCAGGCGTATCGGCTATAACCGCTCGCCCCGAGAGAGATGCAGAAGGATTTCTGCTACTCGACAGCAACGAGAATGTCTATGGACCTTCCGCGAAGGTTGTATCCGCGGTGCAAGAGTCGCTCAGCCGGGCGAACCGCTACCCATTTCGCGAATACGATGCCCTCACCCAGGACATCGCCCGTTCTCACAAAGTCGATAGCAACCAGATCGTGCTCGGCTGTGGTTCGACGGACATCTTGCGCGTGTGCGCGGCGGCGCTGCTTGGTCCCGGCAAAAGAGTCATCACAGCGTCACCCACGTTTGAGGATCTGGCAATGTATTCGCGCGCAATCGGAGCGGAAGTTGTCACCGTGCCGCTCACTCCAACCTTCGCGCATGATCTCGACGCGATGCTGGCGCGGATCGATGACACGGTCACACTCGTGTATCTATGCAATCCCAACAATCCAACAGCCAGCATCACTCCTCGCGTCGACATCGAAGGGTTTCTGAGCAAGCTGCCGCCATCCGTCTGCGTGCTGGTCGATGAGGCGTACCACCATTATGTAAATGCGTCAGCTCGATATGTTTCGTTTCTGGATCGCCCCGTCAATAACGAGCGAATGATCGTCATGCGGACATTCTCCAAAATCCACGGGATCGCAGGCCTCCGCCTGGGGTACGCAGTCATGGATCATCGCCTGGCCGAGAAAATGCGGACGTACCTCACCGATGTTGACGTGAATTGCACCGCAGTGGCGGCAGGTCGGGCATCGTTGGCCGATACGGAGAGCGTCCAGCTTTTTGCGAAACGAAACCGGGACGATCGGCAGGAATTCTTCAATCAGGCAATGGCACGCATGTTGAAGCCGATCGACTCCCACACAAACTTCGTCATGATGGATGCGCACCAACCGGCCGACGACGTCATCGCGCATTTCCTCAAAGACAAGATCCGCATCGGAAGACACTTCCCTCCCCTGACTCACCACATTCGCATCTCGTTGGGAACGCCGTCTGCAATGAATGAATTCTGGCGGGTTTGGGACCTCTTACCTCAATCAAAGATGTCCATGTAGCGTCACTTTGCGCTGCGGCACAGGCAATGGGACAATATAGCCATGCGAAATTTCACGATGGCAGTACCGATATTGGCGGCGGGAATCCTGCTCCTTGGCAGTGCGCAGGCGCAGGAAACTCCGGCCGCGAAAACTGAACCAGCCCCGGCAGCCAAGGCTAAGACGGCTCCAGCCGCGAAAACAGCGAAAACACCGCCAGCCAAGGCTGCTCCGGCCAAGCCCACTGCAAAGGCCCCCGGTGCGGCGGCCAGCAAAGGCGCCGGCGTAACTACCCTGAAGACGACGAAAGAAAAGTTCAGCTACGCCCTGGGAATGAATCTGGGCGCGAACTTCCATAAGCAAGCCGTCGATGTGGATCCGAACCTCGTCGCCCAGGGGATTCGAGCAGCCATGGCCGGCGGCAAGACTCTGCTGACCGAAGCGGAAGCACAGGCAGCGCTAACGGAAGTTCAAACCGAACTACGAAAGAAGCAAATGGAGAAGATGCAAGTGACCGGCGAAGCGAATAAAAAAGAAGGCGACTCATTTCTGGAAGCGAACAAAGGCAAAGAAGGCGTGACAGCGCTGCCCAGCGGGCTGCAATACAAGATCCTCACCGCAGGCACCGGTCCCAAGCCGTCGGCCACCGATTCGGTCGTCTGCAATTACAGAGGAACACTGATTAACGGCAAAGAATTTGACAGCTCCTACAAACGCGGCCAGCCAGCCACTTTCCCTGTCAACGGTGTCATCAAGGGCTGGACGGAAGCTCTCCAACTCATGCCGGCAGGATCGAAGTGGCAACTCTTCATTCCTTCGTCACTTGCCTATGGAGAGCGCGGAGCGGGCGGCGATATTGGTCCGAATGCGACGCTGATCTTCGAAGTTGAGTTGATGTCGATCCAGGAGAAGGCCAAGACGGAAGACAAGAAGTAACCACACCAACCCTCCGGATCAGCAGGAAGACCGCCAGCGCAAATGCTGGCGGTCTTTAGTTTTTGCGAAATGCTCGATGCGGAAAGTTAGATCGGCCGATAGACGGCGGTCACTGTTTTCTTGCCGTTCTTGGGAACCGTCAAGATGTAGGCAATCGCCAGGGAGCCGTTTCCCGTGAATGCACCCGTCGACATGCTGCCGGTGTAGTTACAGGGATGCACACCAGCAGGGACATTCTGGACGAGTGACAACGGGTGCGCTTTCGCGCTGTCACGCAACTGGATCCCGACTCCCAGGAAATTCGACCCGAACGCCGAGAACGCCGTACTCTGGAACAAGTTGCTCTTCCCGCCCTCGACGTCGACATCCGCAAAACGCACCAGATAAGCACTCTTGGACACAGCCGTCTGGTTGATCAGTTCCATTTGGATTTTCACCGCGCGGCTGGGCACATCGCGAGTGAATGTCTGCCTGATTTGCCAGAGCCCGTCAGATGTCGTGCGAAACACTGTCAAGGGGAAGGTGTTCGGTCCATTCGGCTGCGTCACCACCGAGTTAAGCCAATTGAAGGTAGCGCCCCCGCCCGCATAGTCCGCGTACTCGACACCGCTGGCGACATCGCAGATGCCATACCCTTCACTGCCCGTGCCGATGTGCTCGATTGCACTTGGGGTCGCGTACTGAGAGATGTTGCCGTTTCCCGTCACGCAAAACTTGAAGTCAAAGAGTCCCGCACCAGCCGTGAATGTCGACTGGCAAACGGTGGTGGCTTGCGCCGAAGCCAATGAGGTCAGGGCCATCAGAGCCAGTAGGGTAACTACGAGAGAGAGTGTTTTTGTCATGATCATTTCTCCTGAAAGATTTTTTGGGTTTGGTTTCTGAGAGCGTGCCCTCAGAGAACTGGGTGCACTTTGCCGCTGATCATGCAAATGGACAATGGATGGCTCGTCCCCGTTAGGTGACTTTCTTGTTCCCGATAATGGTCTTGTTTTTTCAACATCTTGCGAGCAACAACTGAGGGGCCTCAGTGGGCGCCGACAAGACCGTTGACGCGACTTGCTTGTAAGACAGAAGGAGAAAAAGCAGCGACCTGCTCGGGGCGAATCGGGGCTTTCCACTTGCGTTAACGAAAAAAGACCCCATCCTTTTCTTCAAATCGCGAAAGGATGAGGTCCAGATCGAATCAGCCTACTTCTGACCGTCAGCTCCCAGCCCGTTCTTACGACCAGCGCCGGAAGAAGAGCGCTTGCCGCGCGACCGGCTCCGCCTTTTCGGCGAGCGAAGCAAGTTGGTTTTCGCTCAGCGGCGTAAAGTCTCGTGCCAGTCGCACATTTTCTTCGAGCTGGGCAATCGTGTCGCAGCCAATGATGACGGTGCTGACCGGGAGTGACAGCACGTAGTAAAGAGCCTCTTTCATCGCCAGCGTCCCGGGACCTTTCGCAGTGCCCGTCCAGCCTCCTTGCGGGCCTTCCGGCTTCCAACTGGAGAGAATCCGGCCGCGGGCGGGAATCTTCATCCCGATGATCCCCATCTGCTTTTCCACCGCGAGCGGGAGAAGTTTCTCCATGAAACTCAGGTGATGTTTGTCGGCAGCATTCAGCGCCATCAGGATCTGATCAAACGGAAAACGCTCCACGCACTGAATCAGAAAATTGGGATCGGTGTGTCCGGTCACTCCGAGGTAGCGGACCACCTTCTGTTCCTTCATTTGCTGGAAGGCTTCGATGGCGCCGCCTTTCGCGAAGATGGTGTCAACATCGTTCTGATTGTCGATGTGATGCAGCTGCCATGCGTCCAGGTGATCGGTATTGAGCAACTTCAGGGACTGTTCGATCAACTTCAAGGAACCGTCACGAGTGCGGTCGTGGGTCTTCGATGCCAGATATACCTGGTTCCGGCGGCGCTTCATGACCTCGCCGATGTAACGCTGGCTCCAGCGTTGTTCTCCGCCATACATCGCCGCCGTATCAATGTAGTTGACGCCGAGATCAATGGCGCGCTCGATGATGGGCACTGCGACCGCTTCGTTGTTGGGCTGCTCGATCGCGGCCTGCCCACCCAGGCTAAAGATGCCTACGCGATAACCAGTGCGTCCAAGGTTGCGCGTGGGCATCGCTTTCTCGGTAACGGGATTAGCGGGTAACGGGGGAAGCACGCGAGTAGTGGTACTGGTTACACCGCTCGTGACAACGGCAGCACCGAGGACGCTGGATTGTTTCAGGAAATCGCGGCGGGAAGAATTGCGCTTCTCGGACATGGAAACCTCCGGACAGGAAATGGTATGCCCGAGGCCGACGAGTAGTAAATAGCTTCGCTGCGATATCTAGATTTGATTCGGCACCGACGGATCATCCGGGTCGATCACTGGAGATCGCGGCACCTGCGGATCATCAGGCGGTTCTTGAATGGGCGGAATCGTGGGCTCGGGCGACGGCGGATTCGGATTGGGGAAATTGGGTCCAACCATATTGCCGCTATGATGCAGTGCGCGGCGGAAAGGTCGTCTGCAACGCAAGGAAGGCCTGCGCTCTGTATCCGTCCAACGCGTAGGTTGATTTCAACAAACCCCCTCACCCGGTCCGGCGATGAGGGGATTAACCACCAATTTACGGATTTACGATCTGGTTTAGCGGCGCAGATTTGCTGGCAAAGTAGTTCACGTCACCAACATATTGCGCCGTGACCTTGTGAGTACCCGCCTTGATCGTCGAGGTTGTGACGCTTGCGCTTCCTGCAACCAGCGGCACCTTCGCCAGGACCTTGTTGCTGACCTTGAACACAATCAGTTCTCCGTCAGGGGGAGCGCCTTGCACGGATGCGGCGTTCGCAGTGAAGGTGACGCTTTGCCCGACCTGAGAAGGATTCGCCGACGATGTGAGCGAGATCTTCACCGCCGGGGTCAGGACACGACTCCTTGCGCTCGCCCGAACCAGAATCTGGCCTGCGTCATTGATCGCAACTGCGGACCAACCGTGTACCAGTTGCGGCACCAGGTGCCGACCGCCAGCATGTGTCCAAAGAAACGGTCTCCCCGACAAGTCGTCGCCGAGAACCTGGCCGAACTTGTTCACCGACGTCCCCACTCCAACTCCCAGATCCTCAAGCCCTCCGTTTACGGTCCAGAAGAAGGCATTTAGTCCCGTAGGAGTTTGGTAGTAGCCAGTGATCGCCCCAGAATCGTTGATGGAGAAAGGATGTACCTGATTGCCGAGGCCAGTGAGTTGCAACCCACCCAGTGGGCTCCAAATGAAAGTATCGCTACCGCCCTTTCCATCGCCGATCTGGCCTGTCACGTTTCCATTGCTGCTAACCGCGAAAGCACAGCTCGTATCGTTGATATCCGGATCAATGTCCTGAATTCCTGACCCCGAGAACCCCACAAAAGCATTACGTGCACCTGCGCCGGTATCCGCACATCCAACGACTTGCCCCAAGTCGTTGATGCCGTCCACGATACTGGTGGGCCCGCCAAATGTTCCAAGGTCCTGCAGGCCGTCGTTAGCACTCCACACAACCGCGTGCTGGGATGCTATGCCGGCAATCGTGCCGCTGGCATTGAGGCCTGTCACAAGGACTGGCTGGCCGATCGCAAGATTAAGATCAACGATCCCCCCGGAACGGGACCAAAAGAAGGTATGGCTCACGTTGCCAGAAGTAAGGCTAGCGCCCGCCACGTCTCCTTTGGAGTTCAGGGCAGAGCCAGCGGTATGCCCTCCCCCCAGGGAGGGCAAAGACCGCGGGACATAATCTTGACCAAGCGAGGGGAGCCCAGCCAGCAACAATGTACCAAGGATGCTCCTAAATACTCTCTTTTTCATGACTATGCTCCTCTTAGTTACGGGTTGATCCAGATGCTGTTGGCAGAACTGTTGTTGGTGAAGTCACGATCAGGAGTGGTGAGTCGAACTCCGGCGGTGGCCTGTGCCCATCCAGACACGGTAGGCAGCACGGTGATGGTGACCGTCTTGCCGGTCCCTGGGCTCATTTGACCGAGTTTGCAGGTAACGAGGACGCCGTGCGTACACCCCTTGGTCGCCGAAACAAAAGTCGTGCCTTTCGGCAAAGCAAGGATGGCGAATACATTCCGGGCGTCGTCGTCCTGAATGTTGACCACGGTCACGTTATAGACCAGCGCTTCTCCGACTTTCCCCGGGTTTGTGGAACTCATGGTGACCTGCATTTCGGTGAGTCCAACTCCCGTGATCTGGCTGGTAACGAAGGCGCTCACATCGTCAAAACCTGGAGCGTGCGCAAGTGCTGTGACATCCTGCGGCGCAGTATCCACCGGATGCACTGCGATAACGAAGTCATGCGATTGATTCGAACCGAGGTTCGAAAACGTGCAGACCGCAGTCAGATGAAACGGTCCCGGTGTAAAGAGGCAGCCTCCGCTGGGAGACGGCGAAATCGGAAGTTCGCCAACCGGCAATGTGTATGTGACCGTCAGAAGTGGAATGTTGGCGAGGCTGGTGTTGCCAACACTAGCGGTGTAGGTCGGTTCGCCGTTCGGATCGGTGCCGGGTGCAAGTCCAATCGTGAGTCCGGCCTGTGCGTTGGCGATACCGGTTGCGAAGAGCGCGAGTGTAAGAACGGTGAGAATGAGAACAAACCGTTTAACGATTCTGCGAAGCATGTTTCCTCCTGGAGTCTAGTTGTGCGCGGGCGCGCGAAAACGTTTCATGGGAAAGTCTCTTTAGAAAATATTTCGACTGAATCCGTCGTTCGGCGCTTGAGGCTGTGTGATTTTTGTTCGCCGGACAATCGAACGATGGCGAGGGCAGCCCTCCCCTAGAACCACCCTGCCAATCTTGGGAAAGCGTTCGCGGTCTGTGGGTACCTGACGCCCGCTTCCTTAGCTAGTAATGCGAGAACTAAGAAAAAAGTGGCTCACAAAAACTCGTACCATCTCTCAATGGAGGCAACAATGTCTGACGCCACTTCCCCACGTGGGCGCGGCATCTGACTCTAACCCCTGTATTTTCAATTCATTGACATAATGATAAACAGAAGATATGCTTCCCCAAACATAGTGGACGGTCCCCCGTTCCGCTGAGCTCGAAATCTTGTGCATCTGGACCATCCCAATCAAGTTACGGAGTTACTCGTTCGTTGGCGCGAAGGTGATCGCGAAGCCCTCGAAGCACTGATGCCGCTCGTCTATCAGGAGCTGCGCCGCCTTGCGCATCACTATTTGAGTCAGGAACGGGGCGACCACACTCTGCAAAGCACAGCCTTGGTGCACGAGGCGTATATCCGGCTGGCGGGACAGAACCCTCCCCAATGGCAGAACCGGGCCCACTTTTTCGGTATCGCGGCACGGGTCATGCGGCAAATTCTGGTCGAATACGCGCGCGGCCGAGGGGCCGCCAAGCGGGGCGGCAACGTTTGCACGCTCACGCTGGACGAGTCGATCGCACTACCTCAGCAACTCGACGTCGACGTCGTGCAACTCGACAAGGCTTTGACCGAACTTGCGGAGTTGGATGATCAGCAGAGCCGGATTGTGGAACTCCGCTTCTTCGGTGGCCTGACCATAGAAGACACCGCCGAGGCTCTGCGGATATCCCCCGCGACCGTAAAGCGCGACTGGGTCACGGCGCGAGCATGGTTGTACCGCGCCATGACGGGAGAATCGCCGGCATGAACTCCGAGCGCTGGCAACGAGTCAAGCAATTACTGGAGGAAGCAATTGCACTCGATCCCGACCAGCGTTCGTCCTTTCTGGATCGTGCGTGCGAGGGCGATTCCGAACTGCTCCGCGAGATCCATTCCCTGCTCTCCTCTCACGAAGAGGCGGGCACTGGTTTTCTCAAGAAGCCGGCCGTCGATCTAAAGGCATCGTTCCCTTCGATGCCCACGCGAACGGGCCGCCGGATCGGCGTCTATCAGATCATCGAGGAAATTGGTCACGGCGGGATGGGCGAGGTTTATCGTGCTGTCCGCGCGGATGGTCAGTACACCAAGGAAGTGGCCGTCAAGCTGGTACGCGGCGGATTCGATTCTGCATTCGTACAAGAACGATTCCGCAATGAGCGCCAGATTCTCGCCTCCCTCGATCATCCCAACATCGCGCGACTGCTCGATGGAGGCACCACGGAAGACGGAGTGCCCTACCTGGTCATGGAGTTGATCGAAGGCGTGCGCATCGACCTTTACTGCGATGAACTCAGCTTGCCGATCACGGACCGATTGAAACTATTTCGACAGGTGTGTAGCGCCGTGCAATTCGCGCATCAGCGACTCGTCATTCATCGCGATATCAAGCCGAGCAATATTCTCGTGACGAAAGAAGGCGTCCCCAAGCTATTGGATTTCGGAATCGCCAAGATTCTGGATCCTACCGGAGAGCGCACCGAGACCACGATCGCGCGATCTATGACTCCCGAGTATGCGAGTCCCGAGCAGATTCGCGGCGAGCCCATCACGACCGCTTCGGATGTGTACTCCCTCGGGGTAGTTCTCTATCAGATACTGACGGGGCGCTCGCCGTATTCCGGAGACACGCGGAGTCCCCACCTATTGGCTCAAGCCGTGTGCGGCACGGATCCGGGGAAGCCGAGCACGGCGGTGCTCAAGCCATCCACGGTGCGCAATGGCGATCAGGTCGAACAAGTAACGGCCGAGTTGATGAGCAGGTCGCGCGAAGGGACCCCGGTCAAGTTGCAACGGCGACTGGCGGGCGATCTCGACAACATCGTCCTGATGGCTTTGCGCAAGGAACCGCAACGGCGCTATGCCTCGGTAGAGCAGTTTGCTGAGGACGTTCGGCGCCACCTGGAAGCCTTGCCCGTGTCGGCGACAAAAAGCTCGTGGCGATATCGTGCGGGAAAATTTGTACTTCGCCACAAAGCAAGCGTGGTAGCCAGTGCGGTTGTCCTGCTCGCGGTGATGGTAGGTATTGGAGCAACGGTGCGCGCTGCCCGCATCGCGCGTCAACAAGCAGAGATTGCCCGCTCCGAGCGGGAGCGCGCGGAGAAGCGCTTCAATGACGTGCGCAAGCTGGCCAATTCCCTGATCTTTGAAATTCACGATTCCATCCAGGATCTTCCGGGAGCGACTCCGTCGCGCAAACTGTTGCTGGATCGCGCCGTGGAATACCTCGACAAACTCGAGCACGATGCAGCCGGCGACGTCGACCTGCAGCGCGAACTGGCATGGGGATATCAACGCTTGTCTGCGGTGCAGGGCGACACATCGCAATCGAATCTCGGACAGGTCAGCGCCGCCGAAGTCAGCATCAAAAAGTCGATAGGACTGTTCGAAGCTGTAGCGAAAGCAAACCCCCGCAACACTACAGACCAACTGAATCTTGCGATGGCCTACCGGCGAAGGGCATTCACCGACATCTTCGAGCACACTGGCCCTCAGGAGATTGACCAGGCGCTGGCAATCACCACACCGCTGATGCAAACGGACGCAACCAAGCCGGAAGTTCGAAACGAGCGATCGCTTGAACTCCAGATCCTGGCGTCAGTTCAGGACGCGAATGGGGAACGACTCAAAGCAATCGATAACTTCCAGCAGTACCTCGATCTCCGCCAGGATATTTTGCGGACAAATCCCGAATTCAAGGGGATCCGGCAAAGTGTGGCACACGCGAACATTGCGTTAGGCTACCAAATGGGCCGCTTCGCAGACCGGGAACGAGCGAACCAGTACCTGAATCAGGGCATCACTCTCTTCGAGGCCCTGCTGAAAGAAGGCGATAATTCGTCCATGACACGGGAACTCGCTGCCTCGCAGTTGCGCCGGGGGCAAATCAATTTGATGGGTGGTGATTCTGGGGGAGCCCTAGCCGACTTTCGTCGCGCCCGCGAAAGCACTGCACGACTCGTCGCACTCGACCCCAAAAACACAATGCTGCAGTCCGATATGTGCGGATTCGATTTCGAAGAAGGTCGGGCGCTGACCGCAAATGGTCAGCCTGCAACTGGATTACCTCTACTGCAACGAAGCATGAAGTGCTATATCGGTCTACACATGGAAGCCGATACCGGCCCCGGTATGGGTACCATGGAATCTTGGACGGCAGAAGCTCTAGTGCAGATGCATAAGCTGCCCGATGCATTGCGACACTATCAGAATGCGGCCAAGGCTCTGTCTGGCGATGTCGACAAGTATGACGATGCGCGTTGCGATTTGGCAATGGTGCATACCAAGATTGGAACCACTCTATTCGCGCTCCGGAAGCCACAGGACGCGACTGCCGAATTCCAAAAAGCACTCGACCTTGCCAAGCTTGATTTCTCCGTTGAACGCCACGATATTCCGGCAATCATTGCCGCTGCCGACGCATACGCTGGCCTCGGCGACATTGCTGCGGAAAAGGCACGCAAGTCACCAGATCCCGGCCAACGGTCCAGATTTTCGAACGAAGCGCGCTTGCAATACGAAATGAGCCTGAAAACTGCGAAAGAGATTGTGTACCCGTCGCGCATTGCCGGCAACGGATACCGCACACGCGATCCAAAAGACACCGCTGTTCGCCTGGCAAATCACCCACGTTGAAATCCGGCAGTCGACCGTCTATTCCGTTTTGACCGCCTGCTTTTCCGGATGCACGTCGTACTCGGGGTGCGGTACTCCCATCAAATATTTATCGAACCAGCCGACGATGTGATCCAGCCGCTCGATGCGATGCCAGGGTTCGCCCGACCGCGATAACTCGTGGCTCTCGCGTGGGAAGACGACCATAGCGGTGGGGCGCTTCAAGTATTTCAGTGCACGGAATATTTGTTCGCCGCCAGAATCCTGCGGCGTCCGGTAATCCACTTCGCCGAGCACGAACAGGATCGGCGTGTGAATGTTTTTCACGAAGGTAATGGCAGAGCGGTTGGCGTAGTCCTCCGGGTCTTCGAAGGGCGGCGCTTTGAACCAGGCGGGCTGGAAGAGTGTAAAGTCCGCGGTATACCACCACGATGACCAGTTGGAAATGTCACGCTGCGACACCGCGGCGGCAAATCGATCGGTATGCGTGACGGCCCAATTTGTAAGTACGCCGCCACCGCTGCCGCCAGTAACTCCGAGTTTCTTCGCATCAACGTAGCCGCGCTTCAGAAGCTCGTCGACACCGATCATCAGGTCGCGATGGTCGTCTCCCGGATAGTGGTACTGAATGATGTTCCCGAAATCCTGACCGTAGCTGGTCGAGCCACGCGGATTCACGTAGAGGACTACATAGCCTTTCGCGGCCATCCACTGAAACTCGTGATTGAACACCCAACCGTAAGCAGCGTGCGGACCGCCGTGGATATTGAGGATGAGCGGATATTTCTTGTTTGAATCAAAATCCGGCGGCTTCTGGATCCAGCCTTGGATATCCCTACCGTCAAAACTCTTGTAGTTGATCTCTTCAGGCTCAGTCAGGTTGAGCTGCGACCAGAGATTCTTATTCGGATCGGTGAGGCGAACCTGGCTCCCGTCGGCCCCGATCGCGAACAGGTCTCCGATCATGACCGGAGTGGAAACAAGCGCGACAGTAGTGCGAGAGTCCGGCGAGGTCGAATAATCCAAAACCGCTTGATTGCCACGGGTGATCTCGGTGACGGCGCCGGAGTGCACATCCACGCGGACGATCGGGGTTCGCCCCTGCTTTGCACCCAGGTCGAAGATCGAACGGCCGTCGGGGGACCAGTGGAGACTGCGCCCGTTGCCGCCGCGCGGGGCGGCATTGTCTCCGAACACGGAATCTCCCATGTCGAAATCGTAGTTCGCTGTGAGATTGCGAGGTTGTGCATTCGGCGTGAGATCCATCACCCATAAATCCGGTTCCGAGTAAGATCGCACCGGCTGGGTGACCGAACCATGGAACGCGGCGCGGCGGCCATCCGGACTGAGGGTGAAATCGCCGATGCCCATGGAAATGGTCGTGAGCTTCTCGGATGCGCCACCATGCGATGGGACGGAGTAGATGTCGGTGGTGGGCTGTTCGTAGTATGGCTCGTCGACATGCGACGTCAGGAAATAGATTCGTGCGCCGTCGTTGGTCCAGCGTTGATCGCCCTCGTCGTAATCTCCGCTGGTTAATTGCATGGGCTTGGTTGCATCGTCCGAGCTCGAGGGAACATCCAGCACCCAGATGTGTTCGTGCCGTTTGGGATCAAGATAGCCTTCCTCGTTGTCCCTATACACGGCTCGACTGATCACGTGCACATCGGACTCATGGTCCATGCCGGCAGGCGCAGCATCTTTTTTTGTCTCGCCGACCTTCGCCGCTTTGTCAGCGTTCTTCTCTTCAGCCTTCTGGATATCCTCGGGCGTAGTCGAACTCAGAAATGCGATGCGCTTGCTGTCCGGCGACCAGATCGGATTCTCCGCGCCTTTGGGAAGGTCGGTAATGATGCGCGCTTCCCCACCAGCAAGAGACAGGACCGCAATCTGCGCAGGTTTCGGTTTTCCCGCATCGTCTTTTTCACCGGCGCGAATGAACGCCAAACGCTTCCCGTCCGGCGACCAGCGCGGCTGGGCATCATGCTTGCCGTTGGTCAGGCGGATCGAGGATTCCTTGCCCGAGGTTCCAACGCTCCAGATCGACGTTTCGTACCCGGTACGCTTTTCGTCGACGACCACGCGTGTGAACGCTACGTGAGAGCCGTCAGGAGATACCTGCGGGTTCGCGACCCAGACGAAATCAAAGAGGTCCTTTTCGGTGATGGAACGCTTTGCATAGGAGGCATTCTGCGCAAAAACAAAAGCCGAGATGGCAACAACGAAGATCGCAAAAACAAGTCTGAGTTTCATTCTTACCCTCGTAAGAGATTGCAACGAACCGGTAATGTGCTCTTCTACAGCGGTAACCAAGTCCCAATTTCCTGCTTCAACGCGCGCTGATAAATAAGTGGTGCAGTCGCGATATCGTCCAACGCTAGCCCAAGATTACAGGCGATCGTGCGCTCCTCGGGCTTTTCACGGCCGACCTTTCGCCCCGTCACTAGCTCCCCAAGATCGGCGTGGATGGCCGGAATGTCCTGAAAATATCCAATGTCGCGATAGTGATGGAGTTGCGGAACATCGTCGGTGCAAAATTTATCCACTGCGTGCAGAGCCGTAGGATGCCAGTAGGAATCGAAGTCCACCAGGGAAGCGAACGCGCCTTCGCGCAACCAACCGCGCTGAATCGTAGCGTGCGGCTTGCGCAGGATCGGTCCAGCGGTGACGACGATATCGCTATGGACGACCGCTTGTTGCGGTTCGGTTACGGGAATGATTTCAATCTGCAATTGAGAGGACAATTCCTTCGCGTAGCATTCCGCGCGATCGGCATGGGTATCGAACGCAAATACCTTCTTCAGTGGGAACAAGACCTTCAATGCTTCCAGGTTGCTACGACCCTGCACGCCGCATCCGAGAATCCCCACCGTTGCTGAGTCCGGCCTCGCAAGATATTTTGCCGAGATCGCCGTGGCCGCTCCGGTACGCTGAGCGGTGATCCATGTGGCGTCCATCAGCGCGATCGGGATACCCGTGTCGTAGTCGTTGAGAACGAGCACACCTGTGATGTAGGGCAATCCGCGTTTGCTGTTTTCGGGATACCCGCCGACCCATTTGAGGCCGGCAGCCTTTTGCGCAGGGATCGCGGCGGGCATGGCGTGGATGAATGCGTCCGGTGCAGGATGAATGCCGATCTTCGGCGGCATCTCAACCCGGCCTTCGCCCTTCTCGCGAAACATGGTTTCCAGGGCGGCAATGATCTCGGCCATGGTGAGGCCGGCCGTCGCCACCTCGGCCCGCGAAAGATAGAGAAGCTTCTTACCCAAATGTTCTGTCGACGTCATTGTTTGGAGGACTTCCTCTCGGCAACCGCGGCGGCTCCATCGATTACTTTTGCGAGGCGGCGCGCACGTGATTCTGGCGTGCGGTAATAGAAAATCGCCAGCAGCTGTCCGCGGCGAGCCGAGTCGGACATCTGATTCCAGCCTTCCCGCGCCCGAGGGTTCCTTGCGAACGCGAGTTGCAGCATGGGTGGGAGTTCACGCTCCGCCTCCATCGTAGACAACAACTGCTCGGCTACCTGCTCCGAGCGTCGCACGCGCGCCTCTGAACTCTTGACGTCGGTGATCCAGTCGGTGACCCATTTGCGCGTCGAGTAATTCAGCTGGTCGAACCACCGCAGCACGGATCGGTCCTCAGAGAGAATCCGCTTCAACTCCGCTGGGATGGCAACTGTGCGCTCTTCGGTATCGGGCTCCAAATGGAAACGCGCCACCGTACCGGCCACCGCGTGTGATCCCTTCTGCATGCGTTTGTTGATCAGAAGAAAGTGCCTGCCTTCGCGAGTGGGAAAGAGGGATGTCCGGAAGGCAAAACCGTTGATGTCGCCTTTCACTTTGAGCCGTCCCCGGCTGCCCCACACTGTGGTGGCATCGAATGGTAAGCGCGCGATGACCCAGTTCAGACCCGAACTCATGCGCTCCAGTGGCGCTGAGAACGACTTCGCTATCGGAGCACCCTTCTTGGGAGACTTGGCCATGGGTTGCACGAGTCGTGGAATTCTAATATGAAATTGACGTTCTGTTCTGCAACCTTGCGTGTGCGCCAGACAACGCGGCCAGCAGGCGCGGCATCTTTCCGCTGTCAGGTTGCGTTTCAGAGTTACACTCTAGTAAGGAATGTGGAGAACGCCCAGTGGTTTGTCCGAAATGCGGTGAGGTCAATTCAAGCAATTTTCTTTTTTGTGGGATGTGCGGGACGATCCTCGAACCCGCTCGCCGGGCAACGGCTTCGGCTCCGCCTGTGCGCCCTGCTGAGAATCCGCCCCAGGCAATCCACCCTGTCGCGCCTCCACCTGCGGTTCAGCAGCCGGTAGTGCAACAAGCGGCTCCGCCGATGCCTCCCCGAAATGTGCCCACCGCTCCCGCTCCTCCCATCGGAGGGCCTTCCCTGCTGGGGCTTGATCAAACTGAGTTGCGGCAATCCGGCAATGTGGATGATTTTCGCGACCGGGCTTTTTCTGGGCTCGCATCGTACGGAAGCCCGGAAGAGTCGAAGAGCGGGGGCAAGCAGATCCTGCTGACGGTTGTCCTGCTTGCTGCACTCGCCGGAGCGGGCTGGTGGACTTACAAAAACTACATCAACGTCACGGACGGCCGTAAGCCCGTCGCAGCAGTGCCCTCCAGTCAGGCCGCTGCCAACAATCCGCCCGAAGATCCTGCTCCAAAACCGGCAGAAAAGAGCGCCGCAAAGGAAGCGCCACCGGCAGCCGTACCCGAACCGACACCGGAGACGACAAGTGCCGCTCCGGCGGCGAAGCCTGTCGAAGACCCTGCGCCGCCTGAAGCAAAGCAAGCCGTGGAACCAGAGTCGAACAATGTACAGAAGGCGCAAACTCCGGTTCCGACACCTGCCCGCCACGAGGTCAGTGCGACGCGGATACCTGCTCCCAAGCCCGCCCCGGCAGTCGATACCGGGGATGCACTGTTCCGCCGCGGCGAAGCTTATCTCTACGGACGCAACGGCACCGAGGACTGTGGCAACGCTCTCAAGTTTTTGAAAATGGCATCAGACAAGCAGCACGCCAAAGCCCGGAGCACAATGGGGACGATGTACGCGACCGGACACTGCGTCTCTCGCGACTTGCCAAGCTCCTATCGATGGTTTGCGCTGGCGCTGCAGGCGGATCCGAACAATTCGATCCTGGAAAAAGATCTGAGCGCAGTATGGAATCAGATGACGCCGCCGGAACGGCAGCTCGCAACGAGGAGATAGCGGCTATCGAGCCTTACTCGCCTGCAGGCACAAGATTCAGAGCCTTCTTAATCGTGCCACGCTCTGTCATGATTTTCTGCTGCAGCAAAGTGATGGCGTAGATGAGTTGCTCCGGGCGCGGAGGGCATCCTGGTACATAGATGTCGACTGGGATAACCTGGTTCACGCTCTGCACCAGCGCGTAGTTGTTGAACACGCCGCCGGACGTCGCGCACGCTCCCATCGAGATCACCCACTTCGGCTCGGGCATCTGCTCCCAGAGCTGGCGGATCACGGGGGCCATTTTGTTGGAGACGCGTCCGGCAATAATCATCAGGTCAGACTGGCGAGGAGACGGGCGAAACACTTCCGCGCCAAAGCGAGCGATATCAAATCGCGACGCACCCATCGACATCATCTCGATCGCGCAGCACGCCAGACCGAACGTCATCGGCCAGATCGAATTCTTGCGCATCCAGTTGATCGCCGAATCGAGTGTTGTCAGGACAATGCCTTCCGGTACCGCATCACCGAAAGTCAGTTCCTTGACGATCTTCTTGCCGTTTTCGATATCGACGTAGGGGCCGTAATTGATCTCTCGCGCCATAGAGATATTCTAACTTAAGAGGACTTTTTGGCCATAGAGATTGCGGCACGAGGGTGAATTTAGGCTAGAGCAGCATTCGTATTCAGAACAGACCCATGAAGCGACGCTCGTAGAAAGGCTCAGCATTTTTCAGGAAATAGTCTTCGATTCCTCCACTCCGTCCAGTGATTGGTGTGAGGTCGAGGGGTGGGTCGGGCATATAGACGTTGCTTGCCACGATACCGACCTCTGCTGCGATCTCATCGTAGCCACCAGAGGTTTCGATGGCGACCAGGGTGTGAGCAGTCTTGTCTCTTTCTGGATTGAGAAAGTGGGCCAGCCATGCTCGTTCTACTTGCTTCTTTCTCTTGAAAAAGCGGGTGAGGGCCGCCACAAGTTCAGTGGGATAGTTCGCCGGTTGTCCGATCATGATTTCCGTTTTTTTCTGCGCAACAAACCGTTCGGTTGGCTGCCAGATTGAGCCATCAAGAATCGACGATGCCTCCTTCGCCGTTATTTCCTTTCCGTAGTCGGAACCGGGATTGAGAAAGAGCGGGGAACCCTTTGTGAGATTCAACAATTCAAGCGCATTCATTCCCAGGTAGGCCACTTCATTGTCCAACGTAGCTCGTAATCTAGTAAGGGACGAAAAGACCGGTATGTGCGGTCTGCCGTTGTATTCGATGTTCTGAATCTGAATTGTCTCGCCCGCCTCCATTATCGTGCTCTCCGCTTTCTCGGAATGCTGCTTGCCGTGCTGAATAATGAAGACGTCGGCTTGAGCGAAATCCGTATAGAACTGCGGTGCGAATGCTGGATCGTTGGCTGCCTTCATTAGGGATCGCTCAAGAGCGTTTTCTGCGTCAAAGCTCACGGCAGCTCCTCGTCATGCGCCGAACTACGGGTTCAACACGATTTTGCCGAACATCTGGCTTTTTTCCAGGTACTCGTGGGCGATCCGGATGTCTTTCAGCGGGAAGATGTGGTCGATTACGGGCTTGAGTCTTCCCGCAAATACGTGGCCGAGCACTTCGTGAAGTTCGCTCATGGTCCCCATATACGAGCCTAATAACGACAGTTGCCGCGAGAACAGGAACCGCAGATCCACTGCCGCGTTCGGTCCGGTTGTGGCCCCGCAAGTCACGAGCGTCCCACCGGATTTCAATGACTTCACACTTTCATCCCAGGTGGCGGCACCCACGTGCTCGATGACAATGTCTACACCGGCGAAGTTCGTAATCTTACGTACCTCCTGCGAGATCTTCTGCTGGTAGTGATTGATCACGTGATCGGCACCCAATTCGAGTGCCGCAGCCATCTTGCGCTCGTCCCCCGCGGTGGTGATGACAGTGGCGTGAAACATTTTTGCGATCTGGATCGCGGCAATGCCGACGCCTGAATTCGCGCCCAGAATCAGCACGGTCTGGCCGGGACGGAGAGCACCGCGTCCGACCAGCATGTGCCAGGCGGTCAGAAACACGAGCGGAACACTGGCTGCCTGGTTGAAATCGAGTCCGTCGGGTATGGAAACAACACTCACTCCCGGCACCGCGATCAATTCGCAATTGCCACCGTCGATGGCGTTGCCCCGTACAGTGAATTCACGACACTGATTCTGTAATCCGGCGACGCATTTCGGACAGTGATTGCAGAAATGAAGCGGGGCCACGATCACACGCTGTCCCGGCTTGATCCGGGACACATATTCGCCCACTTCAACGATCTCTCCCGCAATATCGCTGCCGAGAATGTGCGGCAGGTTCACGCCAGGCAGTCCCGTCCGCACAAACAGGTCGAGATGGTTCATCGCGCAGGCCCGGACGCGGACCAGCACCTGATCTTTCCGAGGCTTGGGGTCGGGAACGTCTTCGTAGGTGAGTACTTCAGGTCCACCAAATTGATGGATGCGGACGGCTTTCATGGCAGGCGCTCCTCGAACCTTTTAAGCTAGCACAGCGGCCGACAAATTCTCACCCAATGCGGATGGTACCCGCTGCAATTGACCTATCGCGATCGCCGTCCCATAATCACTCTGTGGATATCTACGAAGAAATCGTGCGTCTCCGCCGGAGTGGCTTGCGCGGCGCGGTCGCAACCATCGTCAATGTGCGCGGATCGATTCCCTCTTTCAAGACGGCCAAGATGCTGGTGCGGGACGATGGCTCGATCGTGGGCACAATTGGCGGAGGTTGCGTCGAAGCGGAAGTCTGGCAGGCGGCTCGCGAGGTGATGGAGTCGGAGAAACCTCGGACGCTCAATTTTGATCTGAATCAGGATCCCAAGAACGACACTGGCCTGGTTTGCGGCGGCACGCTGGAGATTTTTATCGAACCAATCCTGCCTCCAGCAGAACTTTATGTATTCGGCGCAGGCCACGTTGGAACAAGCCTTTGTAAAGTTGCGCATCTGGCTGGGTTTGACGTCACAATGGTGGATGACCGCGAGGCCTACGCGAGCCGCGAGCGGTTGCCTGAAGCGCAGGAAGTGATTGCCGAGGACTTCGACCAGGTCATGGCCCGCCTCCAGATCAGCGAATTGGCCTACATCGTGATTGTCACCCGGGGACATCGCGATGACATGCGCGTGCTCCGTTGGGCCGTAAAGACCCCAGCACGCTACATCGGAATGATCGGATCGAAACGCAAGATCATCACGATATTCAAGGAACTTCAGCAAGAGGGGCTGGCGGCGGAATTGTTCGAGCGCGTACACGCTCCCGTGGGGCTCGATATCGGGGCCATTACTCCTGACGAGATTGCAGTTTCGATCGCGGCGGAACTGATTGCCTCCCGACGCAAAGTCGAACGCGAATTGCCGCACATGAGCTGGTTTCACCGCCGATCTCGACAGACAGAACTCGATCCAACCACGAATCCAGAAATCGCGGAGAAACTCGATCAGGACATCTGATAGCCCTCGTTATGCCCTCATCGTACTTTTGCAGTCCAGTACGCGATCATCGATTTTGTGGCTTCCCCGCAGCCGTACCTCTCGCGGCAGTTTAGTATTTCCCAATGGCCAAGGAAGTCGAAATCAAATTCCGCGTTTCCGATGAGCAGGCGCTCACTCGCGGACTGAAGCGCTCGGGCTTCAAACAGATCACGCCCTCTACGCACGAGATGAACACACTGTTTGATCTTCCCGGACAGAAGTTACGCAAGCGAGGCGACATGCTCCGACTGCGTCAATACGGAACGAAATGGACCGTTACCCACAAAGCGAAAAGCATTGATGGACGTCACAAAGTCCGCGCCGAGCGCGAAACGGTCGTCGACAACGGCAAGCAGATGGAAAGCATTCTCCTGGCACTGGGCTACCTGCCAACTTTCCGCTACGAGAAATATCGCGCCGAATGGAGCGATGGGACGGGGCACGTCGTCGTGGATCAGACTCCGATCGGCAACTTCGGCGAGATCGAAGGCCCGGCACGATGGATTGACCGAACCGCGAAGGCCTTGGAAATTGCGCGCACCGATTACATCACGCAGACGTATGCTCCGATGTTTTTTGAATGGAAGCGCAACACTCGCAGCACCGCTAATGAGATGACCTTCCGGGCGGTGGGCGTGAAAATCCCTGCGCGCAAGCGCCGCTAAAGAGCAGAGGCTGGCCAACATTAGCGAGCCAAACTAAATCGAGTTCCCAATCCTCATGCGGAACGCGACGAAGCGACTTGATCCAACTCGTGTTCCTGCCAGTAGCTTTCGTATCCGATGGTCGCGAAATAAACGGCCTGGTCGAAGAACTGGTCCATCAACCGGAGCAGTTCGAATCCGCCGAGAATTTCGAGCGGCTTCTCGCTCATGCCTTCCATCTCCAGGAAGTCCCAGAGATTTTCTTCGGTCATGATGAGCGCCCAGCAGAGCGCACTCAACGGCACTCTTTGCTCAGCGCGACGCCGGCCGAGAGGTTTGTAAATGCGCTCGATATCGTCGTCGGTTTTGGTGAGAAGCCAGTCGCTGAGGTTGCGATACACCTCGGAAGCCCGCTCCCGGATTTCACGCCCCGGAATCCTGCGGAGATCCGCCACCCGGCTGGACCGTTCTAATTTGTGAAGGAGACTTTCAGCAAGTTGATCGGAATGAGTTTCAATAAGACGGACAAGGCGAAGGGCAATCATGCAACACCTCCTCGCGAACCACTACTAATATTGTAGTCCTGCGCGTGCAGAAAGAAACGCAAGAATGCGAGGAGCGACCCACTCCAATTTTTTGGAGACTTCCAGGGATTCAATCAAAAACGGCAGGCGGACAAGAGTGCCCGCCCACACTCTCATCAGCCGTGGCACTTCTTGTATTTCTTGCCACTGCCGCATGGACATGGATCGTTGCGGCCGACCTTGTCTCCGGAGCGAACGATCTGCTGCACGGTTTGCATATCGCCGGAACCAGCCATGCGAGCCTGGTCGAGTTCGCGCTTCTTTTTGCGCTGGAATGCTTCTTCGATATCGTCCACTGAAGTTGCAATCTGGCGAGGCGGACGGCCATTTCCGCCGCGACCACCGGTGATCAGTGACGGCACGCCAGCGTCCGGACCCTCGCCGGACGGCCCATCTGGTCCGTGACCGAGTGCGTCGCCAGAATCGGGCGGGCGTTCCAGGATTTGCATCAGGTAGAGAATTCGGACCGTCTCTTCCTGGAAGCGCTGCATCATCTCCTCGAACATGTCGAAGGATTCTTTCTTGTATTCGACCAGCGGATCATGCTGCCCGTATCCGCGCAGGCCGATGCCTTCCTTGAGGTGGTCCATGCTAAGGAGATGGTCCTTCCACTGCGTGTCGATCACGCTAAGCATGATGGTGCGCTCGTGGTAACGCATGGCTTCGGGGCCGATCAGCTTTTCTTTTGCATCGTACCGTTCTTTCAGTTTTTCGAAGATCGCATCGCCCAATTCCTGGCGGCTCATCTCCTCTGGCTTCAAGCCTTCTGCATAGATGTCGACGCCGAACCTTGCGATGACTGCATCCTTCAATCCCTTTAAGTCGAAGTCTTCCTCATGGGATTTTGTCGGACAGTATTGTTCGAGCAAATCGCCGAGCATGCCGGAAACGTAGTCTTCGATGATCAGATCTTTCTGGTCGAGTCCTTCGAGCAGGCGGCGGCGCAGTCCATAGACCGCCACGCGCTGCTTGTTCATGACGTCGTCGTATTCGAGCAGGTGTTTGCGGGATTCGAAGTTCTGGCCTTCAACCGCTTTCTGCGCAGCTTCAATCCGGCGCGTAATCATGCGCGACTCAATCGGCACGCCTTCTTCCATGCCGAGCCGCTGCAGCAAGTTGGATACCCACTCCTTGGCGAAGATGCGCATCAGGTCGTCTTCGAGGGAGAGGTAGAAGCGCGACGACCCGGGATCGCCCTGGCGGCCCGCACGCCCGCGAAGCTGATGGTCGATACGGCGCGCTTCGTGGCGCTCGGTGCCAAGGATATGCAATCCGCCCACATTGGTGACGTCTTTATGGTCCTGCTTGGTATCGGCCTCGTAGCGCGCCAGAGTCTCTGTCCACTGATCAGTCGGGACCGCGTACTCGTTGCCGGCGTAATACCAAAGCGTGCGGTTGGAGTCGTCTGCATCGGCGCCGACCTTGCCTTGCGCGGCACGGAGGGGCTGGGCAATTCCCTTCTTCACGCATTCCTGCTTGGCCATGAATTCCGGATTACCGCCCAGCAGAATATCGGTACCGCGGCCCGCCATGTTGGTCGCGATCGTGACCATGCCCTTGCGTCCGGCTTGCGCGACGATTTCCGCTTCGCGTTCGTGATACTTCGCGTTCAGAACGACGTGCTTAATGCCCTTCTTCTTGAGCATGTCCGATAGACGCTCGGACTTCTCGATGGACGTCGTGCCGACCAGCACGGGCTGTCCGGTTTCGTGCAGCCGCTGGATTTCGTCGGCTGCCGCGAAATATTTCTCTTTCTCAGTGCGGTAGACAATGTCTGCATTCTCAATGCGCAACAACTGACGATTCGTTGGAATGACGCTGACTTCAAGCCGGTAGATCTTGTCGAATTCCGGCGCTTCGGTTTCCGCTGTACCGGTCATGCCCGCCAGCTTGTTGTACATGCGGAAATAATTCTGGAAGGTAATCGTCGCGAGGGTCTGGTTCTCGCGCTCGATCTTGACGTTCTCCTTTGCCTCGATCGACTGGTGCAGGCCATCGGACCACCGGCGTCCGGGCATAAGGCGTCCCGTAAATTCGTCGACGATGATGACTTCTCCGTCTTTCACGACGTAGTCAACGTCCTTGCGATAAATGGCATGCGCCTTGATGGCCGTTTCCACGTGATGCTTGAGCGCCCAGTTCTCGGGATCGGCAATGTTCCCGATACCCAGCAGCTTTTCAACTTTTTCCCAGCCTTCTTCCGTGACTGTAATGTTGCGGTGTTTCTCGTCGACCACGAAGTCGCCGGTAAGGACCTTCGGCTCGCCGGGAGCGGTGTCTTCTTCCTCGCCTTTTTCAAGCTTGGGGATAATCCGGTTCACTTTGTAGTACTTGTCGGTCGATTCCTCACTGGCGCCGGAGATGATCAGCGGAGTACGCGCCTCGTCAATCAGGATGGAATCGACTTCGTCGACAATTGCGAAATTGTGTACACGCTGCACGCAGTCGCGCAGGTCGAACTTCATGTTGTCGCGGAGATAGTCGAATCCAAATTCGTTGTTCGTTCCGTAGGTGACATCGGCGCTGTAGGCTTCCTTCCGTTCCTGGTCATCGAGTTCGTGAACGATGACGCCAACGCTCAGTCCCAAAAACTTGTAGAGCTTGCCCATCCATTCAGAGTCGCGCTTGGCCAGGTAGTCGTTGACAGTGACAACGTGGACACCGCGTCCCGCGAGGGCGTTGAGATAAACCGGCAGGGTTGCGACCAGCGTCTTGCCTTCGCCGGTTTTCATTTCGGCGATCTTGCCTTCGTGCAGAACCATTCCGCCGATTAACTGCACGTCAAAATGGCGCATGTTCAGCACGCGCCATCCAGCTTCGCGGACGACGGCAAAAGCTTCCACGAGCAATCCGTCCAGAACGTCTTTGATCACCAGATTGCGGTCGGTTTCAATCTGCTTCTGACGGTCGGGATCAGCGTCCGGCTCGTCGGCAATGTGGTCGATCCGCTCCTTGATGCGGGCGCGGAACTCTTCGGTCTTGGCGCGCAGCTGTTCATCTGAGAGCTTTTTGATCTCCGGTTCGAGCTCGTTGATGGCCTGGACGCGCGGCAACATGCGCTTCACTTCGCGCTCGTTCCTGGTCCCGAAAACCTTACCTAACAGGGCGTTAATCAAAAGCGAATTCCTTTGCCGGACACTCGTCCTAAGTCTATGACTTAAAGCCTAGCATATTAGATGCGCGAGGTTTGGGAACGGGCTCTATCCGAAACTATAGAAAGGGGTTTTGGACGATGAGGTCGCCGAAGCGACGGCCATGCTGCAAGTCTTCTGTGTAAAGAATCTTGCAGTCATCTTGCAGGGCTGCCACCACAATAAGCGAGTCGTACCAAGCAAGTTGATTTGACGCCTGCATTTGGAGTGCTTCCATGAATAACGAGGCCGAAGACTGGATCCGCATCATGGGCAAGAGGACTCGCAAAAAATATCGTTCCAGTTCCACGGCCGTCATGGTCGCCTTGAACTTGCGCAAACCGACATTCATAAATTCCTGCACAACCTGGGAACTAATCGTGCCCAGTCCCGAGGTCGCGGCCCGAGTGACCAGTTTCTGAGCGGTCAATGCCTTTCGCGGATCAGCCGTGTCGAACGAGTAGACGATGATGTTGGTGTCGAGAAAATATCTATCGCTCATTCATCTCATCACGGGTGAATTTGCGGCCAGCATTTACGTGCCGCAGGCTGCGGTAGAGTTCTTCAATTTCTGCGGTGCTGACCCGCCGCGAGCCATACTGAATCAACCATTCTCGAAACGCGTCGTTCAGAGTCTTATGCTCACTGCGCGCAACTTCACGGGCGCGCTCGATCGCCTGCTCATCTGCGCTCAGTGTAATGTTTTTTTTCACTATTTCAGTGTACACGACAATAGTGCACACAGCAACAGGTCTTATGAGGGTGAGTCGAAGTTGTTTCACCTGGCCTCCCCGTCCCTGTATCATTTCGCCGACCCATGCCTACCTTTTACGAGCGTTTCCAAGAGTCAGCCAGCAAGTTCCCAAACAAGATCGCCCTCGAAATTCAGCGACAAGACAAGATCGAAAGCCTGACTTTCACTGAACTTGAGCAGATCGCGGAAAGCGTCGGCTCGTGGTTGGCCGGTCGGGTTGAAAGGGATGCCCGGGTGGCGATTCTGGCGGCGAACCATCCGCGATGGGTGGCGGCCTACCTCGGCATCATCTGCGCGGGGCGCACCGCTGTGCCGCTCGATACCGCCTTCCACGCCGACCAAGTGGCGAAACTGTTGAAGGACAGCGGAGCGACGATGCTCCTCTGCGACGACAAGCATTTGGCGGTGGCTCAAGAGGCGGTCAAGGAATTGCCGGTCGGCATCGTCATGACGTCGCCAGCCAGCGAGCAAACTTCCGCAGGCGCCCCCGGCGGTGCCAAGCCGGTGGCTGATCTGGATTCGATCTTCGCCGCCGGTTCGCGGGGATTTACGCCTGTTGTCGCCCAGGAAGGCGATCTCGCGGCTTTGCTTTACACCTCGGGGACCACCGCCGATCCCAAGGGCGTAATGCTGACGCATGGAAACCTGGTGGGGGAAGCGAATGCCGTCCTGCAAGTGGTCCACATTGGGACCGACGACGCGCTGCTTGGAATCCTGCCCATGTTCCATGTGCTGGCGCAGATGGCAAATCTATTTCTTCCCCTCTTCAATGGCGCGCGCGTCGTATACCTGGAAACCCTGAATACGACAGAGCTGCTCCGCGCCCTGCAAGAGCGCGGGATCACCGCATTTTGCGTGGTGCCGCAATTCTTCTATCTGATTCACGAAAAGATCTTCAAGGAACTCAACAAGCGCGGGAAAATGACGGTCCGGTTGGTGCGCACGCTGATGGGAATCAACCACCTGCTGCGATCCGTCGGCATCAATGCCGGAAGACTCTTCTTCGGCAAGATTCACGCCACTTTCGGCAAGCGCATGCGCTATCTGGTCACCGGCGGGTCGCGTTTCGATGCCGCAATCTGGCGTGACTTCCAGGATTTTGGAATCGATTTGCTGAATGCCTACGGCCTGACGGAAACGACTGGCGGGGCCTTCGTCAATCGTCCCGGCAAAGTTGTCATTGGCTCAGTCGGGCCGCCCTTTCCCACCGTGGAAGTTAAGATCATCGACCCGCAACCAATGGAGAAAGGCGCCATACCGGTCGGTGAAATCGCGCTTCGCGGGCCGATCGTCATGAAGGGCTACTGGAATCGTGCAGACGCGACCGCCGAAGTTTTGCGCGACGGCTGGTTGCATACCGGAGACCTCGGATACCTCGATGCGAGTGGAAATCTTTTTATCACCGGACGGGGCAAAGAAGTAATCGTGCTTGCTAACGGGAAGAATGTCTATCCCGAGGAGATCGAGGCTCACTATCTGAAGTCGCCGTTCATCAAAGAGATGTGCGTGATGGCGCTCGAAGCGCGCCCGGACGATCCGACTTCCGAGCGTCTTTATGCGGTGATCGTACCGAATTTCGAAGTGCTGCGCGAGCGCAAAGTCGTGAACTCAAAAGAAGTCATTCGATTCGATATCGAAGCCCTGTCGCACAAGATCGCCTCCACCAAGCGGCTAGGCGGTTACGAAATCTGGCAGGACGATCTTCCGCGCACGACGACTCGCAAACTGAAACGTTTCCAGATCGAAAAGAAAGTGCGGGATCTGCAAGCCAAGGGCGGCCCCGGCGAGTCAGAAGTAGGGACGGAAAAGCCGCTCGCCGAAGAAGATCGCACTTGGTTGGAACGCGATGACGTGAAGCAGGCGCTCGACGTCGTTCGGGAGTCGGCGCGTAACAAGCTCTCGGCGATCATGCCAACTCACAATCTGGAACTCGATCTCGGACTCGATTCCATGCAGCGCGTCGAACTGCTCACGGCACTCGAGCAGCGACTCGGTGGAGATGTCCCCGAAGCGCAACTGGCGGAAATCTACAGTGTCCGTGATCTTGTGGATGCAGTGCTTGCGAGTGCAAGACGAGGCGAAGGCAGCACAAAAGCGGCCGCACCGGCATGGTCGACCATCCTCGCCGAACCCGTTACCGACTCCGAAGTGCTCAGCCTGGCACGCCCCCAATGGGTGGCGGAGATTTTCTTTTTCATGCTGGGCCGGTTTCTCCAACTACTGTGGCTCGACCTCTTCCACTTGAAAGCCAAAGGGATAGAGAATCTGCCCGAGAAGGGTCCGTATCTGCTGTGTTCGAATCACCAAAGCTACATCGATCCGGTCGTGATGGCGTCTCTGCTGCCCTGGCGTTTGTTCCGCCAGACGTTCGCGCTGGGCACGAGCGATATTTTTGGTAAAGGATTCATGCGCAGGCTGGCGCGCTGGATTCGGGTCGTTGTGCTCGATCCCGACGCCAACCTCGTCCCCGCAATGCGCGCAGGAGCCTACGGACTGCGCCAGCGACGCATCCTGGTGCTGTATCCAGAAGGCGAGCGCTCCGATACCGGCAAGCCCAGAGTCTTTCGCAAAGGTGCGGCGATTCTCTCGATCCACGAGCAGGCGCCGATTATTCCAGTCGCGATCGAAGGATTTTATGACGCCTGGCCACGACACCAGAAGTGGCCGAAGTTCAAGAATCTAAGTCTGGTCTTTGGGAAGCCGATTGTCCCGCCGCCGGTAAGCGAGGCCAGCGAAGCAGCGTATGAAAAGCTCACATCAGACTTGAAGGCTCGCGTCGTCGAGATGTGGCAGGAACTACGCCGGGAAGCCGGCAAGCCTCCGGAAGATTGATCGGCACCCAGACCACAGTGCCAGATGTAGAGACGAGGCTTGCCTCGTCTCTGTTCGTAGCGGCCATGCTTCCGCAAGAAGGAGACGCGGCAAGCCGCGTCTCTACAAAAACTATCTAAGAGCCGTCTAGCGCAACTCGTCCATGCATTGTTCGAGCACTGCCCTGCTCGGACGGACAACGCTCTCTGGCAGCGTTGCCAAGGGTTGGTCCGCAACGTTTAGCATATCGATGAACGACGGAGCCTTGGCATTGAGGTAGAAGACTCCGGTCAAGACTTCGCCTTTTTGCTGCGACTCCATCAGACGGCTAACGGCAGCCACTTTGTCGGTGGGGTTGTAGTCCTCTTCCAGTTTCCGCAGCCGGAGATGCGAACCATCGTGCATCTGCACCTCGAAAGCCGTGCCCGGATCGTAGTCAACGCTGATGTTCTCGAACGAAGGCACGAAATCCAACTCGTGCAGCCGTTCTTCATGTTCCAAAACATATTTGTAAGACTTCGTCGAACCCTCGTGATCGTTGAACGTCACGCACGGTGAAATCACGTCGAGCATCACCGTGCCGCGATGGGCAATCGCCGCCTTCAGCATCGCGTGCAACTGCTTCTTGTCGCCGGAGAATGAACGTCCGACAAACGTCGCACCGAGTTGGATCGCCATCGCGCAGGTGTCGACGGGAGGCAGATCGTTTGAAATTCCACTCTTCAACGTTGATCCAAGATCAGCAGTGGCCGAGAACTGGCCCTTGGTGAGGCCGTAGCAGCCGTTGTTTTCGATGATGTAAATAATCGGCAGATTGCGCCGCATCAGGTGAACGAACTGTCCGGCGCCGATGGAAACGGTGTCGCCGTCGCCGGTAACGCCGAGCGCAAGCAGATTCTTGTTCGCGAGCAACGCTCCGGTCGCTACCGAGGGCATGCGTCCGTGGACCGAGTTAAAACTGAACGAGCGGCTCATGAAGTACGCGGGCGTCTTCGAAGAACACCCGATGCCGCTGAACTTTGCCAAATGCTCCGGCTTGATGCCCATCTCGTACATGGCATCGATGATGCGTTCGGAAATCGCGTTGTGGCCGCAACCGGCGCACAGCGTGGTCTTGCCGCCACGGTAGTCGAGAACTTGCAGGCCGATCCGGTTTACTTTTGGTGCAGGCGTGCTGGTGGGTGTGGTTG
This sequence comes from Acidobacteriota bacterium, assembly GCA_016196065.1. Lineage (NCBI taxonomy): Bacteria > Pseudomonadati > Acidobacteriota > Acidobacteriota bacterium. The sequence continues at coordinate 1,303,496 of JACPYL010000010.1, read as the reverse complement.
CCATTACTTCCCCTCCATCGTCATGAGTTCGTCAGTTACGGAGCGAGCGTCGATCGGCAGTCCGTGGATGTGGCAAATTGACCGCAACCGAGGCGTCAACTCAGGTTTGATGTCGAGCTTGAGCAAGGTCGCCATCTGCGCGTCGCGATTCTGTTCGACAACGTAAACCCGGTCGTGCCGCTCGATGAAGTCGTGCACTTCCCGGGTGAACGGGAAGGACCGCAACCGCATGTAATCAGTCTCAACCTTGAATTCGTTGCGCAACTGATCGCGGCATTCGGTAATTGCCCAATGTGTTGTCCCGTACGCGATGATCCCGATTTTCGACTTGCCGTTTGCCACCATTTCGGCCCGAGGCACAAAGGAGCGGGCGGTTTCAAACTTCTTATCGATACGCTCCATGTTCATTTCGAAATCATCAGGACGCTCGGTGTACTGTGCCTTTTCATTGTGGCCGCTGCCTCGCGTGAAGTACGCGGCGGCGGGATGATCCGTGCCCGGCAGGGTGCGATACGGGATGCCGTCGCCGTCCACGTCTTTATAGCGGGCGAAGCCGCCCAATTTATCGAGTTCTTCCTTGCTCAGCACTTTGCCGCGCTGGATCGGCTTGTCGGGATATTCAAATGGATCCGCCATCCAGTTGTTCATTCCCAAATCAAGGTCTGACATGACGAACACCGGCGTCTGAAATTGCTCCGCGAGATCAAACGCGTCGTGCGCCATCGTGAAACATTCCGCAGGAGACGCCGGCAACAGCATGATGTGCTTGGTGTCGCCATGACCCAGAAACGCGGTGAAGAGAATGTCTCCTTGCGAAGTCCGCGTCGGCAAACCGGTCGACGGGCCAACGCGTTGGATGTCCCAGATCACTGCTGGCACTTCGGCGTAATACGCCAGTCCGGTAAACTCCGCCATCAGGGAAATGCCGGGGCCTGCGGTCGCAGTCATAGCGCGCGCTCCCGCCCAACTGGCGCCAATCACCATGCCGATCGCGGCCAACTCATCTTCAGCCTGCACGATCGCGAAGGTCGCCTTGCCGTCAGGACCGACGCGATGTTCCTTCATGTACTCGATCATGGTCTCGACCAGCGAGGACGAGGGAGTAATCGGATACCACGTCACCACGGTGCAACCAGCAAACATGCAGCCCAGAGCCGCGGCTGAGTTTCCGTCGATGATGATCTTGCCTTGCGTCTTGTCTAATTTCTCAATGACAAACGGGTCCTGCTTGGTAAGATTCGCCGCCGCATAGTCGTAACCGGCCTTCACTGCTGCCAGATTAAGATTCGCTGCCTTGACCTTTTTCGCAAACTGACGACGGAGCGCCTTCTCCACTTCGGCCATGTCGATGGCGAGCAACTGCGCAACTACGCCGACATAAATCATGTTCTTGACGAGTTTGCGGAGCTTCGCTTCCGGACAGACCGGTGCGACCAATTTGTCATAAGGCACGGAGTAAAACGTGAGGTCGGTACGGACTTTATCAAGTGCCAAGGGTTCGTCAAACAGAACGCTGGCTCCGGGCGCGAGCGACTTGACGTCATCCTGCGCGGTCTCCGGATTCATGGCAACGAGAAAATCAATTTCTTTCTTGCGCGCGATGTAACCGTGTTTGTTGGCGCGAATCGTGAACCAGGTAGGAAGTCCCGCGATGTTCGACGGAAACAGGTTCTTTCCGGAAACCGGTACACCCATCTGAAAAATACTTCGCAGAAGAACATTATTCGAACTCTGCGAACCCGAACCATTTACGGTCGCAACCTGGATACTCATGTCGTTGACGACACGTTTTGGCCCCAGTCGGCCGGTCGACTCCTGGGGCACAACATCAGTAGTGGCCATCCCTAACCCTTTCTGAACGTGGCTAAGCGACCCCTTCGCTCAGCAGCTTCGCGGAATGAGGTGTGAAAACCCCTAATTATACAGGCAATTGCGAAGGCCCTGTTGACGGTGGGGGTCCCGAGGGCGGGCATTCCTCTCGCCGTTCTCAGAGCTTGGACAGAGCCATCGGCATATCGATTCGATATACTTGGGGCTCTGCACCCGCCACTCCGAAAGGAACATTCCACGTGCGAACAAAAGTATGGACAATCGCAGCCGTCCTTCTGCTGACAGGGTTGGTCTCCGCGCAGGAAGCCGCATCGAAAGCGGATAAGGCTGACTGGATTCAGTTGTTCAACGGAAAGAACCTCGACGGATGGACCGTCAAGATCGCCAAGCACAAAGTTGGGGACAATTTTGGAGACACGTTTCGAGTGCAAGACGGGCTGCTCAAGGTTGCCTACGACAAGTACACAACGCTCGACGGCCAGTTCGGCCACCTTTTCTACAAAGATAAGTTCTCTTACTACCTGGTTGCCGTCGAATATCGATTTGTCGGCGAGCAAGTCAAGGGCGGCCCCGAATGGGGATACCGCAACAACGGAATCATGGTCCACTCGCAATCCGCGGACAGCATGGGATTCGATCAGGACTTCCCTGTTTCAATCGAGGTGCAACTGCTCGGTGGCGATGGGACGCACGACCGTCCGAACGGAAACGTGTGCACGCCGGGAACGAATATCGTGATCGATGGCGCACTCTACACTCCCCACTGCTACGAACACTTCTCTGCCAAGACGTATCACGGCGATCAATGGGTAAGAGTCGTAGCGGAGGTGCTCGGATCCGAGCGCATCACGCACTTCGTTGAGGGGACCAAGGTTTTGACCTATACCAATCCGCAATTGGGTGGCGATCTTGGGACGCCGGAATTCGCCAAAAGAGCGGGCGAACTTCTAAACGAAGGCTACATCGCATTGCAGGCGGAGAGCCATCCGACCGAATTTCGGAAAGTGGAAGTGCTCAACCTGGTGGGGTGTATGGACAAGAAGGCTTCCAACTACAAGCCCTACTTCGTGAAGGCCGACAGCGGTTCGTGCAAATACTAGGCTTCGACCTGGTAGAACTGCGCCATGTTGCGGAACTTCGCATACCGCGCATTCAAGAGGTCGGTGACTGACAACCGTTTGAGTTCCGTCAGCTTTTGCTGCAGCACCGCGTCGAGCAAGTCAGCTGCCTGCGCATGGTCTGTATGTGCGCCGCCCGGAGGCTCCGTCACAATGCCGTCGATGATTCCGAGATCAGTAAGATCGTTGGGCGTAATCTTCATTGCGGCTGCCGCAATGTTTCGCTTGGACGGATCACGCCACATGATGGACGCACAACCCTCCGGCGAAATTACTGAATAGATGGAGTTCTCCATCATGAGGACGCGGTCTGCCACGGCAATTGCGAGCGCACCGCCACTGCCGCCTTCGCCCGTGATTGTGGTCACGATCGGCACTTCGAGCCGCACCATTTCACGGAGATTGTAGGCGATAGCTTCCGCCTGTCCGCGCTCTTCCGCGCCTAGTCCGGGATACGCACCGGGAGTATCCACGAACGTGAAAATCGGACGGTGAAACTTGGCCGCGATCTGCATCGCCCGCAACGCCTTGCGGTAGCCTTCCGGATTTGGCATCCCAAAATTGCGATACACCTTTTGCTTGGTGTCGCGTGCCTTCTGGTGTCCGACGATGAGTACTTCTTCGCCGTGAAAACGGGCCATGCCGCACACAATGGCTGGGTCGTCGGCGAAGCCGCGATCGCCGTGAATCTCGCTGAAATCGGTAAACATGCGCTCAATGTAATCGAGTGTGTAAGGCCGCTGGGGATGGCGTGCCATCTCGGCTCGCTCCCAGGGATTCAGATGGGACGACACTTCACGGCGCAGGTCATTCACGCGATCGTGCAGTTGCTGAACCTGCCGGCGTGTTTCCTCATTTTGACCTTCGAGCGCTTGCAGGCGCTCAATCTGCTGCTCGATCTTGCTCAGTTCCTGCTGCGCTTTGAGTCCAGAATCCATCGTCACTACATTCCCATTCCTGCGGACGCGATGCGCTTCCACAATCGAGAGCAGAAATTCGGTTCCCACAATAGCGGGATTTCCCGCACTGTCCTCGGATTGTTCCGCTCGCACTATTTTCGCTCTTTTCAATACCGAACCTGTTAACGGGCAGGGATCAGTTGATAACACGCACGCTGCCGCGCCCGCACAGCTCTTCCACGCGGCCAATGAAGTTCCGGTCCGGCATCACATTATAGCCTTCGGCTTCCATCACCACCATGAAATCGCCCTGCCGCTCGATGTCAAACAACACTTTCGCCTCCCCGGCCCGTTCTCGGAACAGACTGTGCAGAGCGCCCACCGTGTCTTCGGACGCACTTTCCAGCGGCACGCGGATACGGAGTGCCTTGGGGAGCGGGACTTTGGCATCGTCGAGCGCGATGATCTCGTTCACTGTCAACTTGGCGTTGGCGCCATCCTCAACTCGCACGCCGCCGCGAATCAGGACAGGGACTTCGAGCTTCGACTTCTCGCCGAGTTTGCGGAACGACTCCGGGAAAATCAGCAACTCGACCTTGCCGAACATGTCTTCCAGCCCGCCCTGGGCCCACAGTTCACCGCGCTTTGACTTAGCGACGCGCAAGTTGGTGATCAACCCTGCAGTTGTGATGTTCTCGTCCTTGCCGGTCGACCGCTTCATCGCATTGATGTCTTCGGTCGACAACGCATTCAGATCGCTGAGCTTGTCTTTGTATTTTTCCAGCGGATGTCCCGTGATAAAGAATCCGAGAATTTCTTTTTCCGCAGCCAGCCGGGTGTGCTCGTCCCAATCGGGAGTGTCAGGGAGCGCGTTGTTGTCGTGAGGCGCGGGTTCGTCAGCGAATACTCCGAACAAACCATGCTGTCCAGATTCTGCATCGCGCTGCGATTTCTGGGCCCGGTCAATCGCTTTATCGAGTGACTGCATCAACGGAGCACGACGGCCGAGAGAATCCATGGCACCGCTCTTGATCAGAGACTCCACTACGCGTTTGTTGAGCAAGCGCAAATCCACTTCTTCACAAAATTCAAACAGGGATTTGAAATTTCTTCCCAGTTTCTTGCGCGCTGCCACAATCGACTCAATCGCATTTCCGCCGACGTTCTTCACGGCTGCCAGTCCGAAGCGGATCGCAGCACCATGAGGAGTAAAGTTTGCATCGCTGACGTTGATATCCGGTGGCTCGACCGCAATCCCCATTTCACGGCACTCGTTGATGTACTTCACCACGTCATCGGTGCTGCCCGTTACCGAGGTCAACAACGCCGCCATGAACTCGACCGGATAGTGCGTTTTCAAGTACGCCGTGTGATAAGCCAACAGTGCATATGCGGCAGAGTGCGACTTGTTGAACCCGTATCCGGCAAACTCCTTCATTAAATCGAAGATCTTCTCGATCTTCTTCGCGGGAAATCCGCCCTTGACCGCGCCTTGCGCAAAACGCTCGCGCTGTTTGGCCATTTCGTCGGCATCTTTTTTGCCCATGGCCCGTCGCAACAGGTCGGCTTCACCCAGAGAGTATCCGGCGAGTCGGTTGGCGATCTGCATCACCTGTTCCTGATAGACAATGACACCCAGCGTCTCGGCAAGAATTTCTTTCAACTCGGGGAGTTCGTATTCGACCTTACGGCGACCATGCTTGCGTTCGACGAAATCATCGATCATTCCGCCCTGGATTGGCCCGGGACGGTACAACGCGTTCAGTGCCGTGAGGTCTTCAATCGAATTCGGACGGTAACGCCGCAGCACGTCGCGCATGCCGTGCGATTCAAACTGGAACACGCCGGACGTAAGTCCGCTGTGGAAGACCTTTTCGTAGGTCGTCTGATCTTCGAGCGGGATATCTTCGAGCGTGAACCGCTTGGTGTGGGTACCATCGCCCCCGTCGGTGCCATGCGCCTGCGCGATCAACTTGATCGTGTCATCAAGAATCGTCAGCGTCGTCAGCCCAAGGAAGTCCATCTTGAGCAGGCCCATCTTCTCGATCGCCACCATGTCGAAGGCGGTAACAATTTCGTCGTTTTTCGTTTTGTGCAGAGGCACCAGTTCAATCAGCGGCCTCGGAGAAATCACCACTCCCGCTGCGTGAACGCCGGAATTGCGAACCATCCCCTCCAACTTGCGGGCGGTATCCAGCAACTGGCGCACCTGCGGATCCTTTTCGTAGGCCTCCTGCATTTGCGCGGATTCCTTCAGCGCATCTTCCAGATGGATATTGAGCGTGGTCGGAACCATCTTGGCGATGCGGTCCACGTCCGCGTATGGCATGTCCATGGCGCGCCCGACGTCTTTGATTGCAGCCTTCGCGGCCATCGTGCCAAACGTGATGATCTGAGCCACGTTCTCGCGACCGTATTTCTCTGTGACGTACTGAATCACTTCCCCGCGCCGGTTCATGCAGAAATCGATGTCGATGTCAGGCATCGAAATACGTTCTGGATTCAGGAAACGCTCGAACAGAAGCGCGTGCTGCAGCGGGTCAATGTCCGTAATACCGAGTGAGTATGCGACCAGCGCACCTGCCGCCGATCCACGGCCCGGTCCCACCGGGATGTTGCGCTCTCGGGCATAGCGAATGAAATCCCACACAATCAGGAAATATCCGGAAAACTTCATCTGCTGGATGATCGCCAGTTCGCGTGCCAGTCGCTGTTCGTAGTCCGATAACGGATGCTTCAACCGGCCTTGTTCGGACAATCCGCGCAAAACTTCCAGCCTGCGAGCAAAGCCTTGTCGGGTGACATGCTCGAAGTAGCTGTCAATCGTGAAGCCGTCCGGCACTTCGAAGTGCGGAAATGGAGTCGGAATCTTTTCCAGTCGCAGGCTGCATCGCTCGGCGATGTCGAGCGTTCGCGTCAGCACTTCGGGAGTGTCTTTGAACACGCGGTACATTTCGTCCCGGCTCTTGACGAAGAACTGCGTGCCTTCAAACTTCATCCGGTTGGTTTCCTGAATGGACTTCCCGGTCTGAATACACAACATCACGTCTTGCGCGTGGGCATCTTCCTCGCACAGATAGTGGCTATCGTTGGTGGCGACCATCGGCAACGCGAGGTCTTTTTCCAACTGGAGGAGTCCCGCACGAATGCGGTGTTCCTGCTCCAATCCCTGGTCCTGAATTTCAAGGAAGAAATTCTCTTTGCCAAATAGATCGCGATACGTGGCTGCCGCCTGGCGTGCAGCGTCGTAGTTGTTCTCCATCAAACGCTCGGCGACTTCACCTTTCAGGCAGCCGGAGAGTGCGATCAGTCCCTTGGAGTGTTCCGCGAGAAACTTCTTGCTGACGCGAGGCTTGTAGTAGAAACCGTTCAGCGAAGCTTCTGAAGTGATCTTGACCAGGTTGCGGTAGCCTTCTTCATTTTCGGCCAGCACCAGCAAATGGTTGTAGGTGTCGTTGTCGGGCGGAGTGCGCTTGATGTTGTGATCGTCTTTTTTGCAGACGTAGAGTTCGCAGCCGACGATCGGCTTCACGCCCTCTTTGTGTGCGGCGTTCACGAAGTGCACGGCGCCGAAAATATTGCCGTGGTCGGTCATCGCGACCGCCGGCATGCCCATTTCCTTGACGCGCTGGGCTAGCTTTTCGACGTCGCAAGCGCCGTCGAGCATGGAATAGTCGGTATGTAGGTGGAGGTGTACGAATTGCTCATTCATGCGGGAACAGGACCTGGGCCAGACATTCCCTCTATTCTATCGACTCAGCGGGGATGCGCAACGCCGCAGAATGGTGCAACTTCGGCCACCGACGCGGCCAGTGATACGATACTCGCAATGAGAATGTCGGATCAAAATCGCGGAGCCATGGCTCGTAGGAGAGCGAAATCAGGCACGCCTTCCCTAGGCCCAAAGAAACGCCAGCCGCGTTTCGTGACGTGTGTCCGCAACGATGTAAATCCGGCCGCGTTGAAGTTGCGCAAGGACTATGAAGTTGTCCCCGACGGCAAGGCCACCAAGAATCATATGATCAGGGTCGTGGACGAGTTGGGCGAAGACTATCTCTACCCGGAAGCGTACTTCGTGGCCGCAAAGAAGTCCGCGCGCTAACCGGACTAATGTTTCTTCTTCGCCGCTTTCGCCGGTGACTTGCTCTTCGCTTTGGCGGCTTTGGAGGCTGGCGCCTTATGGGCGGGCTTCGCAGCCTTGGCCGGGGCCTTCTTGGCAGCTACTTTTTCCGGTTTCGCTGGTGTCGGAGCCTTTTCCACCTTACCTTTGACCGCGATAGCGGCTTTCGGCGCAACGGCTGGCTTCGCGGGAACAGCCACAGGCGGCACAGCCACAACGGCAGCCTTCCCTTTACCTTTGCCCGCTTTCACAGGTGCAAGCGGAACTGCGGGAGTTGCCGCGACTGCAGCTGCTTTACCCCGTCCCCGTTTTGCCGGGGGCGGTGGTGGAGGCGGAGGTGGCGGCGGCGCGAGCGGTTTCAGGTACTTCAAAATTTCCGTCCGCGACCGTAGCTTGCCATCGAGCAGAAGCAGGAACACATCATGCGCTATCTTCGGATACGCCGGCATCTGCGGCGTGATGTGCAGTTCCGTCATCTCGAGCAGTGGCACCTTCTGCTGTACCTGACGCCACTTAGTGAAGAAGTTCTTGATCTTCAACTGCACAGCCTGTTGTCGCGCCGTGATCGAGAGGAACAAAATCATTTCGGGACGCGCCGAAGAAAGCAACGTCCACGTCCGCGACGGAGTGGCCGCCTCTTTTCCCGACAGCCGCTTGGCCAAATCTTTCGCGTGATCTTCCAGATCCTTCCAGGCCGCAACCAGATCCTTGCGGGGGATCGCCTTTCTAATGTCGGCGACATCTTTGTCCCCTAGTCTCGCGGTCAGGAAATAGAGTACGGCGGGAGCGACATCCGGCGTGTATCCGAGATCATTCATCTGCTGACGAGTCTTCATCAGCGCGCTCAACCCGGCGGTATCCGCCTTGGCTGAACTCCAGTGATCGTTCAAGATCTTCAGCCACCCCTCTTTTTCGTAAACCTTCAGGATGTTGACGGGATCGTCTTCATAAGCAATCTGCTCGATCTCATGACCGATCGCCACGCTGCGTATGTATTCGATGTAGCCGTTTTCTTTGGCGGCGTCATAGCGCTGCTGGGTACGCTCTTCCATCGGCCAATGAAAGCGAGCCGCAAAGCGCGTCGCCCGGATCAGTCGTGAAGGATCTTCAAGGAACGCATAGTTGTGCAGCACGCGAACCAGCTTGGCTTCGATATCGGCCGCGCCATTGAACGGATCCATCAGCAATCCGCGCGAGCCCTCGTTCAGCGAGAGCGCCATCGCGTTGACGGTGAAGTCGCGACGCCTGAGGTCTTCGATAATCGTGGCGGGAATGATTTGCGGCGGCTTGCCAGTCTTTTCGTAGCGCTCGGCCCGTGCCATGGCAATCTCGGCACGCACGTTGCCCGGCAGGGTCACCAGGAGGGACTTGGTTTCATCGTCCGCGTGGCCGATGACCGCACCAATGCGTTCCAGTTCTTTCTGGAGTTTGAGGGCGTTGCCCTGCACCGCAAAATCCAAATCACGGATCGGAAAACCGGTAATGATGTCGCGAATTGCGCCGCCCGTAAGATACAGGTTCATGTCCGCCACTTTGGCGGCTTCCTGTACGAGGGCGACAGCTTTTTGCTGGTCCGGCGAAAGCCGGGTCTCCAGGGTGTAGATGTAATCGGCCATGCCTTCCTAGTCGCCGCGCCGCGGGCTGGAACGGTCTTTATTCACAAGTTTTCCACAGGCGGGCACAATGGGCCTGTTGAGACTGCCCGACCAGCAGAATCTAACTCTTTCTAGAGATTAGACTTATACAAATAGCCCTATATGACGGCAAGCTACAGAAAATAACACAAAAGTTTACCGTTTGGCTACTACGAACGGACAATCTCGCCTATTTCCCCAGGAAAGTGCGAGAATTCAGCGAAGCCTTTCTCTTGGCGGAAAAGATCCCGGTCTGTCCGTCGGTAGGAAGTGTGTCTCCAGCCCACATGTCGTCGACGCATAAGAAAGTCATCGTCCGCAAGTCCGACCGCGACTCGGTCAACGGGTTCGTCGCCCCAGCGAACTTCGTGGTTGAAGGCAAGCTGGAGTTACTCAATACCACCGGTAACGTGGTCGCCATCGATCTGCGAGACATCAAGGCCGTCTACTTTGTCCGCGAGTTCACCGACGATGTGATGAACCGGAAGACGTTCACAACCCGGCCACGGACCGAGGGCTTGTGGGTTCGGCTGAAGTTCAAGGACAATGACACCCTCGAAGGCGTCATGCCCAACGACCTGACCCAGAATCCCGATGAAGGATTCCTGATCAACCCTCCCGACCTGCGTTCCAATACCCAGCGCGTATTCGTGCCCCGCGTCGCGCTTTCGGCAGTGACTGTGATCGCAGTGATCGGTGCGGGCAAGCGTCGCCGCAAAGGCGATCCGGACACGCGACAAGTCACCTTGTTCGAGCCCTAGCCCCTAGCATCCGTCCCAACCAATCAGTGCCATGAAAATGCTGACGGGTATCCATACGGGTGCCAGCAGAATGATTTCGGCCCATTCCGCGGGCTTGACACCGCGTACTCCCGCGATGCTCCGGTCGTTGTACTCGGCTTTGGCGTTATGCTCCGCGACGTCGACCGGAAGGCCGACCGATAGTTCTTGGGGATATGAAATGCCCTCGCGGCTTACGACCTGAAAGTGCAGCTTCGCCTTCAACACGTAGTGACCAACCGGGACATCGGGAGTGGACCGAACCTTAAATCGAAATCGCAGGTTGCCGCCATCCGGTTGCAGAACTTGGAACGGCTTGTGGTCGAACGAGAACATCTCTTCCCGCAAGTCGGGGTAGTGCACCCGCGAAATGCGAAAACCTTCCATGGGCTCGATCTCCAGCCGTGTTGGCATCAAGCGCGAGTCCCTGCCATCGGGACGCCCCAGCGAGACTCTCTGGGACGCACTCAGACTCACCTCGGCATACTCTTCTGTTCCTTGCCGCAGTTTTTCGTACTCAGAACTGGATCTGATATTGAGTTGTAGTGGGCCAACGGTGGACCGTGACAACTCCTCAAACGTCATGACTTGTGCATTGGCGACCGCCGTTGACAAGATCAGGGCGAAAAGTGAGCTTCTCATGTGCTCCTCCTGAACGCGGTTATGCAACGGCAATTCGTCCGAGGCAATGCACCCTGTCTCAATCGGAAATCATTCTTCAATTCAATTTGTTTTCAAGAACCTGCGGACCGTCATCAACTGCGAAGTTTTGATTCACCTTCCACACTCCGGAGTAATCCTCGCGGATTGCCCTGCGCCCAGGTTGGCATGAGAGATGCTCTCCTTGCAGCGAAGGCACCTCCGCATTCTCATCTGGCTCCAATGTAGGAGTGTCTTCGTGCCGGCAAGGCGACGTATGGGTGTACTTGCCAACCTGGCTACTCGAAGGAGTCGACTGTGTCGGACCTGCAGCCCCGTTACGACAAAGAATTCCGCTGTATTGGTCCCGAGTGTGAGGACTTGTGTTGCCGTGTCTGGAATGTCTTTATCGACAAGGCGACGTACGACAAATACCAGTCCATCCCGAAGTTGCGCCCGCTGGTCGATGCGCACCTTGTGCAGATCACGAAAGCACAAACCAATTCCAAATTCGCCCAGATCAACTTTCCTGCTCCGGCACATACCTGCCCGTTTCTTGCTGAAGATCAATGGTGTGGAATTCACAAAGAGTTCGGTCCCAGCTACCTGTCGCCAATTTGTGACACCTATCCAAGGGTGCAGGAAACACCAGAGGGGATCACGACGAAGCCTTTGTACTTGTCCTGCCCGGAAGCGGCACGGCTGATCCTGTTCCAACCAAACTTCGTGGAGTTTGAGCGGAACACCAACGACGACCGACCCAGGCTCCAACAATTCTTGCGGATGGCTGACCAGCCGCAGAAGAATAATGGCACCGCCCGCAAACACTTCTCAAACGCTCGGACATTCGCCTTGCTGCTGATCCACGATCGTTCCTATCCACTCTGGCAGCGGCTCTTTCTCCTCGGACTGTTCAGCAAGCGGCTCACGGAAATCTTCGCCGCCAAGCAGTTTGAACTTTTGCCGCAAGTCTTCACCGAATATGCCCAGATCGTCAAGAATGACCGGCTCCGTCCGGTAATGGAAATGGTTCCCCAGCAAACACCGGCGCAACTGAGTGCCGTGATTCAAGCACTCCACCGATTGCAGACCGAACATGCAGGATTTCCCCGCATTCAGGACTGCATTCGAGACTTCATGAAGGGCATTCAGTACGACGCCAGCACACCCATCGAAACCATGTCCTCCACCTATACGGAGGCGTACGAGCGCTATTACCAGCCTTTTATCGAGAGGCATCCCTTCCTTATGGAGAACTACCTCTCCAACTACATCTTCCGTACTCAATTTCCAAGCGGTCCCGTCCCCGAAGGTGAGCCCAACAATCCCACCACCGCCTACTTCCTGATGTGTCTGCAGTATGCGGTGATCAAAGGCGCACTGATCGGCATGGCTGGACATTATCGCGAGGCATTCGGAGCTGAGCATGTCGTGAAGCTGGTGCAGAGCTTTTCAAAATCCGTGGAACACTCTTCGATGTTCCTGCGCGGCGTGAATCACGATCTGACCGGCGCCGCTGGGATGGCACTACTACTCAAGAACTAAGGCTCTCAATGTGACGCCGTAGTCCGCAGCATTACCCCCGCCGGCATTCCGATACAATCTTCCTGCTTACCAGTGGACTCCTATGAAACTTTCTCAGCTCTCCCAGGCGCTTGGCACGAAGATTGAAAACGGCTCTCCCGACGCGGAAATTCAGGGCGTTGCAGGCATTGAGCAAGCCGGTCCCGGCCAGCTTACGTTCGTCTCCAACCCAAAATATGCAGCGGCGGCCAAGACTACGAAAGCTTCCGCCGTGATTGTTGCCGAGGACTTCCCTGCCATCCCGACCGCGATGCTGCGCAGCAATAACCCATACCTGGCGTGGGCAAAAGCTCTGGCGCTGTTCCACCAACCGCCCCACTATGCTCCCGGCATCCACCCCACGGCGGTGGTCCATCCCACGGCGAAGATTGGCAAGAATGCTCACCTGAGTCCGTACGTCGTGGTCGACGAAGGAGTTGAAATCGGCGACAACGCCGTATTGCTGGCTCACGTCGTGATTTACCGGGGAGCAAAGATTGGCAGCAATTTTTTCGCGCATGCGCACGCCATGGTACGGGAGTTCTGCGAGTTAGGGGACAACGTCCTTCTGCAGAACGGAGCGATCATCGGCTCGGACGGCTTCGGCTTCGCCAAGGACGACGTGGGACATTGGCACAAGATCGTTCAGCCGGGAAAAGTCGTCATCGAAAACGATGTTGAAGTGCAAGCCAACGCATGTATCGACCGGGCCAGCGTCGGCGAGACTCACATCGCGCGCGGCGCCAAGATCGACAACATGGTCCATATCGGCCATAGCTGCACGATTGGCGAGGACACGCTCCTCTGTGCACAAGTGGGTCTGGCTGGGACTACCGATGTCGGAAAGAATGTCATCCTCGCCGGACAAGTTGGAGTTGCGGGGCACTGCACCGTCGGCGATGGAGTCATCGCCATTGCCCAGAGCGGTATCCCACACGATGTGCCGGCCGGAAAGATGATCAGCGGGGCACCAGCAATCGATTTCAAATTGTGGCTGAAATGTTCAGCGATCTATCCCAGGTTGCCGGAGATTGCCAAGGCAGTGCGGAAAATTTCAGAGCGGGAGTAGCCTTCTACGGCGCGGATCGCAATGCTTCGGGCAGCCCGCTGTCGATGACTTCCCGCACTTTCGCCATCAGACATTCTCGATCGCCGAAGTCCGCCGGCTCGATGGGTGCGTGAAACTGAACGGTCACCGTTCCCGGCTGGATGGCAAAGCGCGCTTTCGGCATCACTTCTTGCGTGCCCGAAATCGTGATCGGCACGACCGGCACCTTGCATTCTTCCGCCAGATAGAACGGCCCCTTCTTGAAACCCAACAAGCGGCCATCGAAGGAGCGTTTTCCTTCGATGTAGATGGTCATGTTGAGCCCCTGCTGGATTGCTTTCACCGCTTCGCGCACGGCTGAGATTCCGGCGTCGCGATTTCCGCGATCAACCGGAACGAGCGAGCCGATCGACATGATCTTGCCCAGGATTGGATAGCTGAACAATTCTTTCTTCACCATCACGGATGTACGTCGCGGGATCAGCGGCAGCGTGATGGGTGGATCAAGGTTCGAGATGTGATTCGACATGAAAATGTAGGTCCGTGTCGGATCAATCTTCTCCAGCCCAATCGTTCGTACTCTCACGCCTGCAATGCGCACCCCCGTAAAGGCGGCCCACATGCACATGCGATAGAGAAAGCTCACGTCTTTCGTGAGGTAGGTCCATGGAAATCCGAGCAGCGCCGCCACCGGCAGAGCCGCGGTCCAGAACGCCAGCATGAGGATTGTGCGAAACATGCGGTTGGCTTACGCCCCGCCACTCAACTTGCGCAAGCGTTCGGGCAGCTTCTCATAAATGCCGCCGAAGCCGCCATTCGAGAGGATCGCTACCACATCGCCGGATCGTAATTGCGGGGCAATCGCAGTAACGATGGCGTCGGCATCGGGCATGATCTTTACGATGCGCCCCTTCTTCTGAATCTCGGCGGCAACCTGATTCAGGTCGAGGCGCTCGGCTTCCGGAATGGCTTCCGACTTGAAAACGTTGGCGATGATCACTTCATCCGCCAACGCGAGGCTACTAGCGAGCGCGTCCTGAAGAACATTGCGGCGCATGGTGTTCGAGCGCGGCTCGAGCACCGCCCACAAACGTGCTGAAGGATATCGCGCACGCAGCGCACGCAACGTCTGCTCGATGGCAGTTGGGTGATGCGCGAAATCGTCGATGATGGTGACGCCTTTTACTTCCGCTTTCACTTCCAGCCTGCGCCTGACACTTTGAAATGTTCGCAGGGCTTCGGCGATGACTTCTTTCGGAACTCCATAGTCAGCAGCCATCGCGGCCGCTGCCGTCGCGTTCCAGACGTTGTATTCGCCTGCCAGCGGAAACTCGAATTCCGCCCAGGGCCGTCCTTCACAAAGAACGGTCCAAGATGTCTTGGTGGTATCGAACTTGAGGTTCGCAATCTGCCACGTCGCGCGTTCGGTGGAGCCGTAGCGCTCCAGCGGACAAAGCGATTTTTCCAGGCAGCGATTCACGCTGTCCCCGGTATCAAACGCAATAATCCTGCCGCGCCGCGGAATCAGGTTGACGAGACGCTTGAATGCAGTCTCCACCGCGTCCAAATCCTTGTAGATATCCGCGTGGTCGAACTCGATCGACGTGAGGATGACTGCGTCCGGAAAGTAATGCAGAAATTTCGGGCCTTTGTCGAAGAACGCAGTGTCGTATTCGTCGCCTTCGAGGATGAAGTAGCGTCCGTCGCTCAGGCCGAAACTGCTGCCGAAGTTTTCGGCGATCCCACCAATCAGAAATGAAGGCTGCAAATCAGCGGTCTTGAAGATCCACGCCAACATCGATGTGGTCGTCGTCTTGCCGTGCGTACCGGCGACGACCAGTACTTCCTTCCCAGCTAGAAATTCGTCATGCAGGATTTGCGGCAGCGAACAAAACGGAATGCGTTCGTCGAGTACATGCTCCAATTCCACGTTCCCGCGTGAGATTGCATTACCCACAACCACCAGATCCGGACGAGGAGCCAGATTCGTTTCAGCGAAGGGCTGAGCCAGCGGTATATTGAGCGACGCCAGAAACGTCGACATCGGCGGATAAGCCGCAGCATCCGAGCCAGTGACATGAAATCCGCGCTGCTTCAGCATCCCCGCCAGCGACGCCATCGCCGTGCCGCAGATGCCGATCAAATGAATGTGTTTTGGATTCGCTTTCATTTTGAATCTTAGTAAGTGTAGCGGATGTAGCCGGAAGTCCTTTGTGACTTCCGTGTCGCTTGTGTTTAGGCCTTTTCCGTAGCTGATTCAAGAATTCGCAGCGTGACGTCGTTTCCAACCGCCAGCCGCGCCCGAACCCCAATCGGCAGCGTAATGTTCGCACGCGAAACATGCCCTGACCGCATCCCGAATGCAATCGGAATCCCAAGGTCGCCCACGACGCGCAGGATAACTTCTTCGAGCGTGTAGCGTTGGTCTGCACTCTGGCGGCAATCCTGCATTTCGCCGAATATGATTCCGCGCACATTTTTCAACTTTCCCGCCAGCTTCAGATGCATCAGCATGCGATCGATCTGGAACGGCTTCGCCGCAATATCTTCCAGGAACAAGATTGTCCCGTCAGTATGAATCTCGTACGGAGTACCCAGCGACGAGACCAGGATCGAAAGGCATCCGCCGTATAGAATCCCCTCCGCTTCGCCCGCCACCAATGGCCGTGCGTCGGACTCTCCGATCTCCCACTCGCTCTCCCCGTTGACAGCGCCTTGCCACGACGGGAAATCAACACCATCTTCTACGGCGAAATCTTTGGTGACCATGGGCCCATGAAACGTCACGATCCCGGTTGCATCGGCAACGTAGGTCAGCAGGCTCGTCAGATCGCTGTAGCCAACAAAAATCTTGGGGTGAGAAGCGATCTTCCTCATATCGAGGGCATTCAACAAGTAATTCGACCCGTAGCCGCCGCGAGCACACACAATGGCGCGCACATCATCCTGCAGGAACATGGCTTCCAGTTCCCGCGCCCGGCGTTCCACCGAACCAGCGAAATACAGATCCTGATCGAGGATGGAATCAAAGTAAAACGGCTCGTACCCGAGGAAGGTCAGTTCGTCGCAACCGCGCTCCAGCAAATCCTGTTTGATGTTTGACGCGGGGGCGACAATACCCACCTTATCCCCGGGACGGAGCGCCGGAGGCTTGATTCGCGGGAGTGGCGAGTGCGAGGCCATGCTGTTTCGATCTTAAACGAAGAATTCTCCCCGACAGACCAGTGTCGCCGGGCCGCGCAAAAAAACACTGCCTTCCCAACGAACCGTTTGCGTCCCCCCAGGTGCTGTGACACGCACCGGAGACGAAACTCGCTTGCCGGCAATCGCCGCAATGGCCGATGCGCAGGATCCCGTGCCCGACGACAATGTTTCGCCCACGCCGCGCTCGAAGAGTCGAATATCGATTTCATTCGGTCCGCGTACAGCGACATACTCGACATTGGTCCCGTGCGGGAATTCAGGTTGCGCTGCAATCTGTGCCGCTAGCCGTTGCCAGCCTTCTTCGAAACTGTCCACAAAGATCACAAAGTGGGGATTCCCCATTGAGACCTTAGTTCCAACCAGTCCCCCAATTGCAATCGTGGTTTCTCCATCCACGACGGGCGCGCCCATGTCAGCTTCGAATTCGAATGTTGCACTCTGCCGTCCAGTGAGGCGGCATGCCTTTGTCCCGGCTCCGGTCAGAATCGTTACGTCGGTTTTGCCGGTTTGCGAACTGAGCCAGGCGGCAACGCAACGCGTGCCATTGCCGGAGACTTCTGCCTCGGATCCATCGGCATTGAACAACTGTGCTCGAACATCGGCCGTGGAATCGGGAAAGAGCCACTCGACTCCGTCGGCGCCGACTCCGTTATGCCGATCGCAGAGGCGGCGGCTGATCTCGCCCATGTTGCCGGACACCGCCGCACCTTGCACAATCAGAAAATCATTGCCACAAGCTGCAGCCTTGGTAAACGAAATGGTCTGTGGAGAAGACGAGGTCATTCGTGTTCCGTGCTGCCGACAGCCTTTACGCTGCCGAACACGTTCGATTCGTGCAATCGCAGAGTCAGCAGATTCCGATCCTCACTTCCGGCGTCGACTCCAAAAGTGAGTCGAGTATGACCGTCTGCCGAGGCGAGATGTACATTCTGCATCGTCAATTTTGCATCTTCCAGAATGCGGTTTACTTCGCGCAGCATCGCTTCCACGTTCGTGCCGGTAGCTTCATATGTTGTCAATGCCGTCTTGATCGCGAAGTCGCGCTCCAATTTTCCGAGCACGGCCAGTGCCATCAAAATCAGCACCGTCGCAAAGACCGCGGTGATATACAAACCGCCGCCGACAGCCATCCCGACCCCCGCTACCACAAACAGCGTCGACGCTGTGGTCAAACCAGTCACCGAGCCGCGCGAATGCAGGATGGAGCCCGCGCCAATGAAACCAATACCCGGAATGATCTGCGCCGCAATGCGCGCGCTGTCCGCTTCCGTTCCCGCCAGTTGTCTTGAAAGGACCGTAAACATCGCCGCGCCGAAACAGATAAACATGTTCGTCCGCAGCCCCGCCGGCTTATGGCGCAACTGCCTTTCCAAGCCGATCAATCCGCCGAGGATCGCCGCCACCAGCAATCGCACCAGCGTAGACGAGAGCACATGCCCCATCTCGTGGAATATCGGGTCCATCATGGAATGGAGCGTCGGCATAGGCTGAAACCAATTTTGAGCGGATTCTATCACCGCAACGCACCCCTATTTACGTAACCTGCGCCTGCTGGGTTAACGCGATTGATTCAGGACCTTGCCCACCGCATAGATGCGTGCGCTCGGTTGTCCAGATGCATGAATCTCTTTGTAGAGGGTAAGCCCAGCTCGATTGACGGCTTGATCCACGGCATCGCCTTCATAGGCGATCACAAAATCCACATGACGAGAGGGGTCAGCCAAAGCTAGCTCCCACAAGCCATCAGGGTCAGAAGGCCTTTTCCACGGACGATGATTCCCCTCGTTAATAACTTGCCGCAAAGGCACTCCCGCCTGTTGAAATGCTCCGACATGATCGCCGATATACATAAGGTATCGCGCATCCCGCGGAAGCATAGCGATGGATCGGGACACCGAAGATTCCAGGGCCAGTTTGGTGCGCGAGTTGACCCATGCCTCCGTGAAGCAGAGAGGCTGCGTGTGCCAAACGGAGAAGTAGCTCAACGCAAGGATCACCAGCACCGTTACCGGCCCTGGCAACGCCTGCCAATGTTTTCCTGCAGCAATTGCACGCACGACGCCGGGGAGAACATCGAAAGCAACGAACGCTCCCGAAATCGCGAAGAGCGGCAGCAACTGCACACCATAGCGCAGGTTGTACCAGGTGAACGGCCACCAAGTCGGGAGAAAAAGCGGGACCCCACTGTAGGCAATGGAGAGAGCGTAAAAGACGAGTGGCACCGCCAGCAGGAGAAACAAAAGTCGAACACGAAGTTGAGTTGCGGCGTAGGCGCCGGCCAGTGCGATCAGGATCCAGATCCTGCCCCAATTCCCTTCCGCCATATTCAGCTGCGCAGACTTCAGAAAGAAACTGCCCGCTGTGATCACGTTGCCCGCACCGGGATGGGCGGGATATCCGGGCTGCGCCGTCTTGCGTTCGATAGCCTTGGCGGAATAGGGACCGTTCGCGAACTCCAAAGCATTGCCATACACCGCCGCGTTGTAGCCAAGCCACAAGATAGGGGCAACGGCGATAGCCAGCAAAAATTTGAATGCTGTTGCTCGGAACTTACGATCCTGCCAGCGTCTGCGCAGAAGAACCAACATCGACGTCCCAACTACTGCACCAAGAAACCATCCGTCGTAGCGCGTAAGTTCGGCACCGGCGAGGCACAGCGCACAGCGATACAGAGAGCGCTTGTATTGATTGGCCTGGATCGATTCGTCCGCTGAAAGTCGCAAGAACGCCGCGAAGTACACTGCTGCCCATATGAACAATGCGAGATAGAGCGGTTCCGTCATCGCAGTCGCCTGGAGATAGAGCAGGTTGGGATTAGCCGCGTAGATCAAGGCTGCGAACCATGCTGCACTACCCGCGACCGATCGGGTCCGCTCATGATTCGTGAAGAGGTCACGCGTCAGGCGAAATATTCCGATCACGCCCAGTACATACGCGATCATGGACGGAATCGATCCGCCCAATCCCGTTTGCCACATCCAATCGGAGAAAATGAACGGTAGCGTCAACAGGTGAGGAAGAGGAAGCCAAACGGTTCCCAGCTGCAATAGTCCTGGAGTTTGCGAGTCAAAGACTCGACGCGCGATGTTGATGTGCGCAACCGCGTCGCCGTACAACAGAATCTGTCCGCGCTGAAAGTAGAAGAGAATGGAACCCAAGGACATGGCGGACGCGATCGCCGCGACCAGCTTGAGGTCAGACTCGGACTTGTGTTGGGTCGGAGAATTCACGGCGCGATTACAAAAATCAAACGCAGTATTGCCCAAGAGACATCGCCGGTACGCGGCGATTTAACCTCAGCATTCTGACCTCAAACCTCTGCCCTTATTCCAGGTGCGTCAACTCGCGGAATATCTGAAAGCGAGCGTCAATTTCTTCTCGCGTCAAGTTCTGGAGCCGCTCGGTTCCAAATCGTTCCACCGCGAACGATCCCATCACGCCGCCATAGAAGAGGGCTCGCTTCAACACTTCGCGGTTGACCTCTCCCTGGGAAGCGATGTAACCCATAAATCCACCCGCGAATGAATCTCCAGCGCCGGTCGGATCTTTTACTTCTTCAATGGGTAGGGCCGGGGCACGAAATGGATGACGTCCGATACCAAAGGCGCCTTCCCGGAAGAAAATCGTTGCACCGTATTCGCCGTGCTTCACAACGAGAGCCTGTGGACCCATCGCCAGCACTTTACGAGATGCTCGCAAGAGATTTGTCTCGCCCGCAAGCATTTTGGTTTCCGTGTCGTTAATCAGGAGCACGTTGACCAATTTCAAGGTCTCGGCCAGTTCCTTCGGAGTTCCTTGAATCCAGAAATTCATGGTGTCGCAGCCGGTGAGGCGCACTCCATCCATCTCCACGCGCACAGCTTTTTGCAGCGTGGGCTGAATGTTGGCCAGGAATAAAAACTTCGTGTCCGCGTACTCTTTCGGAATGCGGGGCTGAAATTTTTCGAAGACGTTCAGTTCCGTGAAATCGGTTTTTGCCTCATTCAGGTTGTCAAGATATTGACCGCCCCAGCGGAAGGTCTTGCCCGAAGTACGCTCAATTCCACGTGTATCCACACCACGCTTCTTCAGGACAGTCTCATGCTCGGCCGTGAAATCAGCTCCGACAACAGCAACCATGCGAACGTCGGTGAAGTAACTGGCAGCCAGTGAAAAATACGTAGCCGCTCCGCCAAGAATGTTTTCCACTCGCCCGGAGGGCGTGGCGATCGTATCAAACGCAACCGAACCAACTACCAGTATGCTCATGAGTCTCCAAGGGTAATGTCGATGGTCCATGGTCGCTTGTCGTTGGCAAAGATCACCAAACATGCTTCGCCCCATTTGCTTGGTTGCGAACGACGAACGACGAACGACGAACGACCAACGACCAACGACTGCTTACACGTACTTTCCAACAATCAGCTTCAATTTCTCTTTGGTTGCCGCCGGAATCTTTCCGCGCTCCGTGAGGATGGCATGCGCCAAAGCCGATCCGCACTTACAGGACCTCGTCTTTGGCAATCCCGCAACCGTCGCGCGAACGACCTTCGCCGCATTTTCAGCGTTCTTCACCAGCACGGCGACAATCTGATCCACCGTCACCGAATCATGGTGCGGATGCCAGCAGTCGTAATCCGTCACCATGGCAACCGTGACATAGCAAATCTCGGCTTCGCGAGCGAGTTTCGCTTCCTGCAGATTAGTCATACCGATAACATCCGCGCCCCAACTGCGATAAACGTTGGACTCCGCCTTGGTCGAAAACTGCGGACCTTCCATGCAGACGTATGTCCCGCCCCGCTTGCCATTCACCGCAACGCTTTTGCATGCGCCTTCGACCACGCGAGCCATTTCGCCGCATACCGGATCGCCGAAGCCCACATGAGCCACCAGGCCATCGCCGAAAAAAGTATCGACGCGATGCCGGGTGCGGTCGAAAAATTGGTCGGGGATGACGAAGTCGAGCGGCTTATGCTCTTCCTTCAACGATCCCACCGCCGACACCGACACGATCCGTTCCACGCCGAGTTGCTTGAATCCGTAAATATTGGCGCGAAAATTCAGTTCGGTGGGGAGCAACTTGTGTCCACGGGCATGGCGCGCCAAGAATGCCACACTGCGCCCTTCTAGTTTGCCAAGAATGTAGGCATCAGAGGGCGAACCAAAGGGAGTCTCCTGTTGGACCTCACGCGCATCCGTGAAACCAGGCATGTGGTACAAACCACTGCCGCCGATGATGCCAATCTCCGCTTGCTGCAAGCGCTCTCCTGATGATTGTGGAAGTGACTGCAGAACCCGTGATTATACAAGGTCAGCGCCGAGGGCAGAGGTTAGACGTAGGATTGCAGAGGGCTAAATCCGTACGACGTCATCGATACAAACCCATTTTCCCGCTACTTCTTTTTTTCCGTCGTTCCGTTCCAGAAGTCTTCCGTAACCCGCTTCGTCGTGTCCTGATCCAAACTCTCGCTGATCAATACAGCATCGCCGCGGACTTCGATCACCACTGGTCCTTCTTCCGTCAGCCATGCATGACGGCCGCGCAGCGTGCGCCAGGAATCGACGGGCGGAGCGTTGTCGCTGACTTTGCCATCCGCGCCCAAGGCCCGCGGACGCTGGTAGCGCTGCGCCAGCGCCTTTGCATACACGGCCGCGAACTCGGCAGCCTTTTCGGAACTGGACCAGCGCGAGGCATACAGAAGTCCCAGCGGCGCAGACTTGTCGCCTTTCGGACGACCGGCGAAGTAGTACCCTCCGCGCCAGTGTGGATATAGTTCCCGCGCTTTGTCGCCACCGGCGTACTGCTCCACCAGGACCGCGACATCGAACTCGCCGATCGCGCCGATATCGAAGCGGGCGTAGTTTTTGAAATCCTTATCAAAATCGAGCATTTTGATGGGATCGAGTTTCTCGTGCGCGAGATACGTGTCGGGCTCCATGATCTCGCGCGTACTGTGAGGGGGATTGTTGAGTGCTCCGGCGAATGCCAAGCCTTTCCCTCCGGCTTTCAGCAATGCGGCAGTGAAGTCCATCCCGTAACGATAGGGAAATGTCATCGTGTCTTTCAGAAAAATCGGCGCGCTCTGGAAGGTTGGAGTGTCGGCGGTTCCGACCAGCATGCCTTGCTTCAGGGCGTCGGCAATCTGTGGCAAGTCGAGCATGGTCTTGCCGGTAGGCGCCAGCGTGTAATCCAGAAGCGTCACCATCGCCTGTCCTTCGACCACCGCCTGCCGCGCTGTCTGGACCTCGTCCGTAACGATATCCTCCGGTGAGGGCTCACTCGCGTGGCCGGAATCCGGCACTCCTGCTCGCATCCATTTTTCCAAACCAAAGGACTGGTCCTGCAACGCGTGCGTCAGCTCATGCGCCAGCACTGGACGCTGCACCTCCGCCTCGACCCAATTCAGCAGGTTCACCGTCCTGGTCTTGGGATCGTAGTACCCCGCGACTTGCTCTTTGAGCAGCGCGATCAGGAATGTTTGCAGATCGAAATTGCGAGGCAGCAATCCAAACTTCTTCAGCACGACCTCCGAACGCTGCAGGCGCTGTGTGTCCTTGTCCTCCTTCATGTTTTTCTCTACGAAGGCCTGGACCTCACCGCGGTCCACTAACCGCCGCTTTACTTCATCCTTGATGGGGAGCTTCGTTTCTTCGCTGGCAAACTTCAAGATCTCGTCGACCGACTTGAAGAGATCCGTCGCGTCTTGCGGAGAGATGGTCGTCCCGGGAACGGCAGGAGCGGGTTGCGCAGAGCGGCGGTCGGCGGGAGGCTCGCCCTGGGGACCAGCATCCCCGAGCCCTGCTTGACCCCAGAGCGCGCCCGCAACAAGCATGGGTAGAGCGAGGCTAAGACAGAATCTTCGGGAGCTTTGCGAGAATCTTTTGGCCAGGTCCATGGAATGCGAGTTTATACTTTTCCATGGCCGTCAACCTCTGGAGCCAAACCGAACACGCCCTGGAATATCTCGAACGAGCCGACTCGATTCCTCACCGCACCGAGGGCGAATCGTGTTTGATCGAGTTCCTTACCCCCCGCGTGCGCCGCATTCTCGACTTGGGTACGGGAGATGGGCGACTGCTAGCTCTGGCGAAACATAGACATCCGGAGACGGAAGCGGTCGCAATTGACTTCTCGCCCGCCATGGTAGAAGCCGCCAAGGCGCGCTTTGCCAACGACCGTTCCGTTGTCGTCGTACCTCACAACCTCGATGGCCATCTGCCTGAGCTGGGCAAGTTTGATGCCGTCATTTCCAGTTTCGCAATTCATCACGTTGGTCACGAACGCAAGCGAACCCTCTATTCCGAAATTTATGGATTACTGAACCATGGAGGCGTTTTCTGCAATCTGGAGCACGTCGCCTCCCCGACGCCAAAGCTGCACGATGAATTCCTGCACCGGATCGGAACCACACCCGAAACGGAGGACCCGTCGAACCAGCTTCTGGATGTAGAAATCCAATTGCGATGGCTGCGCGAGATTGGATTCATAGACGTTGATTGTCATTGGAAATGGCGGGAACTGGCTCTGCTGGCGGGTAGCAAGACGTAAGTACATACTCCGCACTGGTGCCTTACATTTTCTCGACAGAAAAAGTGCGAGCGCTGATTTCCAGCCTGGAGTCACCGCCCTCATCGTCTGGCATGTAGGAGTTGGCGAAGTGGAATCGGCGCAATGGCATGACTGCCTCCATTTCGCACAATGCGTAAAGCAGCATGCCTTCGGGGTTGTGCGATACGACCGATTCGACTCCCGCAAATCGAGTGATGTATACGGCACCGCTGTGCCCGACAATCTCGACGCATACTTCCGTGAGGTCCGAGCGAACTACCTTGATAGTGCCATCGTGGAAGTCGGGGTCACCAACATAGGCTCTGAATTTCCCAGTCATTGAGTTTTAGCTCTGCGCCACGCGCTGCGCCACCCAGTCGCCCGCTTCGCGCGTCCCCAACGGTCCGCCGATATCGACCGTGGTCTTCTTCTGGCGCACCGCCTCGAGAACCGCTGCTTCGATCTTTGCCGATTGCGCAGGGAATCCCAGATGCGCCAGCATCATCGCGGCAGTCAGAATCGCGCCGAACGGGTTTGCAATATTCTTGCCTGCGATCGGAGGCGCCGACCCGTGCACCGGCTCGAACATCGACGTCCGGCCGGGATGGAGATTTCCGCTCGCCGCCATTCCGAGCCCGCCCTGCAACCCGGCCGCAATGTCGGTGATGATGTCGCCGAACATGTTGTTCGTGACGATCACATCGAACCCGCGCGGATCGCGGATCATCTGCATGCACAGGGCGTCCACGTACATGTGCTGTTTTTCAATTTGCGGAAACTCGCCGCCGACTTCCTTAAACACGCGCTGCCACAATCCGCCTGCATGGGTCATCGCATTGCTCTTGTCGCAGAGCAGGACGCGCTTGCGAGGCGAGCCGTCTAGCTTCTTATTTGCAACACAATACTCAAATGCATACCGTAGGATGCGCTCCACACCCTTGCGGGTATTGACGTCTTCCTGGATCGCGATCTCGTCCGGCGTTCCCTGTTTGAATACTCCGCCCAGATCGCCATACACGCCCTCGGTGTTTTCCCGGATCACAACAAAATCGACGTCCTTCGGCTCAACGCCTTTGATCGGGCAAAGCGCAGCATCCATGAGGCGGACCGGGCGCACGTTCGCATACAAATCCATCTTGAAGCGCATCCCCAGCAGTATCTCTTTGGCGTGGATGTTGGAGGGCACGCGGGGATCCCCGAATGCACCCACGAGGATCGCGTCGAAATCTCGCGCCAGCATGGCAAAGCCCTCTGGCGGGACAGTCGTCTTGTCGGCCAGGTACCGGTCTGCGCCCCAGTCGAACTCGGTGAACGCCAGGTCGGCACCCACGGCATCCAGTACCCGCACGGCTTGCGGAATGACTTCTTTGCCGATGCCGTCGCCGGGAATTACGGCAATTCGTTTCTGAGTGCTCACCCGCACGAAGATATCAGAATCGGCCTGCGATACCTACCTCGACAGTCCGCTATAATCGTAAGAAGACGCGTGAAAACTGCCTTACAAGACGATTCGAAACTGAGCTCCGTCGAGGGCTCTGGCGACGTCCGCGCGGAATTCAACGCGCTGCTCTCCGGTTGCGGCCTATACGACCTCAGTGATCGCGCCAAGATTGCGCTCTCCGGCGGGGACCGTACACGATGGCTGAATGGCATGATCTCGAACAACGTTCGCGATCTGGCCGCTGGACATGGGGTTTATTCGTTCCTGCTGAATGCGCAAGGACGCATCCAAGCCGACCTCTATGCCTTTAATCGCGGCGAATCGTTGCTCATCGATATGGAGCGCAGCCAGCGCGACAAGGTCTGGGAACTCTTTGACCACTACATCATCGCGGACGATGTCGAAATGACCGATGTCAGCGAGAAGATTGCAGCCATTGGCCTGACTGGTCCCGAGTCACGCGCGGTGCTGGAGCGTGCCGGCATTCCTGTACCAGAACTCTCTTACCTGCAATTTGGGGATGCGCAATGGCAGCAGGCGGCGGTCACGGTTGTGCGGGCGGGAGAAGAAGCGAAAGAATCGTGGCAGGTGTGGGTTGCTCCGGAACATTCCAGCCGACTCTGGGACGTGCTCGTCAAAGCAGGTGCAGATCCGACCAGTGCTGCCGCGCTGAATATGTTTCGCATCTCGCGCGGGATCCCGCAATTTGCTACGGACATTCGCGATCGTGATTTGCCGCAGGAAACCGGCCAGACTCGCGCCTTAAATTTCACAAAAGGCTGCTATCTCGGACAGGAAATCGTGGAACGGATTCGGTCGCGAGGCGCGGTTCATCGACAGTTCACCGCTTTTGCTGTGGAAGGTCCGCTACCGGAACCGAGCAGCAAGATTCTCGCGGATGGAAAAGAAGTGGGCGAAGTTACGAGCAGCGTTGTGCTGCCTTTTCCCGGTGGAGATTTTGCTGCTGCACTCGGATACTTGCGACGCGAAGCGGCGGGAAAAGAAATCACGGTCGGTGATAGCCGCCTGAGAGTTGTACCGGTTCCAATCGTATCCGCATCGTGACCCGTTCGTTGCGGCATTTGTTTACGTGGCACGAGACGCGGCGAGCCGCTTGTCTACGGAGAATTTAACTATGGTCGAACGCAAGAAGGATTCTGAAATCAAGGTTAACGACCGACGCTTATTCACATCGGATGGCGAACTCCGCACCGAAACGACAGAAGAAGTTGCTATCCCGGCAGTCGAAGTTTCTGCTCCGGCTCCAGTCGCGACGTCTCCAGTCGTCACGGTTCCGACGACCCCCGCCGAACCGGTGGCTTCCGA
The DNA here is from genome assembly GCA_016196065.1 of Acidobacteriota bacterium. Lineage (NCBI taxonomy): Bacteria > Pseudomonadati > Acidobacteriota > Acidobacteriota bacterium. The sequence goes on along the minus strand of JACPYL010000010.1, from coordinate 1,276,364 downwards.
CGTGCCGCCATTGCCGAGCGCGAGCGAGCAAAAGGCGCAGCACGATGCCTACCAGCAATCCGCGCGCGAACTGGATGCGCGCGTCGAACAAAGCGGCCACTCGGCAAAGGAACTCCAAGTCAGCTTCGAGCGCTTCATGGCTTCGCTCTACATGACCGCCATGATGCAACTCGGCCTGATGGTGGAGCAGGGTGGCTCGCCGCAGGTGGACATCATCGGCGCCCGCCAGACCATCGACACGCTCAGTATGATGAGCGATAAGACCAAAGGAAATCTCAACGCGAAAGAGCAGGCTTTCATGCAGAACGCGCTCTACGAACTCCGCATGGCTTACGTGGAAGTGACCAACGCGCTCGCGCACCCGCCCAGCCCAATCACAGGAACCAACGGCTGATGAAGGCGACACTGACGGTACTTGGCAGCGGCACGTCGATGGGGGTTCCCACGATCGGCTGCGACTGCGCCGTCTGCCGGTCTTCCGATCCCCGCGACCGGCGCACCCGGCCGTCAGTGATGGTCAGCTACAGCGGGCACAATATTCTCATCGACACGACACCCGACTTTCGCGAACAGGCGTTGCGGGAGAACCTGACCAGCGTCGATGCCGTCTTCTACACGCATACCCACGCCGACCACATTCTTGGGATCGACGATCTGCGGCCTTTGAGTTTCAAGCACAAGCCAGGAAGAATGCCGCTTTTCGCTGACCCGGCTGCGGTAGATTTTCTGCGAAAAATGTTTCGTTACATTTTTGACGCCGACTACAAATTCGGCGGATTGCCCCAGGTGGAAATGAAGCCGATTGAAGGTCCCGTCGATTTGTTCGGGGCGCGTTTCGAGCCCGTAACCGTGATTCACGGAGAAACACCAATCATGGGATTCCGTTTTGGATCGGCCGCGTACCTGACCGATCACAGCGAAGTGCCTGCCGGTTCACTGGACCAACTGCGTGGCCTCGACATCCTGTTTCTCGATGCACTGCGCTACAAACCGCACCCGACGCACTCCACGGTGGAGCAGTCGTTGAAGATTGTTGAAGAAGTGAAACCAAAGCGCGCGTTTTTTACGCACATCTGTCACGACTTGCCGCACGAGGAGACCGATGCATCGTTGCCGACCGGCGTGCAACTCGCTTATGACGGCATGAAATTGGAATTCGAAATTTAATCAGCATTACCGAACGACCAACAACGATCGACGCCTCCATGCAAGTCTTCCACAAACTCGGCGACATCCCCGGCGACTTCGGGCCGACGCTGGTAAGCGTTGGCAACTTCGACGGTGTTCACCGCGCTCATCGAGCCGTGCTTGGCGAGATCGTCTCCCGCGCGAAGACCAATGGCGCCAAATCGGTGGCTGTCACGTTTGAGCCGCATCCGATGCGCATTCTGCGCCCGGACAAGAATTTAAAATTGATCACGCCCTCGCCGGAAAAATTGCGGCTACTGTCTGCCACAGGAGTGGATGCGGTTCTCCTGCTTCCCTTCTCACGCGATCTATCGCTGATGACGCCTCACCAGTTTGCGCACGATATTCTGAAAGCGAAGTTGCGAACCTGCGAAATCCACGAAGGGTACAACTTCCATTTCGGACACAAAGCATCCGGCAACATCACTACCCTGCGCGAGTTCGGTGGGGAGATGGGGTTCGCTGTACACGACTATCCCGAAATGCGATTGCGCGGAGAACCTGTCTCCAGCAGCCACATCCGGCACCTGATACAAGAGGGGCGCGTCAGCCGAGCCAGGCATTTGCTGGCTCGTCCCTTCAGCATTCTGTCCACAGCCGGTCGCGGACGCGGCTACGGAAGCAAGTACACCGTTCCCACGATCAACCTGGCTCGCTACGAGGAACTCATTCCCAAAGACGGCGTGTACATCACTCGCACCCGCGTCGGCAACGAATGTTTCGATTCCGTGACCAATGTTGGCAACCGCCCGACGTTTGGGGCTGACTCGTTCGCAGTCGAAAGCCACCTTCTGAATTTCCATCCCCTCGATGTCACCGCTGAAACCGAAGTCGAACTCCACTTCCTCGACCGCCTGCGCGACGAAATCAAATTCCCGACCGTCGACGCCTTGAGAGCGCAGATCGGGCGGGATGTAACACGAGCGCAAAAGTACTTTCGACGGCTAAACACCCATTCCTGATCACTTCTCTGCTGCTACAATCGCCCGCGCATGGCCATTGGCCCCATCCGGCTTCTCCGTCAGGCCACTCCCGGACAGCGTCGCACCCTCCTCGCCGCTGCCCTCGGATGGATGCTCGATTCCTTCGACGCCATGCTCTACGCGCTGGTACTGGCGCACGTCATGCGCGATTTCGGAATGTCGAAAGCGACCGCAGGCCTGCTCTATACGCTCACTTTGGTCGCTTCCGGAATCGGTGGCGTGCTGTTTGGATTCATCGCAGACCGCATCGGACGCAAACGCGCGTTGATGCTTAGTATTCTGACGTATTCCCTCTGCTCGTTCGCTTCCGGACTATCCACCGGCGTGGTTTCTCTGGCGATCATACGTTTCATTCTCGGTCTCGGAATGGGTGGAGAATGGAACACGGGAGCAACACTCGTTGCGGAAACATGGCCTGACGAACTTCGCGCCAAGGCGATTTCTTTGGTGCAGAGTTCGTGGGCGATTGGCTTTGCGATGGCGGCGCTGGTCGCGGGGATCGTCTTGCGATATGCAAATTGGCGCGCCGTGTTCTTTGTCGGGATCCTTCCAGCGCTGCTCACACTCTGGATTCAAAGCCGCGTGCCGGAATCAGAGATGTGGGAAAAGCAAAAGCTCCTACAAGCGACTTCCCAAGGCACGCAGACAAATCCGGACGACAGGACATCCTCTCGGAAAAATGGCTCCTCATTCTTCACCATTCTGCGCCCGCCATACTTGAAGAGCACGCTGACTCTGCTCTTTCTGAATTTCTTCGGGATGTTCGGGTGGTGGGGATTGTTTACGTGGCTGCCCCCGTACCTCTCGCTCCCGGTCGAACAAGGTGGCCGCGGCTTCGGCGTGATGGGAACCACTTCCCTGCTGGTTGTTCTGAATCTTTTCGGCATGTTTCCTGGATATGCCAGTTTCGGATGGGTTGCCGACCATCTTGGCCGCCGCCGGTCTTTCATGTTGTATACCTTTGCAGCTGCCCTATTGGTCCCCTTGTATGCGATGGCTCGCTCTCAGGCCGTTCTGCTGGTCCTGGGCACCGTCGTCGCCTTCTTTGCCACCGGATTTTTTTCCGGCTCGGGGATTGTCGGCAGCGAAATTTTTCCTACACGGGTTCGCGCCCGAGCTTTGGGTTTTACCTATAACGGAGCACGGACGATGAGTTCACTCGCTCCGCTGACCATCGGTTGGGTAGGACAGGTGAAGGGCTTGAGTTGGGCTTTCTATCTCTGTGCCGCGGCGTTTTTTCTGGCTAGCCTGATGGCGACGCAACTTCCGGAAACGCGGGGGAAGCAACTGGACTAGGCGGCTCGAACGGCTCGTATGTTTGTCGCACGCGTTCAGAGGTTGACAGATAGGCATACCAGCACACTGCTGGACCGAGTCGGCCGAGGATAACCTGGTATAGATCGACGTGTATCCCGATCATCGACACGATGCAATAAAACGCAATGACTAGAACGGGAGAGATCACCAGGTAGGCCTTCGTAACCGTTGGACCGCGCGGATTCTCACTCCACAACCGGATGCCGCACACCGCGCTGAACAGCGCCAAGCCAGAGTAGATGACAAACATCACAATGAGTCGAAAAAGAGTGGCTTGCGCAAGGAGTCCAGGAGACAAGAGGCTCTTGAGTGGTATCCATGCAAGGCGCAGCTGAGTGATAGGAGCAAAAATTGTCAGGCTCACGCAAAAGAAAGCCAGCCAACCGCCCACCCCACGCAATTGCCGGGTTGGATGATCAACGGAATTAGGCAGTGCCGTCATACTCGGACTCACGATTCCCGGGCCCGACTCCAGACGTACGATGCAACTGGTATCTTACTCGATCGGCTCGACGATCAAGTCTGTCTCTCGCCCGGCCGGTTCCGGCAACTGGATCAGCACAATCGCAACCAGCACCACCACAATTCCAATTGTTTGCAGCGGTCGCAACAGCTCTCCCAGGGCGATCGCGGCGATGACGATGCTGAATACCGGCTCCAGGCAACTGACCACCACGGCGCGCGTCGGCTCCAGATATTGTAGACCCGCGAAATAGCAGGAGAATGGCCCGAATACCGACACCAGCGAAAAGACGAGCATGAAAACCCACTGCTGCGGGCCATAGTGAGCGGCCACGATTTTCCAGGGTGGGTTGACGAAAAGCCAGAATGTCGCCGCGGACGCGATCACCCAAAGAAGCACTTTCCAGCGGTCATAGCGCGCGAGCACGCTGTGGCCGCCGACGTTGTAGAACGCGAACGAAAAAGCCGCCAGCAGCGCCGCGATTACACCCACGGAATCAAGCCTTAACTGTCCCGAACCAACGAAGCCCACGGCCAGCGTGCAGCCGGCAACGGCCAGCGCAACCGCCGCACTTCGTCGTAGTGACGGTTTCTGGCCTCCCCGTAAGACCGTATAGAGCAGCACCCAAACCGGCGCAGTGTATTGCAGGATGATCGCAGTGGCAACATTCGTCCGCTGAATGGCCAGGTAGTAGAGATAATTCGAGGCGGCAACTCCGAGCACGCCAAGCAATAGGAACCGGAGAAGGTCCCGTGCTGGCACGCGTAGTGACAAGGCCCCTTGGCGCAACAGCAACACGGGAAGCAGGACTAGGAACGACAGCGTGGTCCGGGTTTGGGACAGAATGAGCGGATCAATCGCACCGAGTTTCAGGCCGGGCACACGTCCGGTAAACACCGCGCGACCCAGCGTCGCGGCGATTCCCCAAAACAATGCGGCCGCCCCAATATAGAAGTAGCCGCGCAACTGATGGGCACCAGGTTTCACTCGGCATACTCGATCGTATGAGTTATCTTCGCCGTCTTTTCCAGCATGGCGGACACCGAACAGTATTTTTCCTTCGACAGGCGCACCGCATCTTCCATGGCCTTCGCAGCGACCTTTCCGTGAACGCGATAGGTGAGATGGATCGTCGTAAACACCGTCGGATAGTCCGTCGTGCGCTCCCCCTTCGCCTGAACCTCGAGTCCGGTAAACGGTTCACGCTTCTTCCGGAGAATGCCGACCACGTCGGACGCGGTGCAGCCGCAGAGCGCAATCAACACAAGCTCGACCGGACTGTTCGCGGTCTTTTCCTTACCAGCATCAACCACGATGGCATGATGAGAACTGGCTTGTCCGATGAACTGATCTTGGGTCGCCCAATTTGCCGATGCTTCGATCATGTTGCCTTTCCTTCGCGACGGATCTAGTACGCAAGATTCTACAGGTGATGATTTGATGAAGAGACCTATCGTTGCGGTGCACAAGGAACGAAGCTCCGCTGCACCCTACCTTCGGTTGTCGGTGATCGGCTCGGGATGAATCAAAACACGAAACAGTTCTGGCGCTTCCTGCTTGAAGCGAATTTCGAGGGCGGTCTGTACGTCATGGACGTCCGACAGGGGCATGTCGTCCGGCAGTGTGCAATGGCAGGAAACGTATAGCCGTTCGCGGATTTTCTTAAACTGAAACTCATGCACGTCCACAACTTCCGGGAATTCTCTGATTATTTGCTTTAAGTGCTGTTCAAGCCTCGGTTCCTGCACAATTTGTTCACCCCGTTCAATCGTCGCAGGTTCACTTTCAATGTGAGTGAGGATCGTCGTGATCTCGGGGACGTCGCGGCGCATCTCGTTTTCGAGGCGTGTCACCTCGTCATGCGCATGCTTCATACTCATCTGTTCGTCGAGTTCCAGATGCTGTTCTACGTGGAGCTTGCCATTGAGATCCTGGACGCTTACGTCGTGCACGTTGAAATTGTGTTTTGTGGCCACGGCACGGATCCGGTCAAAGATGTTTTCCGACCGGCGGGCGCGTGGCACCGAGTGCACCATGACGTCGGCATCGGGCAAAATCTGATGCACCTGCGCCGTGACTTCGTCGGCAATCTGTTCGGAACGCTGAAAGGTCAGGTTGCGGGAGAGACCCACCGAAACATCCGCGAAGTACCGATTGCCGGCTCGACGAATCCGCGCGCGATCAACTTCGAGTACGCCATCGATCTTGCTGATCCTCTCCAGTATCTGGTTGCGGACTCCTGCGGGAGCAGCGTCGATGAGTGCGTCGAATGTTCTTCGCGCCAGTCGCCAACTGACAGTGACAACCACGCCTGCCACAAACAGCGCAGCGACCGGGTCTGCCCTGCTGAGCCACTCCAGTTGGTAGGTGCGGCCGAGTTGGACGAGCCCCAGGCCGAGGATCACCACCGCGCTTGACCAGATGTCGGTTGAGAAGTGCAGGGCGTCGGCTTCCAGCGCCTGGCTGTCGTACTTCACCGCAATGCGGCCCAGCGCCCGTGATCGCCAGGCATCCACCGCAATCGAAAGGAACATGACCACAAACGCCCAGGCGCTCGGTTCGATCTCTACGCTATGAAAAAAGAGTCTCTTGACGGCTTCGGAGATGATCCACACGCAGGTGAGGAGGAGTAGCCCGGTCTCGACGAAAGCGGAGAAGTTTTCTACTTTGCCGTGTCCATACTGATGATCGGCATCGGCCGGCTTGTCGGAAACGCGAACCGAAAAATAGGTAATGATCGCCGCGACCAAATCCAGTCCGGAATGAGCGGCCTCGGAAAGAATGCCCAGAGAACCGGTTGTGAATCCCACGACGATTTTCAATGCCGTGATTCCCAAGGCTGCGATAACCGAATTTCCCGCAACCCCGCGCTTCTCGTTGCGCATGGAAGTGGGGCTGAAAGCGGCCGGCATTTTGGGCATGAAGTATTATCGCTTTCCAATCCAAAACGCGCCAACTCTACTCCTCGGTTACTGCCGGTAGCGGGTGCGTCATGCTAGGATGGCTCTTCGTAATAATCCCTTCTGGAGGAATAATTTCATGCGTACCAGGTGGCTTCTGTGTCTGTTGTTGGGAGGTCTTGTCTACGGACAAACCACGCCGCTCCCGCCCACTCATCCCCGTAATTCGGCGGCAATGAAAGCCGCGCCCGGGGCGGATGCGGATGACAAGGCGGCCTTGGCCAAGATCAGCCCTACCGATCCCGTGATTACGGTGAAGAGCGGTTGCACCGATCCCGCGAAGAAAGCCGATACCTGCGAAACGGTGATCACCCGCGAGCAATTCGAAAGACTCGCCGATGCCCTCCAACCGAACATGGCGCCACCCATCAAGGTGCGCCTGGCAAATGCCTACTCCCGCTTGATCGGCATGAGCCACGAAGCGGAGAAGCGCGGGCTCGACAAGCAGCCCAAGTTCGAAGCCAACATGGGCTTCGCGCGCATGCAGATTCTCTCGCAACAGCTGACCGGTACCCTGCAGGAAGACTCGCAAAAAGTCACCGATGCCGAAATCGAAAAGTACTACCAGGAAAAAGTTGACACCTACCAGGAAGCGAGCCTGGAACGGCTTTACGTACCGCGCACCAAGCAGATCGCGCCCCCGAAGGCAGTGCCCGGCGTGAAGAAGGACAAAGCTACCGAAGAGAAGGAAGAAAAGGCGCGACAGGAAGCTGGCGAAGCGGCGATGGCCCGGACAGCAGCTGCCTTGCGCGCACGCGCCGCGAAAGGGGAATCGTTCGCAGCTCTGGAGAAAGAAGCCTACCTGGCTGCTGGGTTGAAGGGGAATCCGCCCTCCTCAAAGATGGACAAGGTGCGACCGAACACTCTGCCTCCTGCCCACCATACGGCGCTGGAACTCAAGGCTGGCGAAATCTCCTCTGTGATCTCCGACCCCACCGGTCACTATGTATACAAGCTGGTTAACAAGCAGACGCTACCCCTCGATTCTGTGAAGCCGGAGATCAAGAACATGATCGCGTCACAGCGGTTTCGTGATGCGATGCAGGAATTTCAAGGCACCTCGCAACTGAACGATGCCTACTTCGGGATCAAACCCAAGCCGCCCACGCAGCCCGGTAAAGAACCGGATGCGGATGTCGACCCCGACTGATGGATGGGGCGAAACCAATTGTCGTAGTCACGGGAGTCTCAGGCAACCTCGGGCAGCGGTTGGTGCCGATGCTCGGGGATTGCTCTGTAGTCGGCATTGACGTCACTCCTCCATCCATTCCGGTCGACCGATTCATCCCGCTCGATCTTGGAAAGGAGGACTCCACTCGCGAACTGTTCCTGTTGCTCCGCGAGTTGCAACCGGCATCGGTCGTGCATCTCGCGTTTGTCATCGATCCCCAACGCTCCGGCGTCCTCGACATCGAAAAGATGTGGCAGATCAACGTGGCGGGAACGGCCCGTGTGATCGAAGCGATCACGGAGGCCAACCGGAACGCGGGCGCCAATATCCGCCAGTTTATCTATCCCAGCAGCGTGTCTGCCTATGGGTCCGACATGCCCGACTCCCTTACTGAGGAATCGCCTCTCGCAGCCCATACCCTGCCCTATGCGCTCCACAAGAAAGAGAGCGACATGGTCGTGCAGCAAAGAGCGCCCGCGTTGCGCGGTTGCAGCGTATTTATTCTGCGGCCGCACATTTTTGCCGGAGCTAGCGTCGAAAACTATCTGATTGGAGCCTTCCGCGGAACTCCGAACGGTAAGGGCTCGCGTGCAGCCCGCATGCGTGAGCGCGGCACGCGCCTTCCGTGCATGCTGCCGTTTGGAAGGCGGTATCTTAACAACAAGATCCAATTCATTCATGTGGACGACATGGCGCGGTTGATCGCATGGCTGCTGCAACGGGAACCGGAAGCGCAGCGCTTGACGACCCTTAACGTGGCGGGCCGCGGCGACGCATTGACCTTCGAGCAATGCATCGAGATGGCGCAAGCGAAATTGCTGCGGGTACCGGGCCAGTGGAGCATGCGCAAAGTCCTCCAATTATTGTGGCAGACGAAGATTTCTGCGATTCCACCGGACGCTGTTCCCTATATGACCGGCCAATACATCATGAACACCGACCGTCTGAAGAAATTTCTGCGGATGGACTATGAGCACGTCATCCGCTACTCGATCGCGGATGCCTTCGCGGATTCCTTCAAGAAGATGTAACCGCCCGGACGCCTAAATGACATTTCTCGGCGGACTCTGCGTCGCGGCCGTGGGAATGTCCTGCCGCTACTTCACTCCGCGATACAGTCCCGCAACCCCGAACGTGTAGGGTGTCCACGACGCTTCGCGGAAGCCCGCCTCGCGCATGCGGTCCAGCATCTCGTCTGGCGGGGGAAAACGTTCCACCGAAGCCGGCAGATATTTGTAAGGCCCCTGCACACCCGAGATTACAGTCCCGACGGCAGGTAGCACGCTTTTGAAATAGATTCGATAAAGCTTGCCCAGCATTCCCCGAGGCTCGCCGAAATCCAGAATCCCGCATTGTCCGCCAGGACGCAGCACGCGCACGATCTCGCGCAGCCCCGCATCGTAGTCAGCCAGGTTTCGGAACCCGAACGCCGCAGTGATCAGGTCGAAGTGCGCGTCGGGAAACGGCAATCGGAGCGCGTCCGCTTCGATCCAGCGTAGATCCGTGTCTTGTCCCTTCACCGTCGCCCTCTGCAACATGGCGTGCGAAAAATCGGCGCCGATAATCTTCGCGCTGCGGTATTTTGCACGCCGGCGCAGTGCGAAAGTCATGTCTCCCGTACCGCAACACAGGTCAAGAACCCGGGCATTAGGACTCTTCAGAATGGAATCAAATGTCCGCGCCGCGCGCCACCACCAGAAGCGATCCGTGTTCAGGGACAGGAGATGATTGGCGAGATCATAATGGGGCGCGATCGCAGTGAACATCTCGCGGACAGCCCGTCCGGCGGACTCCGTATCGCGTGCACCGATCGGAGCAGCGCCCACGATCCGGCTATTGCTCTCCCGGCTCACTGTCGTGCCAGCTTTCGGATTTCATCGACCGCTTCGCGGACCGCAACAACCGGCACATCACTTGTAATTTCCACTCTTCCGATCTGCGTAGGCAGGACAAAGTGCACGACACCCTGCCGAGTCTTCTTGTCGGATTGCAGCCGCTTCATAACGCTGGCGGTTTGCATCCGCATGCCCGGGAGTTTTCCAAAACCGAGAATGGCAGTCGTCATCCGCTCCGCAGTCGCCGCGTCCAGCCTGCCGGTAGAAGATGCAATACGGGTCGCCCCGATCATCCCCCAGGCCACTGCTTCTCCGTGCAGTAGTTGTGTATAGCGCGTTTCCGCTTCCAGCGCGTGGCCGATCGTGTGCCCGAAGTTCAGCACCTGGCGTAGGCCGCCTTCGCGTTCATCGGCGCTCACAACGCGCGCTTTCAGGCGCACAGATTCCGCGATGACTTTCTCGATGACGGTACGATCGCGATCCAGAATCGGGCGGCGCTCATCCTCGAAGAGACGGAACAACGCCGCGTGGCCGATGATGCCGCACTTTAGCGACTCAAAAAGTCCAGCGCGATATTCTCGCGACGGAAGACTGGTCAATACATCCGGATCAATCATCACGGCAAGCGGCTGATGAAATGTTCCCAGTAAATTCTTGCCGGATCGAAGATTGACGCCCGTCTTTCCGCCAATGGCAGCGTCCACTTGCGCCAGCACGGTTGTCGGTATCTGGATAACTTCCACTCCGCGCATGTACACAGATGCCAGAAATCCGGTGACATCACAGGTCACTCCCCCACCGAGTGCGATCAGCGTGGAGTTACGATCAGCCCCCAGTTTGACGAGACTCTCAGCCAGCTTCTCCAGCGTGGCGAGGCGCTTGAAACGCTCTCCGTCCGCCATTTCCAGGGTGGTCGCCTCGACGCCGGAATCTTTAAGAGACTGGAGAAGAATCTTGCCCCACCGACGTCGCACCGGCGGCACAGTTACGACGAATACACGCCGTTGTCCCACGAGTTTCGCGACATGGTCTCCTGCTTGGCCAAGCAGGCCACTGCCCAACAACACGTCGTAAGACCGCGAAGGCGTACGTACGGGGATTCGAATCATGAATATTCATCATAGCCTATTGGACTTTACGAAAGGGCGCAGGGAGACTTCCTGGCGGCACCGTTACGCGATCGATCATGCAAGGTTCGCCGCTCTTAACTTTTCTTGGGCCGGAGCGCCGACGCGAGCACCGAGGTTCCCAGCACTCCGATAACAATCGCCAACGCCCACACTGTCGGAATGTGGATGTAATGCGCCCCCAGCATCTTCAGTCCAATGAACATGAGCACGATCGACAAGCCGTAATGCAGGTAGTGAAAAACTTCCATCATGCCCGCGAGCGCAAAGTACATTGATCGGAGACCGAGAATGGCAAACACGTTCGAGGTGTAAACGATGAATGCGTTCAGGGTGATCGCGAGCACGGCAGGAATCGAATCGACCGCAAAGAGCACATCCGTGGTTTCGATCACGAGCAGCACCACGAACAGGGGCGTGGCATAGAGTCCGGGGCGCCGGACAAAAAACTTCCCGCCTTCATAGTCGTGAGTGACCGGAAGAATCTTGCGAAACATCCGAAGCACCGGATTCTTCTCGGGATGGATCTCGGTTTCCCCTTGCCGCAATAACTTATAGCCCGAGTAGATCAGAAAGGCTCCAAACACGTATGTGATCCACTCAAACCGCCGGATGAGCGCCACGCCTGCGAGGATAAACACGCCGCGCATCACCAGCGCGCCAATAATTCCCCAGAACAAAACCTTGTGTTGCTGACTCTCTGGCACTTTGAAATAACGGAAGATAACCAGAAAGACGAAGAGATTGTCCACGCTGAGCGAGAGTTCGATCACATAGCCTGTAACGAAATCCAGCGCAACGGCGCGTCCCTGCCAGAAGAAAACGAAAACAGAGAAACAGGCAGCCAGCGCAATCCAAAAAACTGATAATGCCAGTGCCTCGCGAAATTCGACGCGGTGGGACCTGCGATTCAGCACTCCCAAATCGAGGCCGAGCATCGCCAGCACAAAAACGTTGAAGAGAATCCAGAAAAGCAGCACTACGGAATCTTACGACATGAGAGCCGGTCTCAGGTTCCAAGTTCCAGGTTTCAGGTTTCAGGTTTCAGGTTTCAGGAAAGGCTTGGCCAGGCTGGTATGGCGGCCAAGAAGAGTCATACCTTCTACAAAGCCACGGCCTACCTCGCAAATGCAACACGTAGGTTATTTCCAAACCCAGCTAGAGCTGCGACAAGCAACACCGCCGACATGATGGTTCGTGACTTTGTACAATATGCTACGAACGTCTCCGCTTTCTGCTTGGGCACATAGAGCAGGTAGTGCAAGCCAAAACAAAGGTACGGAGCCCCCTGGAACCAGGATCCCTTCCACATGTTCAGGAGCGAGACTGCGAACATGAGGCAGGCCAGGCCAATTCGCACCCAGAGAGGGAGAAAAACTGGCGGTGCGGAAAGAGTCGATTCCTGCACGAACACCTCCACGGGCCACTTAGATTTCCAGCAAAAGCGCGGCATTACGATTCATCGTGATCTGTAACCCGCGACTTCGTCTACTTGATCCTTCCCCGCTTCCCACTCTCCCAATCGTCCCACATGCCCATGGATTTCAGTTCTTCATCGAAATGAAGGTCTCGCATGGACTGGTCGATCTGCGCACGACTCAGCCGTGGCCCCACGCGCTCAGCGGCATTCGCCAATGCAAAACTGAGGTAGGCGCCTTCCGCCACGTGTTTCTTGAGTTGTGGGAAATCAACCTTGTCGTAGGTATCAGAAGTAGCGTGATAGTTCACGAGGTAGTTGGCTTCCTCCTGGTCGGCTACAAATGTGGGCACGCCTTCCAGCATGAAATCAAAGTGGTCCGTGCCCGACTCGGCCGAAGGAGTGAGTTTCGCCGCACCGAATTGCTCTAACGGCGCCAGTAGCGGCAAAGCTGATGCAGCCACATCCTTGCGTCCTCCAGTGGAAAAGCCAGTCGTCTTGCCGGTTCCAGAATCGAAAATCACAACACCGGCCGCGTTATCAAGTTCATTGCGATGCGCGACCGAGTACATGCGAGATCCGATGAGTCCCTCTTCCTCACCGGAAAACAAGATGAAACGGATGCTGCGGCGCGGCTTCAACCCCGACGCTTTGATGGCTCGCAACGCGTCGATGACCAGCGCGGCATTGCAGCCGTTATCGAGCGCGCCCGTTCCCAGTTCCCACGAATCAAGGTGCGCACCCAGAATGACAAACTCGTTCGGCTTCTCACTGCCACGAAGTTCGGCAACCACATTCCAAGTCTTGATCGGCCCGCCAATGTGATTTGGGATTGCAATATCCGCCCACAGCGGATTGGCCGAAGCCAGCAACCTTGCCATGCGTTCGCCATCTTCGCGGGCGATCACCAACATCGGCAGTTTGTCGATTTCACCCGCCACCGCATTCGTGTGCCGGTAGAGGATGTCATTCTGGCGAGTCGCCATGAACGCGATCGCCTTGGCTTTTCCTTTGACGGCGAGTGCGATCACTGCCGGAGCCTGTTCATACTCGCCAAAAAGATCAGCCCACGTAGCCAACACCCTGGTGTGGACCAGCAGCAGCTTCCCGGAGATGTCTCCGGCTTTAGCAAAGTCGGACTCGGTGCCCTCACCCACATCCATCACCGGGACATGCTTCACCGCCGCCAGTGCGGGCGCCCATGCAATGGATACCGCGCGTACCGGGAATGCAGTGCCGGAATAGGTGGCCGCGTTCATTGAAGTGGCGCCTTCCGCCCAGGAAGCGGCGATGGAGAACTCCTCGGTGTGAACGCTATCCGCGCCCGCCGCCTTGAATGCGGCTACTCCCCAATCAACGGCGCGCTGCATCGCGGGAGTTCCAGGCACACGCCCTCCGACTTCATCAGTCAGGCGGCGCAGATTCGACTCCAGAGGCGAAGGCTTCAGTGCTTCCTGAATGAGCCGATCGGAATCGTTGTCAGCAGCAAACATCACCAGGGAAAAGAGAGGCAGGCCCAAGCACGCAAGTTTTCTAAACATAGCGGGAGCATTAGAAATGAAATTCCGGGAAAGGGGAAGAGGAGGACGGGTCACAGGTCAGGGGAGGTGACTCCCTGCCCCGTGACCTGCAACCTAAGAACCTTGGACTTTCTATGCGGCTGGAACCAGTCCCCAACGCTCCTGGAGTTTCCGTTCCATGGTGCGGAAGACAAGGCCGTCGATGATGAAACCAAGAATGATAATCAGGATCATCACCGCGAGCACGAGGTTCATATCGTTGAGGTCGCGGCCCATCATCAACTGCTGGCCGAGGCCCAGGCTCAGGAAGATCATTTCCGCCTGGATCAGTGAGCGCCATCCGAAAGCAAAGCCCTGTTTCAGGCCGGAAACGATAAATGGCAGACTCGCAGGCAATAGCACATACCAGAACAGCTGGAAGCCAGTCGCTCCGAGGTTGCGTCCGGCCATCGCGTAGATTTTCGGCATCTGCTTGCGGCCGTCTTCCATGGCGATGGTGACGGAAAGTAACGATCCCATCAGCACCACGAACAGGATGGCTTTCTCCGTGAGTCCGAACCACAGCACGGCGAGTGGAATCCAGCAAATGCTGGGCAAGGACTGCAAACTCACAAGCAGCCCTCCGACCGTGTCCTCGAGAAACTTGTAGCTGCCGATCCCGATCCCGAGGATGATCCCAAGGAAGACCGCGAGACTGTAGCCCACCAGCATGCGCTTCATGGTGACGCCAATCGCGATCCAGAAGCTGTGATCCTGAAAACCGGCCCAAAGCGCTTCTCCAACGCCCCACGGCGGTGGAAACAGGTACGGAGGCCAAACATGCAACTTCGCAAGCAGGGCCCACAGACCGATCAACGCTGCGTAAAAGATAATCCGTCTACTTAGCTTTTTCATCGGCGTACTCCACTTCCAGGGACTTGTTGATTTCATCGCGCAGACAAGCCAGAACCTCGCCAGCCGTTCGAGCCACATCGGTCTCTTCCATATGTCGAGGACGCGGCAGGTGAATCGGAAATTCCTGTTTTACGCGGCCCGGACGAAACGTCATCAGCGCCACGCGATCTCCGAGTCGTACGGCTTCTCGGACGTTGTGGGTGACGAAAATGATGGTGCGGCCGGTTTCAGACCAGATCCGTTCGAGTTCATCATGAAGAAGGTCGCGCGTCTGCGCGTCCAACGCCGCGAATGGCTCGTCCATTAACAGGACATCCGGTTCGGTCGCAAGTGCACGCGCCAGGGCGACTCTCTGCCGCATACCACCCGAAAGCTGGTGGATGTAGCTGTCGCGGAATTTGGAGAGATGAACGAGTTTCAAGTAGTACTGAGTTTTCTCTTCGCGCTCGGCTTTCGAGATGTTCTTCATCTTCATGCCGAACTCGACGTTCTGTCCTACCGTCAGCCACGGGAATAGTCCGAGTTCCTGGAAAATCAGGATGCGGTCCGTACCGGGTCCGCTGACAGCTTTACCGTCGATCAATACTTGGCCAGAAGTCTGGTTGTGCAGGCCGGCAATCAAATGGAGCAGGGTCGACTTGCCGCAACCCGACGGCCCTACGATGCAGAGGAACTCGCCTTGCTGGACCTGAAGGCTAATATTCTCGAGGGCGACCAAGCTGCCCTTGGCATTCGTCTTGTAGCTGAGCGAGATGTTGTCCAGTGAAACCTTGGGGATAACATTGGCCCCCGCTTCATGCCGTACCGGCAGAACGGTCACCGACGAAGCCGGCTTGCCGCGCAGCACGCTTGCCCGCCCGGCTCCCCGATGGTCCTGCGGAAGCGACGATGGGTAAGTATTTTGAGGACTGGTGCTCATTGAATGGCCTTCTTTCCCTTTTCCGCAAGAACCTGGTTGAGCAGCGATAAGTCGTAGAGGTTGGAAAGATCGGGCATCTGGCGGCCGAGGAAACCGGCGTCAAATGCTGACTTGGCCGCCGTCATCAGCGACGTTCGCAGCGGATCATAGGTCGACGTCATTCGCCCGAAGGCCTCGTCGAGAAGAGCGTCCGCTAACGGCTTGCCAGTCTCTTTTTGGATCTGCTGATTAAGCAACTTCTTGGCTTCGGGCAAATGAGAGCCGATCCAGTCCGTCACTTCCACGTGTGCGCGGATCCAGTCCTTTACGAGATCGGGATGCTCTTTCAAAAACTGGGTGCGCACAATCAAGTGCGCGGTAACGAATTGTCCATTTGGCCAAAGCTCGCGCTCGTCTAGAAACAGGCGGCCATTGCCTTCCCGGATCAGCCGTGTGGCCCAGGGTTCCGGTGCCCACGCCGCGTCCAGATCTTTCTTCATGAACAGAGTGAGTTGATCGGGATTCGCGAGTGGAATGACCTGGACGTCTCCACCCTTGTCGGTCGACTTCATACCATGGGCGATCAACCACGCGCGCAAAGCGACGTCCTGCGTATTTCCCATCTGGGGCGACGCCACCTTCTTGCCGTGAAAATCTTCGGGTTTCTGAATTCCTGAGTCGTTGCGGACTACCAAAGCTGCTCCACCACTGGTCGCGCCGGCTACGATGCGCAGCGCTTCTCCATTCGATCGAACGTACCCGGTGATTGCCGGATTCGGTCCGATGTATGTCATGTCAATCGCGCCCGCAAATAGAGCTTCGATCGCAGACGGTCCGGCATTGAAGGATTTCCAGTCGATCGTGACTTTCGGCCCCATGCGCTTTTCGAACCAGCCATTGGCCTTGCCGACCATGGCTTGCGAATGAGTGATGTTTGGAAACGCACCCACATGGATGACGGTTTGTGCCGAAGCCGCAATCCCGAACAACAATAAGAAAAGTCCAGCTATAAAAACCCGCTTAGTCATGGCCCTCTTTCCCTCCAGCGTGCAGTTGCATCGGGAGCACACTGGTTTCTCCCTTTTTCTTTTTGCCACGCCGCCCGGCTGGTCCGCGGTTCAGCAGGTCCGCGAGCGTGGTGTTGTCGAGAATTTTGGCGGCGGCATCGCGCACATCGAGAAATACCTGGTAGAGCGCGCGGTGGTCAGCGTCGCGCGTGATCAGGCTGCGGAGTTGCTCCGCGTCGCCGAACGGCGCCAGCGGGCCGTCTACGAGACGGATGATTTCGCTGAGCCGAATCTCGGCAGGCGGACGCCTTAGGGCGTAGCCCCCCTTGGCTCCACGCACGCTCTCCACAATGCGTGCGTTCTTCAGTTCCAGGAGGATCAATTCCAGAAACTTTTCTGGAAGGCTCTCCTCATACGCGATATCGCGTATGCGGATCGCTCCCTGGTTATAGCGGCGCGTCAGCATCATCAGCGCTTGTAGGGCATACAACCCTTTTTGAGAGACCTTCATTGGATGCTCCTGTAACAATCCCTATCGGACTAATAGGCATTATAGGCAAAGCAAGCGTCTTGCCAAACGAAATATTGACAAAAATCCGCACACGCCCCATGGATTCAATGTCTTACGGGACTTAACTACTAGTGCAGGTAGGAGACAAGTGCAGGTCTTTTCACTCTTCCGTCGGTAGGCCTGCGCACAAAACAATGAAAATACCGTGCGCCGGGAAAGATTCAGAACATCTGGAGATTTGGGCTAGCTGATACGGAGGACTTGCAGAGTGATGTTATCGGGACCGCCCCGCTCGCGTGCGAGGTCGATCAGTTCCCTTCCCGCTGCTTCGGGATCGTTGTTTGCCACAGCTTGCAGAATTTCGGCGTCCTGCACTTGCCCCCACAAGCCGTCGCTGCACACCACCAGCACATCGTGGGGAAAAAGCACTTCCGGCTGCGCGGGCGCGTCCATGATGAGATCGGCGCTCGTGCCCAATGCGGCCGTCAAAATATTTCGTTGGGGATGTTTTTCCGCTTCTTCGCGGCTGATCACACCGGACTCGACCAGTCTTCCGACATAGGAATGATCGCGCGTAATCTGAGCGATCTGTCCATTCCGCACCAGGTACAGGCGCGAGTCCCCGACATGGGCAAAGTACAGTGCGTTGCCAACCAAGGCGATCGCGGTGCACGTGGTTCCCATGCCGCGCAGTTTCGGATTCGCAAATCCGTGCTCCCGGACGCGATCGTGCGCGGCTTGCAACGCCTCGTTCAAAGTCTGCTGTGGGTCACTGCCGTTGCGATCGCGGTAGAAGGAAGAAACGGTCTCAACCGCCAAACGACTGGCTTCCTGGCCGCCCTCGTATCCACCCATGCCGTCGGCGACGATGGCCAAGCGGCCTTTACGGAGAAATTGCTCGTCATCTTCCGGCTCCCAATAGCCGAAAGAATCCTCATTGTTCTCGCGCTGGCAGCCAATATCGGACTGACCAGAGACTTCAACTCCGGGGCGAACTTTCATCAGGGTTTCAACAGTGCCGGTCGGGTCCGTGGACAGGGACAACCCGCATGCAGGCCGATCTTTATGATTATAAGGGTCAGGGGCGGGATGCTCAAACGATCCCTCTGTGAAGAACGAAATGCTTCAGAAAAGCAAAAGAGGACGACATTGTGACTGTCGTCCTCTAGTGCGTAATTCGGAGTCTAAAGGTCTACGAAGGGCCGCATTCTCCGGTCGGGGGCGGACCAGCTGCCGAAGCCACACCTACGAAAACGGGTTGCGAGGTGATTCCCTGAAACGTGGCCGTCACTTTATAGGAACCGGTGAGCACCCAAGACGGGTCTTTAGTAGGATCTGGCTGCACGTTCTGCCACGTGCAAACGGCAGGATCCACCGCAGTCATCAGGCCGGTCGGGCTCAGGGTGACGGTCGTGGGTGGTGCCGGCAACGGGAAGAACTGAACATTGCCAGCGCCGTCGTCGATGACGTAATCGCCATCCGGGACAACCGTGTACGTGACCACGTTCGTGAGATCGTGAGTCTTGGTGCTGCTGTAATTCCCGGTCGCTTTCAACTGGAGCGTTCCGCCGATGCCCGCGACGTTAAAGAAGCCGCCGTTACCGCCAATCCCCAGTGTGATCGACTGTAACTTGTTGGAGCCTCCGCACCCCAAAAGGGTGGTGGCTAGAAGGGCGCATCCCAATGCGGTAATAAAGGTTTTGCGATTCACCGCCGAATACCTCCAAAAGAAATCTTCGGTATCGTGGCAGCAATCGTCACCCCCGACAAGGTAACCAAAGTCATGGGCCGCAAGTCCCGTTCTCGGCACCCCGGGCAAACCATCAGTGTTAGTGGGTGGGCGGGGGAGTCTAGACCCTCATTCCGAGTACAATGATGGCACTATTTATGCCTGATGCTACGCCTCCCCCGCCGCCCTCTGGAATACCTCCGACTACACGCACCGATTTCCGCATTGGAGAAGAATTCGGCACCGCCCGTCGCAACTTGCCCCCGGCTGGAATTGTCCTGTTGTGCATCGCCGTGGTGGCCGCGGTTCTGGGCGCGTTCGCCTTCTTCAATCGCCCGACGCCCCAAGGCGGGGGCTCCCTTGATAACGTTGCCGCGGTCGAAATCCCGGGCCAGAACAGCACGATGGTTGCGATTACGCTGACGTTACAGAACAGCGGAGCGAGGTCGTTTTGGATCCACACGGTGAAGGCCCGTCTTACCGACGCGGACGGCAAAACCTACGACGACGATGCTGCTTCCTCCGTGGATTTCGAACGCTACTTCCAGGGCTTCCCTGCTCTCAAGACGAATTCGCAACCCGCACTCGCGCCGGAAATGAAGCTTCTGCCCAGAACCGAGCAAAAAGGCACAATCATTGTGAGCTTTCCGGTCAGCAAGGAAGCGTTCGATAAGAGGAAATCAGTAGCGGTAACGATCCAGCCTTACGATCAGCCGCTGCCAGTGGTCTTAACCAAGTAGAAATTGAACTTCATCTACTCCGCCAGCAATTCCTTGCGTGCCGCATCCAGTTCAATTTTCTGTTCCCCACTGATCTTCGGATAGGCAAGCTTCATGCTCTTGAGAGCGTCCACGACCGCGGCTCCGACCACCAGTCGAGTGAACCATTTGTTGTCGGCTGGAACCACATACCAGGGTGTATCCGGACTCGAAGTGTGCCGGATCATGTCTTGATAAGCCGATTGGTAGTCATCCCAACAGGCCCGTTCTTTCACGTCGGCAGTCGAAAACTTCCAGTTTTTGTCGGGATGGTCGAGTCTCTCCAGAAAACGCTTCTTCTGTTCCTTCTTGGAAACGTGCAGGAAGAATTTGAGGATCGCGATGCCGTTGCGGCTGAGGTAACGCTCCATGGCGTTGATGTCTTCGAAGCGCTCGTCCCAGATTCGCTTCGTCACTAGCGGCGCCGGCAATTTCTCTTTCGCCAGGAGGTCCGAATGGACGCGGACCACCAGAACTTCTTCGTAGTAAGAACGATTGAAAATCCCGATGTCGCCGCGTTCAGGAAAATGCTTCATCGTGCGCCAGAGAAAGTCGTGGTCTTGTTCTTCGCTGGAGGGCGCCTTGAACGAAGTAACCTGCACGCCCTGCGGATTTACGCCTGACATCACGTGCTTGATCGTTCCGTCCTTGCCCGCAGCGTCCATGGCCTGAAATACCAGCAGCAGGCCCCATCGGTCCTGCGCCGCAAGAATATCCTGCAATTGCGCCAGTTCCTCGACGCTCTTGGTGAGCATCTCCTTGGCCTGCGGCTTAAACTCGGATTTCAAACCATGCGTGTCGGCAGGGTCAAAATCTTTCAAGCGAAAATGTTTCCCGGATTCGATGCGGTAGCGTTTGAGTATCTTTTCAATTTTCATGAGCAGGCCTTACGGATGATAAACGGGATTGTCCGGTGCGGGAGCTTCGTAGTCACGGCCATACTTGTTCTTGTGCGCCAGACTCTGCCCGTTGATGGCCGGAACCCGGACGACTAGCAGTTTCGGTTCACTTTCCCCGATGGTGATCTCGCGGCCCTCGGGCTGGGTGTTTTCGGGGCCGGTGCCTTCGCTCCACGAGTTGAGGCGATAGCGTCCGTAGGGGATATTAGAGAGTTCGATCTGACCTTCGCCGTTGAAAACCGAATAGAACGGCGTGTTGAGGGTAATCACAACGCCGCTCATCTCCGGATGGATATTGCAGAAGATGTAGCTGATCCCTGGCCGGTCGAAGTGCACAACCCGCGAACTGCCCGCTTCGTACAGTCCAAGATCGAAACGTTTGCCTTCAAACAACGAAAACACATTGTGGAAGAACGGGTCACGATTCGGGAATTCCACCGCTGTCCCCGCTGGAACGACCAGCACATGAGGATCAAATTTCTTGTTCTTCTGTGTAAGGCGCACGGGAGCGGAAGGAGGAAGCGGCGCGCCGTTGACCATGGTTCCAGCCACTGGCGCCAGCCAGACAACGGTTATCGGCAACGGTGAGCGTGCTGGTTTCGCACTGCCTTCGACTTCCACGCGCACTCGCACAGTTGCAACCTGGGCGCACAATCCAGTCACGCTGAAGCACAACGTCAAAACAGCGATCCATGTTCGCCGGTCCGTCATGATTCAGTCCTCTTTGCTTAAAGTCCTTAAAACAGCACACCCATCATAAGGTTGACGTGGTCTGCATTGGAAGTTCCGTTATCGATTGTAAAAGTCTTCAGATGCCGGTATTCCGCCGAAAACAACAGGTCGGAGCGAGGCCGGAAAATTACGTTCACCATGCTCCCCTGATTCTTCGTCAGCGTCGGATCTCCATAGGACTGGGGGTTCGGAAATGCCCGGAGGTCCGCCGCGTAAGGACTATCTTGTCCGAACGCTCCGTTGAACTCAAGTTTGCTTGCAGGACGGTACTTCAATTGCGCCCATCCACCGGCCGAGTTCAATGCGCGAATCTCTGTGTAGAGCGACTGGGGATCGCCGCTGAATAGTACGCTGCGCCCGATGCCACCGCCTAGGCCGCCCAGGCCCTTGCCGCGATAGAATTTTCCGCTCAATGAAAACTGGCGTCCCAAAGGCAGGTCCACATCCGTCATTCCTGACCAGGTATCGATGTTGCGATCGAACCAGTAGTTTTGGCGGCCGTAATAGCCCGCTACCCCGATGCGCAGGGGCTGTCCGAAAACAGTGCGCGTCCACGCCACACGCGTTGCGTACGCTGGTTGACGTGACCTTTCACCCGCCTGTGGTGTTCGACGAGTATCGAATAGGGGCGCTTCTCCACTCTCGGAATCGAGAATCCCGCCCTGCAGCAGGAGGTTCGAGTTTTCTCCCAGCGCAATCCGGTGTTCGATTCGCACTTGCGGAATCCATCCCCAGAGATTGCCGGTATACGAAAACGCCGGAACCGCAAGCGACGCAAACGAAGTAGGAGAACTGGGAGAGAAGAACAATCCGTCCTGTCCGGCGATGATAGAGGTGTGGGCCCAATCCATGCGCACGATGCCGGTCCGCAAACGAAGCAGGCCAAAATTAACTCCATTGAGCACTCTTGGAAAACCGCCGCCAAGGTCCAGTTGCAGGTCGGCCTTGGTGCGCGCACCCGCCAACTGGGGTCCGAAGACTTCCAATCCGATCTGCGACTGCCGTAGAGTGCCGCCAAAGCTTCCATCCGAACCACCCGGCGGACGCCCAGACGCGAGTGCGGGGATATCAACACTATCGACCGTTCCCACATTGCTAAAGAGATTGAGCAGCACGATTCCTGAAAGGCGCATGCGGTACTTGGACGCGCTCTCTACCTTGGTCTGATATTGTTCATCGATTTTGCCGCTGAGCAGTTGATACTCTTCTTCCAGGGTGGAGGTGTGCGACAGGGATTTGTCCGCCTGAACATCAGTCGGATCCGGCGAACTGGCAGGCACCATGGGACCATTGCTGCTCTCACCCTTGGCCACAACGGCCGCTGGTTGCCCGTTTCCAGGGGGTGCCGTGCGCATCGCATCCAGTTGCCGCCGCAATTCCGTGGTCTCTTCGCGGTAGTGTTGTGACTCCGATCGGATTTCGGTCACGGCGGATTGCAGTTGCCGGACTTGCTCGCGAAGTTCGCGAACTGAGTCGGCGAGAGAGGCGGAGTCCGATGGGCTTGCCGGTTCCTGCGCGGCACTCACCCCTGTCCAGACCAAAACACCCGCCAGCATTGTGGATCGCAAAACAGTGTACGGATACCTCGTACTCATGTTGCCTCCTGCCACACTGATCCCAGGGAAAATTTGGGTCTCTAATCTTGCTTGCAGTCTAGGTTACGTGTTTCGCCGCCATCGCCTGTTGGGGCGAAGCGCTGAGCGGGACACGGACTCTGAAGGTTGTCCCCTCCGACGAAGTCTGTTCCACCGCCACGTCGCCGCCGTGGTCTTGCACAATTTTCTGCACGACCGTCAAACCCATGCCCGTGCCATTTTCCTTACCATAACTCACGAAAGGCTCAAACAGGTCGCCGCGCACAGCCTCTGCGATTCCGGGGCCATTGTCGCTGATTCTGATTTCCAGATTTTGTCCCTTGCGGCACAAGTGCACTTCGATATGACCCCGGCCAGACGGCACCACTTCGCAGGCGTTGAGCAGCAAGTTAATTAATGCGCGCTCCAGTTTCTTGAAATCAAACCAGCCTTCGGTCGTGCCATCCCAGGTGATTCGAATCGGCACTTTCTGGAATTCCGGATGGGCTTTGAGCGCTTTGATTGCCGACTCCACCGCTTCCCGCACATCGCCATGAGAAGGATGCAGTGACTCCCGCGTCCGCGAGAATTCCAACAAGGACTCGATCAGATCCGTCATCTGTTTCACCGCCACTCGAATCTCGGCATAGAGATCCTCACGCTGGCTCGATGACAAGTTGCTCTCGCATAAAAATTCCGCATTGGCCATCACCGCGGCGAGCGAATGCCGCAGATCGTGAGAGATTGAACTCGCCATCCGGCCAATCGTGGCCAGACGCTCGGCATCCAGCAATTCACGCTGTGTCGATTGCAGATCAGTACGCATCCGGTCAAATGCGCCGGTCACTTCTGCGACTTCATCTCCTCCGCGGGCCTCTAGAGGATATGCGAAATCACCTCGCCCGAGAGCCCGTACGCCCGCGACCAACGCGTCCAAAGGACGAGTAAAAGTGTGCGAAATCAGGTATACGAGCAAGCTCCCTGCTAGAAGGGCCGCCAAGCCGAGCGCCAACAACAATTCGTTGAGGCTGCTCAGGAACGCCGTGGCCTGATCGAAAGACTTCAGGACCCACAACCGCAATTCCGGAGTCCCCGAACCAGACAGGTCCACGGTCGTAGCCAGAAAACGTTCATCGCCGAGACGGATCTCATCGGGCGTCGCCGCAGTTTTCTGCATGCCTTGCTGCATCTCTTCTTCCTGCGCGGGCTTCAGGGTGCTGCGAACAATCATATTTCCCGACCGGAATACGACTTCGCTGGCGGCGACCTGACTGACTTCGTGTGCGACTCGGTCGTCAATCTCATACCCGAGCACTAGGTATCCCAGGATCTGTTGACCGCTAGCCGGGCCAAAGTAAATGTCCTGCAAAAACACTTCGTAGAGATGTCCTTCGACATACCACCAGTGGCGCGTCTCCGAATGCGACACAATTCCAGGAACAAAATCCTGTGCCTGACGAACAGTGACTTCGCGTGGAGTCGCCTGTAACGCCATCACTTTGCCGGACGGGTCCGCCAAAACCAGCAAGTCGCTTCCAGAGAGAGTCCAAAGATCGTGGGATTGGTCTTGAATGGTGGCGACATCATGTGTCGTCATCAGCGCCCGGACATTCGGCAAATCGGCGAGCAGGGCTGCAGATCGTTCCAGCGTCAGCTCTCGTTGTTTTTGAAAGTTGCGGAAGGCAGAAACTGAATTCTGAAGGTCGCGTTGAATTTGGGTGCGAACCTGCCGCTGCACCGTATGTCGCACCACATACAGCGTGGTAAACGTCAGCGCCGCAGATACGGCAACCATGGACAGCAGGAACTTGGTACGCAGCCGAAGCCCACCCATGGCTCTCCTTCCGTTGACCATTCAGCGCAACTTTCCTACGGAACGAACTTGTAGCCGGCGCTGTGCACGGTTCGGAAGTGCACGGGATTAGCGGGGTCCCGCTCCAGCTTTTGGCGCAGCTTCAGAATATGGTTATCCACTGTCCGCGTGCTCGGATAATTCTTGTATCCCCACACGTGATTCAGCAACTCTTCGCGGGACAGCACGCGTTCGGAGTTCTGAATCATGAATTTCAGGACCTTGAATTCCTGTGCCGTCAACTGCACCACCGCGCCATTGCGGTGCAACTCCATTTTCGAGAAATCGACTTTCGAATCTCCAAAAGAGTAGTTGTCCGAGATCGGCGTGCGCGTCGACCGCCGCATTGCCGTTCGCACCCGAGCCAGCAATTCGCGCGGACTGAAGGGCTTCGTCACATAGTCGTGAGCGCCCAACTCGAGCAGCAGGACTTTATCCATCACGTCGGTGCGGGCACTCAAAATTATGATCGGCAGCGAAGGCGCGGCCGCGCTGATCTCACGGCAGACATCCTGCCCCAGCATTCCGGGTAGACGAAGATCCAGCAGCACTACCGATGGGACGGAGCCACGAAACAGGTCCAGTCCTTCTGCACCGTTGCCAGCAACGTCCACCTGGAATCCTTCGCCCTCGAACAAACGCCGCAGGGCCTTCTGCACGCCGCGATCGTCTTCGATCACCAGGATACGTTCATGGCTGACCGGCGGCGCCTCTACCGGAGTGTTTTGCGAGATCACCGATTTGTCTTCTGCTGCCATAATCATTGCAACCAAATCATACCCCGAAAAATCACGTTAGCACGCGAATCGAGCCGAAAACAGGCCCGAATTGACAGGAATTTGACAAATGTCAGGCGCTTCGTCTTTTTCGGCTATTCGGCCGCTAGAAATCCCATCCGCTCACTTTATCCCTCTTTGCGAGTCTCACAGCGACGAGGTGAGTGCGAGATGGTCAGACTGGGAATCGTTGTTCGCGGCCTTTTCGAGCTGCGTACCGCCAACAGAATGTATCTGGATCTCCGAGCAATGTTGTGGTCCCTCTCTCTAGGTGCACTTGTTCTTCTGTTTGTATCCGCAGCCCAATCGCAAACCGTCCCGATCGCTCCCGACTCCCCACGCTGGGAACTGGAAGGCGAAGCCAAGGCGACCGAATATCAAGGACGCAAGAGCCTCCTGCTCAATGGCGGCGCAGCAACCGTAAAGGACTTTGAAATGCGCGACGGCGTCATCGACGTCGACGTCGCAACACCTGCGCGACGGGGATTCTTTGGCATTCAATTTCGGGGCGACAGTGCTGGACTCAACGGCGAGTGGGTCTATCTTCGCCAGCATAAATCAGGGCTTCCCGATGCGATGCAATACACGCCGGTCCTCAACACCGGACTCAACTGGCAACTCTACAACGGACCCGGCTTCACTGGGGCAGTCGAAATCCCGAGTGACGCATGGTTCCACTTACGCCTGGAAATCACCGGCGCACAAGCCAAACTTTACGTCAGCGACATGGACACACCCGCACTCGTAATGAACGACTTGAAGAGCGGCATTCAAAGAGGCCAGATCGCGCTCGCCGTCCTGATCGGCGAAACCTATTTTTCGAATTTTGAAATGCGGGCAACGCCAGACACGCCCTGGGAGCGCCACTTGCCTCCTATGCCGCCAGGTACTCTGTCGAAGTGGAGTATCTCCCCTGCGTACGACGCGCTCGCTCGCAATCTGGAACGTCCGCTGACGGCCTCCGAAAGCAAAGCGATCCAGTGGCAGGATGTGGAAGCGGAGCCACCCGGGCTCGTGGCGCTCTATCGGTACCGTACAGCGCCGCATCCGAGGGTCTCGTTCGCGACCGACTTTTCCAAACGCCTTGACCCGCAGCCCGGGATGAAGGTCCTCTATGCGCGAACCACCATCGAGTCCGATCGCGACCAGGTGAAAAAACTCTACCTCGGCTATAGCGACGACGTCAGCGTCTTCTTAAATGGACAGATACTCTACCGCGGACGCAGCGCCCAGAACTTCCGCGATCCCGGATTCCTCGGCATCGTCAATCCGGAGAACGACGCGATCTACGTCCACTTGAAAAAAGGCAGCAACGAACTTGTGCTCGGGTTGAGTGAACTGGGTGGAGGTTGGGGATTTATCTGCAGGTTGGCGGAGCTGGACAACTGAACTTGGCGAACCGCGGTTGGGCCGAAGAGAAACCTAAGCCTTGCGGGCGAACCTAACCTGCCACATCGTCGAAGTGCCAGCATCAAAACGAGCCCGGACACGCAACAAATCCGATTGTATCTGTCTGATGGAAAACGGCCCTGATTCCTGAAAGTAGTCAGGACGCTCATTGTCCCATCTGTATTCGCGCGGCATGTAGATGCTGATGTTGTGCGCCGTCCCTGCAGGTCCCAGTGAAGTACCGCTCAGGGTCTTGGAGTCCGCGTCCCACATCACATTCTCAAGCTCCACCGCTCCCTGTGTGAAGTGCCGGTCGGTCGAGACTACGCGCGGGATTCCCGTCTGCGGATGAATACTCAGCAGTGCCACCGATTCGGGATCAACACGCACTGCAAGTTCTCGATCAATTTCTCCGAGCAAGCGTTGACTCCAGAATTCAAACGCGGTGTAACTCTTGGCATCGGGAAGACGCAAGCGGTGCAGGGGAACGCTCTTCGTCACGATCGCATCCGTATAGTTAAAGAGCGCCACGACCGACCACTGCGCGAACTTCGTCTTGACCGCAATCTCGAAAATCTCCGGCTTGTCCCGTTCAAACAAATCAACCGGACGCGCCGCCACCCCATACGATGGGTACACTCTCCGTAGAATCTCCAACCGGTCGGGATCGAGATCCACCAAGCGATCACCCGAAATCATGGTGCCGCCCGAAAGCGCGATGATCGATGCCGCCGCTCGCGCCTGACCCAGCGTCAACAGAGCGAGTCCCAGATGGTCGGCGTCGTTGGTCCAGGTCTTCCGGTTGAAGTAGTACCGCTTCGCCATCGCGGGACCGTTGCTATTGAAATTTGCGGTGTACTGTTCCCACGTCAAGTGAGGCAGATCAACTTCGATGCGAGCGCTGTCCAGTAATCCGACGGTCGTGTTCATGGGACCACAATCGAGCAGATGACGGCGCGGCCCAATCGCGTCGCGCATCACTTCAAATCCCTTGCGATAGGCCGCCGCTTTGCTGAACGTCGGATCGTGATAACGATCCGCGCTCAGGATGGTCCACTCAACGAAATCAATCTTGATGAAATCGTAGCCCCAGTCGTCGGCTGCTTTCTTGAACACGCCGTGCATCCACGCCGCCGCATCGGGATGAGTCACATCAAGACCATAAATTTTCTTCATCAGGCTCGGGATGCCATACGCGCCGACCTGCGGAGTGCTCAAGCCGCCACCACACTGTCGAGGCTTGCCTTGATCATCGGTGAGGAGCCAGTCTGGATGCCGCTCCCGCACTTCTGTACCTTCCGCAATGCAATAGGGTGCAAACCACAGCCCGGCGCGGAGACCCTGCTCGCGAATTTTTCCCGCCAGCCATTTCATGCCATGCGGAAAATTCTGATTCCCTTCCCAGTCTCCGTAGGTGCGAAACCAGCCCGCATCAACCTGGACATACTCCAGCCCATACCCTTTCAGCGTCCGCGCCGCGAATTCCGCATTCCGCAGAATCTCGTCCTCGTTGATGTACTCGTGCGAGTAGTACCAGTTGCACCATCCATTGATGATCGGGTTCAGCCGCACCTGATGAACATCCGCCACGGCTTGCGCGTAACTTTCGAGAGCTGTGAAAGGGTCGGGGCCAATATTGAAGATGAACTTTCCCGACGTCGCACTCGCGCCCGGCCGCAACACGCATTCATTGCAGAGCGATTCCGCCGTCAGAGACATGCTG
The DNA here is from genome assembly GCA_016196065.1 of Acidobacteriota bacterium. Lineage (NCBI taxonomy): Bacteria > Pseudomonadati > Acidobacteriota > Acidobacteriota bacterium. The sequence continues at coordinate 1,247,641 of JACPYL010000010.1, read as the reverse complement.
CCGTGCGCCTGAAACAATTCGAGCGTGCGGTCGTACAGCGCAGAGATGCGTCCGGTGGCGGCGTTATTGTCGAGGTAGCCGACGACGAGCGCTTCTTCTTGCGGCCCGCGATAAAACCCCATGTTCCACATGCTCGTAGTCGCATGGAGGTTGGACATTTCCTCGACCCGGCCCGGGTCGGGATACATGTAGCCGTTGGTGAGCGCTTTGCTGGCGTCGCCCCAACCGCATTCGCCTCCTTCTTCCAACACCGCGCGCACCGGTTCAATCCGTGTAAGACGCACGTCTCGGCCAGAAGCGTTGCGGCAAATGACTTCAACCACCAGCGCATTCCGACCGTCGTACAGGCTCAGCAGGATTTCAAAATCCACCTGCTTTCGCCGGTCGAAGCACTTTGCCGAAATCTGCCGCCCATTCCCGAGCGCATCTTGCACGGAGCGGACCGACACCGACCGTTGATATTCCGAATCCGCCGTCGACCGCACCGAGTTGCCAAAAGCCGCGCGTGCCACCACATTCCGCAGGAGAATCGGCCCGCCTTTGCGATCCACATGGATTCGACCCGTGGCGCTGTCGAAGCGGGCAGTCAGAAACTGGTTCTCGATCTGTTCCGCGGCGCCAGCGGTCCGGGCTTCCAAAGACCAGGGGCCGGTAGCGTAGAGCACAACCCCTCCCATGGACACTGCTTTCACGAAGTCGCGGCGGTTCTTCACGATGCAGGGATTGTATCGTGCAAATGATGGACGAGAGGGGCCCTTCGGCATTTGACATCCCGGCCGGGGGTGCGACAATAGAGGTAGTTCTTTGAAGGCCAATCCCACCAAGTTGGGGGCGTCACGGTTTCGACGGAGATGCTTGCGGCCAAGAGGCATGCCGGGGTGCACACACCCGTGATCGCGTGCAAAATGATAATTGCCAATCAACAGATGGCATACGCAGCCTAACTAGTTTAGGCAGCCGTTCCCGGAAGCTTCGCCCGTGGGCCTCCGAAGGACGTCGCACAGCGGGCTGCTCTTCTCTTCTACGTCTGGGGAGAGAGGTTAAGATCTCAGGCTAGCGGCAACCGTTTCTTGTCCGTTCTGAGCGGCGGTCGCGAACGTCCCAGGGTAATGCCTGGGGCATGAACGTGAATAAGCATGTAGTCTCTTGACCAGTAACACTTTCGGACGCGGGTTCGACTCCCGCCGCCTCCACCACTATATCGTTTATTATCAATCATTTACAAACACATTTTGATTTCGTACAATAGTAGTCTGCAGAGGCGGGTTCTCCGCCGACTTCCTTTAAACAGTCTTCCTTCTGACTGAAATCTTTGAATCTGAGGATTATATATATAATCCAATGAAGAACCGATATGCGTTACGAACCGGAACACAAGACGCAAACGCGCGATCGTATCGTGCGGAACGCCGCTCGCAAGCTTCGCGCTCAGGGGCTGAGCAGCCCTGGCGTCGCCAGTGTGATGAAAGCCTCGGGCCTGACCGTCGGCGGCTTTTACAAGCACTTTCGGAGCAAGGACGAGCTTCTCGCTGAGGCCATTGCCCAGGCATTCGCGGAATCTAACGAGAATATCCGTTCCGCCCTGGAACACGTGCCGCGTGAGGACAAGTGGAAGGAACTCGTTCGACTGTACCTCTCAACCGAGCACTGTGATCATCCCGACACCGGTTGCCCGGTTGCGGCGCTGGCGCCTGAAATCGCTCGTGCCAAGCTTAGCGTCAGAAAACGAATTGCCGGCCTGATGAACGAGTGGGTGGAATTCATGCCAGGAGCAACGGCAAGAGAGCGAGAACGAAACCTTTTCGTCATCTATAGTGCGATGGCCGGTGCTATATCCATCGCCCGTATTCTTACCGACCCTGCCGACAGGCAGAAACTATTGGCCAGTGTTCGAGATCACCTTTTGCAGAGCTGGTGATTTTTTTGCATCCATAGGATTACATTAATAATCCTACACCACTAACGCGGGATCGAAAGATGAACTCGTGGGGACTGAAAAGTTATCCGGTCCGTAGAACTCAACGCGTCTCCCTGGACAGGGTGACGAAAGGACTTTATGAAACTCACTAATCGCACCATCCTCATCACCGGGGGCTCCGCCGGCATCGGCCTCGCTTTCGCGCTCAAGTTCGTCGAACTCGGCAACGAGGTCATCGTGACTGGTCGGCGCCAGGCGGTGCTCGATAAGGTGAAGGCAAAGTACCCGAAGATTCACACCATCCAGAGCGACGTCGCGGATCCCGCTCAGATCGCCGCCCTCGCAGCACGCGTGAAAGCGGATTTTCCCGGGCTCGACGTGCTGATGAACAATGCCGGCATCATGCTCTACAAGAACCTCAAGGCCCCGGCGGCCGACCTGGCTGGGCTAATGGCGGAGCTGAACATCAATGTCGGCGGCGTAGTCGGCATGACCTCCGCGTCCATCGACATCCTCACGGCCAATAAGGGTACGGTCATCAACGTGTCGTCCGGGCTCGCCTTCGTGCCGCTGCCGGCCGCGCCGATCTACTGCGCTACTAAGGCAGCAATCCACTCGTACACCCAGTCGCTGCGGTTCCAATTGGAGGAAACCGGCGTCGAGGTCATCGAACTCATGCCCCCAGCGGTGAAGACGGACATGACAGCAGAAATTTCGGAGGGCGGCGGCAGCGTGATCACTACTGACGAACTGGTGAAGCAATCCTTCGGATCCCTGAAGGCGGGCGCCCTCGAAATCCGCCCTGGACAGTCGAAAACACTCGCGTGGATGCGCCGCCTCGCCCCTGGTTTCATCAACAGGCAGCTCTGGAAGGCATCCAAGAAGCTGGTCCCGGTGCAGGTGGGATAGCTGGCATACGGAAGGAATGGAAAGGGGTGACTTGCGGGGTCGTAGGAACTGGTGCTTTTTCCCAATCCATCGCGGCGAATCCGTGGGATACTGTGGTGGCTACGAGTGTCCCTTGGACCCCAGAGCCAAAAACATTTTCGTACAATTCTTTGATTTACCGGCACTCGAAGCTACTGGCGTCTCCGGTGTCGCCCTGACCCTTGTAGTGGGTGTGTTTGGGATGAGCACAAAGCGGACGGCTACGTCCGGGGAACGCCTTGCCGGTCGCAATCACTGATGTCGGCTCGATTCCCTTCTCCACCCAGTCGACCATGGCGCCTAATAAGTCAAACTGATCCAGCGCCTGACCTCCCGCACAGTGGCTCATCCCCGGAACAAAGTAGAACTGACTCCACTTCGATACTGATTCCATACCGCCGTTGGCAGCAGCCATGTCCTTGTAATAGCCAAACGTGTCGAGCGGTGAGAACCACGGATCGCTGTCGCCGTGGTAGAAAATTAGCTTCCCGCCGTGACTGGAGAATGTAGTCAAGTTCGTGGACATTGAGTCCACCAGAGGCTGGATGTCCGCCAGTGCTTCCTTATCAACATCCAATGACATGTCGGTAGTCGCAGGTCCGAAGATGCCGGGTCCGGGAGACAGCAATCCGCGGAAAGGGGGTCCGCTGGTGATGCCCCTATCGTAAAGGAACGCAGGATACACCTGTGTTCCGGTCGAGGTTTTCGGGCCGCCAAGGGCCTTCTTGATGGCTGCCGCTTTCTCCGGCGCCAAACAGGAGTCGCTCTTCGCGCCCGTGCACGACAGCATCTCAGGATCGAAATCGCACGCGAGAGGATCCGAGATCAGGCCGTCGGCGACTCCGTCTTTTGCATCGCATCGCTTGAGGAGAGCGTCGTTGATCAGTTTGCGGTCGTTGTCAGTAATGGCCTGCTCGATGAGTGGCTTTCCATTCGCGTCTTTGGGCGCGATCTGATTGAAGGAAATGGGTATCCATCTCCCGATGGTCAAGTTGGAAAGCCCGGTCCGCATGGCCGGATCGCCGGAGATGATGCCATCGAACACCGTGGGATAGCGTTGCGAGAGAACCATCCCTTCGCGGCCGCCGGTGGAACATCCTGAGAAGTAGGAATGGGCGGCGGACTTTCCGTAGTACTGAGCGATGAGTTGTTTTGCAACCGCAGCGACCTGAGCGTTGGCGAGATAGGCGAAATCCAGATAGGCCTGCTCGTCTTTCATGAAATCGAAGTCGAATGGTCCTCGATGGCTCTTATGACCGGTATCGGTGCTGACCACGGCAAAGCCACGCATCAGGGCCGGCGTGTCTCCCGCGGCGTTGAGACCAAGCGGAGCCATCACGACTCCATTTCCGCCACCTCCACCTTGCATCAGGAAATCGGTATTCCATTTATCAGGCATCGCCAGGGCGAAATTGATGCCGAACTCCTCGCCGCCGACTCCAGTGCGCCGATTGATCACGCCTTCGACCCGGCAATAGGCAGGGATTGGCGCGCTGTGACCCGGCCCCCACGGGTTCGGCTCCGTGGTTCCGGCGGGAATTGGAACGGATTTGGTAATTTCCACGCCGGGATTCTTGAACTTCGTCAGAGCGGCGCATGAGTCTATCTGCTGCGCCGAAGCACAGGCAGACAGCGCGCTAAGGATCCAAACTAACCTTCGGCCGAATTGGGAATTCATGTCGCCTCACGTTTCTGTACCGCCAGAGCCTGCGGGCAGTTCGCTTAAGGATTTGGGCTGCTATTGAAGGCGATTGGCCGCACGCACGAGTTATTCCAAGTCATTCGGGAACCAACCAACGTTAGAACGAACTGTAACCTAATGCGGTGCAGCGGTCACTTCATCCGTTCGGCGCCAGGAAAAATAGTCGTCCAGTACCTTCAGCCCATTTTCGTTAACCATTGGCCCGGCCTTGGTATTTCCCGCTTCAATGTGCAGCATCTGCGGGGTGGCATCGCTGTAAACTGGCCACTTCGGCAAGCCGGCACCGTTGGGATCGCCGGTTTTGGCGAAATTGGTCCAATAGGTGCGCAGCATGTCCGAAAGTGCTTCGTCTTTTTGGGTGGGAGCGGGGCGATTGTGTTCCGTGAGTTGGCGGAAAACATAGGGAAGCTCCGAAGCGTGTCGCGCTCCGTAGCCAGCGGGGTCAGATCCGGCAGGAAGTTCAGCTTTTTCATCAAAGTAATAGACGAACACGTTGGACTTCCCTGTTTTCGTTTGCAGACGAGCCCATACCCAGGTGTTCCAGCCAAACGACGAGTCGCGCATCAGATTGCGCGCCGTCCACTTTTCAGCAAGGCTTTCACCACCGGAGTAAACAGCGAGAATCTTGTCGGCAAACTCGCGGTACCGTTCTCGCACACTCTGAACGTAGGCTGCTTGTGACTTAGGATTTCCGAACAATAAACCTTCGTCGGAGTTGTAACCGACCAGAACCGGGACGTCGTTGTATTGGCCTGACTGGTAGAGTTTGTATTGATCTCCGGCAATGACCCATCCATCCATATTTGGGCGAGCCCAACCGAATTGACCCGGTATCATCGTTTGCAACTTCTCAGCCGGGATCTTCCGCAATTCCGCGACGTTGGCGACTCCTGCGGATGATAGCCAGTCGACGGTTCTCTTCTCAGCGCTGGCCAACGGTTCCGATTCGCCGAAAGACGCATCGACCCGCACCGGCCCGAAAGAACCTCCGCTCTCGGCGATTGCGCCGCGAAACAGGCCCTTCGTAAGCGGCGATGCGCAGAGGATGCTTACCGCAACCGCGCCTGCCGATTCGCCCTGTATTGTCACCCGCTTTGGATCGCCGCCGAACGCGGAAATGTTCCTTTCGACCCACTGCAATCCGGCGATCATGTCGAGGAGGCCGTAGTTGCCCGATACATGGTGGGGACTTTCGGCGCTCAGTTCGGGGTGTGCCAAAAAACCAAACACGCCCAGGCGATACCCAAGGGAAACTACGACGACACCCTTGTGAGCCAACCATTCGCCGTGGTAAAGCTTCTCTGCGGGCGCGCCTGCAACGAAACCTCCACCATGAATCCAGACCAGAACTGGCAACTTCTCCCCTGCGCTCTTGGCGGGCGTCCAGACGTTCAGGTACAGACAATCCTCGCTGGGGGCGGGCAGATCTGCGATTGCCGCATTTGTCTGAATACACGCGCGGCCGAACTCGTCCGCGGCGCGAACTCCATTCCACTTCGAGGCAGGTTGAGGCGGCCGCCAGCGAAGGTTGCCGATCGGTGGAGCAGCGAAAGGAATTCCGCGATAAACGCGGAGCCCGTCCTCGACAGTTCCCTGGAGCAGGCCGCCTTCCACCTTGACGGTTTCAGCAAAAGCGGCACTCCCGACCAAGCCCAATAGAGTCAGACCCAATAGCCCGACTGCAACCCTACACTGCGAAGAAATCATCTTCTCGCTCTCCTTCTCCTTGTTGCCAGGTACGCTACCGCCGTATATCGGGCCGCCGCGGATCAAGGCAGCAGATCGTTGAACTTCGGGATCAGGTACTCACGCGTAAACCGGTCGTGGTCCCGCAGGGATTGCGCGATCCTATTTATGTCTGCCATCTTGACCGCGGCGTCGATCGTGTCCGAGCCTTCTTTTGCCCAGGCGGCTCTTTGCTCGGCCGTGACCGCTTGCACGGGCGCGCCGGATTCGTCCTCAAACCCGAAGAACCCCACGGTGCCATTTCGGGCGCCGCCACTCACCCTGAGCGCTTGAAGCGTGCGGAGTCCCTGATCGATGGCGTGGTTCGGAATCTCGGGCCTTAGATTCAACGGAATATCATCGAGCCGGCCCACGATGGAGTACGCCCCAAAGAAAACTTTGTTCATGTCCGCCTTCACCTTCTGAAGCAAAATGTCTCCTTCGAGGTAAAGCGCGGGTGTTCGCGTCTCGTAGAAGAACTCGAGTGCCAAGGGGCTGACGGTTTCCGGTCCCGCCGCATTCCCGACTGTGATGTATATCTGGCGCTTGAAGCCTTGCCTCAGTAGAGAACGCGCAATGGGCTTCAGATAGGCGATGGCCTGGGTGGAGCTGACCTGCACCGTTCCGCGCCCAATCATTCCATCTCCGGGATAGGTGAATTGCAGATTGGGAAACACCAGGGCATTAGTTTCTTCGGCCAGTTTCAGGGCGAGTGCCTCGGCGGCGACGTACTCACAGTCAACCGGCAACACGCCATGCGCCTGGATATTTCCAATCGGAACGAAAATGAGATCGTTGTACTGGAGGTATTTCTCCACTTCGACGTTGCTCAAGCTCGTAAAGTAATGGGTCCGCACCGGCGGTGGAGGCACCGGCTCCGGGGCCAGGAAGGGAGGTGTAATTGGCGGTGGGGCCAGAGGCGCAGCCGTCTGTGCGTTCACTGCTCCAGCAAGACTTAGCCAGAGAAGCCCCGATACAATCCACGCCCTAGTGTTGATGAATGTCATTGGATTTCTCCCCTCCCGCTTGATTCGGAAACATCCAGCCATATTGGGGAAGGATGTGCTCCTGGGTAAATTTGTCATGATCTCGCAAAGCCCCGAGGATGCTCTTGATGTCGATACTCTTCACGGATTCATCGATCATCTCCGCGCCTTCCTTGCCCCACTGGGCGCGTTGTTCGGCCGTAACGGCCTTGGCAGGGCCGATATGGTCGGTGTAGTGGCTCATATAGAAGCCGATGGCCCCGCTTTGCGGCCCGACGGGAAATAGATTGTTAATGCCCGGATCGGCGGGATGTTCCGGCACCGGCTCAGACAAATTGACCGGAATGTCCTCCAGCCTGCCGGCAATGGCGTAAGCGCCATAAGTCATCTTGGCGAAATCTGCAAAATCCGGCGGTTTGGTATCGCTCCTTGGGCGGTGAAACATCGCCGACTCCAGATAAAGAATGGGGACGTGAGTCTCGTCATAAAACTGCCTCACCAGCGGGCTCACGGTCTGCCAGGATGGCGCATGGCCGGTGATATAAACCTGTCTGTGAAACCCCTGCCGCAGAAGTGAACGCGCAATCGTCAGCAGATAAGCAGTGCCTTCCGACGGGGTCACGTGCACAGCACCTCTTCCAACCACCGTTGCATCGGGAAAGAAATAGGCCAGCCCTGGCAGGACCAGGCCGTCTCCCTCCTCCGCAAGTTTCATGGAGTACGCGAGCGGGCCAACATACTCGGCATCGATCGGCATCTCCGCGTGTGGCTCAACCGTTCCCACGGTTACGAAGATCACGTCGTTGCGTTTGAGATACTGCTCGATCTCCGTGTTGGTCATGTGAGTCAGAATGCGCGTCCGCATTTTGGGGGGAGCTTGGCCCAAGAGCGTGGAGCTGAACAACAGGGCGATCACCAGAATCATGATTCGGCGCATGCAAAGCCTCCATCGTTTCCAAAAGGTTGATGTGCTGGACTATTTCACTCCGTGCGTGCGAAGGAACTCCACCTGCCCCGCGCGGGGATGCGGCCTCATGCTGGGATTCTTGTCCACAATCATGATGGGACTATGAAGTCCCTTGAACACTTCCCAGGCGGGCAGGCCTTTGCCATTCGGATCCACGTCCTTAGCGAAATTCGTCCAATACTGCATGACAATGTTTTGCAGTTTGAGATCCTGATCGGGGACGGAAGCTCTCCAGTGGCTCATCAGGCCGAACACATAAGGAAGTTCCGCACCGTGGTCCGCTCCGAGGCGCAGGCCGAGAGTGGGGGGCTCGCTGTTGTAGCCTCCCTCGTCCAGATAGTCGAAATAGTAAAGATAGACATTTGACCCGATGCTGGTCATCGATGCTGCGAGGTTTTGCTCCCCTAGAGCCATGCGATCCGCAAACATGCGTTGCTGAGAGGCCTTGGAAGCCTCCTCGGAATCGTTGGGATACAAGCTCAGGAATTTGTCCGCGTCTGCGCCGTACATCTTGCGTGCCTGCTCGGCATATTCGCCGGCCGGCACTGGCGAACGGAAAAGGTGCTGCCCCTCATCGGAGTTCGAGCCCACGATCATGGCGACTTTGTTCTGCTTGCCCTCGTTCAACAAGGTGACCGGGCTGGCCGGAAAAAACCGCCCATCCACGTTCGATTCCGCCGAGCCGTCGGACAACATCTTTTCGGCCGGCATTGCCCGCAAGTCTGCCAGGGAGTGGGCGCCGACAGAGTCCGCAAACTTGACTCCGGCTTTTTCTCCATCCTCCAAAGACAGCAGTTCAGTCCTAGCGAATCCTGCCCCAACTCCGCCGCTTTCGACGATCGCTGCGCGGAACAGGCCCTTCGACAGCGGACTCACCACCTGAGAAGTCACCGAGAACGCGCCTCCGGACTGTCCGAAGATCGTGACCTTGTTGGGATCACCGCCAAACGCAGCGATATTGCGATGCACCCACTGCAGCGCGGCATTTTGATCGAGCAGCCCATAGTTTCCGGAGGTGTGGTAGGGAGATTCCTTGGTCAATTCCGGATGAGCGAAGAACCCGAGAATGCCCAGACGGTAGTTCAGAGTGACGACGACAATCCCCTTTTTGGCCAGTTCTTCGCCGTCGTACAGGGCCTCGCGCGCGGAGCCTACGCGCAGACCGCCTCCGTGGATATAAACCATCACGGGCAGCGCGGCCTTGTCCTTCGCCGGAGTCCACACGTTCAGATAGAGGCAGTCTTCACTCTTCGGAAAATCGCCTTTGGGAAAGTTCTGGATGCAACCGTCGCTGAAATGATCGGCTTTGCGGACTCCCTCCCACTGGCGAGGAGGGCGTGGCTCAACCCAGCGCAAGTTCCTCACCGGAGGCTCCGCATATGGAATACCTTTGAAAGCTGTGATACTGGGATCTCTGCCCGGTACGCCGCTGACCAGACCGCTCTCTGTGCGAAGCGACTGCTTGATCTGCGAATAGCAGGTTGCCATCATCAGAACAGTCGACAAAACTGCCCAGAAAGTCTTCACGACGCCCCCTATCATCTGTTGGCGCGGGCATGTCTGCGATCCCCCCTGCAATCTCTAGTGGAGGGCAGGCCCGGCAAGAATGTTCTGCAATTGCTCTGGACTGATGGGCGGAGTCGCGCCCCGCTGGGTTGCCACCCATGCCGCAAAACGGTTCGCGGCCTCACTCGTCTCCTTCAGGGAACGCCCTCTCCAGTAATGGTGCGCCAGGCAGGCAGTGAAGGCGTCTCCCGCGCCAATAGCATCCTCCACTTTCACGCGGAAACCCGCATGCTCAACGGTCTCGGCGTCCGAAACCAGCACGCTTCCGCGGTCTGCTCGCGTAATGCAAACCAACCGCAGGTCGAATTCCGCCAGAAGCCGTTCGGCAAGTGCCTGCTCGCCTCCATTGCCCAGCCCTAACAAAGACGCGACCCTTCCCACTTCTTCTTCGTTGAGTTTCACGATGTCGGCATGCTGGAACGACCGGCGGAGAACTTCGGTACTGTAGTAGGACTGGCGGAGATTTGCGTCGCATATGCGCAGACCGGTCTTGGGGACGTTTTTGAGAAAGCGCTCGATGGTAGAAGCCGACATCGGAAAACGCTGAGCGAGCGAACCAAAACAGACCACGTCGGCCCGGGCGGATAATTCTTCCCAGTCCGGTGACCATTGCAGCGAGTCCCAAGCGACACACTCCTTGATCAGGAACGTGGGCTGGCCACCCGGACCGATACTTACCACCGCGGTCCCGGTTGCGTTACTTTCATCCTGCTGAACGTAGTCTATGGTCAGGCCCAGTTGTTGCATGACCGTGCAGGCTTCACGGCCCAGATCGTCGCTGCCCACTCGGCTGGCCACGATTCCCTGGTCTCCAAGTACGTTGGTCATGTAAGCAAAATTCGCGGGTGCGCCACCCAACACTCTTCCTGTCGGTAAAATGTCCCACAAAACTTCGCCCACCCCAATCATCACTGCCGGTTTATTCATGGCCTTATCCAACATCGCGCCTGCTGCTTATTGAAAGAGCCGGGGCGCAAAATCGGCGAGATACTTGCGCCATACTGTCCAGACATGCGCACCGGAACTCGCGACCCAGACGTGTTTAATCCCAGCCTTCTCCAGAGCCTCGTGAGATTCCTTGACCGGCGCGTGTAGAAAATCCTCGTTGCCGATTCCGAGCCACAAGAGACGCAATTGCCGGTTTAGCTTTGCGGGATCCGCCATAATTCCGTCATAGTCTTTGTCCGTGTCGGTGATGGCGATGGCGGGACTAAAGGCGCCGAGAAATGCAAACTGGTCGAGATGGTTGAACCCGATGCGCAATGCCTGCGCACCCCCCATGGAAAGTCCCGCAAGCGCCCGGTGATCGCGGTCGGGAATGGTGCGGAAGCGTGAATCGATGAACGGGATCAGGTCTCGGGAAATGATCTGGTCCAGGGTTGCGTATCGTTCCTCCATGAAGAAACGCACCACGCCACGCGGTGGCGGAGGAGGATTTGTCCCCGGTCGAGGCGGAGGGGGCGGTTGAAAATTCACGCCTGTCAGTCCGTCCTCGTTGACAATGATCATCGGCCTGGCTTTGCCGGCCGCGATCAGGTTGTCAAGAATGAAATTCTCATGACCCTGGTCGCTCCAACCGGCTTCGTCTTCCCCGTAACCGTGTTGGAGGTATAACACTGGATAGCGCGCGGCGCTCCCGTCGTATCCCGGCGGCGTGTAGACGAAAATTCTTCTGGTTTCGCCTGTCGTTTTAGAGAAGTACCATTCGATTCGTACGTTGCCATGCGGAACATCTTTCACCGCAAAGAACTCTGATTCATCGCCCGGGACCTCAAGCCCGCTTACTTCCTTGCGTGCGGCAAAAAACGTCCGACTCCCGGGATCGTTGGCGATGAAACCATCGATCGAAATCCCATAGTAGTAAAAGCCAGGCGCCAGCGGCTTGGTGGTCGCCTCCCAAACCCCGTCCGGTCCCTTCACCATGTCATACACGGACTGGCCGAAACCCAATGACACCTGAAGTTTCTGCGCCTGTTCCCCTTGAACTCGGAAGGTAACGCTGGAATCGGCGTTGATCCGCGGAAAGTCCGCACCGGGGATATTGGTTGAGGCGGGATGGGATGGGGCGGTTTGTCCCCAGCATGCCGCAACCGTGAGAGCCAGTACGACGATGATCTTTCCGAATGTTGTCATAGTGCAAGTCCAGCCCAACCGTCACTTCTTCGCTTTCGACTTTTCGGCCCCTCTCAACCGGGCGAGGTCCACAGCGTCGGCCATCGCCTTGTAGCCAATCGCGCTGGGATGAAGGTGGTCTCCCGAGTGATAGCCTTCGCGAAATTGCGATGGATGGTTCGGATCACGAACGGCTGCGTCGAAGTCGAAGACACCATCAAATGCGCGACTGGTGAGAATCCAATGATTGACCGCTTGACGCGTGGCCTCTCCGTCTTCGCTGTAGTAGTCGGCGCCCTCGTAGGGCGTAAGCGTCGCGCCAAAGACACGGATTCCATGCTGATGAGCGCGGTCGATAATCTGCTTGAGTCCGACGATCAGGTCTTCGGCGCTCACCAGTTCGTGGACGAATGGCGGGTCCTTCAGCGTCTCGCCATTCGGCAGCCGTGGTTTCATATGTGGCCAGCCGATGTCGTTGATTCCCTCGAGCACGATCACGGCCGAAACTCCAGGTTGCGCCAGAACGTCGCGATCGAAACGTGCGAGGGCGCTGATTCCAGCGCCCTCATGCAGAATTCGGTTTCCCCCGATGCCAACGTTGACGACAGACAGCTTGGCGGATTTTTTTTCAAATTGCAGCCGCAGAGCCAATCTATCTGGCCAATCCTCGTACTCCCCTTGCTTGGCTCCGACTCCGTCTGTGATCGAATCTCCCAAGGTCACAACAGCAGTGGCTTGATCGGAGGTCCAGACTTCGACGTCGGCGAGCCAGTACCACGCCATCTGTGTCACCCGGTTCGGCATTTCGGCTTGCGCCGTTAAGTCACCGGGACCAGATACATAGGTTTCATGTTGTGCCCAAAAGTGGGTGCTGGAACCAGTAGCGCTGGCGGGCAGATAGATGCTTACCGCGATCTCTGTCAAGGCAGCAACCTTCAGATCAACCGGGTCACTCAACACCGGTGCTCCCGGAGGAATGGTGACAGAGGCCCTGCCCCCGAAGGTCAGCGCCCGATCAGACTCGGGCACGATTTTCGCCCCCTGTTGCACAAGAGCCACGTGCGCAGCGCCAATCGTTAGCGCCGCATTTCCGAATGCATTCGACAATCGAACCCGCAGGCGCCCCCCGCCGATTGTGGGTTTCACCACCATCCGGAGTGTTTGATTCTCGAACACCGGCGTTGGCGGTAATCCTGGGAATGCGAGTGGCGCGTGAATCGCAGTGCTCCAGGCGCTGACCCAGTATCCATCATGAGAGGGAGGCGTTTGCGCGCCAGCAACTGAGCTAACCAGCAGCCCAGCCAGCATGAGGACAATCATCATGAGTCGTGCTTTCACCACGTTTTCTCCACGTTTCACAGTCGTTCGATCCTCTCTATACCGGTATCCAGAACGGATCACCGGATGGAATGAACTTGATTGGCACCTCACTGACAAAAGCCTGCAGCCAGCGAGCGCACTCGTCCATGCCCGCTTCCTCTCCTCCCTCATGCGGGAGCTGGATGAGCGCTTTCTTCTCGCCGGCGGCGATCGCATCGCGGATGTATTCCGGGGCTTCCCATTCCCTCCCTTCGAACACGAGAAGAACATCGACCTTTGGCAACTGGGGCATGCACTGGAGAATGTAATGACCTCCGTTGCCAACACGAGTGACGCGCAGCTTTGGATCACCGACCAGGCGCATACTGCGGAGCTTCAACTTTTTTTGCATGTCCCGCGCTAACTCTTCAAAACTGGTCTCCGGGATCAAATACTGAATCGAGAATGGGTTGTCGCTTTTGACGTGGTAGTCTTCCCACCCCATCGATCGATTCCATCCGGCAAAGATGCCATCGCTCGGTCGCCGGGCGTGCCAGTGATCGTGGAACCGCCATACCACCATCTTGTGCTTCTCGATGAAATTCACCTTTTGCCGATAAAGTGAATCGTCCCTCAGATCGGAGACCACATCGGCGGCGCTCCAGAATGTGGGTTCGTGCGTGATCACGAAATTGTTTCCCGCCGCTGCCGACCGCTCCAGCAGATCCAGCGTTGACATGAAGGTTGTGGTAATTCCTGTGATCGGCGCATCCGGGTCGCCGATTTTGAATTCGTCCGCGGTGGGAGTCCTCCACGGCACTCCGACATTCTTTCGGATTCGGTCGACGACCTCACGAGCTGTCAGTGGCATCGGGGACGCTTGGCCGCGCATCAGTGATGGCCCGAGGAGTAGGCTGCTGCTAGCCAGCTGACAGAAACGCCGACGCGACAAAGTTGTCTGGTTCACGACTTCCCTTCTAAGACAGCACCCAAAATGGTTCCCCGGCGGGGATCCACTCGATTGGAACTTCACTGATAAAGCTCTTCAGCCACTCGGCCATCTCGCCACTGCCCGGCTCCTCAGAAGCTTGCTGCCCAATGAGAATCAGTCCTTTGACCTTCCCCGCCGTGACTAGGTCCGCAAAACATGGCACGGCCTCCCATTCGACCGCATCGCCTGCGATTACGACATCCAAACCTTGCTCGCGCAGCATTCGTTCGCTATCCGCCACCAAAAGCAAGCCGTGGGTGAGTGCGATGTTGCTGACGCTGGACGCTGCGTCACCGATGACACGAACCCCGTGAATCTTCAGCTTTATCTGGAGTTCCTGAGCCAGGCGCCCGAGCGAACGCTTTGGAAGCTGAAAACGAACGTTTCGTGGGTCGTACTCATCGAGGCTCTTGGCTGGAAAGTGGAACTTTTCCCAACTCAGGGCGCGAACCAATCCGCGAAGCTGGCCGTCGGAGCGACGCGCATCCCAGTTCTCGACGAGACGCATGATGACCAGGTTGTTCTGGGTGATGAAATCCTGCTTGGCGCGACAAACCGGATCGTTGTCGGTCATCTCCTTGGGAGGAGCAGGACTATTGCGCCAAAACAAAGGGGCCCGCTCGCCGCGGCTATAGAAAGGAGCCTCGCGGCAGATGACGGTGTTCTTATGGGAAGCGACCGCGCGCCGGAGAACTTCCAGGGTCGGGGTAAATGTGGTCACAATCCCGGTAACAGAGGTGTCGGCGCTTCCATGCAGAATGCCGTCTGAAAAGCCATCCGATCGCTGGCTCTGCCAGGGAACTCCTACGTTCTTCTGAATTCGCTCGAGTAAGACCTGACCAGTAAGCATGGGTAAAGCCGCAAACTTCCATCAGATATGAATGCGTCGCTGCATACAGCCTACGAAGCACCAACTTTACTTTCCGTCCAAATGACGATCAAAGAACTTGATGATCACATTCAATGCATCTTTCGACTCGGGCACATCCACGTTGTAGAAAAATCCGTGGAACAAGCCTTCCCAGACGTGGAGCTCGGTTTCCACTCCCGCCTTCACCAGTTGCTCATGGGAGTAAATCGCGCCACTCAGTTCAAACCCGCGCGTGCCGGTGATCATCAGCGTTGGCGGAAACTTGGCGAGAACTTCCAGTGAACTGACGGGGGAAACCAGAGGGTCCTTGGGATTGGTCCCGCTGAAATACCCCAGCGGCGGCCCGTCGGAGGGACGCGGTGGCATGGGCGGCGCGAGTCGCGCTTCGCCGAGCGGCCAGGCGGTGTACAGCGCGTCTCCGCCGAAAGCGCCCCCCGCACCAGCACAGAAGATTCCAATTGCCCCCGGCGCCGGAAGGTTGTGGGCCTGAAACCAGGCGACGGACATCGCGGTCTGCATTCCCCCAGCCGAGCAGCCGTATATACCGATGTTTTGCGGCTTGTGCGTCTTCAGAAGTTCTTGATATACGGCGGCAACGTCTTCGCTCGCAGCGGGAAATTTATTGTCCGGGCCTTGACGATAATCGACACTGACTACTTCAATCTGTCCCAAGGCCGAAATGGGAATCGATTCGAGTTCTGCGCAACCAGGCCAGCAGCCTGAAAAGCCGCCGCCGTGCAGATTGACCAGGACCCTATTCTTGTTCCTTGCTGAGACTCCAGACTTGGGCGTGTACACATACACATGCACGCCGCCGACTCTCTGGTCTTTCTTCTCGACTGCAAATAATTCGTAGTCGCGGGCCAGATATCCCTTCATGAAGCGAGGTACTCCAGCATCCTGTTTCAGGATTTCCGGATCCTGCATGTCTTTCAAATGCTGCGTGACGTATGCCTTTGCCTCCGCACTGAGAAATGGGGACATGGGCACGGTCTGAGCAGGAACTTCCACGGTGCCATCGGCGTGCACCACGACTTTGGATGGTTCCGAGGCGGGACGATCCTGACCAATGACTGGATTGGGGGAGAAGATGCCTAGAAGTGTTGAACACAGCAAGAGCAGGATGAGACGCTGGTTCGACATAATCGCGATCCCCTTACCATAAGCTTGAGTATGCTCGCGCTGATTAGAATGTGGGCACCGGCCATTGCTGGCCGGTGCCATAGAGATGATCAGAAGCCGAGCAGCAGACCGAACTGAATCGCACGCGGCGGGTTCACCTGCGAAAGCACAACACCGAAGTTCGGATTACCTATCTGCTCGTTTGGTGTGCCGAATCGCACATGGTTGAACGCATTGAAGAACTCCGCCGTAAATTGCAGGTAGACATTCTCGGTGATGTTGTTACGTTTTGAGATGGAAAAATCCCAGTTGTTGATGTGGTCCATGCGGACCGCGTCAAGGTTGCGGGGTTCGTTGCCGAACCTTACTTCGGCGCCCGCATCCACAGCCACAAAGCAATCCGTGTTAAACCAGCCAGTTGCCGCCCTGTGCTGACGAGAGCCCGACACTTTCAGGCTACAGCTTGGGTCCAGATCAGGACGCATCCATAGACCTTGGGCGCCGAAGTATCCCTGCCCCCCGCCAAAGTTGCTAAGGGCCGTACCGGGGAAGAACTGGTACACGCTCATGGGGACACCACTCCGGAAAGTGGTAATGCCGTTGACCCGCCATCCACCAATGATGCCGTTCAGCACGCCGGTTGCATCCCCCATAAAGCGCTTGTTGCGGCCGAAAGGTAAGTCAACCCCGTACCCAATGGACAGGTTGTGAGGAACGTCGTAAGAACTGATCGAATACTCTTTTTCCAGGTGGTTATTGTCCTGAGTCGAGCCTCCGAAGATGAAGCCTTCGTCCAGGAATGCACTGGAGCTATCCGTGTTGGACTTCAGTCGTGACCAGGTATAGGCCACGCTGAGAATGCCCTTGTCGCCAAAGCGCTTCTTGTAGGAGGTCTGTAGCGAATTGTAGTTGGATCTACCGCGGTGAGGATCCAGGAATAGAACTCGCCGGTATTGTGGGAACGGCAGCAACAACTGGCCTGTGGCAATCGTGGGTCCCGAGAACGGGCCACTCGTAATGATGCCAGCGAACGGATTTGGCACCTGTGCCTCTAAAGCCGTCGGCCCCATAGAAAAATACTGATCGGGTAGCTGGTTAAGATTGATATTCGATACGGTTGCCCACCCCTGCAGAAGGAGGTGGGTACCCTTCGAACCAGCGTAGGCCACCGTAATGGAGGAATCCTTGCCGACCTGCCGTTCGAATGCTGCGTTCCACTGCTGCACATATGGCATGGGGTCGCCCGGCACGCGCATGGCAAAGACGGGCAGTCCATAGAAGTCGTCCGGCGTCGCGTTCCGCCGCTTTGGCTGCGGGAGACCATCGGGAAACGGGTTGGCTACTGTGGAGAACGCATTGCCGGCACCCTGGGCTGCATTGATGGGCGAGAGATTGGGTCCATCCTGGCTAAGCGTAGCGGGCGGATAGGAGATCCCATACGCCCCGCGCAATACCGTTTTGTCGGTGAGCCGGTAAGCGAATCCGAGGCGCGGCGAAAACAGCTTCCAGTGCAGATTGTCTTCTCGTTGTGATTTCCAGGCCGGACTGTTCACCAGAGCCACATTCCCCATCACTTGTTGCGTCTGGCCGGTGACCGGATTATCGATAGTTCCGATCGGACTGGCTTGGTTGGGCAGGAACACGGTGTCATTATTACTGGCTTCCGAGAAGACGCTGGGCTGATCCCAGCGCAGACCGGCTGTGATGGTGAGTTTTCTGGTCGCCTGGAAGGTATCGTCGATGAAGAAACCGTAAGACGTGAAGTAGGCTCGGGAGCCGCCCACCATTCCAGACGCTACCTGTGAGCCTTGTCCCCCAAGAATGCCAAGCAGTGAGGAGGCCACAGCGGAGCCACCCGCGCCCTCGGAGTCCGCAGTAGCGTTCTGATCAAAGTTCAGCGAAAGTACCCCGTTTTGCGGGGCAGAAATCCACTGCACATGGCGACCGGCACCGCCAAACTTGAGCTGATGGCGGCCGATAATCTTAGTGAGAGTCCCCGACAATCCGATTACGTTCTGGGTCCAAAACAGCTGCGAACCAATGCCATTGCTGCCCGTGGTTCCAGAGTTATCGTTGAAGGCCATTGCGGGATAGTTCGCTGGTGCCAGCAGCTGGCTGGTCAGACTTGCCCAGCCGGGACCGAATTGGGAGAGGTCAACGCCCTCACTGTCGGGGAACTCATGTTGGAAAACCCGCAGAAAAGAAAGCCGCAAATCCAGAATCGTCGAGGAGTTGATGGCGTGAGTGTCCCCGAGGACAGCCGAATGAGTGTAGACACCCGTGTGACCCTGGCCCGACGTGTGGGTTCCCCAAGCATCATAGGCGTCACTATCTGCCTTCCAATAGGTGTAACGCGCAAACAGAGTGTTCTTGTCGGAGAAATGATGGTCAACACGGGCGTTGTATTGAGCGTTGATTCCTCCAGTGGCCATATTCGTAATGAAGTTGTTCGATACACCGGGCCGGTTGGGAGCAGGGTAAGATTTCGCAAACAGAGCCAGAGCGGACGAATCCAGCCTGTCTGGGCAGATTACGTTTAATACTCCATCACATTCGAATTGCGGGCTTCCATCCTGGCTGTGGTCATAAATAGCAGGGAGAGCGGGGTCCGAGAAGTCACCCGCCAACATGTCGGTTGTAGGCACTGTATTGGTAACGGGCGTTCCGGTCTTCAGCACTTGACGCTCGAACCCGAAGAAGAAGAATGTCTTGTCCTTCAGTATCGGCCCGCCGATCGTACCACCAAACTGATTCTGCCTGAGTGGAGGACGAGCAAGCGCGGTTCCACCCGGACCATTGTGGTTGTTGAAGTAGTCGTTCGCGTTCAAGACTTTGTTCCGCAGGTACTCGTATGCCGTCCCATGGAACTTGTTGGTTCCCGACTTCGTCGTGAGGTTAATGATTCCTCCCGCGTAGCTGCCATACTCGGCCGCAACATTGTTCGTCACGACGCGGAACTCTTGCACGACATCCTGGCTGGGAATCAGGGAATTCAAATTGCCGGCTGGCGCGTTGGACGCGACGCCATCGATGTAGAACGAGCTCTGGTTACCGAAGCCGCCACCGATCGCGTAGTTTCCGAAACCGATGGCATTGGTTCTAGCGCCACCTGCCTGATTGGAGACTGCGTTGCCGTACGTGCCACCTTGGGCGACGACACCTGGCACCAGCGTCAGCATGTTGTTTACGTTTCGTCCACTGAGAGGAATGCTCTCCACTTCTCGCAGTCCGACGGTTGTACCCAAGGACGCGCTGTCCGTCTGCAACGGCGGCGCCTCGGTGGTCACGACCACACTCTCGGTCACATTGCCGACCTGCAAGGTGGCGTCCACACGCGTAGTGACGTCCACCTGAACCTCGACGTTTTGCTGGGCAAAACGCTTGAAGCCAGCTTGCTCAACCTCGACCCGGTACAAACCCGCACTGACGTTGGCAAAGGCGTAGGTGCCGGCACTACTGGTCGGCATCGATCGATTCTCGTTCGTGCCGACATTGGTGAGGGTCACCTTCGCGCCTGAGATGGTTGCACCGGTGGGGTCGGAAACACTTCCGACTACGCCGCCGAACCTGACCTGGGCATTGGCCGGCAGACATGATCCCACGACTCCAGCGAGAACCAGAACACTCATCAGCCGCACAGCAACGGATCGCGGAGTCGAGAAACCTGCGACTCTGGACATGAAGGTCTTTGCGAAATGAAAGGAGCAGTTGGAAAACTTCGAGAAAGCGGCAGGGACAGCGGTCAGAGTCTTACGCATCTTGTTACCCCTCGACTTGGAAAGGCAAAATTGTTTTGAGCTCGCTGCCGGGCGCTAAAGTGAAGCTTCGCCACGCCCGAACACGAACGTCGCCTCAACTCGACTGGCGACAATCGGCGAGCAGTTAGGACGAACTAACTAGAAGCTTTGGCGTCTTGAGTTGTCAAGGCAAATTGCAGACAACTATAAAGAAGTTGTCTATACCATCGCGAGAGAACACACTTCCAGAAATGGTATTCCACGTATCCATGGAGAGAGACTGACGGGGTAACTGGCGGAAGTTTGGGTGGGCTTCGCGTCGCGCCGTACAACTAACTAATATCCGCTAGTGCCGACTACTTTTCTGTACCTGCATGCCGCACGATTTGCGCACGATCAGTTCGCAGCGGAGGAGCACATCTCGCGGCGGCAGATCAGGATTCGCAATTCTGTCGAGCATGACCGCTACCGCGATCCTTCCGATGTCACGGCAAGGCTGGTGCATGGTTGTGAGCGGCACCGGAAGCAGCCGCGCATATTTCACATCGTCAATCCCGACGATGCGAATGTCGTCAGGAATGCGCTGGCCGAGAGATAGCAACGTATGCATGAGATTTCCGGCTGTAAGGTCATTGGCGCACACGAAGGCATCCGGCCGATCTTTTTTCAGCAGGGACTTAATGAACTTCGGATCAGAAGCATCTCCGGTCCGGACCAGATCGCGAGCGGGCTTCCCCCCCTGCAACAGCAGAGCCTCCCGATAGCCCGCAATGCGAGCATCCACGGTCGGCGCCGAATTCGGGCGGGCGAAAAACATGATGCGTTTCGCCCCGGCCTTGAGCAGGTGGTCCGTGGCCAGGAAGGCTGTGCGCCGGTTATCAATCCCCACGAGGTCGTACTTGCTGCGTTGCGGATATGGCTCCAGACAGCGATCAAGGAGTACAACCGGAATCCGAGCTCGATCAAAAGCCGCAACGATCCTGTGGTTTGCCTGAAACCTGTTTGTACTGAACTCCACCGGAGCGAAGAATACTCCGGAAACCTTGCGCGAAATGTAGTGTTCGCAGAGTTGCTCTGCGGCCTGCTCTTTTTCGTGTTCCTGAGGCGATGCATTACCCCACAGCAAAGCGTGATGCATGGCCTCTTGCGCTTCCATCATGCCTTTGCAGATTGCCTCAAAGATTTCGGTCTGCCCAAGTTCGGGAATCAGCAGGCCAAAGACGTGGCTACCTCCCTTTGCATTGGAAGAGACGAACGTACCGGACCCCACACGCCGAGTGACCAGTCCCAACAGCTGCAATTCGTGCATGGCACGAAAAACAGTCATGCGGGAAGCACCGAAACGCCTCACCAATTCCGCTTCGCTTGGCAAACGTTTGCCCGACTTGTACCGGCCTGCCGCAATATCTTCCTGAAGTTTTTCGAGGATCTGGCGGTATTTGTGATGCGCCATCGTGGTCTCCCGGTGTTCAGCGAGCTGTCTGCGACCCGAACGACCGGCTCCTGAACACGACATCTTACTCCTGCGACAAGCTGAGTTACCATATACAACTTTGACGCTATAGACCGGCAAAATGCTTGACGGTGAAGTCGCGGCGCCTTAACTATTGTGGGTTGCGCGAAGCTCGGTTCTCCTTGCCCCGTGCGTCTCGAAGGCCAGAATGGCGCGATCGTGAAGAATCAAGTTCAACTTATCACGTACGTTGATCGACTCTGTGGCGACCTGAAACGGTTGCAATCCCTGTTGCAAGGTCGATTCCGCGGACTTTTCGGTGGAGTGCATCTTCTTCCTTTTTTTCACCCGATCGACGGTACAGACGCTGGATTCGACCCCGTGGATCACACCCAAGTGGATGCACGGCTAGGCGATTGGAAGGATGTGCGCACATTGAGCGAAGAGGCCGAGGTGATGGCGGACCTCATCGTCAATCACGTGTCGACGGCCTCGCCGCAATTCCAAGACTTCTCGCGTAAAGGCTTGAGTTCTCCGTTTGCAGGCATGTTTCTTACCTACGATCGGGTGTTCCCGACGGGTGCCCGCGAAGAAGAATTGCTGCGCATTTATCGCCCGCGCCCCGGGCTTCCCTTCACCAATGCCCTGCTGGACTCAGGAGAGCGCCGACTCTTGTGGACTACATTTACTCCTCAACAGGTCGACATCGATGTGCAACACCCGCAGGGCGAAGTATATCTGCAGACGATCCTCCGCACCTTTCAGGCTGCTGGCATACGCATGATTCGGCTGGACGCTGTAGGCTATGCAATCAAGAAGGCGGGAACAAGTTGTTTCATGATCCCGGAGACGTTTGGCTTCATTGCAACGCTTGCCTCTCAGGCTCACGACCTTGGGATGGAAGTCCTGGTGGAAATCCATAGTCACTATTCTCAACAACTTGAAATCGCACGACAAGTGGATTGGATTTATGACTTCGCACTTCCTCCGCTCATCCTGCATTCGCTGTTCGCGCGCGAGTGCAAGGCGCTGGGACATTGGCTCAGCGTCCGCCCGAAAAACTGCATTACCGTGCTCGACACTCACGACGGCATTGGAGTCATCGACGTCGGCGCCGGCGCATCCGGCGAGCCGGGCCTCCTCGAACCGGCAGAGATCGACAGCCTCGTTGAGACCATCCATTCCCGGAGCAAAGACCAGAGTCGGAAAGCCACCGGTGCGGCGGCAAATAACCTCGACCTGTATCAAGTGAATTGCACTTTCTACGACGCGTTAGGGCAGAGCGGGAACGAGTATCTCATCGCCCGAGCCGTGCAATTTTTTGTCCCCGGGATTCCGCAGGTCTATTACGTCGGACTTCTCGCCGGCACTAACGACATGGAACTCCTTGCCCGAACTCAAGTCGGCCGCGACATCAATCGCCACTATTACAACTCGACAGAACTCGAAGAATCGCTGCAATCGCCTACGGTGCGAAAGCTGATTGAGCTCATTCGCTTGCGCAACAGCCATCCTTCTTTTGCCGGAGCAGCAAACATTGAGACTCCATCCGATCAAGACCTGATAATCACATGGACGAACGATCGACACTGGACAAAGCTGGACGTGGATTTCGCAAAGGCGCACGCGGTGGTGACCTACTCTCGAGAGAGCCGTGAAGGTGACCAGCAGAGCGGACATTGGGAATCACGGGAAAACGTCAGCCCTACGAAGGTGATGCAATGAAGGATAACCCCAGTACAGTACAGAATTTGTCCGCAATCAAATGGCTCACATTCCTGATGTTTATGATGTTTGCAATGACGACGGATTCCGTCGGCGTCATTATTCCTGAGGTCATTAAAGAGTTTCACCTGAGCATGACCGTTGCAGGCGCGTTCCACTATGCTGCGATGTCAGGGATCGCGGTCGCGGCTTTCTTCCTTGGTTATTTGGCTGACAAGCTGGGACGAAAGAGAACAATTATTTTAGGTTTGGTTCTTTTTGCGCTGAACTCTTACCTGTTCGCCATTGGCAGGTCTTTCGTTTTCTTCATCGTCCTGCTCACGATTTCGGGCGCGGCAATCGGCATTTTCAAGACCGGGGCACTTGCCCTTATTGGCGATATCAGCACATCCACGACACAGCACACCGCAACCATGAATGCGGTGGAGGGCTTCTTTGCCGTTGGGGCTATCATCGGCCCCGCGATTGTGACCCACTTTCTCGCGGTTGGTATTTCGTGGAAGTGGCTGTACGTGATCGCGGGCAGCATTTGCGTGCTCCTGATTGTGATCAGTTCGTTGGTCCGCTACCCGCAAACCACAACAAGCACAGAAGGCGTTGACCTGCGGCGGACCGTGCTGATGATGAAGAACCCGTACGCTCTCGGATTTTCGGCAGCGATATTCCTGTATGTGGCGGTGGAAAGCGCAATTTATGTATGGATGCCGACACTACTCGGCGGTTACCACGGCCCGGCGGCCTGGATGGCGGCTTACGCGATCTCAATCTTCTTTGTTCTTCGCGCAGCGGGAAGATTTATTGGCTCATGGATGCTCGCGAGGTTGAACTGGGCTGCGGTTGTAACCGTGTTCAGCCTGGCCATATTTGTCTGTTTCGTGGTGAGCACAGTTGGCGGAATTGGCATCGCCGTATTCCTATTGCCCTTGTCCGGTTTGTTCATGTCTGTTCTTTATCCCACCATCAACTCCAAAGGCATAAGCTGTTTCCGCAAGTCAGAACACGGCGCGGTGGCGGGCGTGATTCTGTTCTTCACTTGTCTGTCGGCAGTGTTGGGACCACTTGCAATGGGTGCGATCAGCGACACCTTTGGCGATCCGAAATACGGATTTATACTCGCCACTGCTTTTGCGGCTGTCCTCTTCGTTGGACTGTTGCTCAATTGGATTTTCAATCCCGCGCGGTCACTTCTACAGAAACTCGATGCCACGGAATACCAGGCAGTTCGCGCTTAGGACATAACGCGCAGTCTCAGTGATAGTCGCCCGACTCGAACCCCTCCTTGAAGCTCGGCGGCCTTTTCAGAAGTGGCATTGGCCTGCTATAAAGCCGTCACACCACTTCTGAGGAAGTGCCGAATTGCCTAGTCACAAGCGCACACAGTCCGTTGTTCATCATTCGAACATCCTGGATGGCCGGCCTGGCTTCCGTATTCACGGCAAGTGGGGCTATGTCTCAGTTCTTGAAGGTGGGGGCCACATCTGCGAATTGATCTTGCACAGTGCTGGTGATGTCAATCCAATGTGGCGGCCTACCTGGAAAACAATCGATCCGGAGTGTTACAAGCCGCGCAAGCACCTCCGCACTTACGGCCCCCCGCCTGAAGGCAAACTGCTCGCCGGGATCGCGGGTCACAGCATCAGCTTCGATTATTTCGGACCGCCGTCCCCGGACGAAATCGCAGCCGGACATACCACGCATGGTGAAGCTCCCGTAGTGACATGGCATCGAAAACTTACTCGCGGATCGCCTGCCGGGAGCCTACTTTACGTGGCCGATCTTCCGAAGGCCCAAATGCGTCTGCAGCGTGTAATTGCTCTTGATCGCGAATCACCGACTATCGATGTTGAAGAGACCGCCTTCAACCTTGGCACCTTTGACCGGCCCATCTCCTGGAACCATCACGTGACCTTCGGCCCGCCATTTCTGGAGCCGGAAATCACTCTGTTTGATATGCCCGCGACACGCAGCAAGGTCTGTCCCGCCACATTCAGCACCAAGATGTCGCTGCAGCCAGACGCTGAATTCCGCTGGCCTAAAGCTCCCAAGAAGGGTGGAGGCTTCCTGAACCTTCGTACCAGTGAAGAGGGCCGATACGGACATTACACTGCGCATTTGCTGGACCCAGCGCACAAGACCGGTTTTATCGCCGTGTGCAACCCAAAGATGGGGCTGCTGGTCGTATATCTGTTCAATCGAAATGACTATCCGTGGGTCGGCAATTGGGAGGAATCTTACAATCGTGTTCATGCGCCGTGGAAAGGACACGAATTCTGCCGCGGATTTGAGTTCAGCACTACTCCCTTTCCCTTCCCTCGACGCGAGACGGTCACAAACGGACCGCTATTCGGTGAGTCTACATACAAGTGGTTGCCTGCACGAGCTAAAGCAAAATCTCAGTATCGGATTTGCATGTTTGAGGTCCCACAAGATTTCCAAGGAGTCGCTGCCATTGAGGTCGACCGTGGTTCCCTGAAATTGCAAGAGAAGACAAGAGGTCGAACTTTTTACCTGAGCACGAGGAGTCGTCTCTAGCCAGATTAGATGGTATTGGGCGGCTCAATTTTTATAAAGAACCGCAAACTATGGGATACTCAGCTTCCGACGAGGTCTGATGTCGATCGCGGCGCGGACAGATTTTCGTACAATAAACGTACAATGGATCCGGCATTGGGGCCTTTGTAGCCGTTGTGGCACTTCACAGGATCAATAACTTCTGTCGCATCAACACGCTGAAAAGTTCGACTCCCGCCGCCTCCACCACTCTTCCTTTACAGTTCAAGCAGTGCCTCTTCATTTCGTCGCAAAACTCTGCTGTTTCGGCCCCTATCGCATCCCGCCAGGAGTCGCTCTGCCTGACCGTGGCGCCCCTGCCTAGTTTCGGAGAACAGATACCGTCGCTGGGAGGGGCAGCTCAAATGTGCGCTGAGGCTGGCAGGTCGCGGTGAATAGAGAGGAAATCCCGGCACCGTCTTCTCAAGCATCTTTGCCATACACCGGGATTACCGCCCCATTAACGTCTTTGCCGTCATTGCTCGCCAGCCAGGCGAGCAGTGCGGCAATCGTTGCGGGCTGAACCCATTTGGAAAAATCCGCAGTCGGCATGGCCTTGCGATTCGCCGGAGTGTCGATGGTGCCCGGCAAAATTGCATTCGCCGTGATACCCGCGTCCTTGTTTTCGAGGGCAATCGTCTTAATCAAGGAGACCATGGCCGCCTTCGACGCACTGTAAGCGCCCACTCCCGCGCCCGGTTCCAGGGATGCCCGACTGCCGATTGCAATGATTCGCCCGCCGCCGGCTTTCCGCAGGACCGGAATCGCCGCTCGTAAGAGAAAAAAGGTGGCGTTCAAATTCAAGTCCAGCATGTTTTGGAATGTGTCATCATCGGTTTCGGCAACGGACTGCCCGCCTGCAAAACCGCCGACCGTGTGCGCAACCACATCAAGCCTGCCAAACTGGCTGACGATGTTGTCGACTACACTCTTCGCACCAGAAGCTGTCGAAATCTCTCCGGGCAACGCCGTAAACGCGGGACTGCTGAAATCCGTTTGTTGGATTTTGCGCGAGACCCCTACCACCGTAGCGCCCGTGTTCAGCAGCGCTTCGGTCACGTGTTTGCCAAGGCCTCCATTGGCCCCGGTCACAAGAACAATCTTGCCTTTCATCGTTTAACTCCGATCTACTGTCAGCGGTTAGATTCCGGCACTCCCGAAAAAGTGACGGAAATTGAGATTGTGCCCGGAAACTGATCTCGAGACGATTCCACGTTGGCACTGCGCGCGGCCGCGCAAGGATCGTTGGCTATGCCTGCACAAGTAAAATCAGACCGTTGTGGGATCGTTCCCATGTTGATTTCTAGCGACTGAGAACATCTTGACACCGAATCTGCCAGGTCGTTACCATCGAGGCCAAAGCGGGATGGAATTCTCCCAATGAATTCCTTAACCATAGCAGTTTTTGCCAGCTGACCTTCGCAACGTTTCATGAGGCCGACGTAGTCGTTTTCCATGGTCACGAACACCGCATCCCGTATCCGCGGCCTTGGACTGGCAGTTGTCGTTGCGATCGTGGTCGTGGCTGGATGGGCGAACCGGGCCCGTTTCGTTTCCCTCTTCTCTTCACACCAGCCGGTAGATTTCAGTCGCGACATCCGGCCGATCCTGAATCAAAATTGCACGTCCTGTCATGGCGGAGTCCGGCAGAAAAGCGGCATCTCATTTATCTTTCGCGAAGAGGCGCTGGGCACGGGCAAATCTGGACGACGGACAATCGTTCCTGGTGATCCCGATGGCTCTGAGCTGATCGCGCGCGTCAGTTCGAAAGATCCAGAGATTCGCATGCCCTATCATGGGCCCCCGCTCGCGCCTGAGCAGATATCGCTGCTGCGGCAGTGGATAAAGGAGGGAGCGAAATGGTCCGACCACTGGGCGTTCGTTCCTCCTCGATCGCAGCCGTTGCCGGTGGTCAAGCGTAGCGATTGGGTTCGTCAACCACTGGACCGGTTCATCCTGGCGCGCCTGGAAAAGGAATCACTCACTCCATCCCCGGAAGCGGATAGAGCCGCCTTGCTACGCCGGGTGTCGTTGGACCTCACCGGACTGCCTCCCACCGCGGAAGAGCAATCGGCATTTTTAGCCGACCATGCTCCGGACGCTTACGAGAAGCAAGTCGACCGGCTGCTCGCATCGTCTGCCTACGGAGAGCGATGGGCGTCCATGTGGCTCGATCTCGCGCGCTACGCGGACTCCTTCGGATATGAAGCCGACAATCTTCGCCTCGGCGTGTGGGCCTATCGTGATTGGGTTATCGATGCTTTCAATCGCAACGTGCCCTACGACCAGTTCGTGACCACGCAATTGGCGGGAGACCTTCTACCCAACACCACCTTCGAAGATAGAATCGCAACTTCCTTTCATCGGCAAACTCCCAACAACCAGGAGGGCGGAACCGATGACGAAGAATTCCGCATGGTCGCGGTCATGGACCGGGTCGCCACCACGTGGTCCGTGCTAAATAGCGTGACCATGAATTGCGTGCAGTGCCACTCGCATCCTTACGATCCGATCCGCCACCCGGACTATTACAAGTCGCTGGCATTTTTCAACACGCAGCGCGACGCCGACCGCGATGACGATTTCCCAAATCTGCGAGTTCCGAAAGACAAGGCTCGCTATGCGGAAGCCTCACAGATGCAGCAGGAGATTACTCCCCTGCTTCATTTGGTCGTGTCGTCTGACCGCGATCTGGTCGACAGAATTGAATGGAAACCCGCGCCGATCCAGTCTGCCGGGGCGAACGAGATCCCGGCCCTGATCGAACGTTTGCCCGCAGACCTTGAGTACCTCGCGCAATTGCGAAAAGATAAAGGTCCAGCCGCCGCCAAGGCCGAGTCCATCAACGATCAACTCGAACGAATCAAATCTGTGCAGAATCGCCTCGCCAAGGCACGCGCACTTGGCGTTCCTGCCAAAACATTTCGACTGGTGAACGGAGAGGCCTTCGCTGATCCGGAGACTCCGCCACAGTCGTATTACGAACTGGTTGCTCCGAGTACGTCCCCGATAGTCACGGCGATTCGAGTCGAAGTGCCTCCCGTCGACGCGGACAAGTCGCGTCACACTCCAGAGGATGGCTTTGCGGTAGATCGGGTTGAAGCATTTGTCGTACACGCAGACGGGCAAAAGCAGAGGCTTGCATTCCGCTGCTTCATCCAGGACTCGGAGGAGAATCTCGAAGCGGCCGTCACGCCGCCGTTTGACGCGAAGAAGCATCCCAAGCTCGCGGCACCTGCGGATGGTTTTGCGTCCAGTCCGAAACTTTTTGGCACGCGCTGGATTGTCGGCATTCTTGCGGAACCCTTGCGATCCACACCCAACACCCGTATTGAAGTTGCTCTCAAACAAGTCCGCGAAATCGACTACAAGCCGGTGCCGATTAAGCGCGTTCGACTGTCGCTGAGCGGCGATGCGCGCCTCACTTCTCGAAGCCAGGAACCTGAGCGCGTGCAAGCGATCGCCCGGCTCACTGATCTTGAAAAGCGCCTCGCCAAGATTCCCAGTGTCAATGTTCCGGTCATGTCGGAGCAGGAACCTTACGAACGAAGGACGACGCTTGAATTCGAGCGTGGAAACTTTCTGAACAAGATCGGGCCGGATCTCGCGCCTGATGTGCCGGCAATCTTTCCGAAATTTCCGGACGGTGTTCCCCGCAACCGTCTCACGCTTGCGCAGTGGTTCTTCATGCCAGGGCAGCCTCTGACAGCACGAGTCGCTGTCAATCGATACTGGGAGCAACTATTCGGGACGGGAATTGTCGAGACTCTCGAGAATTTCGGAAGCGTCGGCGAAGGGCCGAGCCATCCTGAACTTCTGGATTGGATGGCGCTCCACTTTCAGAATGACCTGCACTGGGACATGAAGGCTCTGCTTCGCGAACTCGTGACCAGTGCGACCTATCGTCAGCGAGCGACAAGCACTCCCGCCCTTACAGAAAAGGATCCGCGCAATCGACTCCTGGCGCGTGGCCCCCAGCAGAGACTAACGGCCGAAATGGTTCGCGACCAGGCACTTGTAGCCAGCGGCCTGCTGAGTCGCACGATCGGTGGACCTCCAGTCATGCCGCCACAACCGCCCGGCATTTGGAATTCGGTCTACAACGGCGACAAGTGGAAAGATGCGGTTGGTCCGAATCGCTATCGCCGTGCCATCTATACATTCGTGAAGAGGACGAGCGGGTATCCGAGCTTTCAGATTTTCGATGGATCCGACCGCGCGACCAGCCTGCCGCGCCGCATCCCCACCAACACGCCACTGCAGGCACTCGTGACTCTGAATGATCCTGTCTACGACGAAGCGGCCGCGGCGCTTGCGGCACGGACGGTGAAAGAGGTCGCTGCGAAGGGAGCGCACGGATCGGCCGGAGAAGACACGCTTGCGGAACGACTTCGACACGAGGCTCGACTTGTCTTGTCTCGCGATCCTACGCCGCAAGAACTCGCGGCATTACGAACGCTATTCGAACAATTGATGAAGACTCCGGGCAAGCCGGTTCTTAAGCAAGCGAGCCTGAAAACCGTGGAGAACTCCCCGCGCGCTACGAACATCTCTCCGAAGGAGTTTGAGGCTTTGCAGGCGATCGGTAGTGTATTGCTGAATCTGGATGCGGCAATGACCAGATAACTTTATGACCGACGGCAAGAAACAAAAGTCACGGCGACGCGATCTCGGGCTCTCCAGTGAGCTGCAACGTGAAGCGCAGCTCGCGAACATACAGGCACAGACGCGCCGTCATTTCCTGCGATCGATGACGGGCGGCCTGGGCTCAATATTCCTGGGCACGATGGCTTCCCGCTCGGCATGGGCAAGTGGACTTCAACTTTCGACGGATGGCACACCTCGTCTCGATTTGAAGCGTGATCCACGCAGTCCATTGTCCGCATTGCCACCTCAGTTTGCTGCCCGTGCGAAACGCGTCATCTACCTCCACATGGCAGGTGCGCCCAGTCAATTGGAGCTTTTCGAATACAAGCCCGAACTCGTCAGGCTCGACGGTCAGGATTGTCCCGCGTCGTTGCTGGCAGGCAAGCGCTTCGCATTCATCACGGGCGTACCGAAGTTGATGGGTCCGCAATATCCATTTCATCAAGTCGGACAAAGTGGTCATTGGATTTCCGATCGCCTGCCGCATCTCGAAAAACATCTCGATGAAATGTGCTTCATCAAGTCGATGCGCACCGATCAATTCAACCACGCGCCGGCGCAATTACTGGTACAGACCGGCAATGCGCGCCTTGGGTATCCTTCGCTCGGGTCGTGGGTTGTGTACGGCCTCGGAACCGAGAATCAGAATTTGCCTGGTTTCATCGTGCTTATCTCCGGTGGAAATACGCCTGACGGCGGCAAGCAACTCTGGGGCACAGGATTTCTTCCGAGCGTCTATCAGGGTGTGCAATGCCGTTCGCATGGTGAGCCTGTTCTGTATCTCCAGAGTCCCGGCCACGTGAGTGTCCCGGCACGTAGAAACATGCTGGACGCGATCGACGAACTCAATCAGCAGAACTACGCGGCATTCGGAAATCCAGAAACGGTGACGCGGATCGCGCAATATGAAATGTCCTTCCGCATGCAGATGGACGCGACTGATGCCATGGACATTCACAAAGAACCGGAAACTGTCCGAACAAAGTACGGATCGAAGATCGGCGAATCGAGTTTCGCCAATAATTGCCTGGTGGCTCGACGCCTGGCGGAACGCGGTGTTCGCTTTATCCAGCTCTACCATTGGGGATGGGATAGCCACGGATCGAGCGCCGGCGATTCCCTGAATTATGGTTTCGTAAAACGCTGCGCAGAAGTGGATCAGCCGATTGCCGCTTTGCTATCCGACCTGAAAGATCGCGGCATGCTGGAAGATACGCTGATCGTTTGGGGCGGTGAATTTGGCCGCACATCCATGCGTGAAAATCGCAGTGGGCAGGTCACGAAATTTACCGGCCGCGACCATCATCCGGGAGCCTTCACAATTTGGATGGCGGGAGGCGGCGTGAAACCCGGCATCACTTATGGCCAGACGGACGATCTGGGATACGAGATCGTCAAGGATCCCGTTGAGGTCCGCGATCTACACGCGACGATTCTCTATCTCCTGGGATTCGATCACCACAAGCTCAATTATTCGTTCCAGGGCTTGGACCAGAAATTGACCAGCGTAAAACCGGCCCACGTGGTCGGCGAGGTACTGGCATGAACATTGTGCGAGCAAGCTTTCTTCGCCGGCGGGGTTCCCAAACTTCATGATCCAGTGGATTCGTGGTGCCTCGGCCCGAGTCTTGTTCGGACTAGTGACGCTTGCGCCGATCGTGGTGCTGCTGAGTCTCTTGGCGTTCGCGCCGCCTGATGGCAACGAACGTGCCCAGTTCATGCAATTCCTCGGGCGCTTTCACCCGCCCTCGGTACACATTCCGATCGCACTTTTGTTATTGGTGCCCCTGCTCGAACTGGCAGGACGGAATCGGCGTTTTCCATATCTTCTTCCGGCTGCCGATTTTGTGCTCGGAGTCGCGACATTGGGCGCAATTGGAGCCGCCAGTCTCGGTTGGTGCCTTGCTCGTAGTGGCGGATACACCGGTCCACTCGTCACGCAGCACATGTGGTCTGGCGTTTGCGTCGCGGGAGCGGCATGGCTGTGCTGGATTTTGCGCGGGAGTGAGAACGCTCTCGCACGGGAGCGCATTTACCTAGTGGTTCTGGCAGGTACGGTGGGCCTGGTCTCCTTTACTGGATACCGCGGTGGCCAACTGTCGCAAGGAGAGAACCACCTGACGGAATTCATGCCGGCGCCGTTGGGCAGACTGCTCGGAGTTGCAGACGAAGAACCGGCATCCAACTCGCTCAACGGGGGGCCAAATACTTTTTACGGTGCACGAATTCAGCAGGTCTTCTCCAGACAGTGTGTCACCTGTCATGGAAGGAGCAAACACAAGTCGAACCTGCGGCTCGACAGTTTCGATTCCCTCATGCGCGGCGGCAAGCATGGCGCAGTCATTAAAGGTGGCGAATTCAAGAGCGAACTCTTGCGCCGCATCAAGCTGCCTTCATCGGACGATGACGCCATGCCTCCCGACAATCGGCGCTCCGTGCCAGCGGCCGATGTAGAACTCATCGAACAATGGATCGCATCCGGAGCCTCGGGAACGATAGCGACCGATGCCATCAAGAACGTGGCGCTGACGTCGACCAGTTCCGCTCCAGTCGATGTAACGTTCGAAGAAGTTGATCCTGCAGCGGTGGCGAAGCAGCGTGCGAATCTCGCGCCGGCCGTTGCGCAAGCACAGCAGCGATTGCCCAATGTGGTGGACTACCAGTCGCGGGTGTCCGGCGACATCGTTATTAATGCGGCATGGATGGGCGCCAAGTTCGGCGACACGGAGTTAGCAGCGCTCTCCCCACTGGGCGACCGTATTGTGTCTGCAGATTTTTCAAATACTGCGATCACCGACAAGTCGTCAGCGACGATCGCTGCCATGAAGCATTTGCGAGTGTTGCGCTTGATGCATACCAGAATCGGCGATCCGACTGTGCTGAGCCTCGGATCGTTGGATCAACTGGAGTCGCTGAGTCTATTCGATACATCAGTGACTCCCTCTTCCCTGCCCGCGTTAGTCCACCTGTCGAAACTGCAGCACGTCTACGCCGGCAACACGAAAATTTCGGCGGCAACGTCGATACCTGACGAGATCAAACAGAAGCTCGTGTTTTGATTTGGCCTCGACTCGTGCCCTGGAGCGCTTATGACCAATCGCACTGTTCTATCGCGCCGTTCCCTCTTGAAGAACGCAGTTGGCCCGATGGCTGCTGCAGGAATGTTGACGATCGCCGGAACTGGCGAGCTATTCGCCACCACCACTCCATCAAGAAGCAACGATGACTGCGACGGTGAAATTCTAGGCCAGGGAGAGTTCCGCTACCGCGCACACCGCCACTGGGGGCAACTTGATCGCGCTCACTACCCGGTAAAAGACTGCCACGGCATCACCGAAGACCGGCACGGCCGCATCGTGCTCCTCACCAACGACACGCACAACAACCTGATCAGCTATGAAAAGAACGGGAAATTCTCAGCCGCGTGGGAATCGCGTTTTCCAACTGCGCATGGCTTAGAGATCGAGGATCACCACGGCGAAGACCGCTACTGGATCACCGATCACGACGTGCAATGTCTTTCGATCAACACTGCCGATGGACGAGAACTGCGTCGCATCGGGCCTGACGCAGTAGCTTCCAAATATCCGAGCCTGAGCAACTACCATCCGACGAACTCCGCCTTCACTCCGGACGGAGACTTCTTCATCAGCGACGGTTATGGATCGAGCTTCGTTCACCATTTCGATCCGGAAGGAAAATACATCTCCAGTTTTGGTGGGGCCGGCAACACTCCTTCAAACCTGAGTGAACCGCACGCGGTCTGGATCGACAACCGCTCCGGCAAGCCGTCAGTCCTGGTGTGTGATCGTGGAAACGAAACGCTGAAGTGGTTCTCGCTCTCGGGCGAACTGCAACGCGTTGTGCCTGTGCCCGGCGCTCGTCCCAGCAACGTCGCGCAATTTCACCGATCGTCTTCGGGCCAGGCTGACAACCACATCGCCATCGCCAGTTTGAACGGAATGATCCTGATTCTCGACGGGTCGGATCGTGTTGTGTCGGCAGTCGGTGGCGAGCCGCCTGTTTACATCGATGGAAAGTTGCAGCCGCTGCAGGTATTCAATTACACCTTCAATCATCCGCACGACGTATACGTCGACTCCTCCGGCGCGCTGTATGTGCCGCAGTGGTGGTCGAATCAAACCTATCCCATCAAACTGGAACCGGTCGGCAAGGGCTGACGGTCCTCGTGTCACGCGATGATCTCGCTGAAAGGCGAGCTCAGTGAAAATTGTCCAGCACCATCACGTGGCTTGCTTCACTGCCCGGTAAATCGAAGAGCACCGAAGTTCCATCGGCCGGCGCGCCCAACCAGAAAGGAGGTTCCGGAAAGATAGTGATCGGCCGAATGGTCAAGCTGGTGAAATCGAAAAAACTCAAGGTAGGAACCGGCTGCGGCCCGGTCCCGACGAAAAAGATTCCTTTGTCAATCGTGGTCCAAGCGCCCCAGTCCACGGGCTGAACCCGGGGAAACACGGGGGCTTCGGTACCGCCGCCGACCGGCACTCTCCAGAGTTCTGGATTTTCGTCGCGATGTTTTGAATAGTAGAGGTAGTGGTCTGATGCCTCCCAGGCCGCGAACCCGCCTTGAGTTGTGACCTGCGTTGCGGTGCCGCCATTCGACGGAATCTTCCACACCTGCCAGGCTCCGGATCGGTCGGAGGCAAAGTAAATCCATGCGCCATCGCGCGACCAACTCGGAACTGGGTTGTTGAAAGCATCCTGCACTAATGCTCTGGGTACGCCACCGACCGCATTCACCAGGAATATGGCCCGAGGCTGCCGCCAGTCCGGACCGAGGCCAACATCGAAGGCGATCGTCTTGCCATCGGGAGACCAACGCGGAGTTCCCGCAGTTCCTACCGCGGTCAGTTGAACGGGATTCTCACCGTTGCGATCACTGACCCAGATATCCATGGCACCGGATCGGTCGGACATAAACGCAAGGCGTTTTCCATTGGGAGAAATTTGTGGCCCGGCATTCTGACCGCCGACCGATGTAATCAGTCCCCGCGCATTCTGCCGAGCGGTATGCAAATCAATCTGTTGGATACTCCGGGCGTTACTCAATCGCAGGTAGGCAAGGCGAAATCCCCGTTTCGAGATTGCCGGACTCCATGCCGGCGAGCCGACCTCTGCAATCTGAGTGGGAATCCCGCGCGTAACGGGAACCCGCCACAACCGGTAAGAATCCGATTCGCGCGCAGCGAAGACGAGCGCGGACCCGTCTGCCGTCCAGGCTGGCAAGCCGTCGACCGGTTGCGGATCTGTAGTCAATCGCCGGACTTCTCCCCCCGCAGCCGACATCAGCATGATGCTGGCAGGAAAACGTGCTCCGCTCGCGCGAAGAAACGCGATTTGCGTTCCGTCAGGAGAAAACGCTGGACCCCAATCACTATCCGGCGGCATCGGCGAGGTCAACTGTCGAGTCGTGCCGTCTTCCGTCGATAGCAGAAAGATGGCGGACCCTCCGCCGGCAATGTCCCCGACAAGCGCAATGTTTCCGTCGGGCGACCAGTCCAATTCACCGTGCTTCGAAGTCAGGGGCGCCGAGTAGAGCCGTTCGGGCGGACCACCTTTTTCAGACACCCTGTAGATGGTCCTCTCCGAATTTGAGAATCGTGAAAATGCCAGAGTATGTCCGTCAGGCGACCAGACTGGACAGCAATCACCCGTGTCACTCGACGTAATCTGGGTGAGTTCCTCGGTCCCGATTTGCTTGACCCAAATCCCAGAGGTGCCGGGAACAAATCCATTGCGGCGGAATGCGATGCGGTTTCCGTCCGGAGAGAATGCCGGATCGCTGGTCGGGTCCGATAAGCCTGTGAGCAACATCGGCGCCCTCGCCCTATTCTTTTCCGCCAGCAATTTTTCTTGCTGCTCGCCGCTCGGGTGAAGGCTGCTTCCCACCAGCCAAGCAATCCCGGCGAGAACAACCACCGCCGGAACCAGGTAGCGCAGCAGTCTCTTCTTCGGATAGCGGCCAGATCTTTCGAGTGTTGCGGACTCCGCAACTGCCTGTGGCTGGACGGGGGCCGACACGGACGGCAGGTCGACAATGGAAACCTTCGTCCCTTCCACTTCGGCAACGGGCGAGTTCTTTGCCGGTGACTCTTCGGAGACAGCGCGCTCTACCGTTGCGATAAACCGGTATCCCCTGCGGGGCAAGGTTTCGATGTACTTGGGATCCTCGGCAGAATCGCACAGCGCGTCCCGAAGCTTGTTCACGGCGGCGTTCAAACCATGATTGAAATCAACAAAGGTATCCCCAGGCCACAATTCTTCGCGCAGTTCTTCGCGGGTAACCAGCTGTCCGGGGCGGGAGATCAGGACGGCGAGGATGTCAAAAGGCTGACCGACCAATTTGATCCGGGTACCGTGCTTCCAGAGTTCATGGGTGTGCAAATCCGCTTCATAAGCCCCGAACTTCAGCCGACCTGAACCATTGATCTCTGTCATTTGCGCTCGGTACCACTCATTAGACTACGTTTCCTCCCGTCCGTCAGTTCCGCTCCCCGGCTGGAAGGTGCTTGGAATGAATATTTTAGCGGATGATCTCGGATGTGCGCAGAAATGAGCCTCCTTCCATTGAGGTAATCAGCCAAAAAACGCACCGTGCATGCAGTGAGCCCGGACCGCTAAAGAATTTCCGGCCGGGCCGGAGGGTGAATATGAGAAAGAACACTTCAGCCAATCGAATTGCACGAAAAATTGCGGTGCAGGCCATGGGTCTGGCCTTGAGTCTGTCGACTCTGGCGGTGACCGCTCAGTCCGGCGCCGCTCAGGACAAGATGTCCGAACAGTGCAGCCTGGCCATTGTCACGAAACAGGCAGTTGGATCGGCGAAAATCTGCGATCCGAAGACGGTCCGGGGTCTCGCGAAAAACGGACACGTCTTTGAACAGAATCAACTGGGGATCGTCTCCATGCTGGCGATCGGTCCCGACTACAACCCTCAGCAGGCCCTGCAATGGTTCGAGCGTTCCGCCCACAAGGGCTACGCTCCTGCCCAGGTGAACCTCGGCGTGATGTATGCCAATGGCTGGGGAACGGCGCCGAATCTCGGTGCGGCGCTGCATTGGTTTCGGGAAGCGTCCGACGAGGGATATGCCCGCGCCGACTACAACCTCGGCATCCTCTACATGCAAGGTCGAGGAGTAAAGAAAGACTATGCCGAGGCCATGCGCTACCTGCGTAAAGGAGCCGAAGCCGGAGACTCCAGCGCCCAGACGAACCTCGGCTACTTATACAGCGAAGGACTGGGCGTGGCTCGCGATCCGAAGACGGCCGCGATCTGGTATGGCAAAGCCGCCGAGAGCGGCGATGCTATGGGCCAGAATGATCTTGCCGACCTCTATCTTCGCGGCGAAGGAGTTGCGCAGAGTGACACCGAGGCGTTCCGCCTCTTTCAGCAAGCGGCGTCCAAAGGACAAACCGGCGCACGAATCAAGC
Organism: Acidobacteriota bacterium; assembly: GCA_016196065.1. Taxonomy (NCBI): domain Bacteria; kingdom Pseudomonadati; phylum Acidobacteriota; species Acidobacteriota bacterium. The sequence goes on along the minus strand of JACPYL010000010.1, from coordinate 1,209,891 downwards.
TCGGCTACATGTACTCCGTGGGACGCGGCACTCAGAAGAACATCGAAACGGCGTGCGCATGGATTACCGCCGCGACGCTGGCCGGAGACGAACGTGGCCGCGATCTGCTGCACTCTCTCGAAGGTCAGCTTTCCGCTACTCAACTCGCGAATGCCCGAGCGCAAGCAAAAAAGTTGAACGCGGAATCGGAAGCACAGCTCTCCGCCAAGGCTTTGCTTCCGTAAGTTCTCGGACCCCCCACCAAACTTGAAGGCCGCGGATTACGCGGCCTTCTTTTTACTTCCCTCTTCTTTCATATGTAGTGGAGCGATCTACTTCTTTTCCGTTTCAGCCGCGATTCGATTCAGCATCGACTGAATCTCCGGGTTGGACTGAAACTGTTTCCACACCAATCCCGTCCGATAATTTTCGATCATCACGACGATCGGCGCCTGATTCAATCCCATGTAGATGGGAGAGATCCAGTCCTGCGAAGGATTGAATGCATCGCGCGGGCCGTAGATGTCCCACATCGTGCTGCCCAGATCGCGATAGTAATGTTTGAACGCTTCCATGGATTCCTGCGGCGTGTACGGGAAGGATGCGAGAGCACCGGTCGGAGTCAGCGTCCCGGTGCTGTTATTTTCGTCGGGAGCGTGCGCTACATATCCCCATGGACCATCACTCGCAGTCAGCCCCCAGGCATTCGTGCCATACCCCTCAAAGTGGCGCGGGTTCTCAATGCAATACGCTCGATTGATGAGTGCGATGTTGCGATTATTTTCAAAATAAGTCGAAGCGGTAAAACGGTCACGGAAGGAATGCGGATCGAATCCCATAAAAGAATAGTGCGTGAAGAACAGCGGTCCTCCGTTGCCGACTCCGACATCGAGTTTAATCCCGTAGTAAGTGTGGCCATTTCCGTAGTGGTCACCGTCCGCGCTGCTAGACCAACCGCTTCGGTAACGAAGAGCGCGTTCATCCTGACCTGCCCAGCCTGTGTAGTAAAAGCTGGCGGGGACGGCATGCGTGGGCGATGCAATTCCGAGAAGGTAGGTAATCATCGTTTCGTTGAAGCCAATGAGCGGATGATGAATCTGCCAAGCCCAGCGCGGAGACCAATGCCAGTAGAGATTTCCGCTCTCGGGAGTCTCGCGATACCAATCCCACTCCACGGATTCCCAGAGTCGCGAAATGCGGCGATAGAGCGATTGCTCAGTTTCCTTGGAGCCACGGAAATACTGGCGCGAAGCCAGCAGACCTTGCATCAGGAATGAAGTCTCCACCAGATCACCGCCGTCGTCGAACATGCCGAACACGGGCATTGTCTTTCCGGTGCTTCCATCCATGTAATGCGACCACACACCGTGGTAGCGTTGCGCGCTCTCCAGAAAACTCACGATCTTTGTGAGCCGCTCGACGCCCTGCTCGCGTGTGATGAATCCACGATCGACGCCGACCATCAACGCCATGATTGCGAATCCGCTGGCTCCGGTCGCAACGATTCGATCGTCGCCGGGAATATTTTCGCGAGCCATACCCGAGTGCGGATCCGCTCCCTCCCAGTAATAGTGGAAGCACGCTTCCTGCAACATCGTCAGCAATTCATCGTCACTCATTTCGCGAGTGCTGGCGGACGCCGCAGCCGACAAAGGCGATTGCCTGTAATTGCGGTCGGACGTCGCCACCTTATATTGAGCAGCGACTCCAGCCTTGCCGAGAAAATCTGAGTAGCGATTTGTGCCGGGTAGTTGGATTCCGATCGGCTTGAACTCTTTTCCGTCCAGCGAGCGGTAAATTAGGTAGCGCGCCAGTTTCGGATTCTCGACACGGTTCCACCGCACTTCGACGTGCCGGTCATAGCCGATCGCGTGGACGTTTTGTGGAGCGGGCAATCCGGTTGACGCAGTTTTCTTCTCGGCGGTGGATTCATCGTCAACGCGGATTTCGTCAATCAGCAGAGTCCGGCGGACACCATCGGCTCGTCCCTGAAGAAAAATGACATTCTGCAGGTGTTGCGGCTGGAAAGGGTAGATCGAGGCTGTTTGGAGTTGGGAAAGAGGAATTTTGACCTGAAACCACTTTCGGGCAGGAATATTTTTTGCAAATTTTCCGAGTGCAACCGGTCCCGTAAAGCTCCCCGGAAACTCGGCAATCTGGAGTCCCTCCCGATTATTGGAGAAAATGACGTCGGGAAGGTCGGCTGCCAAAATCTCTTCCGGCGCATAGAGCCAGAGCGAGAGATTTGTGCCACCGAGAGCCGGAAGTCGATTGCGAAAATTGTTCAGATGGATTTCCGCTTCCCAGCTTCCTCCTGGGTTTGACTGCCACGTGAGTCGAAGCGCATTCGGCGCAGTTACAAAATCGTTTTTCTCAACGGGTAATTTTCTGTTTTTCAGTTCAAGAAAACTTCCGCCTGTAAAATTCCCAGCGCTGTAGAAATACACATCAGCCGTCAGACTATTGTCGAAGAAACTGTGCTGATAATAATCTGTGTTGCCGTATGAGACCGAAGCGAGCGATAGGGTCAATGTCGTTGCGAGGACAATCCGACTCCACGCCGAATTCATCCGTTGCGACATAGAATGCGTCCAGAATTTCATATTATGAAGCCTTCCATTAGGGCGTTATCTTGCCATGCACACGCACGAAAACCCGCATGGACTGTGCTTGACAAGGGGAAACTGGCTTACTATACTCCCGCTGCAGCGGATTAGTAACTCGATTTAGTTGCGGTGTGGGAGCGAATCTAATGAAATCCAGTGTGGCTCGGTATTCCCGAGTTCTTCTCTTAGTTCTAATGTGTCTCGCGGGCAGCGCAGCCTTCGCACAATATCGTGCTTCGATTCGGGGAACCGTCACGGACCCGCAGGGAGCGATCGTTTCCGGCGCGACGGTCACGCTCACCAACAAGGAAACGAATCAGAGCTCCACCACGACCAGTGATGGCAGCGGCATCTACAACTTCAACGGCCTGCCTCCCAGCAAGTTCTCGCTCACCGTCGAGAAAACGGGCTTCAAGAAAAAAGTTCTCGACAACGTAGTGGTCATTTCGGAGCAATCCAACTCGGCCAACGTGGAACTTGACTTGGGTCAAGTCACCGAATCGGTGACTGTCAATGCCGACGACGCGCCACTCCTCAACACGGAATCGGCGAACCTCGGCGGCTCGATCCGCGCCGCAGACATTCAGAAGCTGCCGTCCATCGGCCGCGACGCGTTTCAACTTCTACAACTGGCACCGGGAGCGTTCGGTGACGGTGCCCAGAGCGCGGGCGGCGGAACCGCAAATCTTCCTGGGACGACAATTGGTGGTACCGGTTCTACCGATGGCGTGTTCAAAATCGAAAACGGCGGGCAAATTACCGCTAATGGGGCGCGTACCGGTGAGAACAATTATCAGATTGACGGTGTCGGAACGACCAGCGTGACGTGGGGCGGCACATCAGTCATCACGCCGAACGAAGATTCGATCAAGGAAGTAAGAGTGATCACCGACAACTATGACGCGGAGAACGGACGCTACCGCGGCGCGCAGGTCCAAATCATTTCTCAGAACGGAACCAACGACATTCATGGCAGCCTCTTCTTTAAGGGGCATCGGCCCGGCTTGAATGCGTTTCAGAAATACAACGGGCTCAGCGGCGTTACCCGGGATGCGGCCCGTTTTAATGACTGGGGCGGCACGGTGGGTGGCCCTATTTGGAAAAACAAGATTTTCGGTTTTTTCTCGTACGAAACGTTGAGCAATAAATCGCACGGGACCGACGGCAGCGGCTGGTATGAGACCGATGCATTTCGTGCCTTGGCCACATCGGGAACGAACGCCTCAGCGTTTTACGGTTTTCCTGGTGTCGGGCCCTTCGGCGGCCAACAAACCGATACCAACGCGGGGAATACCCTGGACTGCGCATTTGTCGGCCTCAGGGAAGGAACCGATTGCCACTACATCCCAGGTGGCGGATTAAACCTGGGTTCGCCGTTGACGGGCGAACTTGGATCGCGCGATTTGGCGTACAACTTCTGTCTGGAAACGGACGGAGAGGGCAACTGCGTCTACAACACACCGGGCACCGGAGGCAATGGTAATCCGAATAACCTGGGCGCGAACCTGACAGATGTCCCGACGATCGCTTTTTTCAATGGCATCAGGACCATCAGCGACAGTAACCATCGACAATACAACGGTCGACTGGACTTCAACGCCACGAACAAGGACCTGATTGCGTTCAGCATCTATTACGTGCCCAACACCAGCACAAGTCTGAATGGCAACGGCTTGCGACAGATGAACACCTTCAACAGCAACTATAAGAACCGCGCCATGACGTTGTTGTGGAACCATACGTTCGGTGCAACTATGGCCAACGAAGCCCGTATCAACGCCGCGGGGTGGCAGAACAAGGACTTGGCGGACAATCCCAGCGCTCCGTGGGGACTTCCTTCGGTCGGCTTCAACGCGGCCCGGGGTGTCACGCCGAATGGCTACGGGATCGGGTCTTTCAATGGCTTTGATCAGTGGACCTATGCAGGCAAGGATGTTTTGACCAAAGTCCATGGCGCACACACTATGAAGATGGGCGGAGAGTTCACACGTTTGCTTTCGGTGGACGCTCCTTTCTGGGCGGATCGTCCTGGATACCAGTTTAATAATGTGTGGGACTTCCTCAATGACGCGCCAATTTCCGAAAACGTTCAATCGGATCCGCAAACTGGAGTTCCCTCTGCGCTGCGCAAGGATCTACGTTCCAACGTGATCGGTTTGTTCTTCCAGGACAACTACAAGCTGCGGTCCAACCTTACCGTGACTGCGGGATTGCGTTGGGAATATTTTGGTCCGATCACGGAAAAGCAGGACAAGCTTGCTTCCGTCGTGTTCGGTCAGGGAGCGAATAGATTTACGGATCTGAGACTTCGCACCGGTGGGGGCCAGTTTAATGCCCAGAAAACGAACTTCGGGCCGCAACTTGGCTTTGCGTGGAGTCCGAATGGAGTGATGGGGCACGATTTCAGCAACCGCCTGGTTATCCGTGGCGGAATTGGAATCGCTTTCAACGGAGTCGCGCAGTCCAACACGCTCGATGTGCGCTTTAACCCGCCGTTCGTTTCAAATCAACCAACGTTGACGGGATCTGACATCCAATACATCGGAAGCTTCCCCACAAACATTCACGATCCGAATGGCTACGCTTCGAATCCGGCTACGATCCTGACGTTTGGGACCGACAATCTGCCAGTTACCGGCACGGTTGGTGACTTGACCGCACTGGCCGCAACACAACCCACGACCTATAGCTATCACTACACGATGGGGGGCGAGTACGATCTCGGCCACCGCTGGGTCGCTTCTGTGGGGTATCAAGGAAGCCTCACTCGCCACCTAACCCAGCACTACAACCTCTACAACATCGGCTCAGCTTTGGGGTTGGAGTTGAATCCCAAAGTGCACGGCATCACCTACTACGGGAATGACGGATCGGGCCGCTTCAATGCTTTGTTGCTGGAACTAAAACATTCCATTGGCAACTCCTTCATGCTGGATACCCAATACCGGCTGAGCGAAAACAAGGACTCGGGCAGCAATGCTTATGCCGGCGGATTTTACCAATGGAACATGGCGACGAACTATGCCAGATCTGATTTCGATAGCCGTCACGCATTCAAGATATTCGGAGTCTGGTCCCCCACGATCTTCAAAGGCCAAAACAATTTGTTGGAGAAAGTGGTTGGCGGCTGGAGCATTTCCGGAATTCTCAATGCTCACACCGGATTCCCCTGGACACCGTTCTACAACAGCAACGATCTTACGGGAGGATTTGACCCGGTCTTCTTCTTGGATCCGAACGGATTTGGCGGTGGATCGTCAAGTTCCGCAGGATCTGGACAGGTTCTGCCAGGATCGAGCGTCGGCGGCTTTAATCCGAATTACAGAGACGACAAAGCGCATGCAGGTTTGGGTTCACAATTCTTTACCCCGCCTGCGATTGTGCCCGGCGTCTTGTTTGACTGTCTCTTTGCCAATCCGGATCCCGTACGCTGCCCAGACGGTCAGCTGGCACCTGGCCCGATTCCTGGCGCGCCCGGCGTCAGACGTAATGCGTTTACCGGACCTGGATACTTTGACATAGACGCAACTCTCAGCAAGTCGTTCGGCTTGCCGAAACTGCCCATCCTGGGAGAGAACGCGAAGCTGGAAATTCGCGCGAGCTTCTTTAACCTGTTCAACAAGGTGAATCTCACGAGTGTCCAGACCAACGTTCTCGACGACCATTTCGGAGAGGCACAAAACGCACTCGGCTCCCGCGTCATCGAAATGCAGGCACGGTTTAACTTCTAATCAACACGCCACTCAGGCGCGCTCCGCAAGGAGCGCGCCTTTTTTTATTGTGCCTGCAAAGGAATCCAATTCGCTTCCATTTTGCTCTAGACTGAGATTCGTGCAAAAGGCTCGAACGTCACTCTTTCTCTTCATCCTTGCCTTCACAATTTGTCCTGCTGCGCCTGCACAAACCAAACCTTCCTCTCGAATCAGCTTTGCCTCGCTAGCGGCCAAGGCTGACGCCGCGCGCGATGCCGATCGACTGGACGAAGCGGTAGTCCTTTATCGGAAGGCTCTCGCACTCCGGCCTTCCTGGGCCGAAGGATGGTGGTCGCTGGGAACCATCCAGTACGACCGCAACGCCTACGCAGATGCGGCCCGCGCCTTGCAGAAAGTCACCGTGCTGGTTCCGGATAACGGAAATGCCTACGCAATGCTCGGACTGTGCGAATTCGAATTGGGGCGGGAAGAACTTTCCCTTCAACACATCGAGAAGGGAAAACACATCGGCATTCACAAGGACGAGGCACTTGGGCGCGTGTTGCTCTATCACGAAGGCGTCCTGCTGCAACGAAAAGGTAGCTTCCAGGCTGCGCAGGAGACACTGGAAGAGTTGTGCTTGCGTGGCGGCAATGGAGATGAGGTCGCCAATGCTTTGGGGATGACGCTGTTGCGTATGACTGGCAAGGCTGCGCCTGCGCAAGGCTCCACCGATGCGAACGTCGTGTTGCGCGTCGGCCGTGCGGAGTGCCTGGCCGGCCAAAAAAAATACGACGAAGCGCGCCCTGCGTTCGAGGAGGTCGTAAAAGACAATCCGACCTATCCCAACATTCATTACGCTTTTGGATTATTTCTCATGGAAATTCGCGATGTGGTAAACGGAGTGGAACAGTTCAAACAGGAAATCGCGAACCATCCCGATCACGTCCTCTCACGTTTGCGGATTGCGGCCTGCTTGTACAAGGAAGATTCCGCAGCAGCGATTCCCTACGCGGAAGAAGCCGTCAAACTCTCTCCGGGCCTGGGATTTGCTCACTATCTCCTCGGATTGTTGCTGCTCGATGCCGATCAGTCGGCACGCGCCATCCCAGAATTGGAGATTGCCCAGAAGACATTTGCTCGCGATCCCCGAATCTACGCTGCGCTCGGTTCAGCGTATTCCCGTACTGGACGTAAACAAGCCGCCGCACAAGCTCGCGTCACTTTCGATCGACTGAACAAGGAAGCGGAAGATTCGAAGAAGTCCGGCCCACAGGCAGGAGACTTGATGGGAATTCCACTCGGTACTTCCCCGCGACATTGAAAACTACTTGCGCGGTTCTTCCACGGTCAGCACCTGATCCGCGGCAACATTCTGTAGTGTTTGCCTGATCCCGCTCGGCCAACGTATTTCCAATTCTTTGACGGATCGATTTGCGCCCAAGCCAAAGTGCACACGGCTGTCGCTGGATGACGCGTACCCCACCGATGTCGTCGCCTCATTCCATTGCGATTTGCCGTCTTCTGTCGTGATGTGGATCTGCGCGCCCAGCCCCATTCGGTTGCTCTTTGTCCCGATCAATCGCAACGAAATCCAATGATTACTGGTCTCCGAGACGTTGTGCAGTACTTTGACTTGGCCACCGAGCAGGGTGACGACCATGTCGAGGCGTCCATCGTTGTCGAAGTCGCCAAATGCAACTCCACGGTTCGGCGCTTCCATCTTCAGGTCTGGCCCGGCAGCAGCGCTGACTTCTTCGAACTTTCCAGTTCCTAAATTCCGGAAGAGCGAATTCGGTTCGCCGTAGCGCCGGGTCGGGATCAGTTCGTTGATATTGTCGAGGACGTTGGAACGCGCGACAAACAGGTCTTTCCAGCCGTCATTATCGAAATCGTAGATCCCGTTGCCCCAACCGGACATCTCCGAAGTTGATTGCAGTCCGCTGGCTACTGTTCGGTCGTCAAAGTCTCCGCTCTTGCTGTTGATCAAGAGTGGAAAGCTTTGGTGTTCCACCGCCGTGTACCAGATGTCGGGCGCGCCATCGTTGTTGACGTCGCGAAAATCAGATCCCATCCCTGACAGCGTCGAACCGTCCGGCGCGTACGCGACACCGGCTGCCACTCCGACCTCTTCAAATTTCTTGCCGCCTAGATTGTGAAACAGAAAAGCGGGGGTGGTGTCATTGGCGACGAAGGCATCCAGAAATCCATCGCCGTCATAGTCCGCAAAGGAAACACTCATCCCTTTGCCGGCGTGGGTGGCAATTCCCGTTTCCTGAGAGACGTCCGTGAAGGTACCGTCGCCGTTATTGCGGAAGAGATTGTTGTGCAGTGAAGTGTAGAGCTTGGGATGGCAGTACGTGCGCACGCCGCTCTTGAGCGGACAATAAGGATCCTTGTCGACGTCCCACTTACAGTAATTCACGACAAACAAATCCAGGCGCCCATCGTTGTTGTAGTCGAACCACCCGGCGGCCGTGGACCACATCTTCTTGCCATCCGCCTGAGCGCCCGCCAGGCCTGCCTTTTCGGTCACATCGGTGAACGTGCCATCGCCGTTGTTATGGAAGAGTTGGTTGGCGGTGACGTTGGCTAGAAATAGATCCGGACGCCCGTCATTGTCGTAGTCGCCGACCGCGACTCCCATGCCGTAACCGGCTCCAGCGACGCCGGCTTTTGCCGTAACGTCGGTGAACGTTCCATCATGGTTGTTGCGGAAAAGGCGATTCCAGTATGCCGGCGTTTCTTTTTTCAGCGATGGAATCGCTGCGCCGTTCACAAGATAGATGTCGAGGTAACCGTCACCGTCGTAGTCGACCAGCGCTACGCCTGCGACCATGGTTTCGATCTGATTCTTGTTGGCGCTGGGAGAATTCCGTGTGATGAACTGGACACCTGCTTTGGCGGCAATCTCCTCAAACCGAATTGCCGCGGAGATCGCCGGAACCATCGGCGTGTCCGAAGAAGGCGCCTGACCGCGAGACAACGTGGCGAGTAACAGAAGAAACAAAGTCCGAATCATGCGATGCCGGCTGGATGTCAAGGCGTGCGCCACCGCCGCCTTGAATCCAACCTTCTCCATCGCGCGCTGCGCTTCTTTGTTTTGCATGAAGGTTTTCCAAACGAAGCCGGTGCGCTTATTTTCCGCCATCACCATTGTAATTCCCACGTCGATGCCGATCACGTCCGGGTTGTACCAATTGGTGAGCGGATTGAAAGCGTCGACAAAACCGTATCGTCCCCAGGCCCCCTTGCTTCCATAGCGGCCGCGGATATTGCGCAGCACCTTCATGCAATCCTCGTAGAGAAAAGGCAGCGAGCCTCCCGCCGCGCACGGCACGATGCTGCCGTCGATTCGACCGAGTTCAGGCGGTCCACCCCATCCCGTGTAACCCTCTGCACTGTCGGATGCGCTGATGCCCCATAGATCGTCTGCGTAGTCGTTGAACCGATTGTGGAGCGAGAGACAAAATAGCTTGTGCGCCTTCGTGGCTTTGACCGAATTCTCGAAGAAGTCGGCGTAGGCATCCTGCTTGCCGCGAAAGTCGAACCATGCCTGGGAATACTGGTGGGTAAAGATCGGGTCTTTCCCGGAGATATATTCAATGCCCTGATATTTAATGGTCGGGCGCGTCCAAGCCTTCCATGTCTCCGGCGATACGGGATGCGTCGGCGAGCCGATGGCCAGTAGGTAAATCATCATCAGCTCGCAATAGTGCTCCCAGCGGGAGGAGAGGAAACCGGATTCCGGATGCCAGCCCATGGAAAAGGCTTGTCCGCCATTCAGCATCCACGGCCAATCGACGCGTTCGTAAATCTTCGTGGCGAGGCTTTGGATTTCCGAATCCTGAAAATGTTGGCGCGCTGTCAGGATGCCGCACAGGAGCAGTGACGAATCAATGGACGAGAGTTCGCATTGATCCCACCGCTTGCCGCTGTTCATGTCAGTGAAGTGATAGAAGAAACCGTGCTCGTGCGGCATTGTGGCCCAGAGAAAGCGGAGCGTCTTGCGGACCCGCTCCACGATCTCGTCATGCTTGCGATAGCCACGATGATCGGCAATACACAAAGCGGTGAGTCCGAAGCCAGTGGCGGCGATGCTCGCCATCAGACGCGAGTCCTTGCCGTTGAGTAAGGATCGGTCCTTTACCTGCCCGGTGGATGGGCTGGCTTCGTTCCAGAAGAATTCGAAACTGGCTCGCTCGATCTCATCGAGAAATCGGTCGTCGCTTGTGTTGCTGGACGTTGCTGCGCTTCCGAAGCTGAGTCTGGCTGCTTGCGTCCCCAACCAGACTGCCGCCCCTGCCATACCCCCGGCGCGGAGCAAGTCTCTTCGGGTGATCCGCTTTCCTTCGTTCATGGGTCACCTGACTACGGCACAATTTCGAGTTCGGCGGGTGTTCCCTGCGCCGAGTCCGGACTCACCCAAACGGTCAAGTGAGCCGTCTCAGCAGCAAACTGGTTCTGGTCGTTCCACATTGCGAAGGCATCGGCGGGAACCTGGAAAGTGACATTCTTCGATTCGCCGGGCGCGAGCGTGACTCGCTGGAAGCCCTTCAGAGCGCGTATCGGCTGCGCCACACTCGTCCCCTGGAGCCGGACATAAAGCTGGACAACCTCTTCACCCGCACGCGCACCCGAGTTCTTCACCGGAGCTGTGACAGTCAAAGCTGTACCAGCATTTTGCAGGCCGGCATTGAGATCAGAAGCCTTCAACTGCTTGCTGCTGATCTCGGTTGCTCCATACTGAAACGTCGTGTAGGACAAGCCATATCCAAAGGGAAACTGCGGCGAGTTCTGCTCATCCAGATATCGGGAAGTGTATTTCGGGTCACTATCTTTCAGGTTCGCCGGTCTTCCAGTACTGAGAGCGTTGTAGTAGAGAGGTTCCTGTCCGACACTTCGTGGCCAGCTCACGACCAGCCGCCCGCTGGGATTCGATTCTCCAAACAATGTACGCACCAGGGCCGGGCCGGCCTGGATACCTGGGAACCATGCTGCCACCACCGCCGGAACGTGCTCGAATGCCCACGGTAGTGTGAGCGGGCGACCGCTGAAGATGATCAAAACTACTGGTTTGCCGGTAGCAACAACTTTCTCCAGTAACTCCTGCTGCCGTCCGGGGAGCCCCAGTTTCGAGCGTGAGGCAGCTTCGCCGGTCATTTCGCCGGCATTTTCGCCAAGCGTGAGAATCACGAGGCTAGCTTTGCGGGCTGTCTCAACGGCTTGCTCAATCTCACGATCCGAACCTTCGCTGATGCCCGTTCCCTTCGCCTGCAGGAGATTGTCTTTCCCAAGGTGGGCAATCAGACCCGCCTGTAGCGACGTCACATCTTCGCCACGGCTCATTCCTCCCCAGGATCCGAGCATGCTCGCGGAGTCGTTTGCCAGCGGCCCGATCAGCGCGACCTTGCCGGCACTCTTTGACAGTGGGAGCAACGGCGAACCACCCGGCCCTGCCGAGTTTTTCAGCAGCACAAACGAACGCTCCGCAACCTCGCGGGCGAGCTGAATCGATTCAGGACGAAGCATCGCAGCCGCTTCTTTGCTCTCATCCGTGTAGGGATTTTCAAACAGGCCAAGCGCAAACTTCACGCGCAAGACGTGTCGGACCGACTCGTCAATCTCCGCTTCGGGGACTTGTCCGCTCTGCACCAGGTGGGCAAGATGATCGTGGTACAGGCTGCTCGCCATGTCGATGTCCACGCCGCCGAGGAACGCTTTTCGCGCGGCCGTGGCGCCGTCATTGGCGATGCCGTGTGGGATCAACTCCGCGACCGAAGTCCAGTCGCTATCGACGATCCCGCGGAAACCCCATTCTTTGCGCAACACCTGTTTCAACGTAAACGGATTTGCCGAGGACGGAATCCCGTTGAGCGAATTGAACGCGCTCATCAGGGATGCCGTCCCCGCCTGGACAGCCGAATGAAAGGGGGGAAGATAGAACTGTCGCAGGGTGTGCTCAGAAATTTCGGTGGTGTTGTAGTCACGACCACCTTCGGCGGCTCCATAACCGACGTAGTGTTTGGCGCAAGCCGCAATACTATCGGCGGCATCCAGACGGGAGCCCTGGTAGCCCCTGACGTAGGCAGCGGCCATGGCGGATCCGAGGAAAGGATCCTCACCCGCGCCTTCAGTCATGCGCCCCCAGCGCGCATCGCGCGCAATATCCACCATTGGGGAAAATGTCCAACGAACTCCACCGGCTGACGCTTCCTGAGCGGCCACACGAGCAGCCTTCTCCACGATCGGCGGATCCCACGTCGACGCTAATGCCAGCGGAACAGGAAACTCGGTCCGGAAGCCATGGATGACGTCGAGCCCAAAAATGATCGGAATATGCAGCCGGGATTTCTCCACCGCGATCTTCTGATACTTGTTCACCGCGGATGCGCCTGTGATGTTGAAAAGAGCCCCGATCTGCCCCTTCGCGATCATGTCATCGTAGTCGGTCCGTCCGGTACCCGGTCCCGTGGGTTGACCAGCCGAGTACTGAACCAGCTGCCCAATCTTCTCGTCCAGTGTCATGGTACGGAGCAGGGTCTCGACTTTGGAGTCAAGGCTGGTGTCGGAAATGCCGGCGTACCGGGCCGTTGCCGTGCCGCTGGTTTGGGCGTTCGAAGGGTTGACAGCCGATACAACACAAACTAACAGTAGGCAAAGCGAAAAGAGGCGCGGAACTTTCACGATTGACTTACTCCGAGTTTAAAGTGTCCCGACAGGTCTTGGCCGAACGCAAGGCATAGTCTTGAGGTCGCATCGGAGCCAGGCATCTCCAAACATCCTGCAGCCTCTACTAAACCGAATTAGTGAATCGTTCGCCCTAGTATGAAATAGGTAAATTCGAGCCTTGTCAATAGGCAAAAACGAACCAACTCAAGGATCTCGCCGTATCCGGCAAATCGGGGTTTTGGCCGCTGCCAGTGTATACTTCGCCAGTGCCGTCTGGAAAACGCAAACAGCAGTCTCTTGCCAACACCAACGGACCGATAAGTCAGCGCATGCTGGCCGAACACCTGGGACTCTCATCGGCGACCATTTCGCTGGTCCTTAACGGCTCCCCCGTAGCAGATTCCATCCCTCAGAAAACCAAAGACCGGGTTTTTGCCGCCGCGCGCGCTTTCAACTACAGACCGAATTTTGTCGCGCGATCCTTGCGCACGCAGCGCAGTTTCATGATCGGCGTACTGGTGCCCGAAGTAAGTGAAGGCTATGCATCCGCGGTGATGGGTGGAATCGAAGACGAGTTACTGCAGGAAGGCTACTTCTATCTGGTCGCCAGTCATCGCCACAAACCGGATCTGATCGAAGAATACCCTCTCCTGCTGCACCGGAGGTCCGTGGAAGGCCTGATCGCGGTCGATACGCCGTGGAGCCAGCAAGTTCCGATCCCAGTTGTCGCGGTCTCCGGCCGCGGCCAGACTAAGGGGATCACGCAGATCGTCCTTGACCATGACCGCGCTGCCGGACTCGCACTCGAACACCTGTATCATCTCGGCCATCGGCGAATCGCTTTCATCAAGGGACAGTCCTTCAGTTCCGACACAGAAGTTCGCTGGAACGCCATTACCAAGGCAGCCCGGAATTTGAACCTGGAGATTCGTCCAGAGCTGGTCGTGCAACTGGAAGGCGATTTGCCTTCTCCTGAACTTGGATACGGCGTGACTCACAAATTGCTCGCCTCGCGGGCGCCCTTCACTGCCCTGTTCGCATTCAACGATATTTCTGCCATTGGTGCGGTCAGCGCTCTTCGCGAGAACGGCTTCCGCGTCCCCGAGGATGTCTCGGTGGTTGGCTTTGACGATATTCAGAGCGCAGCTTTCCAAAACCCCGGGTTGACCACCGTCCGCCAACCGTTGCGGCGAATGGGGCGCCTGGCGGCGGAGACGGTACTCCGCAACATTACGGCGCCCGCCTCAACCAACGGTTCTCGCCGCATTATGGTCGAACCCGAACTGGTCGTGCGGCAGTCAACCTCTGCCGCTTCCACGCGCAAACCGGGACGCTCCTAGCTCCCACGTACTCGCGTTTACGGAAACAATCCAAAAGGGCCGAAATTAACCCGGCTGTAACACAATCGCAATACTGCCGCAACACGTTCCGCCTACGCTTGTTGAGCAGTTTCCAATTCAGCAGACAACGAGGCGACAGCTCTGATTTCCCCCTTGGAACATTCGGAGGCGGCGGAAAATCCTCGCTACCTCGATCTCATCTTTGTCGTGGAAGACGACTTGGATGTTTCCCGCCTGATCGAACACAACCTCCGAAACGCCGGCTATGAGGTTTCGACTTTCTTCTCAGGGTCGCCCGTGGTTCCTTCGGCGGCGATGAACCGGCCCGCGCTTTTTCTTCTCGACATCATGTTGCCCGGGATGAACGGATTCGATCTCTGCCGGCAGATTCGCCAGCACGAACACCTGTCCCGAATACCAGTGATTTTTCTTTCGGCGCGCGCCCAGGAACCCGATCGCGTGCAAGCCTTCGAAGTCGGCGGTGATGGCTACATCACCAAGCCATTCAGCCCCCGCGAACTGATCGCGCGCGTACGCAACATCCTGCGCGGACAACCCGAAGCGCCAGCGACTGAAGTCATCCAGATGGGCGAACTGGAAATTGATGTCAGTTCCATGACCGTCCGTGTCGAAGGACGAACCGTGCTCACCACGGTCCGCGAATTCAGGCTGCTCGAGTACTTGGCGCGTCATCGCGGACGCGTATTCACGCGCGATCAATTGCTTGATGCCGTTTGGAAGGAAAGTTCCTTTGTGACGCCGCGCTCGATTGATGTGTTCGTCCGCCGCTTGCGCGAAAAAATCGAGAAAGACGCCCGCCACCCGCGCTATTTGAAGACCCTGCGGGGTGTAGGCTATCGCTTCGAGGCGCCACGGTAGCGACCTCTCCCTCGCTTTATTCCATCGATTACAATGGGCGGCGCGAATCCTGTCGTCAGGAGAGAACGCGTCCCACACCGTGATCACCGACTGCCACATCCACATTCAACCGCTGGAGTTGTTCAAGCCGTCTGCGCTTGCACTCATGAAGAACAAGCGGCCGAACTACGACCAGATCGTCGAATACTGCGCTTCTGCAAAATCTTTTCTCAAATATCTCGATCAGGCGGGTATTGATCGTGCGGTCTTGATCAACTACGTAGCCCCGGAAGTGATCGGCTTCACGCCTGCAGTCAATCAATTCATCGCCGACTACACGAAAGAGAATCCACGGCGCCTGCTTTCCTGCGGCGGCCTGAATCCGAAAACCAGCACGAACATCATGGCGGACGTTGAACAGATTCTTCGGCTCGGTATTCGCATGATCAAGATTCATCCGCCGCATCAACTGCTGTATTCCAACGACTACTTGAAAGGCGTCAAGGAACTCGAAATCATCTATCGGGCAGCGGAAGCGAACGGGATTCCGGTCATGTTTCACACTGGTACATCAATTTTTGAAGGCGCTCGCAACCGGTATGGGGATCCCATCTACGTCGACGATGTCGCGGTAGATTTTCCAAAGATGAAGATCTTGCTGGCGCACGGCGGGCGACCACTGTGGATGGATACGGCGTTTTTCCTTTTGCGCCGCCATCCCAACGTCTATCTCGATATCAGCGGCATCCCGCCGCAGGCTTTGCTCAATTATTTTCCACGACTGGAAGAAATTGCCGGCAAGACGTTGTTCGGCACGGACTGGCCCGGGCCGGGCGTTCCTGAGATCAAGAAGAACCTCGATGATTTCCGTGCACTGCCCCTATCAGAGAAGACCAAACAGCAGATTTTGTCGAAGACCGCGCTGAGCATCTGGCCGGAATGATGGCCGACTACCCCCTCACATTGGTGTAGAGACGAGGCTTGCCTCGTCTCCCCCTGCACCATTCGCGCCCGCTGCGATCGGAGACGCGGCAAGCCGCGTCTCTACTCGAGGTTTCTACTGCTGCCACACTGTCTTGATATTCACAAATTCCCGGATCCCGTGCTCGGAAAGTTCCCGGCCATGGCCGGAATACTTCACGCCTCCGAATGGCATTCTCGGATCGGACGCGACCATCTTGTTCAGGAACACCATTCCCGCTTCCAGTTCATTGCTGAAACGTTCGGTCTCCGAAGGATCGTTCGTCCAGGCGCTCGCCCCGAGGCCAAAGCGGCTGTCATTGGCGAGAGCAATCGCCTGATCCACCGACTTCACACGAAAGAGTGATGCCACAGGCCCAAAAAATTCTTCGCTATACGCAGGCGAGTCTTTGGGAATATCGGTCAATACCGTCGGTGCATAGAAATTCCCCGGCCGCTGCAGAGGATGCCCGCCGGTGAGCAGTCGCGCTCCCGCCGCCATACTTTTTTTCACATCGGCATCAAGCGACGTGACCGCGTCCGCATTCGCCAACGGTCCGAGCTGCGTCTTTTCTTCGAATGGATCGCCCACCTGCAACGCCTGCATGCGGCTCACAAACTTTTTTTCAAATTCGTCCGCAATCGATTCCGCGACGATAAAACGCTTGGCTGCAATACAGGACTGCCCATTGTTTTGCACGCGCGCCTCAACCGCAGTGGCCACGGCGGTGTCGAGATCCGCGCTAGGCATCACGATGAACGGATCGCTCCCACCCAGTTCGAGCACGACTTTCTTGATCCGCTTGGCCGCCGAAATCCCCACCTGGATCCCGGCCTGTTCGCTCCCCGTCAGAGTCGCCGCTGCCACGCGCGAGTCGTTCAGGATGCCGTCCACGGGGCCGGATCCGATCAGTAAGGTTTGAAACACTCCCTCTGGAAATCCGGCGCGGCGAACAATGTCTTCGATTTTGAGTGCGCACTGCGGAACGTTGGAAGCGTGTTTCAAAAGCCCCACGTTCCCGGCCATGAGAGCCGGAGCGACAAAGCGAAACACCTGCCAGAACGGAAAATTCCACGGCATGATCGCTAATATCGGACCCAGCGGTTGATAGCGGATAAAACTTCTCTTCGCTCCGGTTTCGACCACCTCGTCCGCGAGAAAGCGCTCCGCATTTTCAGCATAGTAACGGCAACCACTCGCGCACTTGGCAGCCTCCGCGACCGCGGAACGCAGAGTCTTCCCCATCTCGAGCGTCATCAGGCGACCGCATTCCTCTTTTTCCGCGTCGAGAATATCGGCTGCACGTAACATCTTCTGCGCGCGGTCCGCGAACGACGTTCGCCGGTGTGTCTGGAATGCAGTTGCTGCCAACAGGATCTTCTGTTCGATCTGAGCTGGAGTGAGGGGGTCGAAAGTTTTCAGCACTTCACCGGTTGCAGGATTGGTGGTCGCGATGGCCATGGTCGGGGTTTCCCTTGAATCTTTCTGGGACTTATTCTAATGCGCCCAAAGCACCGGCGCGACGGCAATCAGGCAACGATACAACCCAGCCGGCAGCCGCAGTCAACCGAGCCTTTTTCAGTTGAAGGATCGCACAACAGGTAAACTGACTACCCGCGCTGGATTTTAGCTTTTCCGATACCATTTCTCCCCATGGAAATGAAAAGTGGGAAGCGAGTCGTGGCGGGGTTGCTTTCAGCAATCGTCCCTGGCTCGGGGCAACTTATCAAGAAGGAAATGAAGAAGGCAATTCTCTACCTCACAGTGTTTGCTTTCTTGTTATTCCTTACGTGGACTACGACGTTGTACGACACGTTAGTTGGCTTGGTGGTCCTCAAAATTGGAACCACGGGCCTCGCGCTCGTTGCAAGTCTGGATGCATTTCTGATAGGCGCGGCGAGTAAGCCCCGGTACTTGATTCTTGTACCAAGTTTGGCCGCGCTTTTCCTTGGCGATGCGATGATGGGCGGCCTCATGCTGTCCAAAGGAGCTCGGGCTTTTTCTATACCGTCAACATCAATGCAGCCGGCGATCATGCAGGGCGACCGAATTTTCGTCGACTCCTACCGCAAAAACAGCTCACCACAGCAGGGTGATATTGTGGTCTATCTCTCGCCCGATACTCCCCGTCTCTTCGCCGTGAAGCGCATCATAGGCGTTCCCGGCGACCGCATCCACCTGCGAGACGGCGTCGTATACCGCAACGGCCAAAAACTCGACGAGCCGTACGCTTTACACCAGTTGCTCGCCCACAACCCTTACCCCTCTTACGGGGATAACTTTCCTGCCGTGCCGCCTTTAGCGATGTATGGAGTTAACGAAAGGTGGCAGCAGGAATTCCGCTCCCATGTGGAGGGCGATGACATCGTGGTACCGCCCGGAAGCTATTTTGCTTTGGGCGACAACCGCGACGTCAGCTACGATAGCCGCTATTGGGGATTTATTCCGCGAGAAAACATTATCGGCCGCCCGATGTTCATTTATTGGCCGGCCGCGCGACTGGGTCATCGTCTTGCTGGATGATTCTTCCACACACCAGTCACGACCCGCACGAAGTGTTCCCCAGGTAACAGCAATTAACTCCTACCCACCTATTCGCCGTTTGTGTGGAATATCATCCAGGTCGCAAGTCTTGGGATCTGGTCAGATTCAACTGCAAATACTGGCAGGACTCGAGCAGCGCAGATGAAGACGATGCACAATCAACGGCTATCGAAAACCGGGGATCGGTAAACTTTGAAAGGTTTTGGCTGCCCCCCAGGGATTCGAACCCCGATAACCTGCTCCAGAGGCAGGTGTCCTAGCCGTTGAACGAGGGGGCAGCAATCTTGCCCGGCGTCGACAGGACATCGCTACCGGGTACTTTGATTCTATGGAACACGCCGGATCGGGTCAATACTCGCTGGCAGTCGTTTCCCACTGCGTCTGCAGAGTTACAATCGCCTTTGAGACGAGGATTTGCCCATGGCAACGAGTGGAACCATTCAGTTCGACACGGACTACGCAGAAATTGCGCGCCGACCGCTTGAGGCGGAACAGTGCGCATTGATCGTGGTCGACATCCAGGAGAAACTTCTGCCGCCCATCTGGGAGCGCGAACGGCTACTGCGGAATTCGCAGCTCCTGATCCGGCTGGCGGGCATTCTGAAAATTCCGGCGATCGTCAGCACGCAATACGCGAAGGGTCTCGGCAACACGACGCCGGAGATCGCTTCCCTGCTCCCCGACGTGACCGCCATCGACAAGGTGATGTTCTCTTGCTTCGGCAGCGACGTCTTCTGCTCTGCGCTGAAACGCCTACCCGGACAACGCACGACCGTGCTGCTCTGCGGTATGGAGACGCATATTTGCGTGATGCAAACTGCACTGGCGGCCCTGCGCGAGGGCTACATGGTTCACGTCGCGTCCGACGCAGTCAGCTCGCGAGTGGAATGGAATTGGCGCATAGGCCTCGACCGCATGCGCGCGGCAGGCGCCGTCATTTCTTCTACTGAGATGATGATGTATGAATTGCTGCGATCATCCGGATCGCCGGCGTTCAAGGAATTATTGCCGTACTTGAAGGGTTAGAGGCTGCTTCTGGCTACTAGCTACTAGCAGGCTCAGTTTGCCAGAAGCTAGCAGCCAGAAGCTAGGAGCCTGTCTCTGCTTCTTTCTGCTTCACCCTGACCACAATAATCTTCGAGAAGCCTTCCTCGAATGTTGGAGCCTTCAACTTCCCGGCCATCTTACGCATGATGTCTTCTGCGACCACGCGGTCCCGCTTCTGGTTGCGTTCCAGGCAGAGTTCCACCGGGACGTCGAAGTACAGTCCGTGCACCTCGTAACCGTAGTCTTTTGCCAGCTTGATCCAGCTATGCCGGTCGTGAGGCGTCAGGTTGGTTGCGTCCACATAGTTCACTGGACGCCGAGCCACCAGGCGTGCCTTCAACATCGATCGCAGGTTTGAAAAAACCAGATCCTGGAAGCGCTGCTCCTGAGCATCGTCGAACAATAGTTCGCGCAGCAGATCGCTGGATAGCGGACGAATATTGTGACGCTTGAACCAGGAACTCTTGCCCGACCCCGGTAGCCCGATCGCGAGCACGACTGTTCCCTTGCTCGGCGCAGGCGTAGCGGGAACCGCTGACGCGCGTCCCGCAGCTGGCTCCGCCGCAACTGCGGATACTCCTGCTGGCTGTACAGCACTTTCGGCGGGTTTGGGGCGGGCGCCACGTCCGCGGCCTCCGCGGCCCCGGCGGCGGCGCGAGGGGCGAGCTTCGGCTCGGCCATCTGCTCGGTCTTCTGTCCCAGCAGCGGCGACCGGCGGCTCGGCTTCGATGTGCGGCGCAGGCTCCGGTTCGCGCTCCACTTTCGACGTCTTCTTCGGTTCTTCGGGCGCGGCTTCGGAAGCCTCAAAATACTTGGGTTGCAAGGGGACGGGCGCGTTCGCCTGATCTTGCGGCGGGCTGGCATCACCCTTTTTGCGGCGCGTTATGCGCTCGCGCATCCATTTACGCATATAGCGCTTGTAGCATACCGACGCTCCGTGCCGCAATCTCTGGACCGTGGCGGCTGGGGTACCTTACCAGGACAAACTGCCCGTTTCGGGTCAACGCATCCCCCGCAGCGCCAGTTACAATGTGCCTATGAATCCCACCCATCCGGTGAGCACGCCCGCAGCCTCGGGGCAACTCCCTGCCGTCCCGTTGACGCTCGAAGGATATTCCACCCTGCACCAGATGATGCGCTTTCGCTGGACCGCCTGGCGCGCTCTACCCGAAGGCGAGCGTCGCCAGATCGCCGATGAAGCTTCAAAGCTGCTCGCGCAGATGGAATCGCGCACGAATGGCCAATCGGCCCTGTTTTCCCTGATCGGACACAAGGGCGACCTGATGTTCCTTCATTTCCGGGAAAGTTTTGACGATCTCAATCAGGCCGAACTGGATCTTGGGCGCTTGCGCCTCAGTGAGTTCATGGAAACGGCGACCTCCTATTTATCGATTATCGAGCTCGGACTCTACGAATCGACACTGAAAACCTACCGTGCCTTGGCCGAACGTGGAGTTGAGCCGCACTCCGAAGAATGGAACAAATCTATCCGGGAAACGATTGCCCGCCAGAAAGAAGCGATGAAACCGCGCCTGTTTCCTTCGATCCCGCCGAATCGGTATGCATGCTTTTATCCGATGGACCGCAAGCGCGGAGAAGACAAGAACTGGTACAGCCTGCCCATGGAAGAACGCCAGCGCCAGATGAACGAACACGGCATGGTAGGCCGCCGGTACGCCGGCGAAGTAAAGCAGATCATCACTGGATCAATCGGATTCGACGACTGGGAGTGGGGCGTCGATTTATTTGCGGACGATCCGCTGGTCTTCAAGAAATTGATCTACGAGATGCGCTTCGATCATGTGAGCGCCGTGTACGCGCTGTTTGGGAGCTTCTTTGTGGGGCTGCGTTGCCCCGCTGATAGTCTGCACCAGCTCCTGGAAGGACAACTCCCGAAGCACGCTGAAGCAGGTCATTGAGACGACAGATGAACTATCAGTAGAGACGCGGCAAGCCGCTTCTCACTTAGGCGCACGCGCTTTGGGAAATTTGTGCTCGTGCACTTTCATGTTCACCCGCGCGCCGCGAAAGCTGACGCCCTCCATCTGCAGGCGGAACCTCTGCTCAGCGCCCGCTTCTCCTGGACATTTGATGGCTCCCCCTGCTCCGACCACGCGATGCCAGGGCAGTCCAGGCACCTTCCGCAGAACCTGTGCCGTCTGGCGCGCCGCGCCCACCCAGCCTGCCGCTCGAGCGATGGCTCCGTAAGTCGACACCCGGCCTTTCGGAAGCGAGCGAATGCAGAACACGATTCGGAGGCGTTTCGCTTCCGTCGGCGATTTTGCTTTTGTAGTTAAACGGAATGGTCTTGGCTTTTTCACCGGCGCTCAATGTACAAGAGATTATAGAATCGATAAAACTGGAACACGAAATCTGCATCCCAGGTCGGGAAGGCGCCGGAGAAAAACATGTCACGGGCATCAAGAAGTGCGGTCCTGCTGCTGGCAGTGGCGACTCTTGGTTTTCTAGAAACGAGTTGTGGAACAGACCACTCCCAGGTGCGGTTCGTGCACGCCTCGGTGGATGCAGCCCCGCAGGACGTCGCGGCGGACGGAAAAACAGTCGCAACCGGTCTGGCCTATGGGAATGTGTCGCCGGCAAGCGACTATGTCGTTCTGAGCGCCGGCACGCGAAGAATTGAAGTGCGCGACACGGGAACCACAACCGACCTGATCAATTCAACGATAGCCTTCGCCAGCCAGAAGAAATACACCCTACTCATCGTGGGGCTGGCCAACTCCGTTCCTCCAACCATCGCCGCGCTGCTCAAGACGGACGACAACAGTGCGCCGCCATCCGGCAACATCAAGCTGCGCCTGATTCACGCTGCGTCCGGTCCTACAGCGGGAGATCCTCCGCTGGTAGACGTTTACATCGTGACTCCGGGAACTGACATCACCAATGTCACGCCCACAATTTCCAGCCTGGCGTACCAACAGGCTAGCGACTATCAAAACCTGGCCGCAGCAACCTATGAAGTCATCGTGACCGATTCCACGGACGCCTCAAAATTTCGGTGGTCGGATCAGACATACCCCTTGACTGCCGGACAGATTCGCACCCTTATAACTCTCCACAGTTCCGTTCCAAACAATATGTCCTTACTGGAACTATCGGACTTGAACTAGTCCGAAACCGAGGTGCCCCGTCCAAACTTCGCTTGGGCGGGATTCTAGACATCAGATCCCGATCCAGCCCATGCGGATCAGCCAGAGCGATGTAACCGAAACCACCAGCCACAATAAAATTCCTTGAATCAATGGACGCGGCCCGACTTGTTTCAGCGTGCCGATCGAGATCCCACTCCCAATCAGAAACAGCGTAACCGTCATACCGATCCGCGCCGCCTTGCTGATCCATGGATAGATCGCCGATCCCGCATTCAGATAGGTATTGCAGACTGCCGCGAGGCAAAAGAGCGCGATAAACCACGGCCACTGAATTTTCGCCTTCGCGTGACGAGCCAGCGCGGTGGAGAGCGTCAAAGGGACGATCCACAAAGCTCGCGCCAGTTTCACAGTTGTGCCCACCGCAAGCGCCACCGCACCGTACTTCGCGGCCGCTCCCACCACCGAACTCGTGTCGTGGATCGCAAGCGCAGCCCACAAGCCGAACTGCGACTGGCTAAGATGAAACCATCCGCCGATGAACGGGAACGTCAGTAGAGCCACGGAATTGAGAACGAATATCGTGCCTAGCGACACGGCCATTTCTTCACTGCTGGCTCCTGCCACCGGGCCCACGGCGGCAATCGCACTGCCGCCGCAGATTGCTGTCCCCGTTGAAATCAGAAAAGCTGGAATGCGCTGGACGTTGAGTAACCGCCCCAGCGCCATCCCGATGGTCATTGCGAACGCGATGCCCAGCAGGGTGTAGACGAATCCGCTTCGCCCAGCACGCACGACATCGTGCAGGTTCATGCCAAAACCAAGCCCGACCACGCTCGCCTGCAGAAGAATCCTGGAGAGTTTCGCGGTTGGCTCTGGGTAAGGATTCGCGAAGATAAGTCCGAACGCCAGCCCCAACGCGAGCGCGAGGGGCGGAGAAACCCATCCGCTGGCCGCAAAGACGAGCGCTAACAGGAACAGTATTTTCGGGATCATGAAGGAATTGGGGCCTCGAACGAGGCCCCGGAAAATCTACGCAGCCGACTTGAACGACGCCACTGCGGCCTGTTCATTCTCGAACACTTCAAAGATCGTCACCAACTTCGTGACTTGCAGCAGGTCGTCGACGCGCTGCGTGAGGCTGGCCAGTTTCAAAGCGCCACCGGCGTTCTTGGCAGTCGTATAGAGCGAGACCAGCGTGCCCAAGCCGCCGGAGTCGATATACGTCACGTCGCGCAAATTGAGGACAACTTTCGGACTCTCGCTCAGCAGTTTCTTCACCGCATCCCGCAGGCTCGCGGACTCCTCGCCAAACACAATGCGGCCGCTTCCATCCACGACCAACACGCCGTCCACGGTTCGGGTGCTCAGACGCAATTGCATACATTTCTCCTTGTTCGGACCACGGTCCAGATCACGTGCCGAACAACAGCATTCGACCAGCATCGGTCCAGTGCAAAAGCCTACCGCGCCCGGAGTTTCCGCGCAAGCACCGTGCCCCATTTTTCGTTGCAAAATCGGCCTTTTCGCCATACGAGCGACTCGTTCGGAGCCTGTATAATCAAAAATTCCTCATGAGCTACCAGGTACTGGCCCGTAAGTATCGCCCGCAGAAATTCTCCGACGTCATCGGCCAGGAGCATGTTACCCAGACTCTGAAAAATGCCATCGAGCAGGAACGCATTGCTCATGGCTACATCTTCAGCGGGCATCGCGGGATCGGCAAAACGACGGTCGCGCGCATTCTGGCGATGGCGCTGAATTGCCGTTCGTCGGCAAGACCGGTCCCTGAGCCTTGCGGCATCTGCGAATCCTGCACGGAGATTCGAGCCGGCAACGCAGTGGATGTCATTGAAATTGACGCCGCCACCAATCGCGGCATCGACGAAATTCGCGAGTTGCGCGAAGCGGCGCGCTATCTCCCGGCACGTGACCGCTTCAAGATTTACATCCTCGATGAAGCGCACCAGATCACGGATGCCGCCTTCAATGCCCTTCTGAAGACGCTCGAGGAGCCGCCGTCGCACGTCGTGTTCATGCTGGCGACAACGCAGCCGGAAGATATTCCACAAACCATCCGCTCGCGCTGCCAGCATTTCAGTTTTCGGGCGGTCAAGTTTGCAGACATCCTCGGTCAATTGCGCGAGTTGACCCGCCGCGAAAATATTCCCGCCGACGAAGACGCGCTGGCCCTATTGGCAGAGGCCGGGGATGGCTCGATCCGTGATGCGCTCTCGATTCTCGATCAGGCCATCGCCTCGACCGCCGACCATCTCACGCTCGATTCCGTTCGCCGCCTGATTGGTGCGGCCCCAGCGGGAGCTCTCGAAACGGTGATGCAGGGAGTGTCGGAGAGTTCGAGCGAGAAGATATTGCTGCTGGTCGATGAATTGATCAGCGAAGGACACAGTCCCGCTCACTTCGCCCGGCAGTTGGTACGGTTCCTGCGCAACGTGACGGTTGCAAAAATTGCCGGCAAGGATTCGCCCTTGCTTCAGATTTCTGACGATGAACGATCGCGAGCGGGACGCATAGCCGATCTTTTCAGCGAAGAAGATCTGGCGCGATACCTGCAGATCATGCTGCGGACTCACGGAGAACTCGGCTATCGCCAGGATCAGCGTTTCCACCTGGAACTGGGCCTCCTGAAAATGTCGCACGCGCAACGATTGCTGCCGCTCGAACAATTACTGAGTGACGTAGCGCCATCTGCTTCTTCGACAACTCCGCGACCAGCGGGACGTCCCATGCTGGCACCGCCGAGTGAGGTCCGCCGCACCGAGCCACCCGTTCCGGCACGTTCCAACTATGTGTCTCCGTTTGCCGCCGACTCCGCGCGCAAGGGTGCGCCCAAGGCGGAAACGCAGAACGACATCGCTTCCAGCAGTGCGCGTCCCGCCAGTTCAGGAGGCGCCGTGGTCATCATGGGATCGGCGGCACCGGCAGTCGCTGAAATGGCGGCGGTTGCGGAACTAGCGCCCGAACCGCAGATCGCGACCAGGAGTGAGGTTAAGACTGAAGCCAAGACTGAAGTGAATGCTGAGTCCCTGCGCGACGTTGCCCTGAATGCGCTTGGTGGACAGCCCATGCTGGTTTCCATGCTGGAAACGGCGCAATGGAGCGTGGAAGGAAACGCCTTGATCGCGAAAGTTGCGCTCTCGAGCACGATGATCGATATGTCGTTCACCGCCGATGCGCGCAGGCTTTCCTCCGCTGCGGTCAGCGGTGCAGCAGGACGGCCGATGAAGGTGCAAGTGCTCCCAGGAGGATCGGCACAAGTTGCGTCTCCCGTGCGGCGTCCGTCCGCCAATGGAAGCGCCCGTAGCCGTGCTGAGCTGGACCCGATCGTCCGCAGCATGCAGGAAAAATTTGGAGCGGAAATCAGAACCGTCATCGACTATCGAGAGAAGGAATGAATCAATTTGTAAATTAGCGGTGGAAATCAGCAGCATCGCTGATTGCGGAAGGTTTGAAATTACCAATTTCTTATGTCTTTCAATTTGCAAGAACTGATGTCGCAGGCCAAGCAGCAGTACGAAACGCTGCAGAAGAAGATGCAGGAGACTGTCGTCGATGCATCCGCAGGCGGTGGCACGGTCACGGTAAAGATGGACGGCCGCAAACAGGTGCTCAGCATCGTGATCGATCCTGAAGCCGTGAAGTCGGGTGACGTCGAGATGTTGCAAGATCTCGTTACGGCCGCCGTGAATGAAGCGGGACGCAAGATCGATGAAGCCATGCAAGCGAGCGTAGGCGGAATGATGGGCGGAATGGGACTCAACTTGTAATTTGCAATCTGGCAATTGAAAATCACAAAGCCCACGACTCCCACGACATCGAACAGCAGTAATTACTAATCACCAACAAAAATCAACTTATGTCCAAGTTTGCCGAGCCGATGACCCGGCTGATCGATGAACTCAAAAAGCTGCCGGGCATCGGCAGCAAGACGGCGCAGCGTTTGGCGTTCCATATCCTGCGCTCCAGCGACGACGATGCCGAAGCACTGGCGGGCGCCGTGCGGGACGTCAAGGCCAGCCTGCGCCTGTGCTCCATCTGCAACAACATTACCGACGTCGACCCCTGCGTCTACTGCAGCAGTCCCACGCGCAATCAGAAACTGGTCTGCGTGGTGGAGGAACCGACCAACATCGCGTCCGTGGAAAAGACACGGCATTTCAATGGCGTGTACCACGTTCTCCATGGATCAATTTCCCCGCTGCATGGCGTAGGGCCGGAACAGCTCCGTATCGGCAACCTGTTGACCCGCGTACAGGGTGGACAGATCGAAGAAGTGATCCTCGCCACGAACCCCACGGTCGAGGGAGAAGCAACGGCCAATTACCTGGCCCAGCAACTCCGCCGCCACGGCCTGCGCGTGACCCGGATCGCCATGGGCATCCCGGTCGGCAGCGACATCGAATACACCGACGAAGTCACCATGCTGAAGGCCATGGAAGGACGCAGGGAAATCTAGGCCCGACTGGACCGCACACAAACGTGTGCAATGTTTTGAACACCCTTCTTAGGAAGCTGGCTCGCCGCGACCCCAGCAGATGCGCCGGACTACGTCATTTATCCCTCTATAAATCAGCATTTTACCCATATTCCTAGATCTTTTTGTCGAAGTCGGATCCCTGGCAAACCAGATGCACTTATCCGGGTGTCTGCATCCTCGCTCTCTCTGAACGATTTTGCTGGCGAGGGGGATATCCGGTGCCACCACATCGGCAAACTCCATACCCAGCGCGCCGCGCGTGATGTAACCGCATCGCACACGACGCTCCAGAAACCGGACCAACCAGTCCGGTTTCTTTTTGCGCAAAATATCGATTTCACCGCTGAGACGCCGAGGTCGCCGAGCACAGCTCATGACTGCTTCTCTTGATTGACTTCGCCGTTCTCTGCGTCTCTGCGGTGAATTGCGTCTGACCGTCAATCCCCGGCCATGGGTTCAAGAAACAGGTTGGATTCCTCTTCGGCGGCCACGATCCCCTCAGGCAGGGTGCCCCGGTTATATTCCGCCATTCGGTTCTTCCACTTTAGGAAGTCAGTGATGCTTTGCGGTTCGATGCGCACTTCGACGCGACGCAAACTCGCGAGCAGGAGATTCATTTCGTAACCAAATCCAACCGGGGTGCGCAGATTCTTCGCCGAGGCTTTCGTCTTTTCGATCTCGCGTCCTGCCACTTCGAGCAGTCCCCATCCGGCCGGAAGCTCGTCGATTCGGATAAGTCCTGTCGCCGCCAGATAGAACCGCTCACAACCGACGCCGATTTCCGGCTTGGCGCGAAACGGCTTCGCGCGATCGGCCAGGAAATCTCCGCGCGACACTTTGCATTCCACCAGCACCGAATGGCAGGCTTTCTTCCACCCGATCGCGTCGGGCATCTCGCCGCTGGCGCAGGCTTGTTCGGACAACACCACTCCACAGCGATACCGCCGCAGCCAAGCCACGGCCATCGAAACCAGTTTTGCGTGAGTCACATGCTAAGAATGAATGATGATCGGAGTTTTGAAAAGTGCCGGAGCAGCTACGAGCTACGAGCTTCGATCCACGAGCTTCGCGTTTCGCGGTGGGGTCATTGCCTTATCCGGCAGAGAACTGACGAGTACCGGGCGCCGCAGTACCACTTCCAGCAGATGCCGTGCGGCCGCGACCTGTTGGGCCGACCGGTCGAGCGGGTTGTAACCTGCCGCTTGCAAATGAATCGTTTTGTCATCGAGCGCGATCTTGAGACGAGGCGTGGTGCCGTTGTGGGTATCCAGCGCATTGGCGAGGCGCAACACTCCAGCCAGTTGCAGAACCACTCGGCGATCTCCGAGTTCGAGAAACTGCACACTCTTTTTACGCGGACGCGGCAGGGCTCCGCGATGATAGCGTGCCACCACAGCTGCCAGCTGCAGCTCGCGAGCCGTCCAGCCGAGCGGCTGGGTGAGGTTCCGGATCATCTTGAACGAATCTTTGTGATGCGCCTTGTCTCCCTTGGCCTTCCCCACGTCATGCAGCAATGCAGCTGCGTGCAGGACGTCGCGGGAATCATGCTCCGGGTTCGGTGGCAGCAGTCCCGCCTGCGTCAGCCCGTCATACAGCGAGAGCGACAGTTGAGCGACGCGCTGCGAGTGCATGAAATCGGGATCCAGATAGCTCGCCCAGGTCCGGAGTCGGGCCATGGCCGCGGCACGCAGGTCCGGCCCGGAAGGTAGTGCCGCCCTCCAGACGCGCCACAGAGATTGGTTGCCCACCATTTTTTCGCGATAGCGTTCCAGCCTCTTGGAGCGTTCTTCCGTAAGCTTTTGACGCCAGCGCGTGCGGTGTTCAAGATCGGGAAAAGCGCTAATCTGCACCGCCGTATTCCACAGCACATCGAGGTCGTGGACTTCGCCAAGAAAATCCTGCAGGTCTTTGAGGTCAGCGCCCCAAGCGGCGTGCTCGCACGGCAGAAAATTCTCAACCGTGTAGCGAAACCTTTTAATGCCGATCCGTAATTCGTGGAAAGCCGTCTGGGAGCGCGTGCGAAGCGCCCGCTTGTGCAGGCCATAGGCGGCAGTCCACTTCTCCAGTGCGAGATGTTGGAACACTACGCTGCCCGGACGCACAAGCGCGGCCCGACTCGGCAGATTTCGGCTCCATTGCCGCCACTGTTTACGATCAAACTGCTGCAGTTCTTTCAACGCTTCCTGTTTGCATTCGATTTCCCGGGTACGCACGTGAGCGAGAAGCTTGATCGCGACCGGATCGTCTGCATCGCTGATTTTTTCGATCCAATGCTGCATGACCTGCAAATCACGCAAGCCGCCGAGAGACTGGAAGACTTTCCGCCCGGCTTTTTTCATTTCTTTCCAGGATGGGTCTGGGTCCATCGCCATCAATCCATCCGCGAGCGACCGGCAGCGGCGGATGGCAACGCGCAAATCGTGAACCGGATCTGCTTCGAAGCCCGCGGCGGCGTGCTCGCATTCCACAAGGACGGTCTCCATCCAGGCGCGCAGCCCTAGCTTGCGCTGTGGTTTTGCGGGAGCGGGGACTGGAGCAGTGGGCATCGAATCTTCGTTTCTCAGAGGAAGCTATTGTCGCGTGTTTGCCGTTATACTTCCAGAGCAGACACCGTCGGATTACTCACCTCCGATGCGGATTTCTGCCCAACGAGCCTATCGACAATGAGCAAGGGCCTGAAGATTTTCCTCTACGTAGTCGGCTTTCTAGTGTTGATTCTGGCGTCTGCCATCACGTTTACGGTCGGCTGGCGGCCTTTCCTGGGACCTCGATCACGTGCTCTGACCGACCGGCACTTTGACTCCACGCCTGCCCGCCTGGCGCGTGGAGAATATCTCTCGCGTGCTGTTCTGGGATGCCTCGACTGCCACACTGAGCACGACTGGAAGTCGCCCGGTGGAGCACTCGTGGCAGGGCGCGAAGGGGCAGGACAACTCTTCCCCGGCGAAGGTTTCCCCGGACGCATCGTCGCTCCGAACCTGACCGCCGATAAAGAGACCGGCGCCGGTTCATGGACGGACGATCAACTAGCGCGCGCGATTCGTGAAGGCATCGGCCATGATGGACGCACGCTTTTCCCGCTCATGCCCTATCCGAATTTCCGCCGCATGTCGGATGAAGATCTTGCGTCGGTGGTGGTTTACATCCGCTCTTTGCCTGCCGTGCGCAATCCGCTGCCGCAGACGGAAATTGCATCTCCTGTGAAGTACCTGATTCGCAGCGCGCCGGAACCTCTGACCGCCCCCGTGGCTCCGCCTGATTTATCGACGCCGGAACGAAGGGGAGCGTATCTGGTGACGCTCGCCAGTTGCCAGGACTGCCACACTCCCGCGGTGAATGGCCAGCCTGACCGCGATAAGGCGTTTGCCGGCGGAATGGAATTCAAAGGACCGTGGGGCTACGCGAAGAGTGCGAACATCACTCCCGACAAGACCGGCATTTCCTACTACGACGAAAACCGGTTTGTCGAAGCTCTGCGAACTGGATCTGTGATGGGGCGGCCCTTGAATCCGATCATGCCGTGGGATGGCTATCGGCGCATGACCGACGAGGATCTGAAAGCGATATTCGCCTACCTGAAGACAGTCAAACCGGTGGAGAACCGCGTGCCGCACGCGGCGACGGAATAAGGGTTCAGGTCGACGCAAAAAAAGAGACGAGGCTTGCCTCGTCTCTGCGTCGCGGACTTTCAAATCACTAACAACGAATCACTAAGCACTGTCTCTACGCATTCTGCGTACTCAGGACTTTCTCGCGCTCTTCTGCGTCCTGGCGTACTTCTTTCTCCGAGGTCGGGAGTGCGAACTCCAGGACCTCGTCAATGGTCTTGACGTAGTGCGGAGTCAGTCCTAGCAATTGTTCCGGCGTCAGGTCTTCCTCGACGTTGGTCTGGTTGTCTGCGGGCAGAATTACGTCATGCACCCCTGCGCGCTTGGCGGCGAGAACCTTTTCTTTGATTCCGCCCACCGGAAGCACATTGCCGCTCAAGGTGATTTCCCCAGTCATTGCGGTCAACGGACGAACCTGCCGGCCCGTTAACAACGAGACCAGTGCTGTCACAATCGTCACGCCCGCCGACGGACCGTCCTTGGGGATTGCTCCCGCCGGCACGTGAATGTGGATGTCATGGGTGGCGAAAAATTCTTCGTCGATTCCCAATTGCGAGGCGTTCGAGCGTACCCAACTCAGGCCAGCCTGCATGGACTCGCGCATCACGTCCTGAATCTGGCCGGTAATCGTGAGACCGCCTTTGCCTTTCATCAGGTTCGCTTCGACAAACAGCACGTCGCCGCCAGACGGCGTCCACGCCAGCCCAACCACCACGCCCGCTCGTTTCGTGCGCTCGGCAATTTCGCCTTCGCTGCGAATCTTGATCCCACCCAGAAATTCCACAATGATTTCCTTGGTGACGACCAGTTTCTCCGTCTTCCCTTCCGCCAGCCGGCGCGCCTGCTTGCGGCAGATCGTCCCGATCGTACGTTCCAGGTTGCGGACTCCGGCTTCGCGCGTGTAGTGACGAATCACGAAGCTCACCGATTCGGGAGGAAATTCAATCTGCTCCTGCGTGATTCCGTTTTCTTCAATCTGGCGCGGAATCAGGTACTGGAACGAGATATGAACTTTTTCTTCTTCCGTGTATCCCTGCAGTTCGATGATCTCCATACGATCGCGCAACGGCTCCGCGATCGGGTCGAGCATATTCGCGGTCGTAATGAACAGAACCTTCGAAAGATCGAACGTCACATCCAAATAGTTGTCGCGGAAAGTCGAGTTCTGCTCAGGATCAAGCGCTTCCAGCAACGCCGACGCTGGATCGCCACGGAAATCGCGCCCGACCTTATCGATTTCATCGAGCATGAAGACCGGATCTTTGGTCTCCGCGCGGCGAATGCCTTGAATGATCTGTCCGGGCAAAGCTCCGATGTACGTACGACGGTGTCCGCGGATCTCGGCTTCATCATGCACGCCGCCGAGGGACAAACGCACGAACTTGCGCCCCAGCGCCCGCGCGATCGATTTACCAAGCGAGGTCTTGCCTACTCCGGGAGGTCCGACAAAGCAGAGAATCGGCCCCTTCATCGACGGCTTCAACCGGCGCACGGACAGGTAGTCGAGAATGCGGTCTTTCACCTTCTGCAAATCGTAGTGATCGGCGTCGAGAATCTCTTTCGCTTTCGGAATTTCAATCGCGCCGCCTGAAGTCTTCTCCCACGGCAATACCGCGAGCCACTCGATATAGTTCCGAGTCACCGAGTAGTCGGCAGCCATCGGCGACATGCGAGAAAGGCGTCCGAGTTCCTTCAGCGCTTCTTTCTTCACGTCGTCGGGCATGCCGGCGGATTCGATCTTCGCCTTCAAATCTTCCGTATCGCGCGCGCCTTCATCCTGCTCGCCCAGTTCTTTCTGGATCGCCTTCATTTGCTCGCGCAGGTAGTACTCCCGCTGGGTCTGCTGCACGCGGTCTTGTACTTCGGACTGGATCTTGTTGCGCAGTTGCTGAACTTCCAGCTCCTTCGCGAGATGCTGATTCACTTTTTCAAGACGGGTGCGAACGTCCGTAGTCTCGAGCGTGTCCTGCTTGTCGGACGTACTAAGCGACGGAAGCGACGAGGCGATGAAATCCACCAGGCGTCCCGGCTCTTCAATATTCATCGCGACCGTCGAGAGTTCATCCGAAAGCGTCGGCGAACCGGCAACGATCTGCTGAAACAGGGTCAGCACATTGCGCTGCAGCGCTTCGATTTCAGAATTCTTGGGCGGAATAGTTTCCGGGATGGTCTCCACCTGCGCGCGCATGAACGGCGTGAGCTGCGAAAACTCCGTCAGCCGCACACGCTCCAGGCCTTCCGCGAACACGAACAGGCTTTGGTTCGGCATCTTGACCACTTTGTGGACAATTGCGAGCGTCCCCACGGTGTACAGGTCGGTAGGCTGAGGGGCGTCCACGCGCGCTTCGCGCTGTGCGACCACCACAATCGTTTTGTCCTCACCCAGCGAGTTGATTAACTGGACTGAACTGTCGCGACCCACCGTCAGCGGCAAAACCGCGTGCGGAAACAACACCGTGTCGCGCACCGGCAGAATGGGCAAGGAACGTCCCGAAGTATCGTAAGTAGTGATTTCGGTCTGATCTGATTTCGTCATACTTTGACCTTGAGTGACTTTCACTCAACCTTGGATGATCCCATTCGCAAAAAAGATGCAGGGCTTTGCTCTAGGCCGTTGAATTCTAGACGTTTTTAGGTTTTTTGCAAGACACACAAGGGTGCGTGACCCCTGGGGTAGGCCCAGGGTGGCGGGAGCGCCCGGAATGGTGCGCTCCCTGCCGGTCAAAACGGGCTCACTTAGATCTAAAACACGTGCCGGGCGAGGTCGCCTTTGAAAATTAACTCGTGCAGTACCCGTTGATTAGCCGCGTTGAGGGTGTAGATCTTCTGCGTATCCGAGGCTTTCTCCTGCAACGGCACCAACGTACATTTCGCTCGAACTTCGGCCGGCTTGCGAACTTTCAATTGCCGGAAAATCATGATGTGATCTTGGCCTTCCATCACATGCCGAATTTCGTAGTCGCCTACGGGAAGCATGGTGTCGGCAATCCAGACCTGTTCGGTGAAGCTCACTTGATACCGGTTCGCCACTCCCATCGGATTCTGGCCAGCTACGGCAAAGGCACACAGCACAAGAATGCAACTTACAACAACAATCCCTGCAAATCTCATATGACGCATGGAAGTCCTCCTGGGGCTCCAGACTGCTTGCAGTCCAATTTCAGACTAGGTCAGCAAAATAGGAAAGACGGTGGAGCCCGTCACTGCTCACTGTGACGTAGCCACGTGACCGGACTGCATCCGTCACATCAGGCAGGAGGATAAATTCCGAGGACTTTCACCAGTTCAGCCACTTCCCCGAGATGATGCAACGCGTTGCGCGCCGCTTCATCGTCGCCACGGAGCAGGTCCACAAAGAACACGTACTCCCAGGGACGTCCGCGCATCGGGCGAGATTCGATTTTCGTCAGGCTGATATCGCGCAGTGCAAACACGCTGAGCGCCTTGAACAATGCGCCGGGTATATTGCGCACGACAAAGGCAAGGGATGTCTTCCCAGCCTTGCGACTTGCGCGCGATCTTCCGCCTTGGGCAAGGCCGCGGTGAATCGAAAAGAAACGCGTGAAGTTCTTCTTGTCATCCTCGATGCCGGCTTTGAGGATCTTCCCTGCATACACTTCAGCGGCACGGCGGCTGGCGATTCCCGCAGCATCGCGGAGTCCGTTACCAACCACGTGCTTAACGCTGCCTGCCGTGTCATAAAACGGCGTTGGCTCCAGTTTGGGATACTTCGCAAACAGATCGCGACACTGTTCGATTGCGATGGGATGGGAATAGACCTTGCGGATGTCGCCAAACTTCACGCCCGGCGCGGCAATCAGGTTGTGCACGATCCGCAGCCGAAATTCGCTGACAATATGGACCTCACGGCTCAACAAAAGATCGAAGTGTTCGGCCACCGATCCCGCCAGCGAATTCTCGATCGGGATCACGGCGCCACCGACCGTGCCTTTGCCAACGCGGTCAAACACTTCCAAAGAACGCGCGCACGGGACAATCTTTGCTCCCGGCAACATCGTTTCGGCCGCCTGATGACTGAACGACCCGAGTTCACCCTGAATGGCAATTTTCATGAATAGATTTTCCGGTTCCAACATTACCGCAAGCTAAGAAGAACAACTGGTAGAGACGCGGATTGCCGCGTCTCTGGCAGCAACATGCCCATAGGGCCCGTTCGTATTTCATCGCAACAGGAGACGGGGCAAGCCCCGTCTCTACAGCTTGTTCGCGACGGTGACCAAATCCTTGCGCATCACCAACGCGTCCAGATGGTTGGAATAGTAGCCGGGGACAGTCTTTTCCACGAAATATTCTTTGCGCTTGTAAAACTGGATGGCGGCGGCATTGTTTACCGCGGTTTCCAGTTCCACCACCAGTGCGCCGGCTGCCTGCAACCGATCTTCCGCCGCCTGCAACAAAGACGAACCGATTCCCGAACGTCTTGTGGTCGGCAGAACGTCAATGGTGATGATGTGCCCTGTCCGGCGACGCGGCTCGGCGACGATGAATCCCAAGATCGCGCGCGCGACCTTTGTGCTATCGCCTTCGTCCAAGGATTCCGCCACCAGCGTGAACGCCCCCGGACGGCGCATATAAATCGCCAGTTCCGGACGCGAATACGCGAGCAGTGGATCAAAGCAGATCTGATCCATCTGCCATAACGCTTCGAAATCCGTTTTTTGGAAGGGCCGGATATGGAATGACACGCCGCTATTCTAGCGGGAGAATCCGAAAAAATCCGACCTGCTGATTTTCTCTAACTACCTCTTGCGCTGTTGCATCCATAGACGTAGGATTTCCGGAGCAGAGGGTACCGTGGGGCGCTTCTTCCTGATCGATCTCGGCGTAGCGGCAGCATTGCTGCTGCTGTGGTACGGCTGGTTTGTGGTCTACAACCGGCGCCGCGGAACCGCTTTGCTGCACTGGGTACAGGGCGCCTGCCTCGGCAAAGGACGCGTTCTCGAACCGAAATGGAAGGCTGGCAGCACGCAATTGAAAGCCACGCTCCGCTTGTCTTCGCGCTGGTTTGAAGACGCCCGCCTCACCGTTCGATTGCAGCCTCGCCCGTTTCCCGTACAGTGGTTTCTAAGTCGCTGGCGGAAACAGTCCGAAACCCTGACTTTCGAAGCCGACATGGGGTTTCCGCCCGGCTTCCACCTGGACGTAATCCGACGCCGCTGGTCCGGTCACTCCGCAAAAGACAGTGCCTCCCAGACCCGCACGTGGACACTGAGTCGTCCCGGCCCAGTCGTACTGACGACGAAGGACTCTTGGCCGCCGGAACTTACTGCCGTGATCAACGCGCTCACGGCGTGGCGCGACAAGGATTTCCTGAACGTCCGCTTCAATCCTACTTCTCCGCACTTCACCGCCACCGTCGCGCTCGAAACCCTGTCGGACGAGAATACCGCCGCGCAGGTTTTGGGATTGTTCCGGGAACTGGCGATGAGTTCCTCCGCCAAGCAACACTAGAAGCGTCGCTCGTCGTTCGCTTCTTGACCCTCTTCGCCACGGCGTTGACCTCACCGCCCTACAAAAACAAATATTTTTCGCGGCAGAACACAATGGTAGTCCGAGGTCTATTCCAAACTCAGGCAAAGCGATTCATGATTGCGAAGGTTACTGCGGCCAGAAGAGCGGCAGCGGGGATCGTGAATACCCAGGCCCAGATGATGCGGCCGGCGATCCCCCAGCGGACAGCGGAAAGGCGTTGGACGGCGCCGACTCCTACGATCGCGCCGGTGATGGTGTGGGTCGTGCTCACGGGGATACCGGCCACGGCGGTGGCAAAAAGCGTGATGGCGCCGGCAGTCTCAGCGCAGAAACCTCCGACGGGCTTCAGCTTGGTGATCTTCTGGCCCATGGTCTTGACGATACGCCAGCCGCCAAAGTAGGTTCCGAGGGCGATCGCAGCATGCGCACCCAGAATGATGGGCCAATGAAACCCGCCCCAGCCGCCGAGCATGTCGGACTTGGTCATGAATCCGCCGGTGTACAAAGCACCAGCGATGATCCCCATGGTCTTCTGGGCGTCGTTGGCGCCGTGTCCCAGGCTGTAGGCAGCGGCAGAAAGCAGTTGCAGCCTGCGGAACAGGTGGTCAACCGGTTGGGGCGCGGAACGGCGGAAAATCCAATGCACTGACACCATGAAGAGGAACCCGAGAACCAGTCCGATCATGGGTGCAACCGCGATGAAGATCAGGGTTTTATACCAGCCATGTGGAATGACGACAGAGAAGATTGAACCGATTCCATGGTGGAGAGCGGCATTCGTCATGGCCGCCCCCGCATATCCGCCGATTAATGCATGCGAGGAAGAAGTGGGCAAGCCCCACCACCAGGTCAGCAAGTCCCAAACGATGGCGCCGAACAGACCAGCGAGGACTACGTACTGATCCACAAATTCGAGATGAATCATGCCGCTGCCGATGGTCTTAGCGACGGCGGTTCCAAGAAAAAATGCGGCGAGGAAGTTAAACGCCGCGGCCCACAATACGGCAAGTTTGGGAGAGAGAACACGAGTGGAAACGACGGTGGCGATGCTGTTCGCCGAATCGTGAAATCCATTCACGAAATCAAAGATGAGCGCGACCAGGATCGTAATCAGGACAAGCAGAACGTCGGTATGCACCGGAACGCGTGGCCTCCAGGATATTCCGTAACCGCAAATGTGAAACTAGGCGCTCTTGAGAACGATCGCTTCCAGGACGTTGGCCGCGTCTTCCGCTTTGTCCGTAGCCACTTCCAGAACCTCGAAGAGTTCCTTGAGCTTGATGAGCTTAATGGGATCCTTTTCGCCGTCGAACAGCGATGCAATCGCCCTTCGGCTGACGTGGTCCGCTTCGTCTTCCAGGCGGTTCACTTCTTCACAATGCTTCATGACTGCGCCATTCTTCTCAAGCAAAGACACACCCTGCGCGAGTTCCTCGCACTGCAGCACGATCAGGCCCGCGAGTTCGGAAGCGGCGGGAGGCGGCTGCGTAATTTTGTACATGACGAGCCGGTTGGCGGCAGCGTTGGTGAAGTCAAGAACGTCATCGAGCGAGGAAGCAAGTTTGTGAATGTCCTCGCGGTCGAATGGAGTGATGAAACTCTGATTGAGTTTGGTGATGATGGCGTGGGTCGCACGGTCGCCCTTGTGCTCAATCGCCTGGACTTGTTCGACGCGCATATCCAGGTCATAAGGATCTTCGAGGATGCCGCGCAGAAGTTTTGCACCCTCGGTGAGGTAGCCTGAGAGTTCGGCAAAAAGCTCGAAAAATTTTGCTTCCGTTGGAATAAAACGCACAACTCCCCCTCTGGACAACTCAAATTCACAAACCTGCCAGCGCTTGCCGGACGAAGTGCGTTGCTCCGCAAAACTCTTTCGGCAGGGTCAACACGCGTCACGGTTCTGAAGGACCAGAGAGTATACCGTATGGCGGCAACTGCAAACGCGGTTCACCAGGCGACCATTTAACGAATAACTGGAATGAGGGGTTGACGACCTATTCCGGCTCCGCCACAAACCGATAACCCACACCGCGAACGGTCTGTAAGTGCTTGGGCTGGGACGGGTCTTCCTCGATATACCTCCGCAGGCGCACCACGAAGTTATCGATTGCGCGCGTGTCGGTGTCTTCCCGCAGGCCCCAGACTTCCTCGAGGATCGATTTTCGTGACACCACCTTTCCATTGTTGCGGATCAGATGGCGCAGAAACTCTGCTTCCATCAACGTCAGGTGGATGGTATTCCCGAGCGTGCGCAGTTCGAGTTCGCCGAAATCGATCGTCATGCCATCGAAGCTAAACACGTCAGGCCGTCCCTGTGTCCCGGAACTCGCCGGGTCGTCCTTGTGCACGGGAGCGTGCGGCACAGACTCCCGCATCCAGGAAGTTCGGCGCAGCAGGCCGTCGAGGCGTGCGATCAGGATGGGAAGTTCAAACGGTTTGGGAAGGTAGTCGTCGGCACCCGACGCAAAGCCTTGGAGTACGTCTTCCGCTCGCCCGCGGGCCGTCAACATCAGAATCGGAATATAGTTCTTTCGCTGGCGCAACTCTTCGGCGACCGTGAAGCCACTCTTTCCTGGCAACATCACGTCCAGGACCATCGCGTCGAACGGTTCGTGCTTCTCGACCAGTCGCGCCAGGGCAGATTCGCCGTCTCCCGAAACTTCCACGGCATGACCTTCGGCTTCCAGATTGAAGCGGAGTCCCTGCGCGAGGTGAGCTTCATCTTCGACTACTAGAACGCGGCTCATGCCGCCCTCCGGGGCAATTCGAGAGTCACGGTTGTTCCCTTCCCCAGCCCTTCGCTTTGCGCAAACACTTTTCCACCATGCCTGCGGGCGATCGCTCGCACGATGAACAGGCCGAGCCCTGTGCCCTTCACCCGCGACCGCGAACGCTGCGCCACCCGGTAAAACCGTTTGAAGATGCGTTTCAGTTCATGCTGCGGGATGCCGACGCCATGATCGCGTACGCGCAACACGACGTGGTCAGCATCGGGCACCTCCAATTCGACGGCAATCTGAACGACGTCGGGCGAATACTTCACTGCATTGTCGAGCAGGTTGGAAACGGCCGTCCGCAATTCCTCTGGATCGCCTTCTACTTCGGCTGATCCCGTTCCATTCAGCGACTCCCTATATTCAAGAGCCTCGGGCTGCAAGTGATGCCGGGATCGAGCAAGATCGATACACTCCCGCACCAGCCCATTGAACTCCAGCGGAGACAGATGAGCGGGACGCTTACGCTGCGCGGCCTCTCCGGCTTTCAGAACCTGCTCGACTGTGTGCATCAGGCGTTCGGTATCGAGCAGCATCGACTGATAAAACTCGCGGCGCTGTTCCGCATCCACTTCGCGGCGTTGCAGAGTCTGAAGGTAGAGCCGGATGGACGCGATTGGCGTCTTCAGTTCGTGAGTCACCGCGTTGATAAAGCTGTCGTGCTGTTCATTGCGGCGAATCTCGCGGACCAGAAAAATTGTATTCAACACAAGTCCGGCAATGATTCCGAGAAAAAGGATTGCTCCTAGAAAGAGTTTGATCCCCTCGCGCCAGTTGAGGATGATCCAGCCCACGTTGAGCGCAGTGGCCGCCACCACCAGGCAAACGCCCAGCGTGATCGCAAAATAGATCGCCCTTTGCCGCGAGATAATCCGCACAAGGAGATTGTAGAAGAGCAGGTGTCAGGTGTCAGGTCTCAGGAAACTCGAGGAAGGCACACGCATCCGTCAATCGATTTGGAAAGAGCTGGGGGCGGCAGGTTTTCCTGCCACCTAACAGCTGAGACCTGACACCCGATTCCCTAGTCGTTCCCGGCGGCGGCTGCGAGACTGGCTGCATTGAGGTCGCGAGTCAGGGCCGGCTTCGGAGGCAGGTTATCGAGATTGATCTTGTAGATGTGCCGGGCCAATCCGAGTTTCTTCAGCGCCCAGATGCCGTACCAGTTGAGATCAATTTCGTACCAGGTCAGGCCATGACGCGCGGAGACCGGATGCGCGTGGTGATTGTTATGCCAGCCTTCGCCGAACGTCATCAGCGCGACCACGAAATTGTTGGTCGAAAGGTCTTTGGTTGCGAAGCGGCGCGATCCCCACATGTGCGTAACCGAGTTGACCATCCAGGTCGCGTGCAGCCCTACGACGACGCGCATGAAAACGCCCCAGAACAGGAACGGCAGTCCGCCGATCGCGTACAGGATCACTGCCACAATGATGTTCGAAGTGTAGTGATACTTGGTCAACCAGACATGGACTTTATCTTTGGTCAGATCCGGCACGTAGCGGGAAAGAGTGGTCGTGTCGTGGTGCATCGAGCGGCCAGTCAGAATCCATCCCATGTGCGACCACCACTTGCCGTCGTTGGGAGAATGCGGATCGCCGTGCTCGTCAGAAAATTGGTGATGAATGCGATGGGTCGCAACCCAGAAAATCGGTCCACCTTCGAGCGCCAGCGTCGCGCACCAGGTCAGAAAATATTCCACCCACTTCGGAGTCTTGTATCCCCGATGGGTCAACAGCCGGTGATAGCTCATCCCAATGCCGAGGCTCCCGGAAATCCACCACAGGAACATCGCGACGAAGAGCGCCTTCCAAGTGAAAAAGAACAAAGCGGCGATCGCGCCTACGTGGAAAAATGCCATTGCGATTGCGGTACCCCAATTAATACCCGCCTCGCTCTGGTGTTCTCTATCCATATCAACGCCCACACCAACTTCAGGACTTGAATTCATGCTGGCTGCTCCCCACTAAGATTCACTGCTAGGAACATAGCAGGGGAAGCCCGGAAGCACTGTAATACTTGTGTAATCCCGGCAGGACAAAGGAGTTACCAGCGTAATCTTCACGAATTGGACTGGTATCCGCCAACCTGGAAAATTACAGATGGCATCGACAGATCACATCGGAAGAGTGGTTTCAGGTTTGTCACAAAGCGCCCTATCCCAAATCACATCCACTTTGAAACGATTCTCTTAGGGTCTGTTAGTGACACCAGCAATGCACGGGCGGCACCGCCCACCACAGCCAGTGCGTCGGACGAGATCGCGCAAGGGCGCATCAGGCTGAAGCCGCAAAGCGGCGCAAGATTACAGCCCACGGCGCTAGCCGTGGGGTCGATAGCAGAGATATGAAGAGCCCAACGGGGCGCAAGAAACTTGGCACACACTGCCGGCAATGTTGTGGTCCACGACATCTTCAGCACGAAGGCCCGTCGTCCTCTCATCACCGACGAAATCCGTACCGATCTCTTTGCTTACGTTGGCCCTTTCTTTCGCCCCTGCCGGGCTGCTTGATGCCCCGATGCTGACCCACGGCTTGCGCCGTGGGCTGTAATCTGGCGCCGCAAAGCGGCTCACGGCCAGAGAAGGCATCACATGTGATGGCTGTCACTTCTCAGCTGGTTTGGGACATGTAGAATGCCGTTGTAGCGTTTTTCAACCGAGCTTCTGGTAAGGAGGTTGTCGTGTTGAAAAGAAGTATTCTGATCAGCTTCGTCCTCTTGGTCTTCGCTGTCGTCGTGCAGACGCAGCAAGCCCCGACTACTCCCAAAACACCCGCCGAGTACAAGATTCCGCCCGAAGCGGCCCAGAAAGAGAACCCGGTCAAAGCAAGCCCCGAGGGCACGGCAAAAGCCAAAAAGATGTATGCATTGGATTGCGCGATGTGCCACGGTGAAAAAGGCGATGCCAAAGGCGACATGGCCGCGGACATCAAGAACGTCACCGACTTCACCAAGCCGGACGCCATGAAAGATCGCACCGACGGAGAGCTCTTCTACATCATCCGCAAAGGCAAAGGCGACATGCCGCTTGAAGGCGACCGCGCCAAAGATGATGACATCTGGAATCTGGTGCACTACATCCGGGCGTTCGCGAAGCAGTAAGTCAGAACTCGAAAGCCACTCCAGCGGTGGGTGAAATCGACAAACCGTACCCGGTCGTTACGCTGAAGTGCACTTGCCTATAGCGCCAACTTCCAGCGCTTGAAAGCCCAATCCTTTTCCTTCTTAGACACCAGCCTTGACTTCCACGCCCGCCCATTTTTCCAGCAACGTTAAGGTCGCGGCGTAGTCGAGATCCTGATGACCCTCCTCGGCAGCGAGATCGTAAACCTCTTCGACGGCTTCCAGTCCCGGCAAACGAACCCGCGCTTCTTTGGCGGCATCGAGCGTGAGGTGAATGTCTTTCAGCATGAGGCGCAAAGGGAAGTTCGGAGAGAAATCGCGCTTCATGATGAAGGGCGCCTTGTAGTCGACGACGCCGGATCGAATCATGGAGGCTTGAATCAGCGGCAGCAGGCGGGCGATGTCAACGCCCAGCTTGGTCGCGAGTGTGAGGGCTTCAGCGAATCCTTCATAGATCAGCGCAATCTGGAGGTTCATCGCGAGTTTGGTGGCTTGGCCTTTTCCAGTGTCGCCCATCGGGAATACCTGTTTTCCCATCGATTGAAATAGCGGGGCGAGGGTTGCTAGGACAGACTCTTCCCCTCCGGCCATGAAGATCAGGGCGCCGCCTTCCGCGGCAATTTTCGAACCGGTCACAGGAGCATCGACGTAGTGAACACCGCGTCTCTTCACGCGCTCGGCAAAACGCAGCGTGGCCGATGGAGATATCGTGCTCGAGTCCGCGATGATCATTCCTTCGGCAAGCGACTCTTCTACGCCGCTCGGGCCGAACAGCACATTTTCCACCGCCTTCGTATCCGACACGCACATCCACACGACTTCCGCACCACGCGCAGCATCCGACGGAGTCGACGCGGTTCGGGCACCAGCAATGTCTTTCTCCGGGTTGGCGCTCCGGTTCCAGATGCTGACTTCGTGT
This sequence comes from Acidobacteriota bacterium, assembly GCA_016196065.1. Classification (NCBI taxonomy): domain Bacteria; kingdom Pseudomonadati; phylum Acidobacteriota; species Acidobacteriota bacterium. The sequence goes on along the minus strand of JACPYL010000010.1, from coordinate 1,166,673 downwards.
CCTGCTTTGACAAGGTTCGCGGCCATCGGCCGTCCCATGATTCCCATTCCCAAAAAGGCAACGCGCATTCCACTTTTCTCCTGATGAACATTCGAATTAGATATGACCAGGAAAGTTACGGTCAAGACAATCCGGTTGTTCTACACTGAAATCATCAGTCCCGAAGAAGAAGTAGCATCGAGGCTCGAAACGCGGCATCTCATAAGGAGATGCAATCGATGCGGTTGGCAGGAAGTCGTACTTTGTACAGCGTGAACACAAGAGAATGTTAAAGGCGTCACTCAACAATCCCGCACTGCGCAAACGAGCCAGCGAGTTTACGCGACTCGTGCGCCACTCCGCGGTCACGCCGCGCTCCGGACAGACTCACATCCCGCAGCTCGCAACCAATGGTGAACTGGGACTTACGTTTATAGGACACTCCAGCTTTTTTCTGCAGATCGGCGGACAGAGCGTCGTCATTGATCCAAACTTCGCGCGCTGGCTGTTCTTGCTAAAACGTATCCGGAAACCTGGATTGCACATGCGCGACCTGCCTCCGGTCGACGTAATACTTGTCACGCACGCGCATTTCGATCATTTGCACCGGCATTCCCTGCGGACGATTGCGCGGCAGACTCGGCAGCAACGCGGAAAATCCCCCACTCTGGTCATTCCGCACCACGTGTTCGATCTCGTCTCGGATCTCGGGTTCGAGGACATTGTAGAACTGGAGTGGTGGAATACCTACCGCCACCGCGGACTCGATATCACGCACGTGCCATCGCGCCATTGGGGAGCGCGCATCATTAAGGACTCGCATCGTGGCTATGGCGGGTACGTTCTTCGCGACGGCAAGCATTCCGTCTATCACGCTGGCGATACAGCCTACTTCTCAGGTTTTCGCGAAATTGGGCAGCGCCTCGCTCCGGAGTTGGCATTGCTTCCGATCGGCGCCTATAACCCTGAACAATTTCGCAATGTCCACACCGACCCGGCGGACGCCATGCGGGCCTTCCTCGACCTGAAGTCCCGCTGGATGGTTCCTATGCACTATGGAACCTTCCGGCTGTCCCACGAACCGGTGGACGAGCCATTGGAATTGCTGGCGCAGGAAGCCGAACACGCCGGCGTGAAAGACAAAGTGGTCGTCCTCGAAGAAGGCGTGACGCGGTTCTTCTAGTTGACACCGGACCGTCCAATCGAAAAGGACTATTCCACGATGTCTACGGGTGTTATTTGCCCCTAAGTTGCGGGACTCAGGTAACTCTAGGGCGAATCTTGCGTCTAATCAGGTAGGCGTTTTTGCGTGCTATACTGCGCTCAGATGCGGCAGGATCCCTCCACATCTCCCTGCCCAAGGATCTCGAAAAATGGCTGGTAGTTCGCGTCGTTCACTGTTCCTCGTCGTATTCATCCTCGCTGTATTCGGCCTGCTTGGCATGGTATTTGCGCAACGGGTTAGCCCGCCCGCAACCACTCCCAGCAGTGATTCGGACGTCCGCGAGAGCTACAAGCAGTTCACCCAAGTGTATGAAGCGGTGGAGGAAAACTACGCCGAACCGGTGAGCGCGGACAAAGCCATTTATAACGGCGCGATCCCGGGGATGCTGCATTCGCTCGATCCGCATTCGAACTTTTTTGATCCGAAATCCTATTCCCTGCTCCGCGAAGAACAGCGCGGCAAGTATTACGGCGTAGGGATGACGGTCGGCCCCCGTAACAACAAGGTCATTGTGATCGCCCCGTTTGCCGGCACCCCGGCCTACCGCGCGGGCATTCATCCGGGCGACATCATCGCTGCCGTCGATGGCAAGGCCACCGACAACATGACCACCTCCGACGTCGCTGACCTGCTCAAAGGACCGAAAGGGACGACCGTTCGGATCACCATGCTCCGCGAAGGCGCGGACCATCCACTCGAATTCGCAGTCGTCCGCGATGAAATTCCGCGTTACAGCGTCGACTTGCATTTCATGATCAAGCCCGGCATCGGATACATGCACGTTTCCGGGTTTCAGGAAACCACGGAACGGGAAGTGGCCGCAGCACTGGAAGAAATGGGAGACGTCAAAGGCCTGATCCTCGATCTCCGTCAAAATCCCGGCGGCCTCTTGAGCGAGGGCGTGGGCGTGGCTGACAAGTTCCTGAAGAAGGGACAACTGATCGTCTCGCACCACGGCCGATCGTCACCCGAGAAGCGATACACGGCAGCCCATGGCAACGGCGGCAAAGACTATCCGCTGGTGGTGCTGGTCAATCGCGGCACGGCATCGGCTGCGGAGATCGTGGCCGGCGCGATTCAGGATCACGATCGCGGACTCATTGTGGGAGAAACGACCTTCGGCAAGGGTTTGGTGCAGACGGTGTATCCGCTCGCGGAAAATACTGGACTGGCACTGACTACCGCCCGCTACTACACCCCGAGCGGACGCCTGATCCAGCGCGACTACTCCAATCTCTCGCTTTACGACTATTACTACGCGCGTGACAAAGAAGAAAATAACGCAAACCACGAAGTGAAGCTCACCGACAGCGGCCGTACGGTCTACGGTGGCGGCGGGATCTTGCCGGATGTAAAGCTGCCGGCGGTCAAGTCCAACAAGTTTCAGGACACTTTGCTGCAGCACTACGCATTTTTCAATTTCGCCAAGCACTACGTGACCAGCCATAAAGTCACGCAAGGGTTTGAAGTGGACGATGCCGTATTACAGGACTTCCGCAAGTTCCTCGACGAAGAAAAAATTGCGTTCACCGAAGGCGAACTGATTGAAAGCCACGACTGGCTGCGTTCCAACATCAAGAGCGAGTTGTTCGTCGATTCCTTCGGTCAGGAAGAAGGGCTGAAAGTCAGGGCGGAAACCGATCCGGAAGTGATCAAAGCCCTGGATCTTCTTCCGCAGGCACGCGCTCTGGCGGACAATGCCAAGAAGATCATCGCTGAGCGGAACATGCCCAGCCCGGTTTCCAGATAGCTGCTCTCAGTTCCCGGTTCCCCGTTCTCGGACTTGCCGCGCTGTGCGGCTTTCTGAGGACGTGGAACCGCGGACATCCCCCCTCACTGAAAACTTGTCTTAGCCTCCCAAAAGCCCTAAAGTACCCAAAGTAAGCTTGCAGGTAGCCGATTGGCTGCGGGTTTCAAGCTCGCAGCGGGTTTTTCTGGGAACTGAGAACTGAGAACCGATGCTTGGCCCCTGGATTCCGGCTGTACTGACGGCGATTTGCGCGGGCATTTTGGACGGGCGCTACCGGCGAATCCCCAACTGGTTGACCGTATCCGGCTTGGTTGCAGGAATCGGGACTAATGCAATCTTGTTCGGGTGGGAAGGCATCAAGAATGCTCTTCTGGGATCCGCACTTGGCCTGCTTTTGCTTCTACCCTTCGTTCTGCTGCGAAGCTTGGGGGCCGGGGACTGGAAGCTGGCTGGAGCCCTCGGCGCTTGCCTCGGGCCCGGACAACTCGTCAATGTCCTGATGGGAACGGTGCTGGTTGCAGGGGTGATGGCGCTGGCGGTAGTAATTTGGAAGGGTCGGCTGCTGGCGACGTTACGCAACATCGTCGGCATATTGGAGGCTTTTTTTCAATTGCGGATGCCCGGATCGGAAGTATCGCTGGATAGTACGCAGTCCACGAAAATTCCGTTTGGAGTGGCGATGGCGTTTACGGTTTTGCTACTTGGTGTTGGGAAGGCAACCGGTAAGTTCTAAGGTAGTGATGATGAGAATTCTGCAAAGACTCGAACGGACGGACGGCGCAGAAATCGCGGAAGTGGCACTGGTTCTGCCGCTCGTTTTCATGTTCCTGATGGGAATTGTCTGGTTTGGCCGCGCCTTCAATATCTATTCGACAATCACCCATGCAGCGGAACAAGGAGCGATGGTTGCGGCGCGTCCCACCTGTGGAACCTGTATCCAGCCCGCGGATCAGTGGGGCAGTACCAATTTTCCTGGCGATACCACCGTGCAAGATTCAGTTTTTTCAGTTCTGAGATCTTCCAGCCTCGACCCAAGCCAGATCGTAGTCTACTTTCCGTCCGTCATTTCATGTCCCCTGCCCGCGCCGCCTGGGAATTGCTCGACCACCGGCAATAACATCACTATCTGCCGCTCAGTGGTTTTGAACCCCACTGGAACCGTGCCGCAATGCGGATCGATTGTGAGTTTCCAGTATCCGTTCCAGATGAACTTGCCCTTCACTTCCCTGAATCTTCAGCAGATCGTTTTGAAGGCACAAGCGCAAAACCGGATGGAGAACTAGATGCGACGCTGCCAAGCGATCGGGCACGATGCTGCCGGTTCAGCGTTGCTTGAGTTCGCGATCGTGTTGCCGTTGTTGGTGGTATTCATCGTCGGCATCTACGACTTCAGTGGCGCTTATAACGTGAAGCAGAAGATCGAACACGCGGCGCGCTCAGGAGCCAGTGCAGCGGCTGGTCAACCGACGGGCGATATGGATGCGTCCATCTCGAACCCGGACTCGCTCCAACCGGTCGTGGATGTCGTCTTCAATTCGTTGGCGTCCGACAGTGTCCTACCTCTAGCAAATCAGGGAACCTGCAAAGCATCGGCAGCGGCCCCTTCGAACGTTGGACTGGTCTGGACCTATACCATTACTGGTTGCCCCGATGACCTTACGATCACGATTGATCGGGGACTGTTTGTTGCAGGCCAACCTACGGTGAGCACGGCAGTGACGGTGGGCTTTCCTTATCATTGGCGGTTCAATACTGTGATTCAATTGCTAATCCCGGGAGCATCTTACGCAGCCATCACGGACTTGCGCCAGACTGCCACCGTGCAAAATCAGATGTGAGGCCTTGTGCGACGCCACCGAAAAACACCGAAATCGAAAGGCGAACGCGGCGTCATCATTTTGCTGGTCGCTATCATCCTGCTGTTTGTTGTGGGAGCAATGGCAGTTCTGGCGATCGACTTTGTGACGTTCTACACGGCCCGCAGTGAGGCCCAAATTGCTGCTGACGGAGCTGCACTCGCCGGAGCACGCGTGATGGCGAACTCGGGATCAACATCCAGGCCTTCGGCATTCATCGAGGCTCTTGCCCATACTCTCGCCAGCAATGCCGCCACCCAGGTGGCTGCACAGAACAAAGTGGGTGGGAGAAACTTAAACCCCGCCGAAGTGACGGTCACCTTTCCGCCGACCATCGGGACTGAATACAACCCGCGCGTCAGAGTAGTAGTCGCCCGAAACGATTTGCCCACATTCTTTGCGCGGATCTTCGGTAGCGCCCAGGTAGCCGTTACGGCCACCGCCACCGCTGAAGCGTACAACCCATCTGGAAACGCTCTGGCGTTGGGCGCGGGCGGCCCGATCGCACCGGTTTGCGCCAAACCGTGGCTACTGCCAAATCTGGACCCCACGGGAAGCGGGAATCCAATTTTCAACGCGAGCGGTACCATTTTCAATAACAGTCTCTCAGGCCAGAGTTGGTTGCTCGAAGACGCCTGCGACAGTTGCACCGGAGTGCTCAACAAGGCTGCAGGAAAGTACTTCCCAGCAGCCATTGATCCAACGGGTACCGATCCCCAACAGTTCGTCGAACCGACGCAGTCGTTACCCCTGGCCGCTGCCGGCCTTAGCTCCTACCAGAAGGGCGTTGCAGGATGCGTGCCGCAGCCCATCACTTGCGGCTTGAACGCCAATTTCAAGATTGATCTCAATATCTATACGCCAACGAGCGGCATTGATCGAAACACAGACACGATTGACGCCGCTAAAGTCCTCATCCACGACAATGGCGCCGACGGCGATAGCGACAGCATTGACCCGCTCGCCGTACCTAGCCCTCCGTTTCAATACCTCGCCGGAAATGCAAATACTGTCGCCGGCGCCGCGGGCCAGAACATTCTGGTGAGCAATTCTTTGGTCAACGTCCCGGTATTTAAGGATCAGGGTGCCGTCACGACGTCCCCTGTTCAGGTGATTGGCTTCCTCCAACTGTTTCTTAACCCGCAGGGAACGACCATGACAGGTACGAAGATCAATGCCACGATTATCAACATGGCGGGCTGCGGTGATCTGGCAACCGGTCAGCCAATTCTAGGAACCGGTGCGTCCGCCATTCCAGTGCGTCTGGTCTCAAACCAGTAGGCGTTGCCAGGATTTTCTCCGATTGAAATGCAGTAGACCGGCGTCAGCGAACGCTGAGTATCGCCTTCTGAAACGTTCGGCCGCGATTGTTCCCCACGAAGATGAAGTTGTAGCGCGATCCATTCAGTAGCGCGGCCAGCACTTCTCTCGCAGGGGCCGGTCCCAATTCAACAGCAATCTCTTCGCTCTCCGCACCAGCAGGAATCGCAATCTCCGCACCGGTTTGCCGCTGCACTTCGAATAGCACCTGCGAGAGAGTCGCGCGCTCGGTGTGAATCCGGAGCAAGCCATTTTCAAAAGTCACTTCCAACGGAGGCTTAGGTGGAGCAGCGGGAGCAGTCTGGATCTCGGCGGCAGGCGCGCTCGAATCTGAAGTGAGCGCTGCGTTCATCATCTTGGCGCCGGAGGGCTTCACGGTTCCGACCTTCAGCATCACGACATTGCGGACGGAAAACACTTGGTAGGTTTGCGGCTCGCTCAAGTCGAGCACGACGCGCGTCACAGGCGGATTCGCTGAGAACAGTCCCGCGCGAATCGTCTTCAAAGCGCCGCGATTGACGTTTACAGTGCGTAGTTCGGCGGCGGGCACTGTGCCTGGGAAATCCACGATAATTCGATCTGGCCCTGTGATCACCTGGCACTGCGGGACGACCGTTCCCGAAGCTTGAATTTCAACCTCGATTGCCGATCCGCCTCCCATGACGACCACATGCTGCACACGGATCGGATTCTGCGCGCAGAGAGGCACAAGCGGCAGAATTCCAAACGCGAGTAACCACGTGCAACGGGATAGGCGAGTCATGGGTGCTATGCCTGAGTCTAACGCCTGTCAGTATGGCAGGCTAATACTCGGAAGTCGTAGCACCAATTTCGAGAACGGCTCGCAGGAGGGGTCGGGCCTAAAAACGCTGCATCTTGAGGGTATTTACGCCTCGGTTACCTGGCGGCGATACCGCCAGTAAACCAATGCCAATCCGGAGCCAATCAGTAGCAATGAGCCCGGTTCGGGTACTGCGGGAGGCTTGTGGTGATGCTTGCACCGCTTGTCTTGCTCGCCCGGTTTGCAGAGGTGATGGATCGACACGCCGAAATCTACGTAAGGAAAGTTGAAGCCACCGGCAAACAACTGAGGGCCGCTCGGGGGATTGCCGTCGACGCCCGGCATATTGGGATGCACATTCAGAAATTGAATCGGCAGCACCGGGCCAATCGCCGCAATGTTGGCGACAGGTTCATCCAAAACATCCTGCGCCGGCTCTTCATCCGAAACTTCTTCTTTCGGCGTTTCCGAAACCTGGTTGCCACAACGGGCGCGGGCGGTAATCGTGCCGTCGGTAATCAGGAGTTCCGCTTCCAGCAGACGGACTTTCTTGCGCGTCCAAAAAATCCGATCCCGCAATCGATAGGAAAGATAAACTTCGCGGGCTTTCTGTGACCGAACCAGTCGGGCGCGAGCATAGTTGAAGCCGGCGAAGTGGCGACGAACCACGTAGTCGCGTGCCGCATGCTCCCGAAGGTCCGCGATATCGCTCACCCCACCCGGAATCACCGAGTAAGGATAGGTACTGCGTCCGGATCGTGACACGCGCACCGTGCCGGCATGCGACATGAGCGCGAGATTGTTTCGAATATTCCCCCGGGTCCAAAATGATTGCGGCAGGAAATTCGAAGCATGGAGGGACGGAAGGGATAACCATCGCGCAGCACTCTGCCAGCACGCACCGGCTAGAAGGAGCAGCATGGTCGCAGTCAGCAAACCGCGCTGCAGACGCAATCTCCGCCGATACCAGCGGCGTCTCCTCCGAACCTGCTTCCCTTCGTTCGAACCGTTCAATCGTGCTCCTACCAACAGCGAGTCTCGGGAATGACAGCGGGGAGAGCCGTCTTCAATTGAGCATCCCGGGTTCCAAAACCTGAACCGCCAAAGTGATGCAAATCTAAGCACTTAAGCCTGAGGGAGTGTACGTATGTTAGCAGAACTACGCGGCGGATTTCACATAAGAACCACTTGGCATGCACAAACCATTGAAAAACAACCAGAAAAAGCCGCCGAACGCGGCGAAGAACTTCATGCATAGCGGAGTCATCTTGGAGTTGAATTTGGTGGAGCTAGTCGGGATCGAACCGACGGCCTCGTCGTTGCGAACGACGCGCTCTCCCAGCTGAGCTATAGCCCCACATGGTACTTAGGTGGGTCGCATCATTTTAACAGTGCATCGATTGTTTCGCCTACTGGCAGCGCTGCGTAAGTGGGGACACTGCCCGGCAACCTGCCCTAACGAGGTACAACCTTCCACAAAAAGTGCGCATATTAATTTTCAGAGGCGGGTTAACACAGTCAGGAAATCTTGCCCCGAGCGGGGCGCGCCCAACCGCTCCTGGTTGGACACAAGGTTGCCTCGGCGGGACGAGGTCATGGCGGAAGGTTCCATTCAATCTGCTTGGGATTTGAGTAGTCAGTTCAGGAGGTCTCCCCCATGGTTCGCTTCAAGGTGCTCTTGCTGGTCGGCATCGTAGCTGGAATCGCAACGTTCCTCATCAGCATGAATGGTTGCGGCGGGGTTGCCGGCAACGGCGGACACCAGCCGCCCCCCACAAAAATCAATCATGTCGTCATCATTTTTCAGGAAAATCGCACGCCCGACAATCTATTTCACGATCCAGTACTCATTGCACGGGGCGCAGATCTCGCAAGTAGCGGGAAAAATTCTCTGGGACAGACGATCCCGTTAACTCCGGGCCCGCTTGTGACAGAATACGATTTCGGCCATAGCCATCACGCCTTTCTTTCGCAGTGGGACAATGGGGCCATGGACGGCTCCGACCTGGTCAAGGTCTCGTGCCCGGACAACAATCCGGACTGTGCTCCGCCCAACCCGCAGTTTCAGTACGTGCAAGCATCCGACGTACAGCCCTACTTCACGCTCGCCGAAACCTACACATTCGGCGACCGCATGTTCCAGACCAACCAGGGGCCGAGCTTCCCTGCTCATCAATACATCATTTCGGGGACTTCCGCGATCAGCGAAACAAGCGTGATGAGCGTTTCGGAGAATCCTACCAACACCGATGCGGGGCAGACTGGATGCATCGCGCCTCCTGACGGAGTCGTGAAGATTATCGACACCACCGATTTCAATGCCCTGACCAACGAAACGCAGACGATCTATCCCTGCTTCGAACATCCCACATTGACTGACCTTCTGGATGCGAGGCCCCTGAGCTGGAAATACTATTCGCCTCTTGCGGGTTCGATCTGGACCGGCCCGAACGCGATTGAGCATATGTGCGGACCCGATAAAGCACCGCCTAACGGAACAAGTTGCGTGGGAGCGGAATGGAACAACCATGTCGTGCTTGGGCAGACGCAAGTGCTGACGGATATTAGCGCCGGAAAGCTGGCGGCCGTCAGTTGGGTGATTCCCACAAACGCTTCTTCCGATCACGCCAAGGGCAACGATGGTTCCGGGCCGTCATGGGTAGCGTCGGTCGTTAACGCGATCGGCAACAGCCAATATTGGAAAGACACCGCAATCATCATCACCTGGGACGATTGGGGAGGCTGGTACGATCACGTTCCCCCGCCCGCTATTCATAACTCTTACGAGTACGGATTGCGCGTGCCGCTGATCGTCGTGTCGCCTTATGCCAAGGCAGGCTTCATCTCGCACGCCACGCACGATTTTGGAAGTATTTTGAAATTTATCGAGAACAACTTCGGTTTGCCGGAGATTGATCCTGCGGTCGGCTATGCGGATTCGCGATCTGACAGTCTGTCCGATTGTTTCGACATGAATCAGACGCCCCTCACGTTCAAACAAATACCAGCCAAGTTGGACGCCCAGTTTTTCTTGAACGATAAGCGGCCGCCCGAAGGGCCGGACGACGACTAGAGCGGTGCGATCGACTCGAGGGTTAGACCTCACCGCGAGTCGAGTCCACCGCTTCCGCGATGGCCTCAAATTGCTCGGGCTTCGGTTCAGTCTTGACCACGAGCTGACCTGTCTGGAAGGCGCGGTTGCTGAAGTACGCCCATGCCAATCCGGATCCATAGACTGCTCCACCAATCGCCAATTGGAGTCCCAGCCCCCGGTAGTTGTGAGGTACAAACCACTGCTTCAACAAAAGAAGAGTGGCCACCAGCGGCATCGTCAACAGAAACGGCAGAACATAGGCCTCCCGCAAGTACGTTCGCAAACGAATATCGAGCAGTTTCGAAACATGGCGAGGCATGAAGAAGATCGTGCTGCACGCTAGCGGGATGGCAGTGCCGAACGCGTCGCCGATGATGCCGAACGGCCGCACCAGAAGAATGCTGAGGATCAGGTTCGACACACCCTCAATGAGCGTGACCTTTGCCCATGTGCTGTGCTTGGACATCCCAAACAAAACCCGTCCGGAGGCGCTCTGCGACCACCACAGCGTGCAGGCTATGATCATGATCACGAGCACGGGATAGCTGTCGGTCGTGAGGTACTTCTTCCCCATCCATACCTCGATCACAGATTTTCCGAGAATGATGAGGGTCGCGCAAATGGGAAAAATAATGAATGCGCATACGCGGTTTCCGACCACAAAAATCTTCCGCAGACGGTTCTTGTCGCCCTTGGCTTCCGACTGGCTCGACATGGGCGTAAAGACTTGCGCGAGCGTGGTCACGACCTGCCCGGCATAGTCTACGATGCGGTTGCCGATGTTGAAGTAGGTAACCGCCGCCGCTGACAGCATCGTGCCGATGACGATTTCGTCGGTCTTGAACTTCAGGCGGCCCGCCACCATGATCAGGAACGTCGAACTGCTGTAATTCACGATCCGGCGGAATGTAGGCCGGTCGATGTACTTGAAACCGAATGGAACGGGCCGAATACTCAAGGCGATGCCGGCGCGGACGATGGAAGCGATCATCGGGAGAACGATCGTAATGAACGCCACCATCAGCAGGCCGTATCCCCGGCTGAGCACGACTACGATGAGCCACGTCCGCAGCAGGGTTGCGACGACGTTCGTCCAGTTGAGGACGTAGAACCGCTGCAAGCCTTCCAGGAATCCGCCGAAAACTCCCAGAGGAAATCCCAGCGCTACCGAAGCGCCAACCATGAAAAGCAGCCAGCGCGCGGTCGGAATCATCTCCGCTGGAATCTTCGCGAAGACATGTTCGACGTTGAAGCACAGCAGTAGCGTGACGAGGAGGCTCGCGAGTCCGATACAGCTATAGCTGAAGAGGCTGGTATTGACGACCTTGGCTAGTTCTTCGTTTTCGTCGGTCGCCGTGAATTTGGAAACGTAGCGCACGACTGAGGACCGGATGCCAAGGTCAAAAAGTCCGTAGTACCCGGTGACCGAGAAGATCAGAACCCAGACGCCGAACGCCGTGTCTCCCAAATGATGAAGAATGAAGGGAGACAGAAAAATTCCAGTCACGATGTTGATTCCCAGAGAGAACCAACTCGAACTGATGTTCTTGATGATCTGACCTTTTTCGAATTTGCGCATACGGGCCGGAAGGAGAACTACTCGGCGTTCCCTAGATGTGTTCCTTTACAAGTTCTGGCGATTCCGTTTTCTGACCCGTGCCGAAGTGGTCGGACGTCAACTCATATCCCAACTGGCGCATCAACGGTCCCCATGCTGACTCGATTTCTGCAATCGATTCGGCCGGCAATTTCTCTTTCCACAGTCCTGAAGAAGCGGTTCGCACAAATGGGATGTCGCTGCGCTTATTCTTGGTCGTGACCCACTGTTCGCCTTGCGTCTTTTCCATGCCACGCATGCGTTCCGCGGAGCTACGCTCGATCGCGTTGTTGAGCACTTCGGGCGTTGGGTTAATCCCCAGGAAGCTGGCCACCCGGGTCAGTTCCTCTTTCGTGTTGTCGAGCATGTCCTCGTACCGGAGCAGGAGAAAATCTGGCCGCCCGTTACGCGTGTAGAGCCAACTGCTGACATTCTCGCCCCACGTTCCCCAGTCAAAGGACAACAGGCGCCCGGCAACAAAATCACTCACGAAACGGCTGAGCGGAAAATTGTCTTCGATCTGGCGGTACTTGCGGCAGAAATCGTAATAGGAGAGCACCACGTCGCGCGGATCACGCACGATGTAGAGCACCTTCTTGTACCGGGGATCGAAGTATTCGTGGCTCTTGATGATGCGGGGACGCGCAACCGACTTCAGGAAGCGGCTCGACATCGCCTCGCAATCAGGAATCAGCTTTTCGATATTTGCGAAAGTAATCGGCTGCTCGGGATGAACGAGGTTGGCAACGAGAAAACGCGTCCAGGTATTCCCCGAACGAGGATACGAAACGATAAACGTATCGTCCGGATAGATCGCCAGATTGCGTCCGGCAATGTCAGAGCCGAGCGCGTACTTGACGATTTTCTTGAGACCCCAGATCATCGCGCCGAACCACCGGGCATGAATCCAGCGAGTTCAGGTTCTACGCTGGCTGCATCGCGAGTCACAAGCGGGTAATTCAAGAACGTCATGATGTGTCCCCACTTGGCTTCAATCTGCGCGACATATTGTGACGGCAGATCTTTCTGCCAGCCGCCGGACTTTGCCGCGCGAACGAAAGAAAGATCCTTGCGTGAATCCTTGGTGAGCGAACTCTTGTCGCTCTGCGCCTTTTCCAGCTTGCGCATGTTGTCGGCGGCGCTGCGTTCTACGGCTTTCGAAATGCGCTCAGCATCGGCGTCAATATTCATGAACGTCGCGACTCGTGCCAATTCGCGGCGAGGATCGGCCACCAGGTCTTCGTAACGCAGCAACAGGAATCGCGGATCATTGTGGCGTGAAGTCAGCCACGTCGTAACGCTTTCTCCCCAGGATCCGTGCGGACAGGTATCCCCCGCAAGGAATCGCGCCACGAACTTCTCCATCGGATATCCGTCTTCAATCTTGTTGCACTTGCGGTGATAGTGGTACTGAGAGATCACAACATCACGAGGATCGCGCACGATGTACATCGCCCGCGGGTAGCGCGGTTCGAAGCATTCGTGGCTCTTGATGATGCGCGGGTGCGGCATACGGTCGAAGTCGCGCTTGTAGGTCACGTACGGATCGGGAACAAGTTGATGAATGCTGGCGAAATCAACACGCTCGTTGGGAAACGCCAGATTCGCAATCAGGAAGCGAGTCCAGGTATTGCCCGACTTCGGAAAAGAGACGAGAAAGATATCGTCGGCCCAGATGTGGAGGTCGCGGCGCGGGCGGTACATTCCGACGATCCGTTTTGATCCAGCAATCAAGCGAGCAATCATGAATAGTTCCCCAGGTTCGTTGTTTCGTTTGTTACCGTCGCGGTCCCACCAGAAAATCGGCCGTGTGGCCTCTTTCAGCGGAGTCCGCAACCTGCTTCGATGTCACCAATTCGTATCCCAACCACTGAATCAAATGTCCCCACGCTTCTTCAATGCACGCAACACTTTCTTCCGGCAGCTCCGAACGCCAGCCGCCGGCTTTGGCCGCTCGCACGAACGGAATATCCTGTCGCGTGTCTTTGGTCGAAGAGAAAGCCTGCGCCTGCGATTTTTCGAGCTTGCGCATAGTATCCGCCGAACTGCGCTCTACGGCTTGGGCGATTCGATCGGGCGTCGCGGCAATATTCAGAAATGCCGCAACCTTCGCCAGTTCCGGCGCCGTATCGGCAACCATGTCTTCGTAGCGCAGCAACACAAAACCGCGTTGACCATGACGAGTGGCCAGCCAGCTGCCAACGTGCTCTCCCCATGATCCGTAGAAGCAGGTCTCGCCAGCGAGAAATTTCGTAACGAAATCAGAGAGCGGGAAACTATCCGCGACTAATTTGCGCTTGCGCTGGAAGTGGTATTGCGAAACCGCCACATCGCGCGGATCGCGCACGATGTAGATCACCTGTTTATATCGGGGATCAAAATACTGATGGCTCTTGATGATGCGAGGCCGCGGAATCCTCAGCAGATCGCGATTGCGCGTGACTTCCGGACCGGGGATCACGCCATTCACATTGGAAAAATCAATCTTCTCATTGGGGCGAACCAGATTCGCAATCAGAAATCGGGCCCAGGTGTTGCCTGACTTCGGGAACGAAACGAGAAACGTGTCGTCGGGAAAGACGGCGAGATTGCGTCCGGGACTGTGCAGTCCGAACACCCGCTTGGCTTCGACGATGGCACGCTTGAGCACCGAAATCTCCTAGCCCCGCGCCATGCGCGCCCCGTGCAACTTCGACAGGGACATGGCTTCGACCGCGCGGCCCCACAGAGCAACCAGCTGGCCGGTCACCTTCGGAGCGACTTTCAATCCCAGCAGCACCGCGCTTAATCCGGGCGCTTTCAATTTTTGATTGGCTTCCGCAAAAAGTTCGCGCGCTTTACCAAACTCGCGCTGCCCGAGCTGGCGTTTGCCCTCTTCCACCAGATAGCGAGTGCGGATCGCGTCCGCGCGCTTCTGTACCACTGCGCGTTGCGCGTCGTTGAGCGGAAGAACACTCTTGAACCGTTCGAGGATGCTCCAATAGGCCTCAATCATCTTCGATTTTTCCTGCGACATCGATCCGGGGCGGCCGATATACATATGCACAGTCAGCTTGCGGATGTATCCAATCTTCGCCCCGTGGAATGCGGTACGAACCCACATGTCGTAGTCGTCACAACGCGGGATCGTTTCATCGAAACCGCCTGCTTTCACAATGGAGGACTTGCGAACGACCACAGTTGATATCGGAATCTGGCATTGTTCCGTCACCAGCGTTTCAAATTTAGCTGTGCCGTTCGAAGGGCAGCGCACCATAAAAGGTGCCTCGCGCTCCGGATCACCCACCAATAGCGAATCACAATAGACTAGGTCGAGCGAAGAATCGTCCTTGAACTGCTTCATCTGCGACGCAAGATGCTCGGGATACCAGGTGTCGTCGCTGTCGAGGAATGCGAGAAACTCGCCGCGCGCCGCTTTGATCGCGGTGTTGCGCGCACCGGCACAGCGCTTGTTCTGCTGCTTGATGTAGACGATGCGGTCCATGTACGGCTCCAGAACTTTTTCCAGTTCCGGAGTGTCCGGCGAACCGTCATTCACGACGATCGCCTCAAAATCCTGATAGGTCTGCGCCATCACTGTGTCGAGGCAACGGGCGATGAGCGAAGCAGTCTTATAGCTGGGGATAATGACGCTGATCTTCGGGGTCGAATTGGCGGCAGCTGGCATGAATTCCCTATGGTCTACGATCTTTGTTTACGAACTGTGAAAAACAGTTTCTTTTTCTCCGGCAAGAATGTTGTTCACTGCTTCCACGCCCATCATCACCGAGTGATCCATGTTTCCAATCTCGTAACGCCACGCACCGAATCGGCCGCGCGAATAGACTCCCTTTTCGAGAAGCGCCGGTTGCATCACGCTCAATGCCTGGTCGCGTCCGAGCGTGGGGATCGGATACGAATAGTTCACGATTCGATGATAGCGGGAAACGATGTGTTGCCGGTCACTCTCTTCGAGAATGGTCGACTTGATCAGCCCGTCGATTACCTTGTCCAAAACCTTTTCCGGATCGGGATTCTCGCCGACCTTGAATGACATCTCGCACATCAGAGAACTGTAGGTGTTGGTGTCGCCGTTCGGGACGTTGTTGGGCGAATAGTGCGAGAAGTAGGTTGCGCGATAGCACGGCATGTCAGCGTCGGTAAAGTAAATCCAGCAGCGGCCCGTCTCGATCTTCCTCTTGAGTCCGATTCCCATGACCAGCAGATTGTTGTGTTCGAGTCCAGCGGATGCATCTACCAGCTTGCTGTTGTTCGGGCGAATCATCTTTGCGAGCAGATCGAGCGGCGCGGTTGAGATCAACAGATCGTACGTATCCCCAGTGCCATCGGCAAAAGAAACACGTCGACGCTCCAGGTCGACTTCCGCGAGTTGCTTTCCGTACTTGATCTTGTCGGGAAAGTGGGTGGCCATGCGACGATAGATTTCGCCAGTGCCACCATAGAGCGGAAATTTGAACTTGCTGTTCGGACCCCAGGCAACATCGTCGCGCTCGTAAAGAACATTTTCCAGCAACCGCTTGAAGTCCAGTACGGCCACGCGATCCGCGATCCATCCCTTTGACATCTGCTCCAGCGGTGTCGTCCAGACCTTTTCGTTGTACGGGAACATGAAAGCGTCGGCGATGCCCTCACCGAACGTAGCCAGAATCCAATCGCGAAAATTGCCCGCTTCCTTCCCTGTTCCGCTCGCGGCAGCCTTCGCCGCTCCCACCAGGCAACGGACTTGAACTTCTTTGGGCAGATAGCGCAGGTTGCTCTGGAAAGGATACGGAACCCAGCCGCCGTCCTTCACGATCCAGCTCTCGCGGATGCGCTCGTGGACTTCCTTGCCGAGCATGTCATCGATCAACTTGTCGAAGTAAGGGTAGTGCGAAAAAATGACGTGCCCACCCTCGTCCCAGACGAAGCCGTTCTTGTCGACGTGCGAGCAGGAGTGTCCGCCAACGCCGTCCGACTTCTCGTACAGAACCCAGTTCTTGTAGCCCAATTCGTTGAGCCGATAGGCGGCACCAAGCCCAGTTGGCCCAGCACCGATTACGACGATCTTCTTGTTATCCATAGCTTTCTATTCAGAGGATAAAATTGCTGATCCTAAAAGACTTAACTAAAACTGAACCGATCGCGGCGCGACCCGGATCCCGGATGCTTCTCGTCCCCACGACGGACAGGATTCGCCTTCGATTCTAGCATTCAGCCTTTTCCCATCGTCGGTTCCGGAAGTAACCCTTCGGATACCAACAACTTGCCGTGGGCACCGCCTTCAGCAGGGGAATAACTGCAATTCGCCAGCCTTCGCGAGTTCCGGCCCGCGTCTCCTCCCGCTGAAAACAAACCGTTTGAGGCGGTCAATGTTGTAGCGGATGGTCGTTAGTGTGCAAGGCATTGCAGTTTCGGGGAGTTGGTGGGTAGGTCCGTAGACCTCCCTGAGGCTGGTCCTATTTCTTCAGGTAGGGCTCTTCGGGCCGGGCTTGCCGCAGGACCGATTGCAATTGCAGTTCGAGTTCCCACACGGTGAACGGAAAATTCCCCCGTTTCATGATGCGCTGCGGTTCGCTACGAAGGTTGCCGCCACCGTACGCGGAAAATACGTTTTCATAGTGCGAACAGGCAATCTCCGCGGCGCGCGGCGAAATGTTTTTCGACAGGCCGTATGGAAATGAGAAGTGGGCGGTCGGTCCTAACATTTGCTTGAAGTCTTCCAGCGAGCCGGCGATCTCTGACTGCAGGAATGCTTCCTCGGTCGACCCGCAATCGGCGTGGTTGCGAGTGTGACTGGCAAGTTCGTAGCCACTGTGTCGCATGACCTCCAGTTGGTTCCATGTATTCGGGGGGAACCCGTGCTCGTTGAAAAGCTCGTCGTGGGCGAACTCTTTGCCTTTCGCGATGTGTTCCGTAGCCACGAAGTATCCAATGGAAACGCCAGTCTCTTCGCTGACCGCGCGCAGGTTGACGAAATTGTCTGCGTAACCGTCGTCGAAAGTAATCGCGACGGTCGGGACCGTGACCGGTCCTTCACGTATCAGGCGGACAGCCTCTCTCAAACTCACCACGCGGTAGTGCCGGAGCAGGTAGTTCACCTGGCGCAGAAAGTACGCCGTACCCACTCCGAAACGATGCGGGCGATCCGAGACCAGGTGGTGATACAAGATCATTACCGGAAAATCACGTTGGCGCTTGTGCTTCCGGTTACGAATCGCGACCGGAATCGCAAACAAAAGAGACTTGGCCAGCAGCTTCCAGCGCGGACGCCGGTACGGATTTCCGTAGCCCTTGCGGCGCGCCGCGAGTTGCTTCTTCATCTGGAGGAAATCCTCGGCGACCGGCGAACGGAGCGTCTTTCCAGTCCCGCTCTGGGGAGATTCCTTGACGTTTCCGAGCGCAAAATCGCGGATCGCCGCCACGATCAAGTCGGAACCCACCACGTCGGCCTTGAGCGCCAGGCTTTCGAGATCGTCGTACGGTTCAATCGGGATCGTCGCTGATCGAATCACACCACCGACATCGACCTTCGCTTCCACGCGATGGACGGTGACTCCAATCTCTGTCTGGTCATCGAGCAGTTCCCAGAGTCCAACCGCGCCGCCACCGCGGTAGTCCGGCACCTTGCGTTTGTGGATATTGATCGATCCCTGCGGCGGAATGTTATAGAGCACCGGCTTCAGGATGCGCGTTCCGAAGACGAGTCCGAGATCGGCGTTCACTCGCCGCACAAATGCCAGCGCTTCTTCCGAATGAATGTCGCGCGTGACCAGGAGTTCGGCGCCGATCTGCTTGCAGGTCTCGCCGAGATCGTCGAGGCCGTATCCCGTCTTGCCGTTTGGATATTTTGGTGCGGCGTGAATGATTCGAATCACGGACTCGAGAACGTTGTACGCATGACGCCCGATCGTGGCCCCAACGCGATGCGCCACATACTTCCAGTACGCGAAGCGCTTCATTTTCTTGCGCCAGTTCTCGATGCGCTGCTTGAGTGTCTTGGCGGGACGGCGTTCGTAGAGTACGCCTGTGACCCGCGCTTCCGGCGCGTCCCGCCGAATGCGCGCGATGATGCGGGCTACCTGTCGCGGGGGAACAGAGGAAAAAATGATGACGTTGAGCGGGTTTTCTGACATTTCGGTTCGTTCAGCCATTCTTGCAGAAGACTCGTCCGCGAGAGGTGGTGGGGCGTCCTTCGCTGTTCGTCGTTCGCGCTCCGCCTGGTAATGATCACACCGAGGGCCACGACACGCGCCCCCTCTTCTCTACATTACCTTATCTTCCCCTATAATTTGAGAGTGAGCATTACGAAGGTAAAACAGGTCGCCTCTGCAGAATTTCCCACCCGTTGGGGTCAGTTCCGGATTCATGGCTTCACCAGCGGATCCGCCAGCGGCGGCAAGATCGAAGAAGCGGTTGCGCTGGTGATGGGGGACGATCTCTCTAAATCTCCGCTCGTCCGCATTCACTCCCAGTGCCTCACGGGAGACGTGTTCGGGTCGCTCCGCTGCGACTGCCGCCAGCAATTGGAAATGGCGCTGTCCATGATTTCGAAGGAAGGCAGCGGCGTGCTGGTCTATGAACAGCAGGAAGGCCGCGGCATCGGACTGATGCCGAAGCTCCAGGCCTATGCCCTGCAAGACAGCGGACTCGACACGGTCGAAGCCAACGAAAAATTAGGTTTCAAGGCCGACCACCGCGAGTTTCAGCTTCCAGTGGAAATTCTGAAAGCACTCGGGATCAGGCAAGTGCGGCTGCTTTCGAATAATCCCGACAAGGTTGGAGCGTTGGAACGTGCGGGTATCCGGGTGACGGAGCGCGTCCCCTGCGAAGTCGCTCCCAGTAAGTACACGGAAGACTACCTCAAGACCAAAGAAGAGAAGATGGGGCATTTGTTTACCAAGCGTTGAACGGGCGCTCACAGCAAGTGTCGAAGCTTGGCCCTTTTTCTCGTTGGCAGTCTCCGTATCGCCGATCTCGCCAGAGCCACATACACAGAGCGGACTTCTGGATGCTTCTTCAAAACGCTCAAATGCCTCGCGACCGTCTCCACGTCCCCTCGAATGATCGGCCCGCTGAAAGAATGTTGCGGACCAAGGCGTGCATAATTTTCCAAAGTCTGACGGATGATCGGTAGACTCTTTCGCCGTGATTGCTCCCGAGTGAGTCCGGCGGCGCGAGCAGCTTCCTCCAGCGTCACGAGGAACGCCAGGAACAAGGGCGAAGTCATCGTAGCCCACGCATGGTAGGCCGCTTTGCGTGAAGCAGGGAGCACAAAGCTTTCGCCACCAAGATCATGCACCACTCGGCGCGCTATGCGAATCGCCGCAGCATCTCCCTCCATCGCAAATGGAACTCCAGCCAGTGAGGGGGTTCCCCCAGCGACGAACGTCATCAACGGATGAACCGAAGCGACGGCGATTCCCTGCTTGCGGAGCGCGTCAAGTTCGCGGCTGGCGAGGGCTCCGCTCGAATGGAGCGCGAATTTCACTTTGCCGGGCGCAGTCTTCGCGAGATTCTTGGCGGCCGTTCTGATCTCTTGATCTGGCACGCACAGCCAGATCAGATCGGCGCCAAGCCTTGCATCCTGCACCGTGACCGACCGTGCTCCAACTTTCTTAGCCAGACGTTGCGCGCGTCGGCGGGACGAAGGCGCATCTCGGCAGATAATTTCCGTAATCGCGTAACCGGATTTCTGCAGAGTGGGTGCCAGGAAATTTGCCAGACTCCCGGCTCCAACGATCGCTACTGGAGGCTTGCGAGTCACGGGCGCAGCATATCACTCCGAAGGCATGAATTATATTGTTGGCATGGCCAAGCCCAGCAAGTCGAAATCCAAGAAAGCGCGTGTCGTCTCGTCGCGCATCGCCTATAAGGGACCTGTTTTTACTGTCACCACCGATCATGTCGAAGAACCGGGTGGGGTGCGCGCGCGTCGCGACGTGATCTGGCATTCCGGATCGATCGTCGTGCTGGCAGTCGATGGCCCTGCATCGGATCCTCTCATCTTGCTGGAGCACCAATACCGGCACGCGGCTGGACAGATGATGTGGGAACTGCCGGCGGGAAGAATCGACGACGGGGAGCGAGAACTCGCCGCCGCCAAGCGCGAGTTGCTGGAAGAAACTGGATACAGCGCTAAAACATGGAAGAAGATCCTGCATTTTTACGTCAGCCCTGGCTTTCTCGACGAGACGATGGCGATCTACCTGGCGAAGGGTCTAGAGGCCGGCATCGCTCAACCAGAAGAAGATGAGAAGATCTTGACCCGCTTTGTCGCTCTCTCGAAAGCCGTACGGATGGTCCAAAACGGTCTGATTCGCGACGCCAAAACCATTGCAGGAGTCCTGTGGCTTGCACAGCAGGGCAGGAAGTATCGGTAGCAGTTCAGCCGCTAGCAAGCTTCCCTCAGGCGCTGAAGCGCACGGCAAGATACGCATCTTAACGGCAAGAGTGAACTCGTGCCCTTCCCTAAAGCTTCAGATTCGGAGCGTTCTGCAGGCTGCTATGCCTGCCGGATGTCCGAAAATCGGACAAAAACGCTGGTTTTTGTGCTCTGTTTCCTTGACAGTACCCCCCTTCCGCCGCACAATGCCTGCATAATTTTGCGGTCCCTGAAATTCGCCACCGTTTTCGGTGGAACCCGCAAAACTAGGGGGGCACGTGGAACGTCTGAAAGGTACCGTCAAGTGGTTCAACAACGCGAAAGGGTACGGGTTCATCGGGCGAGATGATGGACAACCGGACGTGTTTGTACACTACAGCGCGATCACCTCGGAGGGCTACAAGAGTCTTCAAGAGGGAGACAAAGTCGAATTCGAAATCACGCAAGGGCAGAAAGGCGCCCAGGCTGCAAACGTGACCAAGGCCTCCTAGGTCCAGGAGGTATTTTCCTCACGCCCAGATCATTCGTTCTCTCTGGCCGCAGGTAAGCGTGTGCCCGGCTGCTGTTGGAGTCGCCTTCGCATTGGCTTTTTCCTTTCAGATTCTGTTGGTTTTCCCTTCTAGCTTTCATTGCGAACTCTGCAGTCAAAAGCGTTTTGCGAAAAATTCGCGAAGAAGAACCGCAACGGCCACTCAACTTTCTCCTTCCAATCGCTCTCTGCCCCGCAACAGCGATACAATTTCCTCTTCCATGGATAACAAGTCGATCGCCACCGTACTCTACGAAACCGCTGACTTGCTCGAGATCGACGGTCAGGATTCGTTTCGCATCCGCTCCTATCGCAATGCTGCCGCCGCCATCGAGGCGCTCCCGCAACCAGTCACGGAACTGATCCTGGAACCGAAGCAACTCCTCGCGGTACCCGGGATCGGCAAAGGCATGCTCACGAACCTCCAGCAACTTCTGGGCGATGGAAGCCTCGAAACCCATGCAGGATTGCTCAAGAAATATCGTCCGACCATGCTGGAACTGTTGAAGATCCAGGGACTGGGGCCAAAGACAATTGCTCTAATCTGGAGCGCCTACCAGGTGAGCGACCTTGATGGCGTCGAGGCGCTGGCGCGTGAAGGCAAGATTCGCACGCTGCCGCGCATGGGAGAAAAGCACGAACAAAAATTATTGAAAGCGATTCAGGACTACCGCCGTATTGGCGGACGCTTCCTGCTTGAAACCGGCGAGAAGCTGGCCCAGAGCCTGGTCGAACATTTGATGAGTGTTCCTGGCGTGGAGCGAGTCACACCAGCCGGATCGTTGCGTCGCGGACGGGACACGGTGGGCGATCTCGATATTCTCGTCACCGGTCCGGCGTGCGCCGTGGACGAAACTCGCCAGAAGATTGTCGACCACCTCTTGAAGTTTCCGGGTTTGATGGAAATCATTGCCCAGGGAGAGAACAAAATCAGCTTTCGCCAGCGCAATGGCATGCAGGTCGATGTGCGCTTGCTGCCGCCGGAATCGTTCGGCGCCGCCATGCAGTATTTCACCGGCTCGAAGGCTCACAACGTCGCCTTGCGACAGCGCGCATTGAAAATGGGTTTCACTCTGAGTGAATACAGTCTGGCCGATCTCGAAACCGAAAAGCCGGTCGCGGGCAAGAGCGAAGAAGAAATCTACGCCAAGCTCAAACTCGACTTCATCCCTCCGGAACTTCGCGAGAACCTCGGCGAGATTGATGCCGCGGCGAATCATACCCTGCCGAAATTGCTCGAGCTATCCGACATTCGCGGCGACGTGCACATGCACACTGTGGAAACCGATGGCCGCAATACGATCGAAGAAATGGCCGAGGCGGCGCACGCACGCGGATATGAATACATGGCCATCACCGATCACTCCAAGAACCTCGCCTTCGCGAACGGCCTAACGGATGAGCGAGCCCTTCAGCACATTGAGCGCATCCATGCCGCCGCGAAGAAGTTCAAAGGCCTCCGGATCCTTGCCGGCATTGAAGTCGACATTCTCGTCGACGGTGCGCTTGATCTCTCCGACCCCGTGCTCGAAAAGATGGACATTGTGATCGCCAGCGTGCACTCCCATTTCAATCAGGACCGCGACACCATGACGGAGCGGCTCCTCAAGGCGATCGCCAATCCTAATGTGTCCGTGATTGGACATCCCACTGGCCGCCAGTTATTGCGCCGTGACGCCTACCCGTTCGACCTGGACGCTATCTTGAAGGCGGCTTTGAAACACAAAGTCGCCATGGAGTTGAACTCCTTCCCGGATCGGCTGGATTTGAGCGACGTCCACCTGCGGGCTGCCAAGCACCACGGCGTCAAGATCGTGATCAACACCGACTCCCATCACACGTCCCACCTCGAGAAGATGCGTTATGGGGTCACGCAGGCCCGGCGAGCCTGGCTGACCAGCGACGATGTCCTGAATGCCCTTCCTACGTCGAAGTTTGCCCAAGCGATGAAGCATGGCTGGTAAGATCGAGGGGAAAAGCTGGGCAAGAAATTTACCCACCGTTATACCCAAAGGGAATGCAATTTCTTTCACTTGGGCCTCCGAGCGAGAGGCGCCAGCAAATGGATTTTGGGTGTGTGCCTGTTTTCAATAACTTAGCGGCACTAATCAGCGAGGCTACGGTATTGGAATTGCACTCCCTAGGTGTTGGGCAGACTTTATAATGATTGAAAGAACAGGGACCCTTATCCCGCGACAGTGCTAGTGACTTGCGCGGCGAACGTGGGCGGGTGAGGGTTGAAATACAGCTGTAAGTATCTGAAGAGCCCCCCAACGAGTTCGAATATCAGCACAAATTTTTGGGTAAATATCCGGGAGGAACACTGCATTGACCGCTTCGACCAGTCACCTTATCGCCCCACATGGGGGAGAATTAGTCCAACTGCAAGTGCCGGCAGCGCGCGCCGCGGAGTTGAAAGCGCAATCGAAGGACTGGCCCTCGTGGGACCTGACGGCCCGACAGCTTTGTGATCTGGAACTGCTGATGAACGGCGGTTTCTCCCCACTTCGTGGGTTCATGAACCGCGCCGATTACGATGGCGTCTGCAAGGACATGCGGTTGGCCAACGGCACCTTGTGGCCGATGCCTATCACGCTTGACGTCACCGAAGATTTTGCCAAGAAACTCACCGCAGGAACCACCAAGATTGCATTGCGCGATCCTGAAGGCGTGATGCTCGCAGTCATGCATGTAGAAGATGTCTGGCAGCCGGATCGTACGGCCGAAGCGAAAGCCGTATTCGGTTCCACCAGCGCTGCCCATCCGGGCGCTGACTACGCCATCAACAAGTCGAACCCCTGGTATGTGGGCGGCAAAGTTGAAGGACTCCAGGAACCGTCGCACTATGATTTCCGCGAACTCCGTTTGACTCCCGAAGTGATTCGGGCGGAATTCCAGCGTTTGGGTTGGACCAAGATCGTTGCCTTCCAGACGCGTAATCCCATGCACCGCGCCCACGTCGAACTGACCATGCGCGCCGCCAAGCAGGTCGAAGCGAATCTCCTGATCCATCCTTCGGTCGGCATGACCAAGCCGGGCGACGTGGATTATTTCGTTCGTACCCGTTGCTACCAGCTGCTCCTTCCCAAGTACCCGCACGGCACCGCGAAGCTCTCCATGCTTCCGCTGGCCATGCGCATGGGTGGACCACGTGAAGCAGTGTGGCACGGGCTGATCCGCAAGAATTATGGCTGCACCCACTTCATCGTGGGCCGCGACCATGCGGGTCCGGGCAAAGATACGGACGGCAAGAATTTCTACGGCCCGTACGATGCGCAGGAGTTGTTCAAGAAACACGAAAAGGAAATGGGCGTCGTGATGGTTCCCTTCCAGATGATGGTCTATCTGGAAAACGAAGACCGCTACGTGCCCGCGGACGAAGTGCCGCAGGGCGCGAAGGTTCTCGACATCTCCGGGACCGAATTGCGCAACCGGCTGAACGAGGGCCGCGACATTCCGGCGTGGTTTACGTATCCGGAAGTCGTGCAGGAATTGCGTCGGAGTTATCCGCCGCGTCACAAGCAGGGCGTCACGATTTTCTTCACCGGACTCTCCGGCTCCGGAAAATCAACCATTGCCAACGCTCTCATTACGAAGTTCCTGGAAACCGGTGGACGTCCGGTCACGTTGCTGGACGGCGACCTGGTCCGGAAGAACCTTTCGTCGGAACTTGGATTCTCGAAGGAGCATCGCGACATCAACATCCGTCGCATTGGCTATGTTGCGTCCGAGATCACGAAGAACGGCGGCATCGCCGTCTGCGCACCGATCGCACCTTATGAGGCAACTCGTAAGGCGGTCCGGCAGATGATCGAGCCGTTCGGCGGGTTCATCCTGGTGCACGTGGCCACTTCGATTGACATTTGCGAACAGCGCGATCGAAAAGGTTTGTACGCCAAGGCTCGCGCCGGCATCGTGAAAGAGTTCACGGGCATCTCAGATCCGTACGAAACGCCCACGAACGCTGAAGTGATCATCGACACAGGGAAATTGAGCCCTGAAGAAGCCGCGCAAACCATCATTCTGCATCTGGAACGCGAAGGCTTCATCGGCGTCAACGGCAACAGCTAAGGATAAGTTCCCGGTTCTCGGTTCTCAGTAGCAACCCATCGCGACCTGAGAACTGGGACCGGTATCGAGAACTGAGCACTGAGAACTGCCTCATGGAACTTGTGCTGGCAAAGATTCTGATTGGCTTCGTGGTTGGAACGCTGATCGGGCTAACCGGATTGGGTGGCGGCGTGTTGCTGCTGCCCACTCTCATCTTTGGATTGCACGTCCCCGCCATTATTGCCGTCGGTTCAGACGCACTCTTCAATTTCTTTACTAAGATTCCTGCCAGCATCGTTCATCTGTCGCGCCGTACTGTTCGCCGGAAGGTCGTAGTGGCAATGGCTTGCGGCAGCATTCCCGGCTCGCTGCTTGGAGTATCGTTTCTTCAGCATCTACGGGTTTTGCATGGCGATGGAGTCAACGACTTCATCAAGTCCGCAGTCGGATTACTCCTGGTTTGCATTCCGACTCTGCTGTTGTTTCAGGGACGCATCGAAGAACACATGGCGAAACGGCAGCCTACGCTGAAATCGTTTGTCGGCATGGGCTTCATCGGATTGTTTGGCGGCTTCCTGGTCGGCATGACTTCGGTCGGTTCAGGCAGCATCATCATGATGCTGCTCTTGCTGTTCTACACCTACGCACCCAAAGTCATGGTTGGAACCGATATCGTGCACGCCGTAATCCTCACGGGCGTTACGAGTTTCTTGCATGCGCGACTCGGCAATGTCGATTTCACACTGGTCGGAACGCTTCTGATCGGGTCAATCCCAGGCGGTCTCGTCGGATCGTACTTGAGCACGAGAGTTCCCGTGCTTTGGCTGCGTAGAATCTTGTGCGCCGTGCTGCTGACGACCGGCGCAAAAATGCTGTGGGCGTGATAAGGCAGTTCTCAGTTGCCGGTTCTCAGTTCTCGGTGTTTTAACTAAGGACTTTTTGAGACTCTTATGAACGATACTCTACAAAGAATTCATGCCGCTCTGGAAGCGGCTCGCGAAGTATTGAACCGCTTTACACCGGGCGCGATCGAAGCGCAGTACAAGGTCGGGACGGATCCCGTCACCGAAGCGGACCGCGCCGTTGATGAAGTATTGAAGAAGAACCTTCTGCGCGATGGCGAAGGCTGGCTGTCCGAAGAAACGGTGGACGATTTTTCGCGCCTCGACAAGCAACGCGTGTGGGTGGTTGATCCCCTGGATGGAACCCGCGAATTCGTGCAGGGCATCCCGGAATTTTGCGTGTCGATTGCGATGGTAGAGAACGGTATCCCGGTCGCGGGCGGGATATGTAATCCCGCAACCGACGAACTCATTCTCGGATCGCGAGAGACCGGCGTCACCTACAACGGCAAGCCCGCACAGCCCAGCCAGCGCAAGGATTTGCATGGAGCGCTCGTACTCGCCAGCCGCAGTGAAGTGAAGCGCGGCGAGTGGAAGCAATTTGAAGCTGCGGAGTTCAATATTCGCCCGATGGGTTCGGTCGCCTACAAACTCGGCCTTGTGGCAGCGGGACGCGCCGACCTTACGTTCACTCTGGTTCCGAAAAATGAATGGGACGTCGCAGCGGGCGCTGCCCTGGTCGAGAGTGCCGGCGGATTCATTCTGACCCTTGACCAAACTCCGCTGCGTTGCAATCAGAAGAACCCGTTGCTCTCTGGATTGCTTGGCGGCGGCCCTCATCTGCGTGCCCCATTGCTTGCGATGCTGGACCGCCATGCGCAACCGGTAGGCGAAGAGAAGACGCGCTAGAATTCAGCAGCGGTCTCGATCGCGCACATTCATGGCTCCCTCACGCATTGTTTTCCTGATGTATCACGAACTGGAACTTCCGGGGCGGGCCCTTGTTCAGTCCGAGCCCGGATATGTTCGCTACATCCTTCCTGCCGATACGTTTCGGAGCCATTTGCAGTGGATGAAGGACTCGCGCTTTCGCGGGCTAAGTGTGAGCGAGGCGCTGCTGTATCCAACCACGCCCAGCGTCTGCATCACGTTCGATGACGGTTGCGAGACCGACTTGATTACGGCCGCACCCTTGCTGCAGGAGTTCGGTTTTCAAGCAACCTTTTACCTCACTACGGGATTTCTGGGATCTCCCGGCTACCTCACTCCGGACCAGGTTCGCCAGCTCGATTCTCTCGGGTTTGAGATTGGCTGCCACTCGATGACTCATCCCTATCTTTCCGATTTGTCTGACGCTGAACTCGGCCGGGAGATTTTCGATGCGAAGCTACAGCTCGAAGAAATCGTCGGCCATGCTATCGCGCACTTTTCCTGCCCAGGGGGACGTTATGACGGACGTACTCTGGAGACGGCTCGCCGTGCGGGCTTTCGCAGCGTTGCCACCAGCCGCTTCCATGCCAACTCGGCCTCGACCAGCGCGTATGAGTTGGGCCGGGTAGCCATGCTGCGCGACCTATCGTTGGAAGGCTTGTCCGCGACCTGCCAGGGTCGTGGCTTGTGGAAGAAGCAACTCCAGGATCAGACTCGGCAAAGTGTACGCCGCGTATTCGGGAACAGTGTCTACGACAAGCTGCGCGCTGCAGTGCTTGGCGATGGCCGCGAGTAACCAGACAGCGGTTACTTTCGTGTCTCCGATCCATCCCTTGTTCGTTTTCGCCTAAGGGGTTGCTCTTAGTCGAATCCCTGCAACAAGCGTCCAGAAATTGAGCTGCACTAGTTACTGATCAGATGCGTGATTGGACATGCATGCGCGCGAATCCGCGCCCAGCGCGGTGTCCCACTCGACATGTCCCAGTGCGTTGTACTTCCCATGCCCTCTTGGCATCTGTGCGCATTCGACATCCCGAAATAGATTCGATGCTGAGGACTCGAGCTAACGGTCCCCCAATTTGAAGTTATCGAGGCTCGCGATGTCCAAGTTGAACCGCAGTCGTTTTGGCGATATCACGGATTCTGATACAAGGACTTCTCATGGATTCCGCATCGTTGCGGGTGCCTTGTTATTAGCGTGCGTCGTGCTTACCGCTTCGTGCGGCTTTATCACACAAGATCAATCACAGAGCGGCGCCAACACCCTGACCCTGTCGGGACAATTCCCCGGCGGTGTAACGAATCAGGCCTACAACTCCGTCCTGACGGTGAGCGGCGGAGACGCGCCTTATCACTTCGCCGTCAAGTCCGGCACCCTGCCCAACGGCGTCAGTCTGAATCCGACGACTGGCTCAGTCTCTGGTACGCCCACGGCCGAGGGTTCTTATGTTTTCGAAGTCGAGGTCTCGGACGCGCCACAGACTCACCGCGGCGCCCAGAACTTTTCGATCTCCGTTACTGGCCCGGGTAAAGGCGTCCGGGTGACCGTGTCCCCGGGGACTGCTAACATCCTTTCCGGACAAACCCAGGCATTTACCGCAGCCGTCACCGGCACTGACAACAGCGCTGTGATTTGGACTTCATCGGCTGGAACGATCTCCAATAGCGGCGTACTGACCGCCCCGAATGTGACCGTGGTAACGAATGTTTCCGTCACCGCGACCAGCAAGGCAGACGCCAAGGCGCAAGGTGCAGCCACCGCCGTAGTCGAACCTGCGAACAATCAGGGCCTGGCAATCAACACCGGCAATCTGCCTGACGGCCGCACCGGAAATGCATACGACGCTTCGCTGACTGCCACCGGTGGCACCCAACCTTACAGTTGGACGGTCGCGGGCGGGAACATTCCTCAGGGAGTTGCGTTGTCGCAAAGTGATGGCCAACTGGCAGGCATGCCCGGAACAGCAGGCGGCTACAGCTTCACCATCAAAGTGACCGACGCAAAGGCGCAAGCTGCCAGCAAAACGTTTTCGTTGAACATCGCGGCCGGCGGCAATCTTGACGGCCCGGCTGAACTGCCGCGCGCGACCGTGTCGAGTTCCATGTCGGACACGCCGGCACCGGGAGCCACCATCGCAGTCAACGCCGGTGGAGACCTGCAGACGGCGCTGAACAACGCGCATTGCGGCGATACGATCGAACTCCAGGCGGGCGCAACCTTCCCGGGGAGTTTTGTTCTGCCAGCCAAGAGTTGCGACAAATCGCATTGGATCATCATCCGCAGCAGTGCTTCTGACGGCTCTTTACCAGCAGAGGGAAAGCGCGTCAGTCCATGTTTTGCGGGAGTCGGATCCTTGCCCGGACGTCCGCAATTCACTTGCTCGAATCCACAAAAAATACTTGCGAAGCTCGAATACAACAAGACCGCGGATGGACCATTCATCCTTAAGAACGGCGCCAATCACTACCGCTTGCTGGGACTCGAACTGACCCGGACGGCGGGTGGACGAATGGCTCCGACGCTTATCGGAGTAGAGCCCGGTGGCGTGGCCGACCACATCATCATCGATCGTTCCTGGTTGCATGGAACCGCGCAGGATGAAACGCAACTCGGCGTTTCGCTGAACGGCACGAATTTTGTCGCCGTGGTCGATTCCTACTTCAGCGACTTCCACTGCACGTCGGGAACAGGAACATGTTCGGATTCGCACGCGGTTGCTGGAGGCATCGGCAGCCACCTGGATGGTCCGTTCAAGATCGAGAACAACTTCCTCGAAGCCTCGGGTGAATCCGTGTTCTTCGGCGGCGGCGCAGCAACCGTCACCCCGGCGGACATCGAAATTCGCCGCAATCATATTTACAAACCGTGGCAATGGATGCCGGGCAACCCGAAATTCGTCGGTGCGCCCGATGGCCATCCGTTTGTCGTCAAAAACCACATCGAACTGAAGAACGCAACACGCGTCCTCATCGAAGCCAATGTGATGGAGAACACGTGGGGAGGCTTCAGTCAGACCGGATTCGGACTGCTGCTCAGCCCCAAGAGCCAGCACACCCGGAACAATGGCAACGTTTGTCCAATGTGCCAAGTCACGGACATTACGATCCGCTACAACCGTATTTCGCACGCAGCGGGCGGCATGCAGCTCGCCACTTCGATGTCGGGAAATGGCGACGGAGGCGGGCCGGCGTACCTGGGAGCCCGCTGGAGTATCCATGACGTGGTCATGGACGACATCAACAAGAACTACGTTGGCGGCGGCTCGTTGTTCGAGATCGTAAATGGCTGGCCGGCCAATCCGCTCAACACACTCACCATCAACCACATCACCGGCTTCCCTGACGCGGACAGCCATCTGTTCATCATGGGCAACAAGTCCGAGAACCCGTCGATGCATTCCTTCGTGTTCACAAACAATCTGGTCACAACCGGCCGCTATCCAGTGTGGAACTCGGGCGGTGGCAAGACCAGTTGCGCGTACTCGGACACACCTGTCACCAGCATCGCAACCTGTTTCACCAGCTACTCTTTTGGAAATAACGCGCTGCTGAATAATCCTCAGCAGTTTCCGCCTTCGGTCTGGCCGACCGGAAACATGTTTGCTCCGGACACCAAGAACGCAGGCTTTGTGCAGTTCAACAACGGGATCAACGGCAACTATGAACTGCAGTCCAACAGTCCGTACAAGAACGCCGGCACCGATGGCAAGGATCTCGGAGCCGACATCGCGGGCCTTGACGCAGCCCTGGCAGGCGTCAACTAACCTACCTTAGTCAGTGACGATGAAGTCCGCGGCTCGCCGCGGACTTCCTTTTTTGCCGACAACTTTAACGTTGCGATCGCATCCAAGAAGCCTGGGCCGTGCATGCTATCATCGCTCTACTGGGTACGAAAACCGCAGGCCCGCCACGGCGTTGCGGTCGGGGCGTGGATTTAAGGAAACGTCATCATGGCTCCGAAAACTGTGTTGCATTCCGATTATCGATCCCCGTTTGCTACTTTTTTCCTTCGCTGCCTGGTCTCTTCTTGCATCATTCTCTGCGGTCGCACACTCGTCGTGGCCGCCACTCCTCCAACATCCGAGAATGCGTACTGCGCCAAGGGCGATGTTCCCAAGTTCGGCGACAAGGATGGTCCCGCGCAGTTACCTACCGCCTGCTACTACACAGGAATGGACGGAACACCCTCGCCCGGCAAGCAGATCCGCGTATCGGGAAAATCGGATCTCGGATCCGCGCTGGACAGCGCCAAATGCGGAGACACGATCCTTCTGCCCGCAGGATCCTCTTACGAAGTCAGTGACCTTCCCTCCAAGAAATGTGACGACCAGCACTACATAACCGTACGCACTGACACCACGGATGCAAAACTACCACCCGAAGGATCGCGCATCTCCCCTGCATGGGCAGGAGTCGCACAGTTGCCGGGGCGGCCACCCTTCGCGCAGCCAGAGGGCGGCCCGGCCAAGCTCATGGCGACGCTGGTGGTCAGACGTCCTTCCGGCGCGATGGTTGGGGATCATTACCGGTTCATCGGTATTGAGTGGACTACGGATGGGAGCGCCAGCATCGGACGCCTGATCAGCACGGAAGGCTCGGACCACATCATTTTCGATCGCAACTGGATCCATCCCGCCGAAGGTGCGGAAGTTGGCAAAGGCGTGGGGATGATCCAGAGTGCAAGAGTGGTCGCGGTCATCAATTCTTATTTACATGGCTTCAACTGCATTGCGCGATCGGGCAAGTGTACGGATGCATCCGCTGTCGGTGGCGGCAACGGCAATAGTCCAACCGGCACCTTCAAAATTGTGAATAACTTTCTCGAAGCCTCGGGACAAAGCATCCTGTTTGGCGGAAGCGGGGCCACCGTCAACCCGACCGACATCGAGATTCGCCGCAACCATTTGTTCAAGCCCATGTTCTGGAAGGAAGACGTGCCGGGGTACAAACCTGCCTCCACGGGCGACCCTTACATCGCGAAAAATAATTTCGAATTGAAGAACGCGCAGCGCGTTCTGCTCGAAGCGAATCTGCTGGAGAATTCCTGGGGAGGCTTTAGTCAGACTGGCTTCTCGATTGTGCTGAGTCCGAAGAACCAGGGAAATCGCTGCCCGAAATGCCAGGTCACGGATATCACGATCCGTTACAACCGCATTCGGAACGTCGGTGGCGTATTCGAAATCCAGAATGGATTGTCAAAAGCCGGCGGCGAATCGGCGGGCGGCGGAAACTACAGCATCCACGATGTCATTGCCGATAACGTGCACGATCAGGAGTACAAAGGACACGGCGCGTTCCTGACCATTCTGTCGAACACACCACCGGTCCATGATGTGTGGTTTGATCACATGACCGCGTTTGTCCCCGGCCCGGTGATGACCGTCAGGAGCGTCGACGGAAAGATCAGTGGCTTCCGGATTACCAATAGTGTCTTCTCGACCGGCGATCGTCGGCCGGGATTCGCCTCAGCAGGCGGTGGCAAGGACAGTTGCGCTGGAGCTGCCCAGAAAATGGGCGCGGCGGCGGTCTTGGAATCATGTTTTACCAACTACAAATTTGAAAAGAATCTCATCATTGGCGGGCGTGGCTGGCCCTCCGGGACGATCACTCCTTCCGAAGGCGGAGCCGCCATCCGCGACCTGAAGGACGGCATCAGCCGCAACGCACGGCTGTGTCGCGATAAGAGCGCCGGGTGCAGCAAGACTTCGCCGGGCGCCGGCGCTGCCAGCAACGGGCAGGACGTTGGCGCTGATGTCGATGCTGTCGAAGCGGCGATTGCAGGGGTCGAATAAGCCTTGCAAGCGGTAACCTTCGTAATCAGTGTCTTCCGCAGCTCATCCGCTTTCCGCGCCGGAAGTGCGTGGTAAGATTTTCTTACGTTGCCGGCCCCGAATTCCAACGATCGCGAGCGTAGTCCCGTCTTCGTGATGGGATGTCATCGTTCTGGAACTAATCTTCTCTACGACATGCTGCTTTCCTCGGGCGGATTCGCGATCTATCGCGGCTATTTGCCGATCTACAAGACCCTGGTTCCACTCTACGGCTCCATGGAGAGTCGCGCGAACCGCGAGAAGATCGTGGCAACATGGCTGCGCAGCAAGGGTTTCCGCCGGACTGGATTGGACGCCGAACCACTCGCGACGAAGATTCTCAACGACTGCCGCAACCCCGGAGACTTCATCCGCACCGTGATGGATGACGTTGCCCGCAGCCAGGGTGTGCCGCGCTGGGCCGTATACGATCCGGACAATGTGCTCCACATGGAGCGCGTGAAAGCCGATATTCCCAACGCGCTATTTGTCCATATCATCCGCGATGGCCGCGACATCGCACTGTCGCTGAAAAAAATGGGTGGATTCTCCCCGCTCCCGTGGGACCGAGCCCAGACGCCAAGCCTGGTTGCGACCGCGTTGTACTGGGAATGGATGGTACGTAAAGGGCGGGAACACGGCGCAAGGTTTCCGTCGGACTACATCGAGATTCACTACGAGGATCTCATCACCAAGCCGCAGGAGACTCTGCAAAAGCTCGGTGGGTTCATCGATCACGACCTGGACTACGAAAAAATTCGCACCGCGGGACTGGGCCGTGTTTCAGAGACTAATTCTTCCTTCCGCGAAGAAGGCAAGAAAGAAGATCTCAAGCCGTTGGGCCGATGGAAAGAGCGACTATCGCCGCACGATGTCGCCGCAATCGAGGCAGCCGTTGGCAAGTGTCTCGAACAGACCGGGTACGAGTTGTCTTTGCCCGCAGAGCAACGGTCGGGCGGAATTCGCGGCGCGATGATGCAGGCTGTATATCCGACTTTTTTGAACACCAAGCTGTGGCTGAAAATGAATACCTCGGTGGGCCGTATGTCAGATACGTCCGCTCTCGAACTGGAAGACGAAACAGCCGCCGTAGCCCAATCGGCGCGGCCCTGAGCCATCGACATGAATCCTGCGCCTGGAACACTCGAGAAATCCGCAACGGAGGCCACTCGGCCCCCGGACGTGCATTTCAGGCCTCCAGTGTTTGTATTGGGATGCGGGCGATCGGGAACCAAACTCCTGTATCACACGCTTCTATCAGCGGGAGGCTTCGCGGTTTATCACGCCGAGAGTAACGCGTTCAATCTGATCGGCCTGCGCTTTGGAGATCTCGCCGAGCGTGGGAATCGCCGTGATCTTCTCGACCACTGGCTGCGCAGCAAACTCTTCTACCGCTCCGGCCTGACACGGGAAGAAATCGAACCCAGAATTCTTGAAGAGTGTCATGACGCTGGCGATTTTCTCCGCATCCTCATGGAAACGATTGCTCGGAAGCAGGGCGTGACCCGCTGGGCCGAGTGCACACCGTTGCACCTGCTCTATCTGCCGCTGATCAAGAAGTTGTTTCCGGCCGCAAAGATCGTTCACATCGTTCGCGACGGACGCGATGTAACGGTATCTCTCGACCGCATTGGTTGGATCAAGCCTTTCTCATGGGACCGGAAACGGCGAGTGCTGGCACCAGCCATCTTCTGGAAATGGATTGTCAGTAAAGGTCGGCGCTACGGAAGCCGCATGGGTTCCGACTACATGGAAGTGCACTACGAAGACGTCGTCGAACAACCTCGCGAAACCCTGGCCCGCATCGGTACCTTCATCGACCACGATCTCGACTACGACCGCATTCAACAACATGCACAAGGATCGATGGTCGATCCGAATTCTTCGTTTCGTGGCGATGGCCAGGAAAAGGAATCCAACCCTGTCGGACGATGGAAAACCGTGCTCTCAGCGGAAGAAGTCGCCCAAGTAGAAGGCTTGATTGGCGACACTCTGCAGAAGACCGGCTACGCGCTGGTTACACCTGCAGACAAGAAACACTCCAGTTTTCC
This sequence comes from Acidobacteriota bacterium, assembly GCA_016196065.1. Taxonomy (NCBI): domain Bacteria; kingdom Pseudomonadati; phylum Acidobacteriota; species Acidobacteriota bacterium. The sequence goes on along the minus strand of JACPYL010000010.1, from coordinate 1,131,498 downwards.
TGTGAGCCTGATGGGACTGATCTATCCGATCTATTTTGATGTGAAGTTGTGGTTCAAGACTTACACGCCGCTCAAAAAGACTGCGGATATAGGCCGCATGGGCATTTCGGACCCACCCACAAACTAGTCGTCGGCCGGACGTTCTGCGCTCGTTCGACTCCCCTGCAGCCATCCCAACAATTTCTGCTTACGCGCAAACATGTTACGGGCTTCGTTGCGCAGCGTTCCCACAATTTGATAGCGCGATTTCGTAAACCAGGGCACGCGGTAAGGAGTGCAGCCGTATTTCTCTTTGTAGACTCCCTCGCCGCCCCAATCGAAAATGGTGACGCCACGCTGTTTCCAATAGCGCAACGCATACCAGTGACACGCCTCATTGGGACGAAAATTCTGATAAGCGCGAAAGCTCGCGTTTCCCCAGAACTCGGCGATCTTGTTAAAGCCCGGATAAATTCCGGTCGCGATGCACTTCCCCTCTGGATCGCGTGCCCGGATCAACAAGACGTTGCCACTCGGTTCCACGTTTCGGACCAACGCTCGCACACGGTCAACGGTGTAGGTCGGCACCAGGCTCTGTTTCGCAAAGACATCTTTCAACTGCTCGTAATATTCGTCTGCAAACCCGAGATCGTGGGCCTCTTCGATCTTGACGCCGCTTTTTTCTGCTTTGCGAACGCAGCGACGGCAGGCGCTGTCCATGCTGTTGAACAGTTCATCTTCGGACTTGGTCAGATCGGTGCGGTAGGAACCGTAGAATTCAGCATTGAAGCCGAGCCCTTCGGCGTCTTCAAAGGTGAAGTGGGCGTCTGAAATTTCCATGTGCAGGCATTTCAGGTCGTCCCACGCAAATTTTTCCAAGGCTTCGAGCGCGCTGCGACGAGAAACACCGGGATTGAGATTGAAACCAATGTAAGGGGTGGTCCACCCCGGAAACGAACCTCCGAGTACCTTGAGGCCAAACTTCGAAACGGTTAGCCCCGTGAAGTATCCGAGTACATCACTCCCCTCGCGCAGTTCGGCCAATACCGGGGTTGCATTCTGCGACTCGCGCACAAATTGCAGCCATGCCCGCGTTTGAAACACGGTACGGTCTGCGAAGCTATCCAGATGCTTCCAGTCGGCTGCCTGGAAATCGATGGCGTGAAGCTTCATCTCTAGGCAGCGCTCCCGGCTACCAGCACATTCCTTCGTACGTTTTTGCGCCTACCGGACGCCGTGCTGGATCAAGGTGGACCAGATCGATCACGATCTGTTCCGGCTTCAGGTATTTCGCTAATTGATCTTTGGTGGCCGACTTGTTTCCCAGGATGACGACCTCAGCACCGCGCAGAACGCCTTCCAGGTCATCCGTAAGCACGGATCCAATGTGCGGAATCACTTCCTCGATGTACTGGCGATTGGCGCCCGCGATACGTCCGAGAGAAACATCTTCGTCCCAGATGCGCACTTCCAGCCCTTCGCCCATCAGTCGCTTGATCAACTGCACCTGCGGGCTCTCACGCAGATCGTCGGTGCCGGCCTTGAAGCTCAGTCCAAGTTGCGCGATCTTTTTCTTGCCGGTATCCAGCACCATTTCAACAGCGCGGTCAACATGCTCTGCATTGCTCGGCATGAGCGATTCGAGCAATGGCAGTTTCAGATCGAGTTCCTTCGCCTTGTAGGTGATCGCGCGCAGATCCTTGGGTAGGCAGGAGCCTCCGAACGCAAAGCCCGGCGACAGGTATGCCGGCGAAATATTCAACTTGGTATCGGATGTGAAAATCTTCGTCACGGTTTGCGCATCCACGCCAAGATGCTTACACATCGTGCCCATCTCGTTCGCAAAACCAACCTTCAGCGCGTGATAGCAATTCGAAAAATACTTGACCATCTCCGCAACCGGGATCGAGGTTTCATACAGAGTGCCGGGCGTGTCTTTGTAGAGCTCGCGCAGTGGCGCCAGATGATTAGTGTCGCTCGCGCCGAGAATGGTGTACGGCGGGTTGAGGAAGTCGGCAACGGCACTACCCTCGCGCATGAACTCGGGGTTATAGCAGACGGTGAAGTCACGGCCGCATTTCTTGCCACTTGCTTCTTCAAGAATCGGAAGGACTATGCTTTCGGTTGTCCCCGCCAACACAGTACTGCGCAACACGAACACGTGCGGCGCTTTCTTCTGGCGGATAGCCGCGCCAATCTCCCGGGCAACGTTCTCAATGTGGCTGAGGTCGAGTTTGCCGTTCTTCAGGCTGGGTGTTCCCACGCAGACGAATGACACATCGGAATTCAAGACGGCATGAAGCGCGTCGGTGGTGGCCTGCAGGCGTCCGGCCTTGTGGGCTTCCGCCACCAGTTCCGACATCCGGGCTTCAACGATCGGGGTGCGCCCTGAGCCCAGCATGTCGACTTTGGCGCGGCTCACGTCTACTCCGATGACCTTGTGGCCCATTGAGGCGAAGCAAGCGGCCGAGACCGACCCTACGTATCCCAACCCGAAAATACTGACAGACAAACCCATTCGTTCTCTCCTCACAATTTCGCCCGATGGCGTTGAAATCTCGATGAAATTGGACTTCTGAACTATACCAACCCAACCCAATACCAGAGCAACCAGTTCACCATAACGGGTATCCAGGGATGCGAATGACTGCCTTAACTAACTGATTCTACATGAGTTGCGCGATACTTTTTCTATGTCCACCGGTTACTTTGGATGCTGGGCAAAAAGTGGACAAGTTTTTCCATCGCGTGGAACTGACGTGGGACGATCCGAGGGCAATTTTGCCTAGGAATTCGACTTCGAGCGTCCCCATCCAAGCTCGGACAACGACATACCCAGACTGATTTCCCTTACGGTTACGCACGGTATGGAAGCCCTCGTGCGGCCAAACTGTAAGATAGGGATACCAGTGTCCTCGGGATCGCAAAACAAGCTGGCGAGAGTGTCTCAGATGAGCTGGGACGAAATTCGCACGCGCGTGGAGCAGGAAATCCATAAGCGCAGCGAACTTGCCCTCTGTCGAATCGGCAGGCATCCGGCAATAAAAATTGGGGCGGCGTCTCGACACGGAGAGTTCTTTTTTTCAACCGGCAGAGCCCAGGAACGTGCGGACCTGGTCCGGGTTCATATGCCCGCGGCAGCGCTGGAAATTCTTCATCAGGCTGACAACATCCGACGTCACCATTTTCACTTGCTCGGATACGAAGGTCTCGACTATGGCGCCGAAATCGACTGGCACTTGGATCGTGTTCACGAGAAACGCGCGCCACTCGATCCCTGGTACAAGATTCCGTTTCTTGATTTCGCTGTAGTCGGCGACCACAAAGTTACATGGGAATTGAATCGTCACCAGCATCTGGTCACACTGGCAAAGGCATGGCTGTTCAGTCACGACGAAAAATATATCCGTGAGATCGTCGTGCAATGGCGCAGTTGGATGAAGGCGAATCCCTACCCACTCGGCATCAACTGGGGCAGTTCTCTGGAAGTGGCGTTCCGAGCCCTGTCGTGGATCTGGGTGGACGCCATGTTGGCAGGGGCTCCGGGTCACGCGGAGTTTCATGCTGAGTTGCTTCCCGCGCTCGCGTTGCACGGACGCTATATCGAACGCTATCTATCGACATATTTCTCGCCGAACACGCATCTCATCGGCGAAGCAGTGGCGTTATTTTTCCTCGGAACACTCTATCCCCAGATTGCGGTGGCATCGCGTTGGCAACGCAGCGGGTGGAAGATTTCGCAGGAGGAAGCGCAGCGGCAGGTTCGTGCGGATGGCGTGTACTTCGAGCAGTCACTGCACTATCACGTCTATGCGGCGGACTTTTTCCTGTATGCACGCATACTTGCGTCGAGGAACGGAATCGACATCCCTGCGCAATACGACTCGACCCTGGGCAAGATGCTTGCCGTCGTTCAAGCTCTTTCGCAAGCCGGTCCGCCGGAAGGGTTCGGGGACGACGATGGCGGCAGGTTGTTCGATTCTCGCCGCAATCGTACCGAGTATATGACCGATCCTTTGGCGATCGGATCTTTGCTCTACCGCGATCAAAACCTCTCGGCTGCCAGTCTGACAGAAGAGTCCATCTGGTTATTCGGACAGGAAGCGGTTGACGGCCTCGGCATCCATCGAGGCGCGCAGGCTCCGGTCTCGGCTGCATTTCGCGACGGCGGCGTCTATATCCTCGGAGATGCACAACCGTTTGCGCAGGAAATCGTCGTCGATGCGGGTCCGCAAGGGGTTGGCCGTTCCGGACACGGCCATGCCGATGCACTCAGCATGCGGCTTACGATGAATGGCCGCCGCTGGCTGGTCGATGCGGGCAGTGGCGTTTACATTTCGGCCGACATCGCAGACCGTAACGCATTCCGTCAAACCGCCGCGCACAACACGATGCGCGTGGATGGAGTGGATCAGGCCCAACCCGAGGGCCCGTTCGCTTGGACAGCCATTCCTGAGACGCGCCTCGATCGATGGACAGATGGAAAGACTTTCAGTTACTTCGCGGGTAGCCACGAAGGGTATGCTCGCCTGGCTGATCCCGTGACGCATTGCCGCTATATCGTCAAGATCAAGGGAGGACCCACCCTGGTTCGCGACCTGGCGCTCGGCCAGCAAGAGCACGATCTGGAAATCTTGTGGCACGTTGCTCCCGGCTTGGACGCTCGTGCCTCTGGAACAGACAGGATTACGATTTCGGATTCGCGCAAGGACGGGACGGTACGTACCGGGCTTGATCTGATCGTGCCTCAAGAAACATCCTGGCAGATGGAAATAACGCGAGGACTTATCTCGCCGGCATATGGGAAATATGAATCAGTGCCCCTGGTGCGCGCGTATTCTCGCTTGCGCCTGCCTGCGGAAGTCGCCACATGCCTGCGCACTCACGCTGGCGCGGCGCGGGAAGACTGCCATCTGGTCAGCATGCGCCAGTCAGCGGTGCAGGTTTACGAAATGACCGAAGGAGAAGCAAATCATGGCTTCTTCTTCGCACTTGATAAACGCCCATGGAATTGCGGTCCGTGGTTTTCGGACGCCGAATTCCTCTATTGCCGGATCTCATCGGAAAAACTGGCTCATCTTGTGGTGGTCGGTGGAACCTATGTCGGGTGGCAGGGCCAGGAATTGCTCAAGGCCCCGGGACCATCTGCGTTTTTCGAGTGGCGCAAGCAGGACCAGTTGTTGCATGCTGAACCAGATCAGTTTTCAGCCACACCACTCTTTTACGAATTGACGGGTAGTGTAAAGCCGTCAGACGAGTCGAACATTTCCTCGAGCTACGCGGAGAAACCCTGAATGTGCGGGATCGCTGGCCTTCTTGAATTCGAACGAGATACCCGAGCCGACCCCGCGGCTTTACGTGCGATGTGCCAAATCATGGCGCACCGCGGACCGGACGACGACGGTTTCCATATGGACGGCCCTGTCGGCATTGGCATGCGGCGGCTGAGTATTGTTGACCTCGCAACCGGGCACCAACCGATCTCAAACGAAACGGCCTCGGCGACGATCGTCTTCAACGGCGAAATCTACAATCACCTCGCACTGCGTGAACAGCTCGTCGCGCGTGGACATTCTTATCGCACGCATAGCGATACAGAAACCATCATTCATCTTTACGAAGAATATGGCCCGGATTGCGTGCAGCATTTACGGGGCATGTTCGCCTTTGCCATCTGGGATCGCAATAAGAAGACATTGCTCATCGCGCGCGATCGCCTGGGCATCAAACCGCTCTACTACCACCTGACTCCCCAACGATTGCTGTTTGGTTCCGAAATCAAAGTCCTGTTGGCGCCCGGCACTATCCGTCCGGAGTTCGACCGTACGGCGCTGCCTGAATTTCTAGCCTTCGGATATCTGTCCGGCGAAAACACGTTCTACTCTGGCATCGAAAAGCTCATGCCGGGCCACACCATGGAAATCGGCTTGGATGCCCAGCCGAAAATTCGGCAATACTGGGATCTGGATGTATCGTCCACGCATGAGTCGCGAGACGAAAGCCACTACGTAAAGAACTACCGCGAACTGCTTGAAGGCGCCGTCAGCAGTCACTTGATGAGCGATGTGCCGCTGGGAGTCTTTCTAAGCGGCGGCTTGGACTCAAGCGCCGTAGCGGCCTTGATGACGAAAACCCGTCGTGAACCGATTGAGACGTTCTCGGTGGGATACGGTGAACAAACGTATAGCGAATTACCTTTTGCGAGAATCGTTGCGGACCATATCAAGTCGCAACACCGCGAAGTCGTCGTTACTGAACAGGACTTCTTTAATTCTCTCCCACACCTGATCTGGCACGAAGACGAACCCGTCGTATGGCCTTCCAGTGTGTCGTTGTATTTCGTTGCGAAACTGGCACGTGAAAGAGTGACCGTCGTTCTCACCGGCGAAGGCAGTGACGAAACACTTGCTGGATATAGCCGCTATGCTTTCACACTGAAAAATGCCGCCATGGATCGCTACTACCGCGGCATTGTCCCCGCAGGCCTGCGACGTGGCCTTCGCAATACGCTTGCAACTTCATCTCTTTTTGGCGCCACGGTCCGACGAAAACTGGACCACACTTTCCTCGCAAAGGACGGCGCTGCCTGGGCGTCTTTCTATTTCGATAACTTTTTCTCCGCCTTCGGCGAAACCGAACAATCGCAACTACTGACCAAAGAATTTGCGAGCGAATTCGCGCCCAACACCGCCTACAAGAGCGTGCTCGGCTATTGGGAGCATTCGAGTGGCGAACTGCTGCAACGATTGCTCTACACGGATATCAAGACCTATCTCGTCGAACTGCTTATGAAACAGGACAACATGAGCATGGCAGCGTCGATCGAGAGCCGGGTTCCCTTCCTCGATCATGTGCTGGTGGAATATGCCACCCGCATCCCGCGCGAAGTGCAGATCAAGGGACTGGCGGGAAAGACGATCCTGAAGAAGGCCATGGAAGATATTCTCCCGCACTCGATCATCTATCGCCCCAAACTCGGATTCCCGACTCCGTGGAGCGGATGGCTTGCAGGGCCGCGGCTGGAGACGATTCGCGCGATGTTACTGGAACCGCGCAGCCTCGACCGTGGATTTTTTCGTCGAGACGCAATCAACCTCTTGTTCGACGAACACCGCGACAAGCATCGCGACAACTATGACCGCATCTGGCGTTTGCTGAACCTCGAGATGTGGCACAGGGTGTGCCTGGAAGGCGAGCCCCACGCTGAAATCGGGTCGCCCGAGATGCGGTTAGTTTCTACGAAGTAGAAATATCATGAGGAGACGAAGCAAGCCGCGTCTCTACAGCGACACTAATCTTCGATATACCGCGACCCACTGATCACGCACCGCATCCCACGTGTACTTGCGTGACTCCTGATACGCGTTCTGCGCCAAGCGCGTGGCCAATGCAGGATCCTGTAGTAGGCGGATCACGTTTGCTGCCAAAGCCTTCTCGTCTCCCACCGCGGACAACAGCCCAGTCCGCTCGTGGTCGACAAAATATGGGATGGACTCTGGCGAGGTCGTAACGACCGGCGTGCCGGATCCAAAGCCTTCGATGATCGACACCGGCATGTTGTCCACGCGAGAGGCGTTGATGAAGATGTCCGCATCGTCGTAGTGCTTGCCGATCTGTAGACGAGAGGCTACGCCCGTAAACGTAACGCCGGTCAGTTTCAAATCCGCGACCAACTGCCGGATCTCCGCCTCGAGCGGACCGCCTCCGACCAGATCAAGGCGCGCCTGCGGATACATTTTCTGCACTTCGGCAAATGCCCGTACCACCACATCGACACAGTAATACGGAGAGAAACCCCGCGTGCAAACTAGATGCGGCCGAAGAGGATTGCGCTCGCGGTAACGAAATTGTGAAAGGTCCACAAGATTAGGGACGACAACGGCCTTGAGTCCAAACTCTTGAAAAACATCCACCAGATAGCCGGAAGGAGCCACGATGGCATCCGTACGGGCGAGTACAAACTTTCCTGACCGGAATCTCTGCAGATGATCGCGCGCTTCGCCGCTGCGATAGTTGATGAGCGACTTCTTCCCACGCAACTTGGCAACCAGCCATGCCGGCGCTGGGGCCAGCAAGAACGACCAATACGATGCCGAAAAGATGTGGGCGACGTCGACGTCTTTCAGTCCCCGCCAAAGGTGTAAGAAATAGATTGGCTCCCGCAGGACCGTTCGCAGGCCGGGGATCGCTTCCGCCCATCGCAGCCAAGCCGGCAGAGGAGGATCGACGCCGATGAATGTAACATCCACATCCGGGTCTCCCTCCCACAAGCGCATAAGCAGATCGGCCTGTACGGCCTGGCCACCGACGTAGCGCAAACTTGGCGCCACGATTGCGACTATCAGCTTTCTGCCTGAACCTGGTTTCATTGAGGTCGTCATGCCTTCGACAACCTCCGCAACTTCTTCTCCAGGAGCGTTGTGTAGAGTTCCTGATAGCGATCCCGTACCTGCTCGAGAGCAAAGTTCTGTTCCACGAACTGGCGCGCATTACGGCCCATGTGTTCGCGAAGCTGTGCCTGAGTCAGCAAACGCACGACTGCATCCGCAAAACTATTTTCGTCCCCGGCCGCAATCAGCGCTCCCCGCTGTTCGTCAATCAATTCCGGATTTCCGCCACCCTGATACGCAACAACAGGCAATCCCGCAGCCATCGCCTCCAGGATTACGTTGGAGAGGCTCTCGGAGTCCGATGTCAGTACGGCCACATCCATGGCTGCATGCACGGCGGTGATGTCGCGCCGGTCTCCCAGAAAGATCACGGCGTTACCCAGACCGAGATCCCGCGCCTCGCGTTCCAGATCCTGCCGCAAGGGGCCATCACCGGCTAGCAGGAATTCGGTCGTTGGCACTTGTTGCCGGACTCGAGCGGCGATCCGGAGAAATCCTGAATGATTCTTGTAGCCGGCGTTCATCCTGGCGACCATGCCCACGCGCAACACGCCCGGCTTGGGCGGCAACACCGGCGACACCTTGGCAAATACTTCCGCAGGCAGCGCGTTACCCACAACAAAAAGCTTCTCGCGAGAAATTCCGGTTTCAGCCAGAGTCTCAGCGGCCGCGTGCGAATTGCAGATGACCGCATCGCACCAGCGAAACACCGCTGCCTGTGCGCGAAATTGCCGCGGAGTGAGCAAGTCTCCGATCTGCCGATGGCTGCCAATCACCACCGGAACCCGCGCCAACCGAGCAGCAGGAACCAGCGTGAGATTGGTATAGAAATCAAATGCGTGGGCAATTTGTATGTCGTTGCTCGCGAGATGGCGGCGCAGGCGCAGACGCGTCAGGAGCGACTTCCATCCGAAGAGGCTGCCGCCCAGGCGAAACTCCGGCACCGGCCCAAACAAATCGGCAAACGGACCGGAACGGCGAATACATCCGATGTGCAGGTGAAATTGTTCAGGCTGGAGATTCTGCGCCAGAACCGAGAACTGGCGCTCCGATCCACCCGTCTCGAACGTATTCGTCATCAGGAAAAGATCGACGGGAGACTTTACGCGCGATTTCGGATTTATGCTGGCGGCATCGCTGGTTGCCACCCGGTCATTCTCCCGCCGGGGCAGATGCCAGAACTGGAGCAGGGTTTGGCACTCGCCGGCGCGAGTCTGCGACTACTGGAAGCGTAAACAACCCAGCCGGGCGAACGAACTTCTCGAGAAAATTCCGATGCCACAACTCGAACATCAGCAAGCGCCACAGACGTCCCGTCATGGTACGGCCACGAAGCAGATGATCGTCCATGAGCTTCCGCACACCGTCGGCGACAAAATATCCGCGGTCGAGCGTGCGAGGCTCAAGCAGGATCATGAGCATGTCCTTGAGTTCGTTTCGCATCCAGTGTACGAGAGGCAGCGAGAATCCCTGCTTTTGCCGGTAGAGCACTTCGCGCGGCACTCCGACGCGCTCCGCGAGCTTGCGCAAAATGTATTTCTGTTTATTGCCGCGCAACTTCCAATCTACGGTAAGGCTGGTCGCGTACTCCACAAATTCGTGATCGAGAATCGGCACGCGCACTTCCAGCGAATTCAGCATGCTCATGCGGTCGACCTTAGTCAGGATGTCCGCTACCATGTAGGTTTTGGTGTCGACATAGAGAAGCTGGCTGACGGGATCCTTGGCCGGCGACTTCGCGAAGTAGCGGCGCAAAACATTCGCAGGGTCATCGCTGCGTCGGAGAATCGCACGGAAGTCTTCCGAGAGCAGCGGCGTGTCGCGTTCGAATGCGGGCACGAAAGACAGTCCGTCGACATAGCGTTCCTGCCATGGCAGCGAAATGTTGTAGCTGAACTTTCGCCCTTGCATGCTGTTGGGCAAGCGCGGAAAAATCTGATCGCGGTAGAACGTGCGGGCCCACTCGGGAACGTGTTCGAAAATGCGCCGGCTGGCGTGGACGCTATAGCGATCGTATCCAGCAAATATCTCATCGCCGCCGTCGCCGGATAGTGCAACCGTCACATGCTGGCGCGCCATTTGTGAGACGTAATACGTAGGCAACATGGAGGAATCGCCGAAGGGCTCTTCCAGCGAACTCGTAAGATGTTCCACCGTGTTGACGACATCCGGTTCCAGGATCATCTCGTGATGGTCGGTACCGAATTTGCGGGCAACGATACGAGCGTAGTCCGCCTCGTTGAAATCATCTTTCTTGAAGCCGATCGAAAATGTCTTGACCGGACCGGAACTGGCCTTCGCCATCATGGCCACGACGGTCGACGAATCTGTTCCACCACTGAGAAATGCGCCCAGCGGCACGTCGGAAATCAGACGAATCTTGGTCGCTTCAAACAGCCGCCGTTCCAATTCTTCCAGGCACTCTTCTTCGCTCTTGGGCGAGTGCGTACCGTATTCCGGCAGCTCCCAGTATTGCCTGACGCGGACTTCGCCATTTTCAAATTCCAACAAGTGTCCGGGTGGCAATTTCTGAATGCCGGTGAAGGCCGTGATCGGATCTGGAACATAGCCGTAGTACAGATATTCCAACAGGCCCTGGGAATTCACTTCGGCCAACTCCGGCGCCACTGCCAGAATGGATTTGATCTCCGAGGCCCAATAAAGTTTGCCGTTGTGCAGCGCGTAGTGCAGGGGCTTTTTGCCTAGCCGGTCACGCGCAAGGACCAGCTTTCGTTTGTGCTTGTCATAGATGGCAAGCCCGAACATGCCGCGCAGTTTCTGGACGCAGTCCGCTCCCATCTCTTCGTAGAGGTGGATGATGACTTCGGTATCACTCTTTGTGTAGAAGTGATGCCCTCGCTTCTCCAGTTCGGGCCGGAGTTCAAGAAAATTGAAAATCTCGCCGTTGAAGACTATCCACGAACTGCGGTCTTCGTTGAACACGGGCTGATGCCCGCCAGAAAGGTCGATGATGCTGAGACGCCGCATGCCCAGCCCGGCACCATCCGCGACATAGATGCCTTCGTCATCCGGTCCGCGGTGCACGATCTGGTCGCACATATGGCGGACTAGAGCTTCGCTGATGTCACTCTCTCGAGTTGCGCTTACGACTCCGGCGATTCCACACATGTCTTACGTTATCCTTTCACCGCTACCGTGGGTGCCCACTTCTCCGACGCTTTGGCCGCCGTCACAATCTGCTTAAAGCGATAGTCGCGATACTCGCCCGGATCACCGCTCTTGCCGTCACAAGCCGCGAGAATCATGTTGGTCATTTCGCGCGCGGTCGCAAAGTGCAGAGTTTCTTTCCGGTCCGCGGCACCTTCTACAAGTTGCTGAAGGAAAGTGCGAAATGTATTTCCGACTACCGCATCTTTCTGCGTGGGATCCATGCCATGGCAGTGCACCTTGATGAAGATCCAATCCGGACGCCCCTGCACCGTGATGTGAGCACGCTTCCACAGCGCCAGCCGATCCAGGCTCATTGGATTTCGACCAGTCACAGCACTGGTTTCCAGCAATCGGCCAGGAGAGCGCAGGCCTCTCTTCCAGTCCGTCATGATCGCTCCCTGCACGATCAATGGAAATGTCCGTGGCGTCTCTCCCGAACGCAGGTCATAACCTTTGCGATGCGGAGCTGCCTGATCCAGCGGCAATCCACATTCGTACAGCGAGTTGATCTTTGCCGTCTGCGCGTAGTGGTAGAGTCCCGTCGGCAGAGTGAAATCAGCGTAGCACCCCGTCTCGGCGAGAATCTTCATCTCGGAATCGACACCACAGAATCGCCCGCCGGCAGAATTGGCTAGCGCGAAATTTCCGTGCACAAACGCGTAGCGTGGCGCATCGGAACCTTCCTCGACTGAAAGACAGCCATGGCGCTCAACCAGGCGGTCGCGGAAATCGCTCAACATATTCCGCGTGTTTTCGGCAGTATCCGGCTCGGCAATGCCATGGTGCAAGTGAACTTCAACTTCGCCCCAGCCAGCGTGGCAATGGTCGGCCAGCATCTGGAGCAATCCTTCGTCATATTGTTCCGCGGGATAAAAGTATGTGTGCACGAACGGCCGACCATCGTCGTCGCGCCAGCGGTCTACCGCTTCGGGATATTCCCGGCTCCAGGATTCCAACCGCCGCTCTTGCTCGGATCGCGGAGCCCGCTTCATGCCATCGTCGGGAACAATGGCCGGCTCGAAGTGGTCGGCCATCGTAATCACAAGATGCACGTTTCCGCGCGGAGCAGCACGTAGCGCCCGCCAGGTTGCGCCGGGCAGTACCTTGCTACCGTATACGAGTTTTTTCCTGAGGCTCATTGCAAAGCTCAGCCCCGCTGCAAAGGCTTACGGCCACGCACGGCGATCGCAAACTCTCCGATATGCATATCTTCCATACCCATCGCTTCATACCAGCGAAACACCTGTTCGTAGGTATGTTTGGATTGGTAGCGCGGAGAATACCAGTCAAACGTATCGAGCATGCGGGCTTCCGGATCTTTCTGACGATTGACCGGGAACACGTGATGCAACGCGCCCGCTGCTGGCTTCCCCACCAGCGGAACATGCCGCAACGCTTGCTCCGTGTGGTAGAAGACCGGAACCGCAACTTTCAAAATGCCGTGCAGCGTCTGCGGTTTCATTTTGTGCGTGTACCGTCTCCAGAAGTCGCTGAAGCGATACCACTTGTTGTATCCGCTATAGAGCCATACAGCCAGAGTTCCGCCCGGCTTCAAGTATTTTTCCAGCGCTTTCACCGCCGCTTCGCAATCGGGCGTGTGATGAAGAACGCCGACGCTGTAGATGATGTCGAAACTCTCAGGCGCGAAGGGCAGTGAAAATACGTCCGCCTGAAAGGCAACGAAGTCGCGGTCAGCGAGGTTCTTGGCGGCAACTTCGGCAGCCGCGCTGAGGTCGATGCCGACCACGCGCGCTCGCCAACGAGTAGCAACTTCGGCGAAACGCCCCATGCCGCAACCCACATCGAGAACCAGCTTGCCTTTCAATTCTTCCGGGCGCAGCGCAGTCTTGATGCGGAAGTGACGATCCGATTCCCGAACCTCGTCGTGATCGAGCTGGGTCTTCTGATAGCGATGCCATTGAAAACCAAAGCTGGCGGCATAGTGTTGTGCATCCACAAAACGTGCGATTCCCTGCACGCGCGGATAGGCACGCTTGCAAGCCGGACAATGGTAGCCTCCGGCCTGATCGTTATCCAGTTGTGAACCGCAGCTCAGGCAACGCAGAATCGCCTGCAAGTCAGCGGACAGGGGTGACTGCACCTGTTCTTCCGTAGTTGGCATAGGGCTCCAAAAAATTTCTCGGCTTGTTCGGCGGCGGTGGCGCTGCCGGGCCGGGTTGTGCTTCCTGCTCGCGTTCCTTCACGGTTTGCAGCAATGTTGCAGTGAATGCCACGGCAAAATAGGGGAAGAACTGATACGCCTCGGGCGCAAACAGAGCTCCGACGACGAATCCAATGAGCGAACTGTGAAGCGCTCCGACAAACAGCACAATGTCGGCATCGAGCTTCTTATCCTTGAGAAGAATTTGCAGGTTCTTAAATCCGCGCCCGAAAAACATCAGATACAGAATCAGGCAGGGGATGCCGCCCTCCACGCAGATCTGGAGGTACGTCATATGCACTTCGTGCCAGATCCCGGAGTAGGTGACGAAGTTGTTCACCCCGAGTCCAAGGATCGGATAGTGCTCAATCCCGTTCAGCGCGCGCAACATCAGGTATTTGCGATCTTCGTACGATCCGTAGGCCGACTGCTCGGTGGAACTGCTTCCTGAAAGCGCCGTGAAACGGTCATAGAGTTTGCCGCCGACAGAGGCCGCCAACACGACACCCACAACTGCTGTTCCCACAATCAGGGAAGGCCGTTTCCCGCGAATTCCGAAGTGCCACAGAGTTACGGTTCCGCAAATTACAAGATCGATGAAACCCGCGCGGGAGGCAGTGAGAAACAATGCTGCCAGCATACAAAGCATGCCACCCACCCAGATCAGCTTCACGAACTTGCTCTTGGCACTGACAAAGAACGCAAGTGCGAACGGAAGAGAGAGCACAATCGCGAACGCCAGATCGTTGGGGTTCGAGTAAATGCCGCCCAGAACGCCTTCCAGACGCGGCGTGTCACGCCCCTTGATGATGGAAATAATGCAGATTGCCACTACCGAAGATGCCTGGATAAAAATAATCCGGCGCAAACGATCGAAGGTGGTGATCAGAAGAAAAGTGAGCGCCCAAGCGACGAAGACTTTCGAGATATCGATGGTGCGGGAGATCGCGCCACCCCTCCAGATCGGAGACAGAAGCCCGCTGACGTAGAGCAGGCCGATCATAGCCAGGAGGTAGTTCCCTTCTTTCGGCAGATCCTTGAAAGTTCTTTTCGTGCGTCCCAGGCTGGAGAACAGTCCCCACATTGCCAGGATAGCCGTGATTTTTGCCAGTGGTGCGTATTTGAAACCTGGGATCCAGTCTCCGGGACGTGCGCAGTACACGAAAAAGAAGGCGGCCAGCCAGAAGAACGCACCCTTGGTAGCATCGACAACTGGCGCGATCCGTCGCCGGCCCAGTACGTCCGTCGCTGCTGCTGTTGCGTTGTCGCCGATTGCCACAATCCCTCTTTTCTCTAAAACCGCTGCTTCGTCCGTACTCTAGGCCATCCGTACTGGCATGGCTCCGTGCTTCGCACTTTTCTGTTGCACTACTGACTGCAACACTTGCTGAAAGCGTTCGCCGATCGCCGGCCAGTCGCAGCGGGCAGCTGTTTCTGCTGCTGCGCATTCATAGCGCCGGCGCAGTTCGCGATCGCGTAACAACATGATCACGGCCTGGGCGAAAGAGCTGGGATCATCCGCCAGCATGATGTCGTGCCCATGTGTGACATCGAGGCCTTCCGCACCGACCGTTGTCGAAACGACCGCCTTGCCGGTCGCCATCGCTTCGTAGATCTTCAAGCGCGTTCCGCCACCGATCCTCAGGGGCACAATCACCACGGCAGATTGATGGAGATATTCGACAACCGAAGGCACCCGTCCCGTGACCTCGATGGACTCTCCCATCCATTTTTTCACTCGCCGGTCGGGATTGCGGCCAACAATGCGAAGCCGCGCTTCAGGAACGTCCTTCTTGATTGCGGGCCAGATTTCACTGGCGAAATATTCCACGCCGTCAACATTCGGCTCCCAATCCATCGCACCGACAAACGTAACTACGGGTCCCGGCTCGCACTCCTCGACGTTCGGCCGGTACTGACCCAGATCCACACCGGTCGGAACAACGGTTACCCGGTCTCCGTCCACCCAACGCGTCATGAGTGCCCGATCGCTTTCGGAAACAGCAACGACATGATGGAACTTGCGGACGACAATCCGCTCATAGCGCTCCATCTTCCCGACCTCCATGCTATACATCATTTTCTTTACCGGATTTCCGGCCGTGTCCGCATGCCGCCGCCAGATTTCACTTTCCACATTGTGCTGAAACAGAACGCACGGGATATTCAATCGTCCCGGGAAATTCACGGCAGCATCCAGGAAGTCGCACACCGCCACATCAAATCGTTGTTCGCGAAACCAGGAGCGCATCTGGTCTTGCACTTTGAAACTGGCAAATCGGCTCACGGCATACGGCGGTTGCGAATTCAGATGGGCGAGATAGTCCAATCCGCGGGAAACCCCCGAAAGATCACGCTTGCCTGTACAGACCGCAACCGACCCTGGCAGGCACTCCTGCAACGCACGCTCGTAGGAGGGATCCACGGCCCCACCGTAGTATGAGTAGAACGTGAGTGAATGATTGGCCGATAGATGCCGCAAGATGTGGTACGTGCGGATGTTACCGCCGTTTTCGACGGGCAACAGCTTGTCGGCTTTGACCCAGAGAATCCTCATAGCAGTCAGCGCGCCCAAACCGCCTTTCGGCCCATCACAAAATTGACAAAAGCCACCATTGCCGCGGTGTTCAACACCACAAAGGTGCGCGCTGCATCGGCGATGCGCGATAAGGGACCAACCTTCAACCCGAGCATTGCTATTAGGCTGAGTGCATAAAACCCCAGCTGCGTGGCCAGCGCCGCGCGATACCAGGGCTGCGGCAAAAAGAAGGAGGCGACCAGCAGTGCAACCAGGGCAAAGGGTACTGTAAGCCGGGAGAGTTTATGGCTGATGAATTCGAAGCGGATCGGATCCTTGGAACTCAGCAGCCAGGGAGCCAGTTGCAGCAACTGATAGTTCCCGCTGAGAGTGCGTACCTTGCGGGAAAATTCGCGGCTTCCACCCAAATCCGGCGAGTCCCAGGCACGGGCACGCGAATCGAAAATCACACGGGAGCCTGCGCGCACCACCTGCATCGGGATTAGCACATCGTCGAGAATCGTTCCAGCGGGCAGAGCTTCGAACAAATCGCGCCGCGCACAATAAATCGCACCGGTGGCTCCGACAACGGATCCCGAGGCTGACTCCATCTCGCGAATCTTCTTTTCGATGCGCCAATAGAGTCCCATACCCTGTCCCGTCTCTCCGCTTGCCGGATCTCCCAGCATCAATTCACCGCTCGCACAGCCAACTGCCGGATCGGCAAAATTCTCGACCAGCAACCGTAAAGCAGCAGGCTCGATCGTTTGCCGCGCATCGGTGAATAACAAGATGTCCCCACTCGCCAACTTGATGGCGTCGTTCAAGCCCCGGGCTTTACCCTCCGACTCCGGCTTCAAAAACGTTCTAACCCGGACATTGTCTCCAAACTGTTTCAATATCGCTGTCGTTTGGTCGCTCGACCCATCGGAGACAACCACGACTTCCAGTTTGCTGGCCGGGTATTCCAGCGTCAGCAGATTCTCCATCTTGCGCGCGAGCACCGCTTCTTCATTTCGTACCACCATCACCGCCGATACCGAGGGCTCGGTCATCCCGCGGCGCACCGGGCGTGGCGACCATTTGCTGCGCAACCACAACCAGGCCGCATACCCGATGTAGGAGTAGACGATGCCCGTTGCCGAGATCCAGAATACCCATTTCATTGCGCGCCCCGGCGCAACAGGACGGTTTTAACGGTCTGGAACATGATCAACAGGTCCAAACCGATGGATGCATTCTTTATGTAGAACAGGTCATACTGAAGTTTTTCCAGTGAGTCCTGCACCGTGCTGCCGTACTTGTATTTGATCTGCGCCCAACCGGTAAGGCCGGGCCGCACCATGTGGCGCACGCCGTAAAAGGGAATTTCTTTCGTCAACGATTCGACGAACTCGGGGCGCTCCGGTCGTGGCCCAACAAACGCCATGTCGCCCTTGAGCACACACCACAACTGCGGAATCTCGTCGAGTCGCGAGGACCGCATGAACCTGCCGACGCGGGTAACACGTGGGTCGTTTGCGCCCGCCCACTGCGGGCCGCCGGCTTCCGCATCCTGGCGCATGGTTCGGAATTTAATGACGTGGAACGTTCTTCCGCCTTTGCCAACGCGCCGCTGCTTATAGAACGCCGGCCCGGGAGAATCCAGTTTGATGATCAGCCATAAAATCGGCCACAGCGGCGCACTCGCGATCAGTCCAATCAGAGAGATCACAATCGAAACCACACGCCGCGCGAAAATGAAGGTGGAGCCGCGCCGGAAGCCGTCAGCAAAGATGAGCCAGCTGGGATAAAGATTTTCAACTTCGATCTTGCCCGACATTTTTTCCAGCCAAGAGGTTGCTTCTTCGATCTGGACGCCTCGCATGCGGAGATCGAGCAACTCGCGCATCGGGATCGTGCCCCGGCGATCCGGCATCGCGACAATCACGCGATGCACTTTTTGCCGATTGACAACTTCCATCAGGTGGGCGGCCACCGATTCGCGGGTCACTGCGCCTTCCAGTTTTCCCGTCCAGCTCGCGATCTCGACTCCCAGTTCCGGATTCTGCCGCAGGCCTTGCACCAGGCGCTGTGCACGATCGCCCGTTCCCAAAACGTAAATGCGCTCCACCAGAATCGGCAATTGCACGAGCCAGCTAAAGCCCAGCCGCCAGCCGATCAACGCGATGGTCAGGATGAGCAATCCCAACTCAGATGCGCCATTCCCCAGCAGGTAGCTGGGATGGACATAGCTGACCGCAGCCAACAGGAAGGAGAGAATGCCGGGCACCAGCAACAGGCGGAAGAAGAGTTCTCCCTTGGTAGAGAGGCGGGCGGTATCGTACAGGTCAAACCAATAGGAACACAGCAGCACCAGCGCTGTGACTGCGAATATTTTTAAGTAGCCATATTCGTAGTTCAGCACCAGGTAGCTGTCGTCCCGGAGTTCGACCACTGCGCCTAAAAGGAGCGAGGTCCATACAATCAGGGCCTCTCCTCCTAAGAGGATCAGGGTGCGAACCGGGTAATAGACTTTGAAGAGTCTGATCACCAATTCCCTCGGTTCGTCTTAAACGTGGCTCGTCACTGCGTCGCCATAGTAGTACCGCGACTGCGGGAGCTGATCGGCGGGAATACCGTTGAGCACAACACCGAGCAGCAGCTTGTCCTGAAATTCCTCGCGCGCTTTACGGGCAAGATCGGAAGGCGTGGAATTCGAGCGCACCACCATCAGCACGCCTTCGCAGAAGTTCGCTAAGAGTGTTGAGTCGGCGACCGGGATCACGGGAGGAGTATCGATGATGATCCAGTCGAACAGCGGTTCGACGCGCTGCATAAGCAGCTTCAAACGGCCATTCGCGAGCAGTTCCGGCGCACCGGATGCCTGTTTTCCCGCGGGGATGAAGAACAGGTTTTCCATCGGCCCACGCTGCATGACGGCAAATTCGTCACACTCACCGAGCAAATAGTCGGACAGTCCCGGCGTCTGGCTCGCACCCAGATGGCGATGCATGCCCGGACTGCGAAGGTCAGCGTCGACCAGCAGAACGCGGCGACCGTGCTGACGCACGATGACCTGCGCCAGGTTGGCGGCAACGAATGATTTGCCTTCTTTCGGCAGCGCGCTCGTCACCATGATCCGCTTCAGCGGCATCTTCTCGCGAATCTGATAGAGACGCGATCGCAGAGTACGGAATTCTTCCGCGCCCCGCCGATTCTCGTCGTCCTGGAAGAACAGCATGGTGCGTTCATCCGGATTCCATTTGGAAAGCGGACAACGCGCCAGCAGGGTTTCATAACTGAAACCCGAGGACGGCATCACCGCGGTTTGCGTGTGCGCGTGCTCCGGCATGTTGACCGGCTGCAGTTCAGGCTGCGCCAGGGTCGGCTCGACGGATCCCCCCATTGAAGTTGCACGTTCCTGTTCGGCGCGTTTCAAAGCGTCATGGATGCGGCTCATAATTTCCTCTCTTTGGGGAGATCTTGTTCGGATTGACGGATTTTGTCAGCGAGCGTTGCCAACGTACGAAGTGCTTCTACCAAATCAAATCTTTCAGCAGATGTCGACGGCACAACCGGAGTGACTGCCCCGGCGCTGATACCGTCGCTCAAATCGAAATCCTTGGCGACTGCGTCCACGATTTCCGCGGACACCGTTTTCTTCTGATCGACGAACGCACTGACCAGGCAGTGTTCGCAGAGCAGGTTGATGACACGGGGAACGCCGAGAGAGTAGCGAAATAGTGCGGCCACCGCTTCCGGCTCAAATATCGAATCGCCGTTCGATCCAGCGATCCGCAAGCGCTGGTTGATGTAGAGCTTGGTCTCTTCGAGATTGAAAGGATGCGTTTTGGCGCGCAAAGTGAGTCTCTGCCGCAATTGGCGCAACTGAGGCTGCTTCAGGCGTTGTTCCAATTCCGGCTGTCCTACCAGGACGATTTGCAGCAGCTTCTCGGTGAAGGTTTCCAGATTTGTGAGCATCCGGATTTCTTCAAGCACTTCATCCGACAGGTTCTGTGCTTCGTCGACGATCAGCACCGCAGTTTCGCCCGCTCGATAGCGATCGAGCAGCCAGTTATAGAGACGCTGCAATACCTGGCTCTTCGATTTCGAATCGCACGGGATGGCAAAATCGGCCATCATGAAATCCAGGAACTGCGAGGTGTCCAGCCGCGAGTTGAAGATGAACGCCGTCGCCACTTGCTGCAGACGCAACCACTCCAGCAACTTGTTGATCAGCGTCGTCTTGCCGGTACCCACCTCGCCCGTCAGCAACACAAAGCCCTTGCGGCTCTGAATGCCGTAGGTGAGACACGCCAGCGCTTCTTCCGTATGCCGCGTCAAATACAGATAACGCGGGTCCGGATTCACGTTGAACGGGTTGGCTCGAAGCCCAAAAAACTCTTTATACATACGTTTGCCTTAGACCTCGATCTTCTCCCGAGCGGGTGATGCGCCGTTACTGCGTCCCCAGAAGTTTCGCTTGTCATGACCGTTGTTGGATTCGGGCTCCTCATCGTTTACCCACGGCACGGACACGAGGAGAGGAAGATCCATGGCAGCCGCCGCATCCTTTTCAGTCCGGATCGACCGGTCTCGAACTTCCAGCCAGACAGCGATCGCCATTCCGAGCGCGAGACCTGCGCCCAATCCGCCGCCCGCAAAGTACAGACGATTCGGGAAACTCGGATCAGACGGCAGTCCGGCGGGATTCAGGACGCTCATCTGCTCGCCTTGCTGCTGGCTTTCCATGTTGGCAGCCAACTCCGACGAACTCTTCTTGGTAAGCAAATCGCGGTACAGGGTCGAAGCGTTGTCGTAGTCACGGGTCAGCAACTTGTACTGCTCTTCGATCCCAGGGCTCAGCGCGCTGCGGTTCTGATAAACCTGGATCTGGCTTTGCATGCGCTTTTGTTCACCCGACGCCTGCGCGATCACGTTTTCGTACTGGTGAACCTGGTTACGGAGTTGCCGGATCTCCGGCGGCTCCGAGGCAGTTGCCTTCTGGGTGGTATCCGCGACCGTATTGGCTGCGTTGTTGACCTCGGCCAATTTCTTCTTTACTTCGGCGATATCCGCCTTGGTCTTGATGACGTCTGGATGATCGTCGGTGTAGCGTGCCTGCAATTGCATCAGCTGCGTCTGCAGCAGGTTCAACTGCTGTTCCATCGTCTGCGGGTTGTTGCTCGACTGCGAGCTCTTCCACGCCGCTAATTGTTGCGCGAGCAAACTCTCGGTATACGCCTTGTCTTGCTGGGCGCGACCCAGGGCCTGGGTGCTGGCGTCGAGCTGCGAATTCATGGACATGAGGATGCGCACATTATTTTCGGCATCCCCGGGCAGCTGGCCCATGTTCTTTCTTTTGAACTCAGCTAGCTTGGCGTCCTGATCATCCAACGCGCGCTTGGCTTCGTCGACCTGGCGGCTCAGAAAGTCGGTGGTGCCCTGAGCTGTCTGCGTTCGTGTCAGCAGGTTTTCCTGCACCAGCATTCCCGTCAGCTCGTTACAGATCTCCTGGGCTCGGCGGGGACTGTTTGACGTATAGCTGACGGTGAAACCGGGCACGGGCGTCGCATTGGCATTTGGCTTCGCGGATTTGGTTTTCTTGGTTGACCCGGAGGTTGGGCCGGTTGTACCAGAAATATCGGCCGTGAGCAGCGATACCTGCATGGTCTCGCGGATTTCCTTGATCACCGCCTGTTCCTCACCCGGCTTCGCCAGGCCGAGACGCTCCACCATCGGACGCAAGCGGTTTCCCGCCAGTATCTGCGTTTGCATGGTCGTCAGGCGCTGCATGAAGTCGGACGTAATGACGGGCTGCACGTACGCGCCGGGAACCTTCTGAGCTTCTACCAGCACCACAGACTGCGAGACATATTTCGGTGGAAATGCGAAGGACACCAGGTAGCCAGCCAGTGGGGCCAGCAGCGCCGGAATCAAAATGATCTTCAGGCGACGCCGTGCCATCGCCAGATAATCGTCCATGGATAAATCGCGATTCTCAATCATGCTGTTCACCATTCCGGCCGCTTCGCGGCCCAAAATTAGTCAAGCCTGCTTGGCCGGGGATGCCATTCGATGCCAACCGTTACCATGTGGCGCTCCGAACTGCGCGTGGCAACGGAGCCATTAAATGCCAAGTCGTTAAATCGGTACGCTCCAAATGCCGAATACTCGCGCCCCAGGTGCTTGCGCAACAGAACGCGAGAGAAACCGTGGTCAAAGGTATTTGCCGTATCAAAATTGGGCGAGGCAGCTTGCAGCCGGCGGTTGTGGGCATATCCGAAATCAAAATAGATTTCCCAGGTGCGCGCCAGCGGACGTGTGATCCCCAAACGGGCAGCCTGCGTGTCGGCTCCCGCAAAAAAGCCCGAGCCATCGGAAGTAAATTTTTCGTACGTGGCCGCGACCGAGGTTCTGACAAAACGATAGCGCAGTACAGCCCTTCCGTTTGCAGACCAACGGGTCACACTACCGAGAAATGGATCCTCAAACGTGAGGCGCTGCGGGCCAACACCCACAATCAAAGTCATTCTTCCGCTGATCGTGTGGCTCCAGCGGAAATTGGCGATCTGGGCATCGATTTGACCACCCACGTCCTGCGGAAAACGAAACTGCTGGAAGCCATACACCACGCCGATTTGATCGCGACGGCCCAGCATGTAGCTGTAGCCCGCCTGCATCATCACTTTGTCGCCGTTGATCAGCGCGTCCGTGTTATCGAAGAAATGGGCATTGCTGAAACCCACCGCCACCGTAAATGCGGAACGCGGCGTCAGGCTCTGCACGACATCCGCAAACGCGCTGTTCGTCAGTCGCGGAGTAAGTCCGACGGAACCGAACTGCCCGTTGCCAAAGAAGTGGCTACCCGGCAATCCACCGCCGGCAAGTCCAGATGCGCCGCCTCCGGTTGCAATACCGAGTCCGGGGTTTCCTCCGAAAGCGCCCACGCTGAACGAACCCTCCGGCAGGTAGCTAAAGGAGTCGCGCAAAGTCAGACGTCCGCTGCGCCAGCGCGTCACTCCCATCACTCCGGCCGCGTGCAACTGACTCGCGGAACGGGTGGCATTGGAGTAGAACGCTCCGCCGCCGACATATTCGGCAAACAGGTCCGTCTTGGCGTAAAAGCGCTGCAAATCAAGTGCGCCAAGCACGTGTGTTACAGAGCTGATTCCCTGGCGCTCCAGTTCATTGCTGGCGTTGGTGTCGGCCGTCTCGCTGACCGAAAGACCATACGAAACAAAACTGCGCGAGGCACTGCGCATGTCCAGTCCCGACTCATCCAGGCTCGAGATCGGAGGATTGTCCGGATTCAGGATCGGCGCTGTCTGTCCGAGAGCAGGCACAGGACCTGTGCGTTCGGTGGAACTATCTTGGGCCACAGCGCACACACTCATTCCGAGTAGCACGACCAGCGCCGGGATTGTCCGTTTATATGCCATCGTCTCCACCCTAGATCGTTGACGCAATCTCGACCGCTTACGGGATAACAATCGTGTCTCCCGGTTGCAGCAGGTAGTTCTGATCCATCATTTCGCCTTTCACCAGCTTGCGATAGTTCACGGGAAGCTTCACTTGCTTGCCGTTCTGCATCCGCATTACGTAGATCTTTTTGGTGTTGGCGAACTGCGTCAGGCCAGCACTCGATAGCGCCTGCAGGACGGTCATATTGGGCAGCATCGGGGTAGCCCCAGTGTGTCCCACTTCTCCCACCAGGTAGACCCGCTTGCTGTTGATCTGGGTCACGACTACCGTCACGCGTGGGCTGGCAACATACTTCTTGAGCTTTTCCGTGATCGAATCGGCCAACTGCATCGGCGTGAGTCCGGCGGCCGCAACATCATTAAGGAGCGGCAATGAAATTTTCCCGTCAGGCCGTACGGGCAGCGTGGCGGTCAGGTCGCCTTCCTTCCAGACGGCAACATGCAACACATCTTCTGGACCAATCACATAGTCCGCTCCGGCTGCCGATACGATTTCGGGGGAGCCCGTCGCCGCGGGCTGCGTGGGGGTGGCATCCTGGGCCAACGCCAATCCCGCGCTTAAAAGCACGGTCGCCACCGCTGCTTTCCAAATTCGATTCATATCTTCTCCTGTAAACATTCTTCGATCACCTATGCGCCGTATTCCTGGTATCCAATTTGTTTTAGCTTGTAAAGCAACGCCTTGTAGCTGATCTGCAATTCCTGGGCTGCGCGACGCCGGTTCCATCGTGTCTTGGTCAAAACCTGAAGGATTAATTCCTTTTCCGCTTCGCGGGAAGCCGCTTTGGCAGCCTCTTTGAGAGAAACCTTCTCTCCGTTGCTGCGATCCACCCGGCGCAGAAGGGATCGCAAGCCACCCATGGCGAGCGATTCGTCTCCCAAAGCCACAATGGCCCGAGCCGCGTCCTTCAATTCGCGAATATTTCCCGGCCAGTGATATTCCAGAAAGAATCCTTGCGTTTCCGGGCTGAGAACTGGAACCGCGCGGGTAAAATCACGCGCAGCTTCCGACAGAAACCAATCGAGCAGTACCGGAATATCTTCCTTGCGTTGGCGCAGTGGTGGCAGGCGTAAACACACTCCGCTGATCCGGTAATAAAGGTCTTCGCGGAATTTTCCCGCTTTCACGTCCGCTTCCAGTTCGCGGGACGTTCCGCAGATGAACCGCGGCACGCCGTTGACCTCCTCGCCACCTGAACCAATCTGCCGCACGAGTTCACTTTGGGTTGAACTATCCAAATCTCCGACATCCTGCAAATAAACGGTTCCGCCTTCCGCGCTCCAGCTCGCGAGAAGGTCGCTGGTAGCCTGGCTGGCGTGGCACTCGTGGAAAGGTTCGCGGGCACGATCTGACAGCGCGTGGATACGAGCGGCTGCCGCTCGTTTGCCCGACCCGGACTCCGCCACCACCAATACCGGCACATCGTTCTGCGATAACTCACGGATGACGGCCTCAACCGTGCGCATCCCTGAGCTAACGCTTTCCCGCCAGGGGCGCAGGCCACTATGCGAGGCTCCGATACTGGTCGGTATTCGGGAACTGTTGATGTCCATTGCTGGTTCTGTCCGGGCGCAGGGGGGACGAGCCTCGGAGACGACTGCACAGTCCCATAGTGCACACCTGCTGCCATCCAAGCCAGTTCACCTAACATTCGAGCGAATGAATAGTTGCTTCGTTTTCAATAGCTTGCGATCAGGTCCTGCACTTATGACTCACCCTTACCCTACCATCGCTGCGGACAAATGGGAAACATTTTTCCCATATTACCCAAAGCGCGACGGCAATTTCCATGCCCTTACTTGGGGCGCAAGTCCTAACCTGTTGGATTAGCGCAGGTTCTCTAAAACCCTCGTGGAATGTGCGGGGCTTTGGGCACGAGATGGAACTAGTTTTCCTCGTTTTCCCCTTCTGTTATTGGCCGATCAGTGGTGGCAATACGGGTCATGAAACGTACAAGGCCTCGCTCTGCAACTCAATGAAACGAGATTTGCACAGGCCTATCTTTTCGCATATTCTCGAATCCAACGAGTAATGGCTGATTCAGTACAGGTGGCCCCTCTGGCCGTTAACAAGGAGCGTAGGTTTTTCTCGGGCCTCCCTGTATGGCAGGGAGTTGCACTGCTGCTACTCCTCGCCTTTTTGTACGCCGATGTTCTCTCCCGTTTGTTCACACAATGGACCAGCGATAAGAACTTCCAGCATGGAATCTTCGTGCCTGCCTTTGCCCTGTTTGTTCTCTGGAGGAATCGCGAGAAGCTGCGCAACGTAAAGCTGGCGCCGTCATGGACTGGACTGGCGCTGATCGTCGGTGGGCTCGCCACGATGGTCCTTGGAGAATTCGGCGCGGAATTGTTTCTCTCCCGAGTGTCGTTACTGTTCATGCTGGCTGGATTGATCGTCCTCTTTCATGGGTGGCCACTATTCCGCGCAGTGTTCTTCCCCTGGGCCTTCCTGCTGTTGATGATCCCGATCCCCACGATCGTGCTGCAAAAGATAACCTTCCCTCTCCAGATTCTTGCATCGAAGGTGGCGAGCACTGCACTCCCGCTATTTGGCGTGTTGGTTCATCGCGAAGGGAATGTGATCGAACTCGCGACCATGAAACTCGACGTGGTTCAGGCTTGCAGCGGAATCCGCTCCCTGCTCTCGATGCTGACTCTCTCGATCATTTACGGCTATCTGATGGAAGATCGGCAGTGGGTGCGAGTCGTGCTTGCCATCGCATCAGTCCCGATTGCGGTGTTCGCCAACAGCTTTCGCATTGTTGGAACGGGATTGATCGTGCAGTACTGGGATCCAGACAAGGCTCAGGGATTCTTGCATGCCTTCGAAGGATGGCTAATCTTCGTCGCGTCACTCATCATGCTTTTTGCTCTACACAGCCTGATCATGCGGATATGGAAACCCGGGCAACGTGCAACGCATGCCGTCGCGCCGGTATCCAATCTACCGGTCACTCCCGCGAAGTCAGCGTTTGGACGTTTTGTGGCGGTCGTTCTCCTCATGGCGGGGACTACGTTCCTGACTCATTCCCGCTCCAGCAACGAAATCTTCCCTTCGCGCGAACCTTTGGCTTCCTTTCCCAATCAATTCGGCCCCTGGATGGGACAAGACCTGACCATCGATCAGCAAACTCTCGACGTACTCGGAGCGGGCGAGTTTATCCACCGCGAGTTTGAAAATCCAAGCCAGCCGCAGCCTTGGATCGATCTGCTGATCGCTTACTTCCCCAGTCAGAAGGCTGGCGACACGCTTCACTCTCCGAATCACTGCCTGCAAGGGTCAGGGTGGATTCCGATTCAGCGGGCTGTTATTCAACTTTCCCGTCCCGATGGAAAGACTTTCCCAGCGAACCGCTTTGTAACTTCCAAAGCTGGAGAAAGGCAACTGGTGATCTATTGGTTTCAGGCCCATGACCGGGAAGTGGCCAACGAGTACGTATCCAAGTATTACCTGATCAAAGATTCGATTCAGATGAGACGGAGTGACGGAGCGCTGGTACGGCTGTATACGCCAATGTTTGAGAAGGAGTCTCCCGACGCCGCGCAGGCTCGTCTTCTGAGTCTTGGCAACGAGATGATTCCGCAACTGAACCGCTATATCCCGCGCTGATTTAGTCTTCCACAATTCCCCGGGAGAGGATAGGCAAACCACGTCTCTACAGCGAATGTTTCTTAGTTATGCAGGCGAACTTCGGCAGAACTGGTCTCTCGCATTCTTGCGAACGCAGCGGGAAGATAATTGATCAGGTCGGTGGCCACAACGGACTCCTCGCCTAATTCTTCCACCGCAAGATCACCAGCGAGTCCATGCAAGTAAACTGCGAGCGCGGTCGCATCGAGGACATGTTGGGGATGCTGCGCGATCAGGCCCGCTACCATTCCAGTGAGCACGTCTCCAGTGCCGCCAGTCGCCATTCCCGGATTGCCAGTTGTATTCACCCACACATCGCCAGTTGGCGAAGTGATCAAAGTGCGATGCCCTTTCAGAACGACGATCACGTCGTGTTCGTGGGCAAACTTTCTTGCGATCTCTACGCGGTTGGTTTGAATGGCAGCAATGGTCGTCCCTGTAAGGCGCGCCATCTCGCCGGGATGGGGCGTAATCACGAGAGTGCGTCCTTGGCCTTTCAATTCGCCAGTCGCGCCTTCAAATGCATTGAGAGAGTCCGCATCGAGAACCAACGGGATGTCGATCTTCTGCACGAGAGCGCGTACGAATTCCGCCGTCTCGGGGTGGCGTGAAATTCCTGGACCAATCGCCAACACACTCTTGCGTTCCACCAGCGACGCAAACAAACTTGAATCCAGCGCACTGCGTGCGATCGTCCCGGCATCTGTTTCTTCCAGCCTTTCGGTCATGAGTTCAGGATGGAATCCTGCGACAGTCGACAGAACCGATTTTGCAGTTGCCACGGTGGAAAGCCCAGCACCCGCTCGCAATGCCGAGAATCCTGCCATCGCTGCGGCGCCCGCCTTGCCCAACGATCCGCCGATGACGAGCACGTGTCCGTAGCTGCCCTTGTTGGCTGCTCGCGAGCGCGGCGCAAGAAGTCCAGCAAAATCCGCCGGAGTGCTCAAATGAAGTCCGAGTTTCGACACGACGGCCTCTGGCGGAGAACCGATGGGCGCGATGATCGTAGGGCCATTCGTTAGAGTCCCGAACACGTGAGCGGGACGCGGAGCGGTGAAGGTCACCACCGAATTGGCCCGAGCGGTCCTTCCCGTCTGCTCGCCCATTGCATCGGCGTCCGCGCCCGATGGAATGTCGACCGCAACCACCGGAACGGCGCTTTCATTCATCCTGGAAACCGCCGCTCCGTAGATCGGACTCATCGGTGGACGAAATCCCGTGCCGACCATGGCGTCGACAAGTAGATCCACCTTGAAGATGGGCGCGGCATCTGCCGACTCGAGAGCGCTTGCTTCGCGCGCCACGAACGGAAGAATGCCGAGTTTCCGGAACATCGCCTCCGCATCTCCGCGTAGGTCCTCGGGAGCACACAATAGCAAAACTCGCACCACGCGGCCCGAGGACGCCAAGTGGCGGGCGACCACGAAACCGTCACCACCGTTATTCCCTTTTCCGCAGATGACGCTGATTCGTTTGGCGTTGGGATATTCGGAAAGGATGAAATTTGCAACGGCAGAACCGGCGTTTTCCATGAGTGCCAGCGAGGGCACTCCGAAACGCAACAAACTCGTGCGATCAATCTCGCGCATCTCCTCTGCGCTGACGATCTTCATAGATTCGAACTGGCCCTTCGCTCCAGGTCACGGATTTGCTGTGGCTCACCCATGGCGATCAGGAAGTCTCCAGCTTCGATGCGATCGTCCGGTACAGGATTGAAACGCATGCCGGATTGCCGCTTGATGGCCAGCACGATCACGCCGCGATCCTGACGGATGCGGGAACTCTCCACCGTCTGCCCCGCAAAGGGACTGGTCGACGTGATCGCGACTTGCCCGATTTCGAGGTCCATGCCGAGATGCGTGGTGGCCGTGTCGAGAAAACTCACAACATGCGGACGCAGAAACGAATGCGCGATGCGCTGTCCCGCGAAAATGTAGGGGGAAACCACGGAATCGGCGCCCGCGGAAATCAGATGTTTCTCAGCCATGTCTTCGCTGGCGCGAGCAATGATTCGTAACTTCGGATTCAAACTGCGAGCGGTAAGAACAATGTAGAGATTCGTTGCATCGGTAGTAGTGGCAGCCACCAGCCCTCGCGCATATTCGATACGGGCATCGCGAAGGGCCTGTTCCTGTGTAGCATCCCCGATCTGCATGAGCCAGCCTTCGCCGGAAAATTTCTGCGCCTTGGCCTCACTGTTTTCAAGAATCACGAAAGGCGCCGGACGGCGCGCCAGTTCGCGGGCCGCACTGCGTCCGACGCGACCTGCTCCGCAGATAATGTAGTGATCGGTAAGCCGGCTGATATCGCGTTCCATGCGCCGCCTTCCAAAGAAATGTTGCAACTCGAATTCTAACAAAGCCTGGGTCAGTGCCCCGATGGCAAGGAAGACCAGCGAGACTCCGCACAGAATGATTCCGACGTTAAAAATCCGGCCCGCATGAGACAGCGGATGCGTTTCCTGATATCCGATGGTGGTCAGCGTGGTGATGACCATGTAGAAGCCGTCAAACCACGACCAGCCTTCGATGTAGTGATAACCCGCCGTGCCGACTGCCATTACCAGCAGCAGCGCTCCGCCAATGAATCGTAGATTGCGAAACTTCCTCATCGTGCCGTGCCGCCAGGAGACATTCGGAGAGCATTGGTCCCTGGGCGAACACGTGAGTATATCTCCCGCCGTGACTGCTTGCAGTGATTGGTCCCGACTTGTGTGGATGGGCCCCTGTTGTTACGATCCACAAACTATGCCCACTCTGATCCAGCAGCCCACTCGCATCGAAGCCGCCGGTACGAAGCCAAAAATTATTGACGAATTGGTAGGCCGCGTAAATTCCCAGACGTCCGGCCTCAGTGTGGCTCATATGCGCAGTCCGGAAGGGTGGGAAGAGCCGGGCCAGACGCCGGAGTTCGACGAATACACAGTGGTATTACGGGGCACGCTCCGCGTCCAGCACAAGGACGGCCAGATTGACGTAGCAGCTGGTCAAGCGGTGATCACGCACCGCGGTGAATGGGTGCGCTACTCCACTCCCTTCGGCGGAGGCGCGGAGTACATCGCGGTTTGCTCGCCCGCATTCTCTCCAGGCACTGTTCATCGCGACGCATAAGGATCGCGACGACCCATACTGCCGTGGCATGACCGGCGGTTTACAATCGACTACGTTCGACGATCCATTCGGACGACCATCCACTCGTCTGACGGTCGATGAACATGCCACAAAGTATGAAACTCTCAGTCGTGATGCCGGTGTACAACGAGCGCGCTACGGTGCGCGAGGCCGTGCGGAGAGTCCTGTCCCTCCCCATCGATATCGAACTGCTCTGTGTAGACGACGGTTCAACCGACGGCTCACGAGAAATCCTGGCTGAACTCGGGCAAGAACATTTACAAATCCGGACGCTTCTCCAGCCACACAATATGGGTAAAGGGGCAGCACTCCGGCGCGGAATTCAGGAAGCAACCGGCGACTTCGTCATCATTCAAGACGCCGACCTGGAGTACGATCCCGCCGAATACCCGCGCTTACTGGAGCCACTCATCCAGGGACGCGCCGATGTTGTCTTTGGATCGCGATTTCTGGGTGACGGCCCCCATCGAGTGCTGTACTTCTGGCATTCGGTGGGCAATCGCGCGCTCACACTGCTCTCCAATTGCCTGACCAACATCAATCTGTCGGACATGGAAACCTGCTACAAGGTATTCCGCCGCGAAGTGATTCAGTCGATCCCGATCGAAGAAGATCGCTTTGGATTTGAGCCTGAAATTACGGTCAAAGTCGCGCGCCGGCGACTGCGGATCTACGAGGTGGGAATCAGCTACTCCGGCCGCACCTACGAAGAGGGCAAGAAGATTGGATGGAAAGACGGCGTCCGAGCCCTGTATTGCCTGGCGAAGTATTCCCTGAAAGAACCATGGGCCAAAGCTGCAGATGTGCAAGCAGCCCCGGCCCGGGATCAATCCACAATATCGTGACGAACTTTTTTTGGGAGATCGCCCTAGTGGCGATTTCCTTTGTGCCGCAGACGTCCCTTGTAGGGATCGCCCGCCTTGCCTTTACCGCCCTTGCCTGAACCACCCGAGGACGCAAAATGAATCGGCGGATTCGCATCTTTCCGCTGGGCCCGCAATGCCGGGTTCACACGGGCGGGTTTGGCGTTCTCCGACTTCCGCACCGAAAGTTTTGAACCGGACTGTTCAACACGCTTGAGTTCCTGGGCGGCGGAAGTCCGGTTGGCCGGCTCTCTCACGGCGTGACTGCCTTTGGACTCTTTTTCTTCGCTGTGCGACGGCTTGGTCTTAACTTTCTGGGGCTTCTGCGCAGAGGCGGTCATCGTCAACCCTGCTAGAGCCAGTGCCAGTACTGCTGCGTATCTCATCGGTGTCCCCTCACTGGTGTTCGTGATCCTTAGAAACGTGCACGCGCCCTGCCAACTGCGTGCAAGGCTATTCTATGTTAACCCCGGGCTCGGAAAAACCACTCGCTGTAGTACTTAGAACCACAAGAGCGGCGGTGTCCTTCGCCCTCGAAAACACGTCTTTACCCCGGTCGGAGCGCATGGAAGGGGTGTTGTAGGAAAATGTTTTCACATGTCATCAAATCGCGAGCACCTTTTCGCCCAGTCCACGCATTTTTCCGCGCAAGATGCCCTTCCGAGTTTTGACCTTTTTCATTTCCGCCTGAGAATGCGCAGAAGGGTTTGAAACCGAACAAAGCCTTGATCGCAGCGCGGTTCTGTCCGCGGAAAGGATGGCTCGTGAAACAAGTAATCCGAGCACGCCGCGAGATGGATTTCGGCATTGCAAGTCAAGTACCGAGCCAGGCCGAAAGCCACGTCAGGCAAGGCTTTTCGGTAAATTCGGAGACTCCGCAGGCCATGTACTGCTGGACAACAGCACATTGTACTTTTCGTGATTCCGCAGGTGCACAGCTGTAACACAAACTACCCTAAAGGAATTTCGCAAACCATGGTGCTGTGTACGATTCCGTACTTTCCGTAGTCCTTCCGCAATCTATCCGATTTCCGGTACTGGCCTTGACAATCAATTCGTTGGGAGCCATGTACAGCACGGCTCCTGTGACCTGAATTCCCCCGCCGTAAGCGTGAATTACGGCACTTACGAGGTCTGGACTCTTGAAAGTACGATTGTTAGGCCGAACCAGTCTTGGCTACCTCCTGATCGCTGCTGCCCTCATTTCCCTTACCGGCTGTCAGTTGCTCGGAAAACACCAGAACCAGATCAACGACTCGGTGGTCGTGTCCGATCCCAGCGTCGATTTCGGCAAAGTTGCCTTGGGGAGCAGCAAGACGATTCAGAACACGCTGACGAACTTCAAGACTACCAGCGTCACGATTGTTTCAATCAGCGGTCTCGATGCGACTGTGCAGGTCACCGGGATCACGCTGCCTTTTACGATGAGTCCGGGACAGGCCGCCCCGTTCAGCCTTCAGTTCCAGCCATCGGTGGCAGGCAGTGTCACCAAGACGATTTCATTTGGCGACAACCAGCAATTTGTGGCTTCCGTGGACGTAACTGGCGAGGGTGTCGAACCTGGTCAGCTCACCTTGAGTCCCGCCTCGGTTAACTTTGGAAATATCAAGGTCGGGGCCAACAAGGCAAGCAACGTAACCTTAACGAATAGCGGTACTACTGATCTCACCATCGATCAAGCTTCCTTGAGTGGAGCCAGTTTCACGATCGGCAACCTTGCATTGCCGCTTACCCTGCACGCGGGAGGCACCGCACCTCTCACTGTCACGTTTGCGCCGACCTCGCCCGGCAACTTCAGCGGCAGCGTGACGTTCTCGACAACCTCCGCACAGGCCCGAGCCCAAGGGAGAAAGGCAAAGGGTCAGATCCAACAAGCCGACGTCGTCGTGTTGACTCTGAATGGCGTGGGCGTCAATGCCGGGACGCTGAGTGCAAATCCAACGAGTCTCGCGTTTGGCAATGTCGTCGTGGGGAGCAACAGCACGAAGTCCGAAACGTTGACCAACACCGGTGGATCGCCACTTACCATCTCGCAGGCCAATGTCACCGGTGCGGGATTCTCGATCAGTGGTCTTACCCTTCCAGCGACGATCGCGGTGAACCAGAGCGTTTCCTTTAACGTGAAGTTCGCGCCCACCTCCGCTGGAGCGGTGAATGGCAACCTGGCGCTCGTATCCGACGCATCGAACCCGACTCTCAATATTTCGCTCACAGGAACGGGTAACGCTCCGGGCCAGTTGTCCGCATCTCCAGCCAGTCTCGCGTTTGGCAACGTACAAATCGGAACCACGAGCAACAAATCTGAAACGATCACCAACAACGGTGGAACGAGCGTCACAATTTCTCAGGCCAACATCACCGGCACGGCATACTCGATCAGCGGCCTGACTCTGCCCGTCACGCTGGCCCCAAGTCAGAGCGCGGCCTTCACCGTAACGTTTTCTCCGACCTCTGCGGGCGCAGCCAACGGAACATTGGCAATCGTTTCGGATGCGCCTGGGTCTCCGTTGAACATCGGCTTGACCGGAACCGGCGTAACGCAAGGGCAGATTGCACCCAACCCCGCCAGCCTGAGCTTTGGAAACGTGTTGGTAGGAAATACGAAGACGCTTACCGAGACTCTGACTAACTCCGGTGGAACCAGTGTCACCATATCCGCGGCATCGGCCAGCGGAACAGGCTTCAGTCTCAGCGGCCTTACTTTGCCTTTGACATTGGCTGCCGGCCAGAGCACCACGTTCAATGTGCAGTTCGCACCAACCTCGGCCGGTGGAGCGAGTGGAAACATCAGCATCACTTCCAACGGCTCCAATCCGAATTTGAACATCGCACTCTCGGGAAATGGCACAACACCCGGAGCGCTTTCTGCGAATCCAACCAGCCTCGCTTTCGGCAGCGTTCAAGTAGGAAACAATTCAACTCTGTCGGAGACACTGACCAACACCGGCGGATCGAACGTCGTCATTTCCCAAGCCACGGTTACAGGCTCGGGATTGTCCGTGGTCGGCCTCACACTCCCGACGACACTGACACCGAATCAGGCTGTGACGTTCACCGTGAAGTTTGCGCCCACCGTGGCAGGTAGCGTCAGTGGCAATCTGGCGATGGTTTCTGATGCGCCGGGATCGCCATTGAACATCGCTCTCACCGGTACCGGAGTGGCTCCTGGGTCGTTGATTGCGAATCCGAGCAGCGTAGCTTTCGGCAATGTGACGCTCGGCAACAACAAGACGGTCTCGGTTGTCGTCACCAACAGTGGCGGCTCGACGGTTACGATCTCGGCCGCGGCAGCGACCGGTAACGGGTTCAGCTTCACCGGTCCAAGTTTGCCCGTTGTACTTGCCGCCGGGCAGACCACCACTTTCGATGCCACATTTACGCCAGTAGCGGCGGGCAGCAGCAGTGGCAATCTTACGATCACATCAGATGCAAGCAATCCAACGCTGACCGTTCCACTCTCCGGAAAAGGCGTTACGCCCGGGCAGATCACTCCGAATCCCGCCAGCCAGAATTTCGGCAACGTGGCAGTCGGCGGATCGAAAACTCTGACGGAGACTCTGACGAACTCCGGCGGCACGGCACTGACAATTTCAGCAGCATCCGCCAGCGGAACGGGATTCAGCATGAGCGGACTCACGTTGCCGGTTACGCTCAACGCAGGCCAGAGCACCACGTTCAACGTGCAGTTTGCTCCCGCTTCGCTCGGAGCAGCCAGCGGCAACGTAACGATTACGTCGGACGGTTCCAACCCCACGCTGAACATCGCCCTTGCAGGAACGGGCGTCGCCGCGGGTACGCTCTCGGCGAATCCGGTGAGTTTGCCGTTCGGCAATGTCCAGATCAACAGCAACTCAAGTCTGTCGGAAACTTTGACCAACACCGGTGGAGTCAACGTCACCATCTCGCAAGCCAATGTAACGGGCGCAGGCTTCTCCATCACGGGGCTGACGCTTCCCGTAACTTTGACTCCCACGCAGACGGTAACGTTCTCGGTTAAGTTTGCTCCGACCGTCGGCGGTGCGGTGAGCGGCAACCTGGCCGTCGTGTCTGACGCATCCAATTCGCCACTGAACATCGCGCTGACAGGTACTGGAGTTGCCCCGGGTCAGATCACGCCGAATCCGGTAAGTTTGAGTTTCGGCAGTGTCACGATCGGGAACTCAAAGTCGTTGAACGAAACTCTGACCAACTCCGGTGGATCGAATCTCACGATTTCCGCCGCGTCGGCAACGGGCAGCGGATACAGCATCAGCGGACTCAGTCTGCCGCTGACACTCACGCCCGGCCAGAGCACAACGTTTGCGGTTCAATTCGCACCCACGGTTGCGGGAGCATCGAGCGGCAATGTCGCGATCACGTCGAATGGCTCGAATCCAAATCTCAATATTGCCCTTTCCGGAACCGGCGTAGCTCCGGGTACTTTGTCTGCCAATCCGACCAGCCTTGCGTTTGGGACTGTTCAGGTCGGAAGCAGCAAGAATCTTTCAGAAACAGTGACCAACTCAGGCGGAACCACAGTCACGATTTCGCAAGCGAATGTTACGGGAACCGGCTTCTCGATCTCTGGATTGACGTTGCCTGCAACCCTGACTGCGGGCCAGAGCGTGACCTTCACTGCAACCTTTACGCCAGTCTCTGCTGGGGCTGTGAGCGGTAACCTGGCAATTATTTCCGACGCCTCCAACTCCACGCTGAATATTGGGTTGTCTGGCACGGGAGGAGCTCCGGGTACGTTAGCAGTCAACCCTGTCACTCTGAACTTCGGCAACGTGGTTGTTGGCGCGAGTTCCGCACTGCCCGGCAGCCTGACCGCGACAGGAGCTTCCGTCACAGTATCGTCAGGAACCAGCAACAGCAGCGAGTTCGTTCTCTCAGGGATTACGTTCCCGAAGACGATTGCCGCGGGCCAGTCCGCGTCCTTCACGGTTACATTCACACCGAACGCAGCCGGCGCGGCCAACGCCAGCCTCACCTTTGTCAGCAACGCA
The DNA here is from genome assembly GCA_016196065.1 of Acidobacteriota bacterium. Classification (NCBI taxonomy): domain Bacteria; kingdom Pseudomonadati; phylum Acidobacteriota; species Acidobacteriota bacterium. The sequence goes on along the minus strand of JACPYL010000010.1, from coordinate 1,095,197 downwards.
TCGAATTCGCCGACCGTCGAAACACTCACAGGCAATGGCCAGGCGCCCTTGCCGCACAGTGTTGACCTGACCTGGAACGCCAGCACGACTCCCGGCGTCGTTGGATATAACATCTATCGCGGAACGGTGGCGGGCGGGCCGTATACGAAAGTCAACGGAACGCTGAATGCAGGGTTGGCATACACCGACAACACAGTCTCCTCGGGACAGACCTATTTCTACGTGACCCGCGCCGTCGATGGAAATGACGTGGAGAGCGGAAACTCGAATGAAGTACAAGCAGTAATTCCGTCGCCGTAAAGGCGTTTTGAATTTCTACAGGTTGGCTACTCAGTCACCGCACAGCACATCGGCGATGCGATCGCCGGTGTGACCGTCCCACAAGGGTGGAATGTGGCCCTGCTTGGCCTTGCCATCCAGAATCTTCGTGAGTTCCGCCGTGAGCATCTGCCGATTCTGCCCCACCAGAATATTCGTACCCATCGTCACGGTGACGGGGCGCTCGGTGTTGCTGCGCAGCGTGAGACACGGCACGCCCAGGTAAGTCGTCTCCTCCTGCATGCCACCCGAGTCCGTTAACACTGCAGTCGCACGACTCTGCAAGGCAAGAAACTCAATGTACGGCAGCGGCTCACACAAATGCAGATTACCGAGCGGCACTCCAAGGCCGGCAATCCGCTGGCGCGTACGCGGATGAACCGGGAACACCACTGCGATCCTCTCGTTTACATCCAGCAGGGACTCTAGAATCCCTTTCAAACTCGCGCTATCGTCAACATTGGCGGGCCGGTGCAAAGTCACGAGCACATAGCGCTCCGGAAACCCCTTCGTACTGCATTCCTTCGCCATCGGAAGCAAACGAACCAGCGAGTCAATCATGACATTGCCGACACGATGAATTTTCCCAGAGGCAATCCCTTCGCGGAGAAGGTTCTGGTCGCCGTCCTCCGACGGAGTGAACAGAAGGTCCGCCAGTTGATCGGTCACCAACCGGTTCACTTCTTCCGGCATGGTGCGATCAAACGAGCGCAAGCCAGCCTCGACATGGCCCACACGAATTCCTAACTTGGCGCAGACCAGAGCGGTAGCGACCGTGGAATTCACGTCTCCATAGACGAGCACAATGTCTGGTTGGTTTTGCACGACGACCGGCTCAAGCCGCGTCATGATATCGGCGGTCTGCGTCGCGTGCGTACCAGGTCCAACTGCAAGATTTACATCAGGAGATGGAATGTCCAGTTGCTGAAAGAATACGTCCGACATGTTGGCGTCATAGTGCTGGCCGGTGTGGACCAGAGTCTGCACCACATTCTTGCGAGCCCGCAGCGCTTCAAGAACAGGCGCCACCTTCATAAAATTCGGACGTGCTCCGACGACGTGGAATACTTTCATGATCCGTTCTTCCGACATTTCAGCCGAGTCCAGCCCACTTCGTCTCTAAACTGGGCGGCCGCGTTAGCGTTTGCATCACGACACAATATTGTTCTGTTTTTTCCCGCAGGGCGCGGAGTTGATCGGTTGTTGCCTGCGGAGCAACGATATCGAATTGAAGTTGAATGGTCTCAAAACCAACCGGCACCTCTTTGGATATCCCCAGCGTACCGCGGAGATCCAAGTCCCCTTCCGCCGTCACGGCGATGCTCTCGGTTGGGATGGCCATCGCTGCGGCTACCATCTGACAAGTAATCTGGGCGCAAGCAGCAAGCGCTCCGAGCAAAAGGTCTCCGGAGCAAGCGCCAGCACCAGCGCCACCGACTCCTTTGTGAGCTTCGGCTTGGTAGATGGCGCGTCCGATATCGACCGAGCAGGTCACCGGAATGTCGGTCTGCGTACCCTTCGCGCGGATGGTGATGCGGGACGCGTTCGGGTCACTGCGGTATTGATCTTTGAGCGGTTTCTGAAGCGATCGAATGTCCACAACCAGCCTCTCTTCCCTCTTTTTGATTCTTCGGTCCCGGTTAGCGCGTTCGGCGCCTTGAAGCCCCTCTAACTGCATGCTAGCATCTGGGCAACAGTGAAATTCTGATGCCCAAATTTGTAATCGAACGCGAAATCCCGGGAGCCGGAAATCTCACCTCCGACCAACTCCGGGAAGTATCGCAAAAATCCGTCAGCGTTCTCAGAGGAATGGGTCCCGGGATCCAGTGGCTCCATAGCTACGTAACCGGCGACAAAGTGTACTGTGTCTATCTCGCGCCGGATGAGGCAACCATCCATGAGCACGCCCGGCGTGTGGGAATCCCTTCCAACCGCGTCTCCGCTGTCCGTCGTCTGATTGATCCGACAACCGCCGAATAACCGCTGGCCAAGTTCTTCACCGCAAGGGAGTGCTTGTCTCTGGCAGCAGGGCCTCGTCGACCGCCTTCTCCACCGGCAAAGCCTTGCCCTCCAGCCAGGCTGTCTCGGCTAGTGCGGGAGACAATGCCATCCGCGCCGGATCGAGGCTGGCTTCCAGTTTGACCTGTTCTGACGTAGTGAGAGGAGCGCCGATAGTCTGTCTCAGTGCGGCGGCTGCGCCTGCCAGTCGCAACGAACGCTCAGCTTCGTGTTGCACTGCAGCGGCGCATGCGAAGCATTCCAGCAGGCGCGCGATCCCTCGTTTATGGCCTAGATCCTGAAAGATCCTGATACTTTCCCGATACAGAGAGCGTGCGCTCGAATAACTTTCCTGTTCCCTCGCCAGGCTTCCCATATCCGCAAGCGTGCCCGCAATTCCCCATTGGTCACCGAGTTCCCGAAACATCGCGAGACCTTGTTCGTACAATGTGCGTGCTTCTTCGAAATTGCCCTGAGCGCGCACAACATCCCCCTGGTAGTTGAGCGACCACGCGACCCCGGCGTGATCTTCAAGTTCCTGAAAGATGGACAGGCATTCTGAGTACAACGCGCACGCGCGGGTATAGTCCCCGTCCAATTTCACAGCGCCCGCCAGGTTGCTGATCGACCGAGCCTCCGCTTGGCGGTCGCCCAATTCCCTCCATAGAACCAGGCACTCTTCGAACAAGCAAAGAGCAGCTTCAACCTCTCCATTGTCGCGCGCATGGACGCCGAGCGCGTTGAGCGAGACGGCGACACCCAGCTTGTCGTCTAACTGCCGCGCGATATCGAGACTTTCCCGTGTGAGTACATTTGCCGAGGCGTAGTCTCGTTGAGCGCTGGCTAACACACCCGCGGCAAAGAACGCGCGCGCACACGCCTTCGTGCGCCCTTCGGGTCCAGCCAGTTTCAGCAACTTGCCCAGTCGGTCCCGTCCTTCCGTGAGGTACTCGCCGCTCTCCCAGAAACGAAACAGGGCAGCACCGAGGCGCAGGCCCCACTCGGTCTCTCTGTTTTCTGTCAGCCAATCGAGCGCCGCGCGAAAATTGTCATGTTCAATCGTGCAACGGTCTAGCCAGCCGGTTCCTTCTGTGATTCTTTGTTCGCTGGCCCCCTCTTCCGCCAAAACCAGGCAGTATGCGGCATGGGCTCGCTTGGTCGCAGGCTTCTCTCCGCTAAGCTCCAGCTTCTCGAGAGCGTACTCGCGAATCGTGTGCAGCATCACGAATCGGGTTTCGCCATTCATGGGCTCGACCTGCTGTACCAGGCTTTTGTCCACCATGGACGTCATTCCATCCAGCAGGTCCAGGTCGAGATCGCCTTTGGTGTCGCAAACGGCTTCTGCGCCCTCCAGTGTCCAGCCACCGACGAACACCGATAATCTCCGGAACAGCCGCTGCTCGGCTGCGTTCAGCAGATCGTAGCTCCAGTCGATCGTAGCTCGGAGGGTCTGGTGCCGTACGGGCAAGTCGCGTGCTCCACCAGTCAGAAGTTGTAACTGGCTTGCAAGGCGCGTGCGCATGGCCGACGGGGAAAGGACTTTCACACGGGCAGCTGCAAGCTCGATCGCAAGCGGCAGACCATCCAACCGCACGCAAATCTCGGCGACCGCGGACGAATTTTCCTGGTTGAGTTCGAAGTCCGGCTTGGCTGCAACGGCACGTTCCAGGAAGAGCGCGACTGCCGAATACTTCGAGAGATCGTCAATCGAAGTCATCGACCGCGAATCTGGTAGTGCCAGTGGTGGCACGGGAAATTCATGTTCGCCGTATACGTGGAGGACTGCGCGGCTGGTGACCAGGATCTTGAGATTGTGCGCCGTGGCCAGCAGTTCTGCCACAATGGGCGCAGCCGCAATCAGGTGCTCGAAATTGTCCAAGAGGAGTAGTATGGGTGCGCGCAACCGCTCCCTTAGCGCCTCTTTGAGTATTTCGATTGGAGGCTGCGTTCCAAAGTCGCGGATTCCCAGCATCTGAACGATGACGGAAGCCATCAAGATCGGATCGCCCAGCGAGGCCAGCGGAACAAAATAGACACCTCCCGGAAAATACTGGACCAGGCTGCTTGCCACCTGCACTGCGAGGCGTGTCTTGCCAATCCCGCCTGGCCCCGTGACCGTCACCAAGCGTACGTCCGGACGCAGCAGCAGTTCGATTGCGTCTGCGACTTCCTTCTCTCGTCCCACAAACCCGGTTCGTTGCACCGGCAAATTCGTCGGGCGTGCTTGCACTGGTTTCGTAGGCTTCTCCAGCAGGCGGTCGCGTATGGCGGCGACAATCGAGCCATAGCGTTCTAGGCGGTGGTGTGGTCCGGAAGGAGCCGCCACTGCAACCGGCGCCGGTTCATTTCTGATCTCTTGCTTCAATCGCTTCAACTCCAAGCAGATATCGGCGGCGTGCTGGAAGCGCTTCTCTCGGTTTTTCTCCAACGCCCTCGTGATGATCGTGTCCAGAGCGGCGGGCAATGATGGATTCAGTTTGCTGGAAGCGGTTGGCTTCGCATTCAGGATCGCATTCATCAGCATAATGCGATTCCTGGCGACGAAAGGGCGTTCGCCCGTGGCCATTTCGTAGAGCACAACTCCAAGGGAAAACAGATCGCTGCGCGCGTCCACTGTTTCTCCGCGCACCTGCTCCGGCGACATGTAACACGTTGTGCCTGGGATGATGCCATCCTCTGTTAGAGGCTCCGCCTCGGAATTCTCTTCAGCAACTTGCTCGGGGAGCACCTTGGCCAATCCGAAATCCAGGACCTTCACCCGGCCGCGGCCAACCAGGAAAATGTTCCCAGGTTTGATGTCGCGGTGGATGATCCCCTTTGCATGGGCCGCTTCCAGCGCTTCGCAGGCCTGTATCCCAAAATCTAAAACGTCACTGGTCGAGATTGTCCCTTCGCGGATTCGCTGAGTCAGGCTTTCCCCTTCCAGCAACTCCATCACGATCACCCGCTGACGATCATGTTCTTCTACTTCGTAAATGGTGCAGATGTTGGGATGGTTTAACGAAGAGGCAGCCCGAGCTTCACGCTCAAACCGCTGCACGACCTTTGGATCATGGGCAAGAGCGTCTGGCAAGAACTTCAACGCCACTCTGCGCCCCAGACGGATATCTTCCGCTTCGTAGACCACGCCCATCCCTCCACTGCCGAGCCTGGAGAGGATCCGATAGTGGGAGACCTCCTTGCCAATCAGGTCTTCTCCGGGAATGGCTCGGGGGACCGCAACTTCGACGTGTGTTTCTGTAATTGGCGCGATGAACCGGTATCCCCGACCGATAACGGTTTGCACAAAACGAGGCTGCTCGGAATCGTCTTTCAGGACCTGGCGAATCTTGCGGATGGCGGCGTTGATGCTGTTGTCGGTATCGAGGAAGACATCCTTGCCCCAGATTCTTGCGATGATCTGGTCGCGGGTCACGATCTGCCCCTTCCCTTCCATCAAGAGGAGAAGCAGTTCCATCGGGATACGCTCCAGTTTGAGGACCCGGCCAGCGCGGCGCAGTTCGTAGGCGCGCAAGTCCAGCTCAAAATCCCCACCGAACCGGATCGGTCCGGCCGTTTTGACTGGATCTATAGCCATAAGACACCCCTAAAGCGATTGCGCTGATTTTACATCGCTGAGTACGTTCCTCCACGTCCAATACTTTCAGCAATTTACGAATTCATGTGGCGTAAGGCAATCTTCAGACGTTCGCTATGGTCAACCTCATTCTGCTGCGGCAGTATGCGCGGGCATGAGCAGGCGGCACATTCAGTTAGAAGGGACCGCACCTGCCACCAAATCCGATCAGGAGAAACCTATGACGAACCGAATCACGAATCTCATCCACACTTCGACGATGAATACCTTGCGTCTGGCTCTGCTAAGCAGCCTAGTCATCGCCACGCCACTCTTCGCATCGGGCAAGCATAGTGGGCAAGGCCAAGATGCTCGAGCGAAAACCGAACAAGCCAGGCTCGTTCAACTTGTCAGAAACGCGACCAAGAATTATCAGGACGTCAGCAACCTTCCGCCGGGCTATGGACCGTTCCTTGGTTGCGTCAGCGGACCGGACCATGGAGCCATGGGTGTGCACTACGTAAATGGGGATCTAGTGGGCGACGGCAAGATTGACGTCTCGCAGCCCGAGGCACTCATCTACGAGACCGCGAACGGACAGACGAAGCTGGTCGGCGTCGAATACATCGTGGACGCCGCCACATGGCTGGCAAATAACAACAACACTCCGCCGGTGCTCGAAGGGCAAACGTTTCAGCTGGTCGGCATTCCGAACCGGTTCAACATCCCCGCACCATTCTTTGAGTTGCACGTGTGGGCATGGCGGCATAGCCCAAACGGAGCGTTCGTCGATTGGAACGATCACGTGACCTGTGAAGGCCAATAATCGACGATCGGTCCTATACGAGATAGTCGCAAGTGCTGGTGACATGCGGTCTGCGTGCCGATTCTATGGCAGCAGGCCGCTTTTTCTTCGCGTCCTTATCTGTTCATGGAGGACGCCGCTAGGGGACCGGCAGAGTCACCGTTTGCCCCCCGATTAGCGCGATGTGCGTGATGGTTTGTCCGCCGTAATTTTCCGCGCCCACGCTGGGCAGTCCGGTGACCGGGACGTTGGTGGTCTGCTGCGCAGTCACCATGATGCGCTGGTGAGGGATAAAGCTGGCGCTCACTCCGGCCAGATTGTACTTCGAGCGATTGGCCATTTCGGTGCCGATGGCGTCTTCGGGAGGAGAGAGGATGGGGAAGTTGACGAAGTCAGTGTACTTGGTGAAAGTCATGTCCACCAGGTCGCCAAGCAGGCTGTTCGTGCCATTGTAGGCTTGCAGGTTGGGCTGGTGGAACATTTCCGGATCCATGTCGCCCCTCAGCATATTGACCACGAAAGTGTCGCTGATGTTGTCGAGGATCTGAGGATAGGAATAGCCCAGTTCCGGGTAGATGCAGTTGTATTCTGCAACCCAATCATCAGGTGTTGCGACGTTGAAGAAGAGGTTGTTGGCGTGGCGAGGAATCTCGAGAATCGACGGCTGGTATTGGTTGACGATTCCGACGTTTGGCGAAGGATTGTCCTGGCCAGGGCGCGAGGTGTCACTAACCAGAAAGCGGATACCATTATCCGCGGCAGCCTGCAGGAAGTTGGGATTGCTGAGGCCGGAAATGTCAGGGGTCACCATGTTCGCGACATTGAAGTTCGCTAGCCCTAGCGTGGCTGCCATGGCATTGTTCTGCGTGATCTCGCTTGACGCTTTCCCGTAGGTCACGTTATCCAGATTGGTGTGGTCGAAGGTGTGGCTGATCCAATTAAACGAGGCTTGGTTAGCCTGCGTTGCCGGAGTGAGGTCATCATTCGGGTACGCGCCCAGCACGGCGCCAGCGCCGTTGAATGCCATCGAGAGAACGAAGTTGGCCGAAACTGGATTCGATTGTTTAGCAGCTTGCCAGTTGATCAGAGCCGTGAGATCGGAAGCCTTGATGCGGATCGTGGTTCCAGTGCCATCGGGGTTCGTAGAGCAGTCAAGTCCGGGAGTCCACTCCGAATCGTCAATGAAGTAGTCATCCACTTGGGGCGTGAAGTAGGTGTGGTGCTGTCCGAGGAACATCCCTTGCGTCACCCAATTGATCAAACCATAGCTCAGGACGAGATCATGTTTCAGGAACGGGTTACTGTCGAAAGTGAGTGACAAATATTGATACGCAAAGGGGGTGTTGTAGATCGTCGCCAGAACATTGCCACTGTCATCAGTGAGCAGCGGAGTTGAATTGACAGCGCTCGCCTGATAGATAGTAGCGTCGACGATCCCGACGGGATTCGCGGTGTTGGCGTAAGGGAAGATGGAATCCGCCGCAGCGGTGTAATGGAAATTGTAGGGAGTGGAGTTGGGGTCGATGGATCCCACCCATGCGACGCCAAAGTTCGGGTCGGGGAAAACGAACCAATTTAATTGCCGGACGCTGAACTGGGACTCATAAGCATAGAGGTCTGGGGCGTTCGAGATGTTATAGATGCTATTCCCTACCCCGAAGATCACGCCCTGGAAATAACCGTGACATCCGTTCGAGAGGAACCCGGCTGGGATCGTGAGGCCGGTAGTGCTGATGTCCAGAACGGTGTAGGGCGTTCCGAGATAGTCGAGGGCCTGCGTGATAGCGGGAAAGTCGGCCTCGGCCTTTGCGTTCGTGACCACAAGAACCTTCATGTCGAGGATGCGCGCATCGCAGTCGACAAAGCCGCCGGCGATACCGTTCATGGTTGCCGAACCGCTGATCGTGCCTGCGGTGGCGATGATGTGAGCAGCACCATCACCTGTGGAGGTCCCAAGCCCGAAGCTGTCAATCGTGGCGAGCGACGGATTGTCGGAACTCCAGATGACCGACGAGGTAACGTTGCGCGTGCTGCCATCCGTAAAAGTGCCCGTGGCCGAGTATTGGCGATTGCTGCCTACTCCTACAAAAACGACTCCCGGAGCGACGGACAGCGAAGCCAACGCCGCGGGATTCACGGTGAGAAGTGCAGTGCCGCTGAGGGGACCGACCGTTGCGGCAATCGAAGTCTGCCCAGGTTGGGCGCTGGCAGCAAGGCCTGCAGCGCTGACGGAGGCGACCGCAGGGTTGGATGAGGTCCACGTTGCGGTGGTGGTCAGGTCGCGCTGCGAACCGTCGTTGTAATTGCCGGTTGCAGCAAACTGCTGCGCGATTCCGGCTGCAACGGTCGCCGTGCCGGGCGTGACAGTGATCGAGTTGAGAACAGGAATGATCGTAACCGTAGTTGAGCCGGTGATCGCTTTGGCGCGGCTACCCTGAGTGGCCGAGACGATGGTTACTCCACCCTTGATACCGGTGAGCAGGCCGGTGGCAGCGCCTACGGTCGCGATGCTGGGATCCGTCGTCTTCCAAACGACGGAAGAAGTAATGTCGCTCGTGGTGTTGTTGCTATACGTTCCAATCGCCTGGTACTGCTGCGTGCTGCCGATGCCGACGCTAGCTCCCGCCGGATGTACAGAAATTGAGAGTAATTTCACAGCCAAACCAGTGCCGGCTAAATGGACGGATTGAGTAGGGGGTTCCGTATCATCCGAGAAAGTGAGCGTTCCTGAGCGCGCTCCCACGGCGGTGGGAGTGAAAGTAACCGTGAGCGAACAGCTGGACTTGGCCGGGACCTGCGCTCCGCAGCCATTCTGAAATCCGAAATCGGCGGAAGAGGTTGCCATATTACTCAAGCTGACGGCTCTGGACAGGTTATTGGTCACCTTGACGGACTTGGGAAGTGCCGTTACACCAACGACGGAGTTTCCGAAAGCGAGTTTCGTGGGGGCCACTACGATGGCGCTCACTCCCACTCCAGTCAGTGGTACCGATTGAGTTCCTCCTGGCGCATTGTCGGTAATCGTCAAAGCGCCTGAACGCTTGCCGGCGGCGCTTGGCGTAAACGAGACGCTGATTGTGCAACCGTTAGCAGGAGCGAGAGACCCTGGGCATTGGTTGTTTGCGGCATAGTCGCCAGTCGTTGCAACGCCGCTGATAAGTAATGCTGCTATGCCGGTGTTGGTCACAATGATGGTCTTTGGAGCGCTGATAACACCAACCGGCTGCTTGCCGAAATTCAATGCGGTGGGCGCAAGCTTCACGTTCTGGGCGTAGCTCAAGCTGATAGAGAAGACAGCCACGGAAAACAGCAAGGCGAGACGAATCGATCGGACAAGATACATAAAACTGTCCTCTTCTTGTTAGCTTTGGGTTCCCAAGGGTAGGCGACGCGGCATGATCATACAACGGGTCGCTTCGGTTTACACCACTTTGTTCGGTTCGCTCGGTATGAATCGCGCTTAGGGGTAGAGCGATAGCTGTTTCGAATCGTCAGGTCAGGCGCATGGAATCTAACTACACGACGGAATAGGTTTCCCGCTGCTTCCCCACGCAACGTGAGTGCAGGTTAGGTTACGACCAGGTATTTGTCGGGAGCACGATCCGCGCTCGACTCACCTTCCGCCGGAAGTCCGAGAGCGTAACGGGAGTCGGTGACACGCCCTTCGACCGCATCTTCGATCAACTCCTCGACGAAATCATTGTCTCTTTCTTCCAGTTCTGCCTTCCACTCTGCTTCTTCTTCCCAACTCCATGGCCAATCTATCTGTCGGTCCATAGTGAGCCTCCTCGCCGGTAATTTTCGCCGACGATGTTGTCCTCTGCAGGATGCATCGCGCGCGGTAGAGTCTCAGTGATCTGCGTCACGGAGTCCCGGTCACGCGCCTTTCGTAGCGCTATCGTCCCACGTTGTCTGCGTCGCAAGTGGGATAAAGCTCATGGCCCGTTCGGAGAGTGCCGTGATCGTCAGGCTGGGGTTGACGCCGAGGTTTGCCGCCACGACGGACCCGTCGCAGATGTACATGTTCTTGTAATTAAACACGCGCTGGCGATGGTCGACCACACCGCGCGTTGAGGAATTTGCGATCACGCATCCTCCAATACAGTGCGCCGTGCCCGGTACGTCGAACAGAATTTCCGGAAGCATGCTCATTGCAAACCCGCCAGTGAGTTGTGCGTACACCTTGGCGAACTCGTTGGCCTTCGGAATGTAGGTGGGAACTTTCTCTCCCCGACTCACCAGATATTTCCGGAACGGCCAGAACCACGGTCGTTGCCAGCGCATCTCGATCTCTCCATCGAGAGCCTGCATACACAGTAGGATCACGAACTCCCGCGCCCAGCCCCAAGGCTGCAGTACGCGCACCGTCTTCAGCGGATGACGGAGCAGCGACGCCATCACGTTCTTGAGCCAGAGCGCGATCCTCTGCGGGCCGGGGCGGCCATCGGTCAGGATCGTGGTGAGAACCCCCATCGCGTCGGACCCGCGTGGATAACGGACCGCCTCGATGTGGGTGTGCTCGTCAATGTAGACGCCGGAACCGATTGCGATCCCTTCCGACAAGTCTTGCGAATGGCCCGGCGTGCGCGCGCCGATCAGCGATTCGGAATTTGTACGAACGTGTTGTCCGATTTGCTCGCTGAGGTGCGGCAACAAACCAATTTCCTTGAATCGAAAAAGAAGTTCCATCGTGCCTAGCGACGACGCAGAGAAAATCACGCCGCGGCAAGTGAATCGCTGTGGCTTGTGTCGGAACCATGCCATGGATGGAACGGTTCCAACCTCGTAGCCTTGACTGCCGTCCTCGCTGCCATGCAGGGGCTTTACGCTGACTACTCTGGTTTCCGGAAATACTTGTGCTCCGTGCTTTTCAGCCAGAAACAGGTAGCCCAGGTCCAGCGTATTCTTGGCGCCAAAACGGCAACCCATCATGCAGCCTCCGCAGCCGATGCAGGTGGTTCGCGCCGGACCTTCTCCGCCAAAGAATGGGTCAGGGACTGTGGTATTGCCGGGCTGATTCTCCGCCGGTTCGAAGATGCCCACATTCGTGCGGTAGAAGGTATGTCCGACTCCGGCAAGTTGCGCAGCTTGCTGAAGAAGATGGTCGGCGGGCCCGAGGATTCTGTTTTCCACTACGCCCAGCATCCGCGACGCGGTTCCGTAGTACTGAGGCATTTCGGTTTTCCAGTCGGCTAATCCATCCCAGGTTCCCCGTTCCCACACTTTACTGGGAGCGGGCAGCAAGGTTGTCGCATAGGTGATCGATCCGCCGCCCACCGCGCAACCGTGGAAGATGGTTGCGTGCCGAAAGAACCGTATGTTGAAGAACCCACGTAGGCCGAGGCTAGGACGCCAGAACCACCGACGCAACGACCAACTGGTGCGCGGCAGATTGGCGGGGTTCCAGCGCCGGCCCATTTCCATCACAGCAACGCGATAGCCTTTTTCCGTCAGTCGGAGCGCGGAGACACTGCCACCGAAACCAGATCCGATGACAATGAAATCAAAATCGAATTGGCCGTTGCTGGATGACATTTGTTTCTCGGACACACTAGCTTCTACGCGTACTGGGCGACATGGTCGGAACAATACTCTGGGACGCGAAACGGGATCGGCGGCTCCGGCCGTGGTGCTGCGACGAGCGTTCGCAACCTGGCCTCTGTCCTCTGCCACCAGCCGTGGAAAACTCTGTTGCCAGCGTAGCGAACCTGCAGCGGACTCCACCCGTTCCGCTCAACCAGCGGATCGGAGGGGCTGACAACAGCACATCGCGTGTCGACTCGCAGGCCGGTGTGCAGCGCCTTCAGCGTGCTTTCTTTGCTGCTCCAGAGCAGGGCGAGCATCCGGGGTCTATCCGCAGCGGACATACCCGTCACCAGTGCTTGCTCCTGGGCTGTGAAATAATCCGCGAGAAAGGCGTCGCTGTGCGGTTCGATCATTTCCAGATCGCAACCCAGTTCCGCGCCTGACAGCGCGATGGCGCACATTGCTCTTTCGTCCCGGTGACTGAGGGAGAAGCTCACGTTTGCCGGTTTGTTCGCCAGGAAGACTTCAGGAGCGCCCGTCGGTGCCGGCCGAATTTCGATTTTCGCAAACACAAGCGGATGAGCGGGAACATGCAGCCATGAGGCGAGGGCGCGTTTTGCTGTCCATCGCCCCAACCGCCAGTCCATCCGTCGTTTGGGAATGCGCATGTTGCTCAAGCAAACGGTTTCACTCGAGCTGAGCCAATCATTTTTTTCCGGAACTTCCTCTTGCGTTTGTTCCAGCCAGTACACTTTCATTCCTTCACCTTGCCATTTAGGCCGCTTCGACGATCTTGGATTCCGGTTCTGCGGCACTCCATTGCAGTTCTTTTTCGACACCTCGCTGCACTGCATCGATGAGATAGGGACGCAGGTCGGCAGGCGGGATAATTCGATCGAGCGCGCCCACTTCGAGCGCACGCTGCACGCTGTGCACGTGGTCGAATTCGGACGCCATCTCGCCCAGTTTCTCCGAATGAACGACCTTGAAGAGGTCATCCCATTGCTTGCGAAGGCGAACTTTCTCAGCGCCTTCGGCCTTGGCCATCGCCTGGTTCAGCGCCTGCAGTCGCTCATCTTTGCGAGCCCGAGCTTCCACTTCGCCAGCGAAGACGACGGCCGCGGCCGGCGCACCACCGATGACTGAGGCGTAGGTGCCCTCCAGCGCCGCGACTTCAAGGTTCTCGTTCAGGGCCCGGGAGAAAACCACGTAGGCGCCGCCGTGATAGCGGGAGATCACACAAAAAACGATCGGTCCCTTGAAGTTGATCACTGCTCTCCCAATCTCTGCGCCGTATTCGAGCTGTAACCTGCGCATCGATTCCGGCGAACCGTCAAAGCCCGAAAGATTCGCCAGCAGCACGAGCGGCCGGTTGTTGCTTGCGGCGTTGATGGCGCGAGCAATCTTCTTGGAGGATTGCGGGAATAGCGTGCCGGCACACCATTGATCGGGCCCGTCGGCAGGGGCAAATCCCAATCGTGGCACGGGCTGGGATTCGATGCCGATCAAGCAAACAGGATAGCCACCGAGATGGGCGTCCCAGACCACCGCAGTCTCTGCGGCTCGCATGCCGGGCCAGCGCTCCAGCGGAGCGTGGTCCTGGTCAATCGCCGCCATCATCACGCTGCGAATGTCGAAAGATTTCTTCCGGCCGGGATTGGTTTCATCGGACAATATCTCCCCAATCCGCGCGAAACCCTCTCCGCCGTTTGTGTTGTGGGGATAGGCCCGCACGTCTCGATCAACGGGATCGACCGTCGCGGCTGCCCTGGGAAACCGTTCGCCCGGTGCGACGTAGGTGTGGTCGTAGTGGCGCATCAGAATGTGACACGCTTCATCAATGTCGCGGGCCCAGTATTGTGCCTGGCCGTTAATTCCCATGATGCGGTCATAGCCGCCAATTCCCAGATTGTCCTCGGCGGAAACACTTCCGGAATAGTCCAGGGCGCGCTTGCCAGTGAGCACCATCGCTGCCTTCGGCGTCATCACCAGAATGCCGCGAGTGTGCATCAGCATGGTTGCTTCCGCATTCCAGTAGGGCTGCGCCCCGACGTTGATTCCATTCACCAGTAGATTGACTTCGCCTCCCGCTTGCGTGAATTCCACCAGACTGCGCAGGACGCGGGCAATCCAGTCCATGTTTTCGACACCGCTATCCATGGAAATCTTGGCCCCGGCGGAGATCGGGAACCATTCCAGCGGAACGCCCATCTGTTGGGCCATGTCGAGGGCCGCCAGAATGCGACGGCACTCCGGTTCTGCGATCGCACCCAGGTCTTTACTTGGGTCTCCCAACAACAGAACACGCGTCATCCCTTCGGGATACTTACCCGTGAAATTGCGTATGATCCCGACGACGATGTTGGCTTTGTTTTTTCCGTAGGGTCGATCGACGGCAACAAGTTTGCCGTTCGCATCCAAATCGTGCTCCGTAAAGTTTCCCGGAGGAAATTCCGCCCGGGTGTTTTCCGGCGCGGGCGTGAGCATCCTGATGATTTCGTATGGGTAGATCAGGCCGCGTTGCCGCATGCGGACCACTTTCTGGTCGTATTCGGTCAGCGACTGGATCGGTTGCATCTTGTCGGCTGGCCGGAACGTCACCAGCATTCCGCTTGCTCCTGGGCTTGAAATGCGAACCACCATCTCGCGGAGTTCGCCGGTCGCTGGATTTGGAATTCGTGCATGGACCACAACCTGCTCCAGTCCGAGGCCTTCCGTTGCGGGTGCGAGCCGGTTCACGATGTCGCGCAACTCGTCCCGGTGCAGATTGAGTGGTGGCCACACGTGCAACAGGATTCGATTCCAGTAAAGGCGCTGGTTCGCGGGCCGGCGTGACTGAAACAGCCGGATGCCAGCCATCGCTTCCATCAGCATGCGCTCCAGGTGCGGCAGTTGGACGATACGTCCTTCATCATCGCGCACCGGGGTTACGTCGCGTACCTCCGCACACGCGAACAGGCGCTCGTCTTTCGGGTTATCCCGCGCGATGGCGTGGATGAGATATACGTCTTCCACGGAGGGCAGCCGGTCGATCTTGAAATTGCTGAGCCGCCAGAGATGCAGCCGCTTGGCCATCATGGGATGAATTCCGCGGTAGAACTTCTCCTCCTCGTAGGCGCCTTCCTGAGGACGATAGGTGAATTGCTGCACGCCGCCGATTCCGTGGTTGGACGCGGAGGTGACGGCCACGGCGATGCGCTCGATCACGCGCGCGAAGCCCGATTGATTGAGCGTTGTGTGAATTTCCTGTTGCGTTGCCTCCGCATCGTCGAGTTGACCCGAGCGAGTGTAGAGGTCGATGACGATTTCGTGGTCCGCGGGAACTTGCGCAATCAGAGGAAACAAACCTCCAATGGCGACAGGAAGGTGGTGGTATTCGTCATGAGTAGCGATGAGATTGACACTCTTTCCTTCATGTTCGTACTCGGCCAATGCGTAGCAGCGCCCGTCGATATCTACCGTACGAAAGTTCGTCAACTCACGGATACGGTAGTAGCGGGACGTAAGTGCTTCGAGCATCAAACTGCGCATGGCATGGCTCGAATCGGCAAGCCGGCCGGAGAGCATGCCCACGAGAGGTTGCGGGCACTCCACCAACACGCGCATTCGCGCATGACGATCCGAAGCATCGGGATTGGCGTCCAGACAAGTGAGATGTTCGTTCATCTGGTCGTATACCTCAGCCCGCGCTCTCTCGAATGATGGCTGGTCGAAACAGCGATAGCGCAATTCCCGGGCCAGGTCGCTGATCGACGGGAATCGCCCGTTGGCCATCGCGACCAGTCGGTCCAACAGCGTTCGCATGGATTCGTCCTCGGACGAAGGCAGCGGTTGCACCTGGCGCAAACGCCGTTCCAGCACTTCCGCAACGGTCGCGAGCTGCTGCTCCACACGCTGGTGGGACTTATAGATCCAGAGCAGACTTTCTTCCAATTCCGGGGAACGATCCAGCGTGCGCACCCCATAGTGAGCCAGTGCACGGCTGAGAGCTTCAACAAATGGGCGAGGCAGGCTCTCGCCCTGCGTGTCGAGCATGCGCAGATACGAAAACAAGTAGGCTTCCGGGCTGGGCTCCTCCGCGCTGAGCTGATGGCTTGCGGCCGGTTCGCGCTGGAATAGAGAACATATGTCCACGAAGATGTTGACGATCTCGTCTTCTCCTCGCTTGATGTCATCGGTTACGGGACCATGCTGCTTCCACTCGGCGAGGAGGCTGGCGCCCCGTTTCGGGTCAACATCAAAGCCCAACATGAGTTGCCGGAGTTCCTCGAGACTCGCGCAGCTGGAGTGAATTGTCTCGACGGTCCCGCTCGAACCGAGTGCTGCGCTAAAGACAACCTGTTCCGCCGCAGTATCCACGTCGCCGGCGTCAACAGGGTCAATCTGCAGGAGTGGCGCTCCTGTATCCACTTGCACGTTGGGGATAGTCATCACCTGACGGACTTGTCCCGCAAATGGGGCGACGACCTCCATTTCCATTTTCATCGCTTCCAACACTGCGACGCGATCTCCCACTGCGACTGTGTCGCCTGGTTTTACGGAAATGGAAACCACAACCGATGGTGCCGGAGCGTGTACGATGCCGCCGTCGTCGCGATCAATCTGGTGGGACACGCCATCCACTTCGATGCGGTAGCTCTGCCCCTGCACTACAGAGACAACATGAAAGCGCCGGCCGAAGGCCGTGAGCCAGTATTCAAACTGTCCCAACCGGTCCAGGGAAGCATTCACGCGCGCGCCATTGACGTCGACGCGATACTGTCGCGGACCGAGGCGATGGATTTTGGGAGAGTAGACATGTCCTCGATAGCGAAGTTCGGCGGTGCGACCCGCCTCGCTGCGCACCTGCGGTCGTCCGCGCACTGCGGAGGCGTAGAACTGCGCTTGTTCCACGGCCAGTTGCGTGTCGTAGGCCTCGATCGCCGCCTGCACGATTGCCACCTCAGAGTAGCGTCGCGAGCCAAGTTCACCTGACGCTGCCAGTTGGTCGAGCCATCCGACATGAACCTCACCACGCTGCACCTCGGGACGGTTCAGCAGGTCCAGGAGAAATGCCTTGTTGCTGGCGCCGTTCTTGATCACCACGACACTCTCACGCAGCGTTCGTTGGAGACGGGCAAGAGCTTCTTTCCGGGTCTGACCGTAGGCGATGATCTTGGCGACCATGGAGTCGAAGTCTGCCGGGATCGTGTCGCCTTCGGCCACGCCAGTGTCCACGCGTACGCCGGGACCGGTCAAAATTCGGAAGCGCTCGATGCGGCCAGGCGCCGGCGAAAAACCGTTGTCCGGATCTTCTGCATTGAGCCGGACTTCGATGGCATGGCCGGTACTGCGGGGCGGTTCTCCTTCGAGGCGCTCGCCGCGCGCGACGTGAATCTGTAATTTGACGAGATCGATGCCCGTCGTACACTCGGTGACCGGATGTTCCACCTGCAACCTTGTGTTCATTTCCATGAACGAAATTCTCTCGCTCTCAGGCTGGTACAGGAATTCCACAGTGCCGGCGTTGGAGTAGCCCGCGGCCTGGCTCAATCGGACCGCTGCCTCGCGAAGAGATTGATCCTGCTCTAACGAGAGGGCCGGTGACGGAGCTTCTTCCAGAATTTTCTGCTGGCGGCGTTGAATCGTGCAGTCACGTACGCCTGCGGCCCACGTGGTTCCGTATTGGTCGGCGATGATCTGGACTTCGACGTGCCGCGCGCCTTCGAGCAGTTTCTCCATGAAAACGGTGGGATCACCGAAAGCCTTGAATGCTTCCGCGCGTGCCCTTTCAAAAGCCCTGGCGAGTTGAGTCGTGTTATTGACCACGCGAATGCCGCGGCCTCCGCCTCCAGCAGTGGCCTTAACAAGGAGCGGATAGCCCAGGCGGTTGGCGTGGCGCTGTGCGTCAGCCAGAGTTTCTACAGGGCCGTCGCTCCAGGGTGCGACCGGTATCTGATTTTTCTCGGCCAAGTGTTTCGAGGCGATTTTGTCGCCCAGGCGGCGCATCATGTCGCCATCGGGGCCGATGAACACAATGCCCAACTCGCGGCAGAGATCCGCGAAGGCAGCATGCTCCGCTACGAAACCCCATCCCACCCAGACCGCGTCCGCGCGTGCAGACGTCAATGCGCGCTCCAGCAGGACGTAGTCAACGTAACTGCTTTTGAGTTGCTGGGAGTTCTCGTCCATGACCTGAGCAGGCCCGAGACACACCGCTTCATCTGCTTCGCGGACGAACATGGCGTGACGGTCAGGCTCGGTGAAGAGGGCGATGGTGCACAACGCTGTCCCGTTCTCGTGATTGAATTCGCGGGCCGCGTGGATGAAACGCATGGCGGCTTCACCGCGATTCACAATTGCTATGCGTTGGAATTCTTGTTTCATAGGGTCCTCGATCGATCAATGTCAATGAAACGATCTATTTGCTGTCGATCATCTACTGTCGATCATGCCGCAGCCACTTCCATTGACATGGCGGCTTGCAGTGCTTTCAGGCGTTCCGAATTCAGTGCATTCGGAATCTCAACCGTGCGATACCCGCTGAGTTGCAGATAGACATTGCCTTGCGTGTCCACGATCTCCGCGTCAAAGCTGTTGTTGGTCGGGTCGGGAGTGACCACGGCATACGTCCTCCCTGGTGCCTGCTCGGGATCACGCAGGAGCGAGACGCGGTCAATATGCCTCGGTAGCACCATGCGGCCGGCGATGCCCATCTCCCAGATTCCGGCGGTTTGGAAGCATAGTTCGATCCACCGCGGTGCCATGCGCGTCGGCAAGTCGCGTGGGATGTGATTGGCGGGCAGGTCTTTGGCCATAAGCCCGACAATTCGTTTTCCATCCCACCAAGCCTTCTCAATCACCTGGTAGGCAGGCCCGTGGAAGTACAGGCGATAAATTTCCGCAGCGTCGATCATGTGACCGTCGGGCTTGCCCAGTGCCGGCCCTTTCGCAAGAGTCGGCGCAGCCTTGGTCATGCGCACACGCGCCGTAAAATGCGTGGTGATTTGCGGCTCGGCCTGATTCGGTAGTTGCCGTCGACCCAGCAAACGACAGTCGCCGATCAACCTTTCACCTTGCAGGCGGATCGCCGCCTCAATCGTCAGGGGCCGCGACTCGTTGCGGTAAAACTTGAACGCCGCCAGGAAATATACGTCTTCGAGTGCCTCCACACGCCAGTCAGGAATGAGGCATGCCGCTGCCTCCGCAAAGGCTTCAATGCCCATCACGCCCGGCAGCACAGGCGTTCCATCGATCTGATGATCATGCAGGAACGGTTGCAGTTTCGGATCCAGCGCCGTTTCGATCGTGAGCGGCTGGTAGAGACCCATGCTTTCGATCTTGCCGACCATCGGTCCGTGCACCGGCAAGCCTTCCCTCAGCGACGCCTCCGTGTTGATATCCAATCCGCCGGTGGCGTCCCATTCATTGAGCAAAACGCCAAGGCGCTGTCCAACGACAATTTCTCCTCGCGTCCCGCCTGTAGTCAGTTCGCGGCGGATCAACGGAATGCCTGCTTCCGGCGGCAACATGTCGATGCCCGCCAGTTCCATCATCTTCGGAATCGACCCGCGTGTAGCCATGCCAATGCCGCCCCACGCCGTCCAGTCAATCACAATGCCACGCGTATCCGGACGAGTCGTGCGGAAGCTCGACGTGATCTTGCACAACAGGTCGTTGGCAGCGCTATAGTCAGTTTGCCCGCCATTACCGAACCGACCGGCAATCGAACTGAAAGCCACTGTCGCCCGAAGCGGCATGTCTCCAATCGCATGCAGCAGGTTGAACCAACCGTCGCTCTTGACGTCGAAGACCAGATCGAATTCGCGTGGGTCCTTGTCTGGTACGAAGTGACTGCGTTCGATGCCGGCAGCATGCAGCAGCACGTCGATGTGCCCACTGCGTTTGCGTACCTCGTTGACGATTCTGGCCACTGCACTTGCGTCCGTGAGGTTGACGCTGAAATAGTGCGCCGTGCCGCCCGCCGAGCGAACCGCGTCAATCGCGCTCTGGGCAGCCTGTGCGCGCTCCAACCCCGCCAGTTCTTTTTCAACCAGCGCGGGAGTAGCCCGTTCGCCGCGTGCCTGCATGCGAGTAAACAGTTCACGCTTGAGTCCGTCTTTGTCACTTACAAAGCGCTTGAGGTCGCGATTCTCGGGGTCAGGTTCCGGCACCAGGTCGAGCAGATAGAATGTTCCGCCCGACGCGGTTGCGAGATCCGCGGTGATGGCCGAGACAATGCTTCCAGCCGCGCCGGTGATGACGAAGACGCTGTTCTGGTCGAGCGTGAGGCCAGCATGTCCGTCGGCGGCGGGTTGCTCTTGCAGTCCGACTGTCCAGCGCTGTCCTTGTTTGTATCCGATCTCGACCGCGCCGGGATCGCGCAACGTTTCGTCGATGAGGAGCTGGGCAAGTTCTGCCGGTATGCAATCCGGTTCAAAATCGATTGCCTTCACGAGAGCATTCATCCGCTCCCGTTTGTATGTCTTGGTGAAACCGACGACCGCGCCGCCCAGCGGAGCGACCGCTCCCGCTGCGTCGTAGCCGTGTTGTCCTCCGAGGCGGGACGCAGATACAAGAAACGTGCCCGGACTTGCGATCTGTTCATAGAGCGCGCGCATCGTTATATAAAGCGATTTGACGCGAACGCGAACAGCTTCATGCCAGGCATCCTGACTCATGTTGTTCAGGCTGCCTTCCTGATCCAGTGCGGGCAGCCAGTAAACTCCGTGTACTGGCCCAGCGGACAGCCAGTCGCCAATTTGATTTTGAAGTGCGGTAGCGTCCAACGAGCGGTCGATGTCGAGGACCTCCACACCGAGAGCCTGGAGCCACTGCTTCAGCGCGTCACCCACGCCACCTTGGTCCGGCATGATCACCACGCGGCGGCCGGATCCAAGAATGACTCCGGTTTGTTTGCAGATCGCGAGCGGCGGACGCATCGCCGGTGTTGGCACGCGCCGCGGAATACGGTCTGCGGCGTCAAACGTTGCAGAAGTCGGGCGCGCAGCCTTGGACGGCATGGTCGTTGTGGGGGATACCTTACTCGCTGATGTTTCTGCCGAGCTGCTTGCGGTCACTGGCCGCCGATCGCGCGCGAACTTGATCACGTGCGCCAGAGTAGGAAAGTCGCGCAGCTTGAGATTCTCGTCGCGCGGAATGTTGTAGGCCGCGCGCACAGCGGCGAACATCTCCGCCTGTTTTACGGTGTCGACGCCGAGGTCGGCTTCGAGATCGAGGTCCAGGTCGAGCATGTCGGTGGGATAGCCCGTTTTTTCGGCAACGATGGCGAGAACTTTCTGCTTGATCGCTTCTTCTGTGACGGTTGCGTCCGTAAGAGGAACCGCAGTGGGTGGGACGATCACCCGAGTCGTTGTCTCAGCACGCGGCGGCACAATCGTTGGTGGTGCGGACACGGAAGGCGCGACCGATACAGGATTCAGGTCGGGGCGCTTCTCGTAGACGAACCGGATGACGTGCGCCAGCGTTGGATAGTCGCGCAGTTTGCGGTTCTCGTCGCGCGGAATGTTGTAGATTTCGCGGATGGCCGCAAACATTTCTGCCTGCTTCACGGTGTCGACGCCCAGATCGGCTTCAAGGTCGAGATCCAAGTCCAGCATGTCTTTGGGGTAGCCGGTTTTTTCGACCACCAGTTCCAGAACTCGTTCTTCCACACCGTTGCTCGTAACTTCTGCTGCATTGGAGACGGATGGCGGCGTATTTTGGATTTCTTTGGCAATTAGCAATGGGAAGTTGGTCGGAACCGTTGATATTGAAGTCGCCGCGTTCGCGAGATCCGGTCGTTTCTCGAATACGAAGCGGATGACGTGCGCCAACGTCGGATAGTCACGCAGTTTGCGGTTCTCATCGCGCGGAATGTTGTAAATCTCTCGAATCGCCGCAAACATTTCGGCCTGCTTCACGGTGTCTACACCGAGGTCGGCTTCGAGGTCGAGATCCAAGTCGAGCATGTCCTCGGGATACCCGGTCTTTTCGACGACAAGTGCAAGGACTCGATTCTTGACGGAATCGCTCGGCGTCCCATGGGAAGCCACCGTTTGCAGAGGTGCGATGCGTGTTGCCTCTGTCTGGGTGGTGTCCGCCGGAGCCGTAGGTGCGCTCACCAGATCGGGGCGCTTGTCATAGACGAACTTGATGACGTGCGCCAGCGTTGGATAGTCGCGCAACTTGCGGTTCTCATCACGCGGGATACTGTAGATGTCGCGAATCGCCGCGAACATTTCTGCCTGCTTCACGGTGTCGACGCCGAGATCGGCTTCAAGGTCGAGATCCAAGTCCAGCATGTCTTGTGGGTAACCCGTCTTTTCCACCACCAATGCCATGACCCGTTCTTTGACTGGATCGACGCGTGTCGTAACTTGCGCGATGACAGGCGTGGTCGCAATCTCTTGTACTTTCGCTTGCGGCTTGTGAGTTGCGACTGGCACCGCCGCCGGGGCCTGCTTCGAAGCGGAGGCGGGTGCGGGCGGTGCGATTGCTGGCGAGGAGGTGGACGCCGACACCGGCCGGGCACTATGCTCGGCTTCCGCAATTCGCACCGCCGCCCGTTGATCTGGCACTCGCAAGGTGTGATGAACCACTTCAAGATTGGAAACCGGATGGCCCGTGACCTGCGTCAGCCATGAATTCCAGACCTTCTCGTCCGCGACGCGATACGCATAGCCCAACGCGTCAGGGTTGCGACGGACACCGTCTTTCGCGGGCACCCGACGCAATAAGGTCATGCTGATCTGAGATCCAAAGCCAGCGCCCAGATGCATCGCGTACTCGATGGGATAGACTCCACCCTTCGACAGGTTCAACTGGCCCAGTTCTGGATCGACTTCCTTGAAGTTTGCAACTGGAGGTACGCAGCCAGTTTCCAGCGCCTTTACCGCCACGACATCTTCAATGCCGGTTGCCATTGCATGTCCGGTGAAGCCTTTTGTATTTGCGATGACAACCTGATCGGCATCGTTGCCGAAGACTCGACGCAACGCGTTGATTTCGGCAGACGCACTGCCGCCGCGCGCCGGCGTGTACGTTTCGTGCGAAACGAAGACTGTATTGGGAGCAATCTGGTGACGGGAGATGCCGCGTCTCGTCTCCGCCTGGGTGAGCAGTTCCTCCATTACCTGACCAATATGCTGAACATCGAGACGAGTGCCATGGAACGCGCTATTGGCAGTGACCGAACTCAGCACTTCGCAGATGGGTTGGATGCCGCGTTCGGCCGCGGCTTGCGCGCTCTCGACTACGAGTGCAGCAGCGCCCATGCCAACGATCATGCCGTGACGGCGACGGTCGAAGGGAATCGCGGCGTCTTCGACTGTATCGTCGGTGGCGGCAGCGCCCGCCGCCAGGAATCCCGGGCCGAACCACTCCAACATGCGGTCAGAAGTGACGTCGTCGGCTGAGATGACAACTACGCGCCGGCATCGTCCAGCGCGGATCCAATCCTCAGCGAGCGACACTGCCTGGGCGGTGGTCGCACAAGCAGAGTTGATTTGCGTGTTCGGTCCGCGCGCGCCGATGAACTCAGCGAACTGGGAGTGCCCCATGGACAGCACCCGGAACAGGAAGCGGCGGTTGAAAACATACGGTTCTTTCTCGAGTGTGGCGCGCAACTCCAGCATGCGCCGATCAAGTTCCTGCACGATCGTGGAATTCCCGTTGGTTGCCGCGCGGGCGCGGAGGTCCTCCAACACCGCCAATTGTTCGCGCCGAGCATGGTCCTCGTAGTACCGAGCCATTTCGTCGGCAAACGATTCGCACCCGGGGAACGCAGATCCAAAAATCACACCGGTGTTGTCGCGCATGCTGTCGGGCAGTCCCCAGCGGTCGGGTAGTTGCGTACCTTTGGTGGTGGTCTTATAACGCATGACCAGAGGGATCCCTGCGTCCCGCAGCGCATCGATACCAGCGGCGATGGCGAGTTGGGTCACGCGGTCCAATGCAGCCATGCGGTCGACGGAAACGCCAAATTCTTCTTCGATGTCGAAGGTATTTCCACGAGCGGCCAGCTTGATTACATCGCCCACGTCAGTGATGGACTCAAACGTTGCGCCCCCGTTGTCGCTCTTCACCAGGCGTGTGATGCGCTTGTCGAGCATGGCCTGCCGAAGTTCTCGTGGGACGGTGTGGATGAATTGCTCGCCGCGTAAGATGCGGCCGATATTGGACTCATCAAAAATGTGCTCCGTGCCCGGCAGGCCTAGGGCCGCGCCTGTGATCACGATCGGCACGTCATTCGAGGGAACTCCGTTCTGGCCACGATAGATCTCCCAGCCGCGCTCCAGAACATCAGCAAAGAGATGCCCGAGTTCGGAGTAACGGTCGCCGTTCCCGGACGACGTTGTAGCCGGCGAGACGGAGACGGGCAAGGCTTCCAAAGTTCTTGCGGACAGCGTAAGGGCTGGGGCGGAAGCAGTGGCCATGGCGCCTTCAGCACAGCCTGCACCGAGTCCCGCAGCATAGAGCGCGCACAGTGCCTGGTTGAACGCGGCAATGTCGCCCAGTTTCGGATGGTTCGTAAAAATCGAGACCACGTCGCCTCTATCGCCGAGCACATCTTCCGCAAATCCCTGTAGAGCTTTTTTCGGTCCGACCTCGACGAAGACACGCGCACCCGCTTCGTACAACTTGCGCAGTCCCTTCACGAACTGCACGGGAGAAGCAACCTGCTGGGTGAGCAGGTCGAGCATCTGGGGCACGACATCTGGTCCCATGGGATAAAACTCACCGTTTACATTGGCGACGATCGGCACGCGCGGAGATTGAAAGTGCAGCCGCTGCAACTCCCGGCGCAGCGGTTCACTGGCTGCTGCGACGATTGAAGTATGGAACGCATGGCTGACGGGCAACGGCGCCACGTCGTAGCCGGCTTTCTGAAATGCCGCGATGGCTTGCTGTACCGAGGCGCTGTCTCCGCCGATCACACCTTGCGAGTTACTGTTAACGTTCGCAATCACGACGTTGCCTGGGATTGTTTTCAAGATGCGTTCAATTTCGGCGAGCGGCGCAAACACAGCGGCCATGCGGCCGTTATCTTTCATCGCCACCTGGGTCATACCGCGTCCGCGAGCGCTGACGGCTTCGAGCGCGTCATGAAAAGGAAGAGCGCCTGCAGCGACCAGCGCTCCGTATTCGCCGAGACTGTGTCCCATGGTGAAGTCGGGTTTGATTCCATACGCGGCCAGGAGGCGCGTGAGCGACTCATCGGTTGCCAGCACCGCAGGCTGAGTAATCGCGGTCTGGCGGAGATCGTCTTCGGCCTGGGCGACAGCGGCTTCGTCCTGCTTGTCGACGAAAATGAATTCGCTAAGCGGCTTGCCGAGCAGCGGGACCATCACACGATCGGCTTCCGCAAATGTGTCGGCGACGATTGGCTCGGCGGCACGCAGGGGCCGCAGCATGTTGACGTATTGCGAACCTTGTCCGGTATAGAGGAAAGCGACTTTCGCTGGAGTGCCGTGCCCGCGGAAAATTCCTTGCGCTCGCAAGGCCTTCCAGACCACCGCGTGATCGGTCGCAAGTGCCTTGAGTGCCTTGGCGGATTTCTCGGCGAGATCGGCGGCGTCGGCGTAGTCGATGGCCAGCCGTTCGCTCGCCCGCAGATCCGATTCATTCGGTGCGGCCGGAGCCGGTACACGGCCTGCTTCCGCAGCTTTCTGCACCGCGCGTAATCGCTCGGCCAGCGCGGCAGATGAGACATCGCCCATTACCAGTGCGCCCCGCAGAGGAATTTTTGAGGAAAATCCAGCGGGAGAATTTACTGCAGCATTATTCGTAGTCATGTTGGTCACTGCCACTTCCGGCGGGATCATGCTTACCGCCACTGATCGCTTTCCGTTTCCGTTGAGCCGATGCGGGATGTACTCCTCAAACACGGCATGAAAATTGGTGCCACCAAATCCAAACGCACTCAATCCGGCGCGGCGAACGCCGTCACCCGGCACTGTCCAGGGCTTCAGCTCGGTGTTGACGCGAAGAGGGGAATGTCCGAAGTCGATATCCGGATTGGTGTGCTCGCAGTGCACGCTGGGAGGCAGCACCTTGTCCCGCAACGCTAAGACGGTTTTCAGCATCCCGGCTGCTCCGGCGGCTCCTTTGAGATGCCCCAAATTCGATTTCACTGAGCCGAGCGCCACCGATCCTGTCGGCAGATTGAAGCTGCTGAGAACGTCGGCCATGCTCTGTACTTCGACCACATCACCCACGCGCGTCGAAGTCCCGTGGCCTTCAATGTAGGTAACCGTGGCGGGCGACAGGCCTGCCTTTTTCCATGCGCGTTCAATCGCAAGTTTTTGTCCGATCGGGTTCGGCGCCGTAATGCCCTTGCCCTTCCCGTCGCTCGAACCACCCATGCCGCGCAGCACTGCGTAGATCTTGTCGCCATCGCGTTCTGCGTCAGCCAGACGTTTCATAACAAAGATCGCGGAGCCTTCCCCCATCACGAAACCGTCCGCTCCCTCGGCATAAGGCCGGGTGCCGGTCGCCGAAAGGGCGCCGATCTTGCAGAACTTTACGAACGTCGATACGCCCATGTTGCGATCGATGCCGCCCGTGATCGCTACGTCATAGTCGTTCTGGATCAATCCCTCGGCGGCAGAATTGATCGCCGCCATCGCCGACGCGCACGCGGCATCGCAAACGAAATTCGGTCCGTGGAAGTTGAAGATGTTCGCAATGCGTCCGGCGATACAGTTGGATAACTCGCCGGGCATGCTGTCTTCGGTGATCTCCGGCATGTGCTTGCCCATGCGCACATGCAACTCGCTCGTGATCTTCTCGCGCACTGCGAGCGGTAGTGCTGCGAAGCTGGTGCTCTCGGCCAGTTCCTGCGCGTATTCGGGAAAGTACACGCGCATCACGGTGAAGTAATGCCGCTCGCCACCCATGGCGTTGCCCAGGATCACCGCCGTCCGATCGGTATTCAGCGGGCGTTTGGGATAGCCGTAGTCCTCGAGCGCTTCGCGGGTACAGGCGATGGCCCATTTTTGCGAGCCATCCATGGCATCGACTACGCGCGGAGGCACCGCCAGCCTCCACTTCAGCGGATCCCACACGTAGTCGCGCACCCAGCCGCCGATTTTCGAATACGTTTTATCGGGCGCGTTGTGATCGGGATCGTAATAGTGCGACGGGTTCCAGCGGTCGGGTTTCACTTCGCTGATGCTGTAACGCCCCTGCTTGATGTTGTCCCAGAAGGTGGGAACATTGGGCGCGTCGGGAAGAATCGCCCCTGCACCTACGATTGCAATCGCTCGATAGGAAGTATCTTCGGTACTCATAATGGCGCTCCTGCTAAGCGGCGGCTTTTGCCTGCTTTTCTGTGCGGCCGTACAGAACGTCCGCGATGATGTCCATGTCTGCAATCAAACCTGCCTGCGCGCGATGGATCGCGGGCATCCCTACACTTGCTTCCAGCGCGGGGATTTCCGCTTCGCTCACGCCTTCCGCTCCACCCACCCAACGCAGGCCTTCTTCGGCCACCTTGAGTGCAGCTTCACGCGCGAACACGCGGCTGATCGCGGCCAGCGCGGTCGCATCAAATCGCCGGTTCGCCTTTTCGTTTACTTTTTCTTCCGCGAGACGCGCCGCACGATTGGACAAGCTTCCCGCGCATTCGGCGAACGCAATCAACTCTCCAAGACGCAGCAGCACGTGCTGGTAGCGAGTCAGGCGAGCGCTGCGGGCTTTTTCCATTACTTCCGCCAGCGCATGCAGCGCGAGCGCCGCAACGTTCGCTCCCACATTCGGGCAGCGAGTGTGTAGCGCTTCGAACCTCTTCGCTTGCTCGTGATAGTGCTGTCCGCGCGTTTTCAGGTGAGATTGCCAGCGGTCGCGGCTGATCGTCATCTCCATGATTTCGGATGTGCCTTCATAAATCGTCGTGATACGAACGTCGCGGCTGATCTTTTCCACCATATATTCGTGGGTGTATCCATAGCCGCCGAGCGCCTGGATGCTGGCTTCCGCAGCCGCGTTCCCGGCTTCGGTTGCCATGTATTTTGCGATCGCGCCCTCGGTGTTCAAACTGCCTTCGCCCGCATCGATGCGCTCCGCGGTCTCTTCGATGTAAGCGCGAGCCGCTTCCAGACGGACTATGTGCGGCACAATCAACTTGTGCGTGTAGCCCTGTTTTTCCGAGAGAGGCGCGCCTGCCTGAATGCGCTTGATGGAATACGGTATGGCGCGATCGAGCGCCGCCCAGCCTGCGCCGAGTCCGAAAGCTGCAACCATCAGGCGCGTGTATCCGAATACCGCCTGGGCCTGCAACAGTCCCTGACCTTCGACGCCGCCCACGAGCCGGTTGGCATCGACGTAGACGTGGTCGAACGCCAGCGCGGCAGTGTTGCTCAACCGGATGCCATGCTTGTCTTCCGGCTTGTCATGGCTGAAACCCTTCGTGTCTTTTTCCACGATGAACCAGGTTGGGCCGCCGGGCGCATTGGCCAGAACCGTGTAAGCACCGGCAACTCCGCCGTTGCTGATCCACTGCTTGTTGCCGGTAATCTTGTAACCAACGATGCGGTCGCCTTCCATCACTCGCTCCGCCGTGGTGCGAAGATTTCCCAGATCGCTGCCCGCTTCCGGTTCCGTTGCGCCATAGGCGAATAGCAGTCCTTCTTCCGCAATGCGCGTCAGCCACTCTTTCTTCTGTTCTTGAGTAGCCCCGACGGTGATGGGATCGCTGCCCAGAAACGTAGCGAGCACACCGGTGGCGATGCCGAGATCGATGCGCGCCATCTCCTCGCACACGCAGTAGACGTCGAAGGTGTTGCCCCCCATTCCGCCGAACTCTTCGGGCACAAACAGGAGTTGAATGCCCAGCTTGTCCGGGTCGCACATGTGCTGGACGATTTCGAGCGGGCATTCGTCGCGGGCATCGAGGTCGATCAGTTCCTGGTCGGGTAAACGTTTCTTGGCGAACTCCCGCAGCGATTTCAAACTCAGTTTCAGTGTCTTGGCGGTAATCATGAAGGAAACCTCACTTTGCGGAAACGCAACGCGTTTCGCGGATCTTGTTTGTGAACTCGGGCAGGAACTCCAGCAGGTCGTCGACAATGCCGACGTCCGCCACCTGAAAGATGGGAGCCTTGGGGTTCTTGTTGATGGCAACAATGAACGGATTACCTTTGATTCCGGCGAGGTGCTGGAATGCGCCACTGATACCGCATGCGAGATAAACCTTGGGCTTGACGGTCTTTCCGGACGAGCCCACCTGCCGCGATTTGTCCAGCCACTTCGCATCGACCACGGGACGCGAACAGCTCAGAGCCGCGCCCAGAACGTCGGCCAATTCCTGCGCGATGGACACGTTATCTTTTTCCTGAATGCCGCGGCCGATGGATACGAGAACGTTGTGCCTGGTGATATCGACATCGCCAGACTCGGCAACGATCGTCTCGAGATAACGGCGTCCTGCGGTCAGCGTGCCGGCCTCGGATGACTTATCGACCACGAGACCGCGAACAGGAGCAGCCTCGAGTGCCTTGAACGCGCCCGGGCGCACCGTGATCACGACGCCCGACGAAATGTCGCTGTGGACGTGCGCGCTCACTTGTCCCCCAAATTCCTGACGAACGACTTTGAGGCCGGTGCCCGCCATGCCTTCGATCGCCAGCACGTCGGACACATAAGCTGAATTCAGTCTGATCGACAAGCCCGGTGCCAGATCGATTCCAAAGTGATCGTGCGCAACCAGCAGGATGCTGCCCGTGGGCAGAACCGAGGCCAGCGCTTTCCGAATCAGTTCGGCATTCGGATAGGCCAGAGACTCATTTGAAATCTTCCATGTCTCCACGAAGGAGGTACGCAGGGATTCGCATGCGACGTCGAAACTTGAGCCAACCCCGGTTACGATAGCGATCGGCGAAACGGAGGCATCGATCTTCTTTGCCGCTGCTGCCAGTTCCGCCGCGGAGTCATCGATGACGCCGTTCTTGTGCGGGATGTAAACAAAAATGCGAGCCATTATTTCAACCCTCCTTTGGCCGCGACCAGTTCCACCAGCTTGTCGATAATTTCTTCCCGGCTGCCTTCAAGCATCTCGGCTCCCTTGCCGAGCACGGGCAGGAAGTAATCCATTCGTTTTACTTTTGCGCCCGCTTCGCCAACCGAAGTTGCGTCGATCCCAAGTTCGGACGCACCGTAGGTCGGGATCGGTATCGACGCGACTTGCCGTATCCCTCGCATGCCGACGTAACGCGGTTCGTTGATGCCGGTCTGAATCGAGAGCACACACGGGAGGTCGATCTCGCTCATCTCTTTGTTTCCGCCTTCGATTTCGCGACTGATCTTGAGCTTCTTGCCGGGCAACACTTCGACGGCATTGACCAGCGAGGCAAACGGATAATCGAGCATCGCGGCCAGCATGCCGCCGACTTGTGCGCCGCCATCTTCGGCCTGCACGCCCGTCAGGATCAGGTCGTAGTTGCCCTTGAGCACAAGGCCTTTCAGGATGGTGGCAATGGCCCGGCCATCCGATCCGCCGAAAGCCTCATCGGAGAGGAGCACGCCGTGGGTTGCGCCCATCGCCATTTGGCGGCGCAGGACCTCTTCGTCGTCTTCCGCTCCCACGGTTGCTACCGTGACCGTGCCCCCGTCGCGAGCGGCGATTTGCAAAGCTTCTTCGACTGCATAGTTGTCCGGTTCATTGATCGAATACACGAGTTCGTCGCGCTCAATATCGTTGCCCGCGCTGTTGAGCGCGATCTCGTTTTCCGACGTGTCAGGTACTCGTCGAACGCAAACCAGGATCTCCACATTCACCTCCGAAATGTTTCACGCTGTCTTCTGACTTTCACGCATCATCTGCTGCTCGGTCAGTTCGGCCAGGTCGATGACCGTCATCGTTCCTTCTTTGCCCGCGACCTTGATCGCGTCTTCGATGTTCACCATGCAGAATGGGCAAGCGGTCACGATCACGTTGGCCCCCGCCTCTGCCGCCATCTCGACTCGCTTCACGCCCATGCGCTGTTCTTCTTTCGGTTCGTAGAACAGCATCAGCCCACCGCCTCCGCAGCAGAACGAGCGGTCTCGCGACCGGTCCATTTCCACTCTTTTCAAACCCGGGATCGCATCGAGCACGTTGCGCGGATCGTCGTAGATCTGGTTGTGCCGTCCGAGATAACAGGGATCGTGGTAGGTGTAGGCGTTGCCGCCGTTGTCGACCGGATTGAATTTGATCTTGCCCGCCTTCACCTCGCTGGCGATCACCTGGCTGATGTGCTCGACCGGGGGCATGTCCTTGTAGTCGTGCTTCAGGGTGTTGTAAGCGTGTGGGTCGGCGGTAACGATTCTCTTCACGCCCGCAGCTTGAATGGCCTCGGTATTGTGGTCTCGCAGGGCCAGGAACAGCGTCTCTTCGCCAAAGCGGCGGACTTCATTCCCACTGTCTTTTTCCGCTGCGCCGAGGATGCCGAAATTTTCTCCAAGCTGATCCAGAATCTTCGCGGTGGCCCGTCCGATGGCCTGCGTCCGGTCGTCGTAGGAAGTGATGCTGTCGACGAAATACAGAGTGTCGGCGCCGTTTTTGCCGTCAAGACGTTTTACATCGCAGGTCGGCTGGAATTCTTTTGTCTTTGCCCAGTCGGGCCTTTTTTTTTCCATCTTGCCGTAGGGATTACCGCGACTCTCCAATGCCTTGAGCGGCTTTTGCAGCGACTGCGGCACGTTGCCTTCGTCAATCATCCCCCGCCGCAGGTCGACGATCTTGTCGATGTACTCGACGAGCAACGGACATTCTTCCTCGCAGGCGCCACACGTGGTGCAGGACCAGATTTCATCTTCGGAATAAATGCCGCCAATCAGCGGCGTGCCGTTGCCGGCTTGTCCGAAGATAGGAAAGTGCTGAAACGCATATTCCCTGGCCTTGATGGTGAGGAACCGCGGGGAGAGCGGTCTTCCCACGGCGTTCGCGGGGCAGTTGTCGGAGCAGCGTCCGCAGTCGGCGCAGGAATAGAAATCGACAATGTGCTTCCAGGTGAAATCCTCGAAGGTCTTCACCCCGAAAGATTTCACCTGATCGAGATGCGCCTCGTCGACGCCCCACCTCACCGGCTTCAGCGTTCCCCGGTCGAGTTTCGCGAAGTACACGTTGAAAAAGGAAGTGATGACGTGAAAGTGTTTTCCCAGCGGCAAGAAACAGAGGAAGGTAAAGAACGTCAACTCATGGACCAAGTACGCGCCGCGATAAACGGTCCGTAGCGTCGCTAGCGGGAGCGAGAACAGAATCTTGCTGAACATCCACGGCAGCGACACGACCGGTAGAAATTCAGCGGCCGGACCCAATTGGGCTTGCGCGACAACCTTACTTGCCGTGAAGAAACTGTCCGCCACCATGAGGGCGGCAATCAACCCAAGAATAAGGACGGCTTCCGCCGTGTGATCTTTGCCGTATTGTGCGGGCACCACGTAGCGCGCCGGCTTGAACACCGCTCGGCGAATCGCTGCGATTGCCGCCGACAAGAAGACGAGCGTGGACGCGTAGTCCGTGAGCAGGTTGTAGAATTCCCCTGCCTTTCCCGAGAGGCCGGGCATTGTGAAATTCTCGAAAACGCCCAGCATGATCAGGGAGAACGAGTGCACGAGCAGAATCAGGAAGCCCGCGAAGAGGAAGATATGCAGAACACCGGCCAGCAGGTAACGGGGCTGCTTCCACTGCCCCAGCCAGAATTTCAGGACCTTACTCATTCGAGCGAGAGGCCGGTCAA
Source organism: Acidobacteriota bacterium (assembly GCA_016196065.1). Lineage (NCBI taxonomy): Bacteria > Pseudomonadati > Acidobacteriota > Acidobacteriota bacterium. Next base: position 1,062,295 of record JACPYL010000010.1, on the reverse strand, counting down.
AACGAAAATCGCGCTCGCTCCGCAGCAGCGGGCTGAGACGTTTCGAGAGAATGTAGGAGAAGCACGCCAGCCCGAGAAGGTCGATTGCTAAGTAGAGAATTCCTCCCGAGGTCAACCAGGATGCAACCTGCGTGACTGACTGTGTCCCTTCCACCTTCCACGGCTTTCTGGCCCGGGTCTAGCTAGGCAATCATTTGCGACAGAACCTTGTCTTCTGCAACCACTGGGTCTGGGGTACTAACCGGCGCTTCCGCAGCGACTATCGGCGCGTTCGCGGACACACGAACCGTCTTGGCCCGTACCGGTGCCGGTTTGGATACAACTGGCGCCTTCACACGCGGCGCTCTCTTCTTGCTTTTCTTGCGCGGACTGACTCTGGCCGCTTCCCGCAATTCTGTAAAACTCGCTTGCAGAAAGTTCTCCAGGCGTCCCAGGTCCGGTGCAATATGGACGTCTCCGCTGAAGCCGAAATACACCATGCCGTTGTAGCTCAAGATGGCGCAATTGACGGCCATCTCGCCTCCCACCGGCACATACGGATACCAGTGCACCATCTTGTGGCCGAGCACATAGAGCGGGACCTGCGGTCCCGGCACGCTCGTGCATACCATGTTGAAAGGCGTGAAATGCAACCGGCTGATCATGGGTCCGGTAACCGCCTGCATCGAACTCGGCAGGATGCCAATCAGTCCGCCCGCCAAACTGATTAGTTCGGCTGCATGCGATCGTTTGAGAAATTCGGTTCTGCTGTGGACCGCCGCCAGCAGTTTCTTCGGGTGCCGAATATCCAGCGGAATCGTGACGGGCACAAGCGAGATGCGATTCCCCAATTCGCTCGAAGCAGTCGTTCCGCGCACATTCACTGGAACCATCATGCGCAGCAGGCGTCCCTTCACGGTCTCGCCATGCAGTTCTGAATACCGCCGCATAGTCGAGGTCACGAGGGCAAGCAGAACGTCATTCACGCTGGTCCCGCATTTCTGTCGGATCGCTTTCACTTCCTCGAGCGAAATTTCGGCCCACGCAAATTTCTGCGGCCCTTTATAGAGGACGTTGAATCCCAACCGCTCGGTGGACGATGTCAGTTCCGGAAGCAAACTTGAAAATTCTTCCGCTGGCGGAGCGCCTCCTTCAGCAAGGCTTCGTTCCGCGATATTCAGAATGTCTGTCCATGCGGACAAGAGCCGGTCGACAAAATTGCCATACGAATTTGTCAGGCCATCGAGCAGCGGGCTCTGCGCGCCATGCGGCGCAGGAATGCGAAAGGGACGTTTCGTTTTCGGCAGATCAGGCACCGCCGGACTGCTATCCATCAGCAGGCTCATGATCCCCACCGCGGCGATTCCATCCGCTAGGCAGTGATGCAATCGGGCAATAATGGCGGTGCGCTTGCCCTTCAGCCCGTGGACCAGCGTCAGATCCCACAAGGGATGTTCCCGGTCCATCACCTGGCTGAATAGCTTCCCGGCAACTGTCTTCAATTCCGCATCGGTACCATGCTTGAGCGTAGTCTTGCGGACGTGGTTGCGAAGATCGAATTTGGGATCGTAATCCCAACTCGGCAGGCCAATATTGAAAGGAGAAGGGACGATACGCTTGAGGAAACGCGGAATCAAGGGCAGCTTCGACTCGACAAACCGCAGATAGGTCTCGAACGGGATCTCGCCTTCCAGCACGCTGACTCCGGCCACGTTGAGCGGCATGCCTTCGCGTTCCAGATACAGAAAAACGCTGTCGCCCCAGGACAGGCGGTCACTGCTCGAATGGTTCTGCATAACAACTCTCCTCGTGATCACGAAACAATGGTTCCGGAAAAATGGTTCCGGGCAATCCCGTATCTCAGCTCACAAAAGAAAACTGAGACGCCACCTTGACCAGCTTAAGCACCTTGTAGACGTCGACATTCACTCCGCGCAAAATGACTTTGACGCATTTATCGTCCGCGATCATGGCGAACTCTTCCATCGCCCGCACCGCGCCCGGATCGATGCGGCGTACCGCCGAAAAATCGAGCACCACTTCACCGTCCGCGCTCTCCAGCTTCTTGCCGGCCGCTTCCAACATCTGGACGATACGTTTCTCATCAACCTTGAGCCACACTGCAAGCACTGCCATAAGCATCACCATCCACTACGCGGTTTGTTGCTGAGCTGTATTGATGACGTTCTCCATGCCTCTTCCCCGATAGGCCTGCCAGAACATGTCGGCCAATTCGCTGATCAACGGCATCCGGGGATTCGACCGCCAGGACGGATCGTCAAATGCCAGCCGGGCTAAATCCGGCATGGCCCGCTCGAATTCTTCCTTCGAGATTCCCAGGTCTGCGATCGAGCGTGGCACATCGAGTTGGTCGAGCAGATTCTCTATCGCCACAACGAGGTTCTGTACCTTTTCGTCAATCGTCTGTCCACCCAGGCCGAGCAAGTCCGCGATGGTCGCGTATTTCTTGTTGGCGACGTAACCCTGCTGATAAGGAGACGGCAAGAACTTCGTGGGCACGCCCGCGTTGTACGCAATTACATGCGGCAGCATGAGAGCATTGGCCCGCCCGTGCGGCACGCCGAAGCGCGCTCCGAATGCGTGCGCGAGCGCGTGATTCACGCCTACGGCCGCGTTCGAAAACGCCATCGCCGCAATGCACGCTGCGTTGTGCATCATGCTGCGTGCTTCTTCATCGCGCGGATTCTCGCAAGCGATCGGCAGATACTTGAAGGCCATGCGGATCGCCTGCATTGCGTTGCAATCCGTGTAAGGCGATGCCAGGGTTGACACGGCAGCTTCGAGCGCGTGCGTCAGGCAATCGATACCGGTGTCGGCAGTAAGTCCTTTCGGCATCGACATCACAAATTGCGAATCGACAATCGCCACATCCGGAGTCAGCGAATAGTCAGCCAGAGTTACTTTGCGGCCATGCTCTTTGTCGGTCAGCACCGCAAACGGAGTCACTTCACTTCCCGTTCCGCTCGTGGTCGGGATCGCAATGAGTCGAGCGCGGTTCGTCTTTTCTGTGGGGTACTGGACCACTCTCTTGCGCAGATCCAGAAAAGGCGCGGCCAGTTCCTGGAGATCTGCGTCCGGCGATTCGTACTTGAGCTTCATGATCTTGGCTGCGTCGATCACCGATCCGCCGCCGAGCGCAATAATCTGGTCCGCCTTATAGAAATTGAGTGCGTCCACTCCCTGCATCACGACTTTGATTTCGGGTTCAGCATCGGGAATGACCGAAACGTGGACGTGAGTCTGCGCGGGAATGTATCGCCGGACAATGTCAACGTGACCGAACTTCTCCAGCGAGGGGTTCGTAATGATGAACGTGCACTGCGATGGAAACTGCCGCAGATTCTCCACCGCGTTGCGGTTGAAATAGATCTGATTGGGAACTCGGAACCACATATGGGCCTGTGTCCTGCGGGCGACGCGCTTGATGTTGAGGTAGTGATAAATGTTCACGTTGTCGGTGGTGCTGTTGCCGCCACCGGTGCCGCATCCGAAGGAGAACGTTGGTACCAGATCGTTGTAGATGGCGCCCACGGCCCCGACCGAACCTGGCGAATTCACGAGAATCCGGCCTGCGTTGATCACTTCGCCGAATTTACGGATGATTTCGTCGTTGCGCGAGAAGATGACGGCCGTATGCCCCAGACCGCCCGCATGATTGACGTCGATACACACCTTAAGCGCCTCGTCGACCGACTTTGCGCGATATACCGAGAGCAAGGGGAAGAGTTTCTCCACCGACAATGGGTGTTCGCGGCCCACTCCCCGAATCGGAGCGATCAGGAGCTTGGTGTTTGGCTTCACGGAAAGACCGATGCGGCGAGCAATGTCAGTCGCTTTCTGTCCGACCGCCATCGGATGCATGAATCCTGTTTCCGGATCGATGACCGTGCGCTCCAGCAGTTCGGTTTCTTTCTCGTTGCAGATGTGCGCCCTCAGTTCCGCAAATTTCTTCAGCACCACTTCATAGATTTCATCGTCGATTACTACCGTCTGCTCAGAGGCGCAGATCGTTCCGTTGTCGAAGGTCTTCGACAGGATGATGTCCACGACTGCCGTGCTCAGGTCGGCTGTCTTTTCCAGATAGACCGGCGTATTGCCCGGCCCCACACCGAGCGCCGGTTTGCCTGAACTGTAAGCCGCCTTCACCGCGCCCGGTCCGCCCGTGGCATCGATCAGGCCAACATCTTTGTGGTGCATCAAGTAAGCGTTGTCCTGCAAGGTGTGGGTTTCGAGACAGGTGAAAACGCCTTCGGGTGCGCCATTCTTCAGCGCTGCCTCATACATGATCTTCACGGCCTCAGAGCAGCAACGCCAGGCGTTCGGATGCGGGCTGAAAATTACAGCGTTCCGCGTCTTGATCGCCATGATGCATTTGAAGAGCACCGTGGACGTGGGGTTCGTGATGGGAGTAAGCGAGAAGATGACGCCGATGGGTTCCGCCATCTCGACCAGATTGCGTTCCGGAAACTCGCGAATCACGCCGACCGTGCGCTTATCCTTGACATAGTTGTAGGCAAACTCCGTGGCCACCATGTTCTTGATGACCTTGTCTTCCATCACACCAATCTTGGTTTCCTCGACCGCAAGCTGGGCGAGATGTTGGGCGTGTTCCAGGCCGGCCAGCACCATCGGCTTGACGATGCGGTCCACATCTTCTTGCGTGAATTGGGTAAAGACGGCGGCGGCAGTTTTAGCTTGACGGACTAACGTTTCAAGGTAGGCAATCCGTTCGACACTGAGAGTTTCTGTCGCAGGCTGGGTCTTCACCCGCTCCTGCACTACTTCACTTGTGATCATTGCGCCCCCTTGATTCACATCCGGGGCTGAGTACCTGCGAGAAGCACACTCACTCTGTTTTAGCCGGCTGGTCGCGACCGCCAAGAGCGGCCAGAGAACGATTTCGCCGGGTTAGGGTCTTGTCTTCCTATGCGTAGTCGATGGGATGTTTCTCCAGCCAGTGCTCATCGCGCACTCTGCCCATGCTTTCCATGGCGCCATCCGCGACGCTGGTCGTTAAGCAGCGGCTTTTCCAGGCAATGCCTGCCACCAAGCCGATGGTTCCACCGAGAAGTCCCCAAGCCAATGATTTGCGCACTGACTTGGGACGACTTCCTGAACAACTGCTCAAGACGCCGATGCAAGCCCCAAAAAGGGCAGGCTTCACAGCATGTCGAACCGACTCACATAGAAACGGAGTAAGAGACTTACCATGTAGAAATGCTTCTCGGCCGGAACGCGCTCCCTCCAGCCCAGAATTCAGAACCTTTCGGCCATAATCAACAGTGGCCTTCGACCACTCCTGCACATCCATGAAATTTCCTCACTGTTCCAGCCGAAACGGAAATACGCCATCACTAGAACATTCCCAAGGTGGGAAGTCCGTGGCTGGTATCACGGATGAAAGTGCGCGGGGTCACAACAAAAATGTGCGGTGCAGCATGAGTGCAGCGGGAAGAAGGCCGGTTGAACAGCTTTCAGCGCCTGACGTTTCCGGCGTGAACACGGGCGGAGCCTTGCAAAGCTTGCCGGGTCGCCTCAAGAGTACGCATCAATGACTCTTTTGGGAGTGTCTGAACGATCGGTTCGATAATCCATCCCAGCCCGAACGGTAAATCCCTCGTCAGCGAGATTGCTCGACACTCGATCGAAACGCCTGCTCCACTTTCCTCGAATTGCCAGTAAGAATAAAGACGCCACAGGAAGCCGAAGCCGGTATCGGGCAGCATCACCCTCTCGGTCGGGCGTCCCGCGTCTTCAACTTCGGCAATCCGCGTTGTGTACGACCGGCACAGCCAGCGCTTCTTGTCGAGCGCGCGGTAGTGCACGTCGTGATCCGTATCGAGCACCACCGTCAGGATCTTTTTCTTGAGAAGACGCAAGTAGATCTGGAACTCGTCGCCGTGACGGCTGATCAATTTTGATGCGATGACTTCAGGTTGATATATGTTCTGGTGGTTGTTGTAGTCCTGCACCAGCGCTATGGTGTCTTCAATATTCGTGCCCGGAATCAGCGCCGCTCCGATCCAGTCATGGATCAATCCACTGGGCACTTTGACCGGCCCTTTACCCGACCAGAACTGCGCCAGGACCTCTCCTCTTCGGACTGCCTCGGTTCTTTTCGCGATGGCATCGGACCACAGGAATGGACCGCCGCCGTTAAGAATCTGCTCCATCTCCATTTCGGCGTCACGAATGTAGGAATTAAAGCTCTCCCGCGTTTGCTGCTGCAGCGTTACGGTAGACGCGGTTTCGTCCATGGTGTTCGACCTACTGCGAATTCTGAACCACTTCGCTCGGCTGATCACGCCGAAGGGCGAACCGGCCGTCATGCAGGACAGCGCTTTGGAGTTCGCGTTTCAGGAGTTTCCCACTGCCAGTCTTGGGCATGCTCGCGACGAATTCGATCGATCGCGGACACTTGTAGTGCGACAACCGCGCGCGACAGAATTCCAGAAGATCGGCTGCTGTGGCTTGAGCGCCCGGCTTCAGCACGACCACTCCCATCGGGACCTCTCCCCATTTGTCATCAGGAATTGGAATCACGGCAGCTTCGTAAACGCTCGCGTGCGCCAGCAGTACTTTCTCCACTTCCAGGGAAGAAATATTTTCCCCGCCGCTCACAATGATTTCTTTCTTGCGGTCAACAATCTGAATGTAATTGTGAGCGTCAACGGTGGCCATGTCGCCGGTGTGGAACCAACCGTCTTTCAGCGCGGCGGCAGTAGCTTCGGGCTGACGCCAGTAACCTTCCATGACGCCGTCGCTCCGGGCCACGATCTCGCCCATCACCGTACCATCGTGCGGAACGTCTTTCCCGTTCTGGCCGACGACGCGCAGCTCAGCCCCCGGAATCGCAAACCCCGTCATGGACTGACGAACGTAGCGCTCCTCCCCGGCTGTCGGAATCGCCGACTTCAGCGGCGATTTTGCCAGCGTGGGACAAGTTTCCGTCAACCCATATCCAGAGATGCATGTGCAGCCGACCTTCTCTTCAACCTCTTTCACCAGCGTCGGGGACGAAGCCGCTCCGCCGATGATGACCATGTTCAAACTGCTCAGGTTGTACTTCGACCGCTCCGGAGAATGCACCAGCACATTGGCCATCGTGGGAACCATTGCACAAGTGGTCACGTGCTCCCGCTCGATCAGGCGGAACACTTCCGTTGGATTGAATTGGTGAATCATGACGTGCGTGCCTCCCGCAACCGTGATGGTATGAGCCGTCCCCCACCCGTTCGCGTGAAACAAAGGAATGGTGTGCAGCAGCACGGATTGGCACGACATATCTCCCAACGTCGCCGGAGAAGTCTGGCCCGCGGCCATCACAGACAATGCGTGCAGATATACGTTGCGATGAGTGAGCATCACTCCTTTCGGACGGTCGCTGCTGCCGCTGGTATAGAACAGCTCGGCCACGGAATCCTCATCCACCTGCATGAAGTCACAAGCATAGGGAGAAGAAGCCGACAACATTTCGTCATAGTTCCGCGGCGAAAGCCACGTCTCCTCGCGGTAACCGTCCAAAAGGAACGAAGCTTCGATGGACGGAACCGTAGCGCGAAACGATTCCACGAGCGGGACGAACGCCGATTCGACGAACAGAAACCTGGCCTGCGCATCATTCAAAACGAAAGCCAGTTCTTGCGGGCTCAGGCGCATGTTCAAGGGCAGCAAAATACAGCCCGCCTCCAGCACTCCGTAGTAAGCCTCCAGCAACCGGTGACAATTTGTGCTGAGGAAAGCGATGCGATCGCCGGGCCGAACGCCCGCGCCGACGAGCACTCCCGCCAGACGCATGGCGCGGTCCGCAAATTCCGCATAAGTGAAGCGTTGGTCGCCGCACACTACTCCGACCTTGTCGGGAAACTGGTCGCACGCATAGTGCAGGAAACGAATGGGAGTAAGTGGGATCTTCATGAGCGCCTCGCAATCGGGATGGCAAGTATCCCGCCGGCAGCCCGCCAGTGCGATGCTCAGGCTGGCAGGGACAATCGAATCGTAACCTGCATCCTGAGCGGAGCAACCGCTACGCGAGACGTAGCAGTTGCGAAGGCTAAGGAACCTGTCGGCGAGTACGCGACGCCGGCATCGTGCTGGTTCACACGCGGCGAAAGCAGACGGTTTCCAGAGCGCTGGAAACTCGATTGCCGCAGGTCCTTCACTTCGCAGGGCCGGTGTTCGAAGCGGCCCATACCCCGCTCAGAATGACTCCTTCATGCGGCCACTGCCGATATCAGGCAGCAGCAGCTTTCCGGTGCGCCTTCTTCGCATGATGTTCAGTCTTGTGCGTGCTCTTCTGTACAACCGGTTTAACCACCGCATCCATCACTGCTTTTTGGGCATCGACGTAGCTCTTCACTCCCTCTCGTGTCAATTCCGCAAGTGGAAGGAATGGAAATGGACGCAGGAGTTCGAGCGTGTTCCCGGCAATCTTCACGCCGGAATTCATTTGCCGGCCGGCCACATCAACCAGTTTTTTCTGCGCATCCATGAGCGATTCGGTCGCCTGCCGCGCCAGTTGTGCCAGTTCGGACTTCTTCATCTTCTTTGCGCCATTGCTGTGTTTTGCGCCTGTGGCTTTCGCGGTTTCCTCGGCAATCACGTCCATGAAATGCTTCTGGGTCTTTACAAACTGCTCCATCGCTTCCTGCGCCAGTTGCACGAGATGCTCGCTCTGGAACGGTTTCCCAGCTTGAGCCGCCGCTACCCACTGATGGGTTTGCTTGCCGACGATTTTCAGGAATTCCTGCTGCATATGGATGAATGTCTCCACGCTGCGGCCTAACAAGTCGGTTATCGCCTGCGCTGCCGGCAAATCGCCTACATGCTCTCGAACGCCGGTCATGAGGATTTCGTTCTGCTGCTTGCCCAAATCGAGCAGGATCGTTTGGGCCTCGATGAAGTTCGTCATACTCTCGGCAGTCACTTCACTCGCGATCGCCGTCGGAGAGAAATGCGGATCGGATAATTGTTGCCGCACAGAATGCATCACGCTGGCATTCTGCCGCATGGCGAGATCCAGAAGAATTCTTTGCGTGGCAAAGAAGCTTTGGACTCCCTGCTGCGCCCAACCCGACAGAAGCGATACAAACGACGACTCCCTGGGATGAGTGCGGGAAGCTTCGGACTTTACGGTTGTTGGCATCGACTACCTCCATTGCTGCACTGCAGCATCAATTAAGACTATACGATTGCTGGGAATTTGTGTCAATATGTATTTTGCATGTGTGCACAGCAGCAAAGGCACGATCCAATCCGTCCAGCCCCGGTCGTCATCAAGAAGTACGGCAACCGCCGCTTGTACGATTCCGCCGGGAGCCGCTACGTGAATCTCGAAGACATCGCGGAACTCGTTCGGGCCGGCCAGAACGTTCAGGTCGTCGACGCCAAGACGGGCAAGGACCTGACTCGCGTCACCTTGACCCAGATCATCACCGAGGATGCGAAAGATAAGCCGACAGGCTTGCCGCTCGAATTGCTGCGTCAACTCATCGTTGCGTCCGATGAAGTGCGGCAGGAATTCGTCATGTGGTATTTGAAATCCGCGTTTGATACGTATCAGAAAGTGCAGGACACGGTGCAGAGCCGGCTCGGCGAGGTCCAATCCGCCATTCTGTCGCCGGTGGATATGATGAAGCGGTTCCTGGGCGCACCGGGGCCTCCCGAGGCACGGGCCGAGGCTGAGCCCGAACCCGAACTGGATACTCTACGCAGGCGTGTAGCGGAATTGGAGAAGCGGCTGGAAACATCTGGAAGAAAAACTGTCCCGCGCCGGAAGCGCAAGGCAAAGGTATAATGCGCTGCGGGCATGCAGTTTGCCCGCGTCGCGCGGTCAGTGGAACGTGCGCAAATGTCGGACCGGCCTAAGACGAGATCGCCGCGCAAACAGAAGAACGCCACAGCCTTGCCGAAGGCGGCGCGCACGAAACACAATAAACACCACTTGGAAGCCGACATCTCGCCGTGGACAGAGGCGCTGTTCGCGGCCGAGGTCCTGCTGTTGCACGCAACCCCTGTCTACTACGGTTTCGGCGTACCTCGGGGCGACGGTTCCGGCGTCGTTATCATTCCAGGATTTCTCGGCACTGATCTTTATCTGATGGAGCTCCACGCCTGGCTGGGCCGCATCGGATACCGGCCTTATTTTTCCGGCATTGGCATTAACGCCGAATGCCCCAACCTGCTGATCGAGCGCCATCTGAATGACACCATCGCGAGAGCCCTGACCGAGACGGAACGCAGGATTCACCTGATCGGACACAGCCTCGGGGGCGTGATCGCACGTTCGGTGGCTGGTCAGAGGCCGGACGATGTCGCTTCCGTGATTACGCTAGCCTCTCCGTTTCGCGGTACCGTGACCAGTCGAAGTGTTTTGCACGCCAGCGAAGCCGTTCGCCAGAGAATCTTGCGAGAGCACGGTACGAGCGTTCTGCCGCACTGCTACACCGGTCGCTGTACCTGCAATTTTGTCGACTCACTCAAGCGTGATATCCCGGGCACAATGATGGAGACCGCCATCTACACCCGCAACGATGGAATCGTGGATTGGCGCTATTGCATGACCAGAAATCCGGAAGTTGATTTTGAAGTGCCCGGCACTCACATTGGAATGGCATTTAATCCTTCGGCCTACAGCATCGTCGCGCAGCGCCTCGCGATGGCGCAATCAGCCGAGTGATCCCTCAAGCTCCCAGTCCGACCATTTCTAATACAGCTCCGATATCTGTCTCTAGTGTTTCGATTGGCTTGCCCGGATATTCCAGTCGGAGTTTCATGCGCACGATGCTGTTGTTCGCGACTTCAAAGCTGCCCTTACAGTCGGTCTTCAGATAAGGGAGTCGATGGATGCCCGCGCCGGACCCATCGATCATTACTTCCAGTCTTAATCCATTGTTTGATTTGCAGTGAAATTCCCACCGAAGTTCGCCTGGATCCCGTTTGATTTCCTGCAGGTTCCCGAACTCGTGCTGCTTCCCCTGATGCCACAGCACTGCCTTGCGAAAGACCAATCCCAGCGGCATTTCATATACCAGGGCTTCGAATGTGCTCGGCGGTCCACCGGCCAGCGGACAATAGGAATGCGTCCAGGTCCAGAAGTTTCGATGGCGAAATCCGCAATTGTGTCCTTGAACGCCGAACGCGAGCGGGTCCCCTTCGAAACGTCGGCCATCCAGCGTGACCTGCCCGGAGAACACTCCGTCGGAGTGCGGCGTTCGTGAGAAGCCAATCCAACCCTTGCTGCTCAATGTGACACGAAACGACGAGCGATAGCTGAGGTCCCACGAGATCTCGTGCCCTTCCACTTGCAGCGCTCCGCGGCAGGAATTTTCGCCGATGGCATTCTTCCCAATCTCGAAGTGGAATGGATTTTTGCCCGGCGCGCTCAGGCCAAGCGACGACAGCGGAAACCCTTGAATGAAGCTCTGCGGTTTTCCATCGCGTGGAAACCAGGTTGCCCACACCTGTACAGGCTGACCGCTCGCATTTCCGGCGCAGCCCGAGCGCCCGGGATTCATCAAGAGATAGCGAAACCACCACGCCCCGCTGCCGTCCGCCAGGCCCATCCGCAGAAACCAGACTTCGTATCGGCGGCGAGTCGAGAGGGAGGAATAGACTTCGTTGAGTGTCTTCACGATCTCATAGCCTACTTAGCGGGCTTGCTCCTGCTCACGCGGTTGAGAATGCGGCGAACCTTCTTGGGTGAGACAGAGAGGCGTGCCGCCACGCGCGACACCTTGCGGCCCTCCCGCTCCCAGACCTTGGGAATGATCAACTCGGCGAACTCTTCTGTGATCTGCTGGAACGTCTTATCTCCTACTGATCCCTGCGACCAGGCGCGCAGCGTCGGATTCACGCTGCCGCCGCGCAGTACGCGGGCTTTCAGCGTCTGTAAGTCGTCCCAGGCAGTTTCGACATGGACGCCTTTCGAGAGCGTCAGGGCCTGATCGTAGCAACGGCGGGCCGATTCGGAATCATCGAAGAAGCGATTGCAGTGGGTCAGGCCTTGCCAGATGCAGGCGTGCGCGAGCAGACGGCGGTTCTCGGTTTGACGAGCAAGTTCGATTGCTTCCTGAGCGCAGTCCTGCGCGAGGCGGGCGTGACTTCCCGGTTCCGTGTTCTCCCCGATTCCTTCTTCGACGCGAGCGTTCTCGATCATGCACTGCAGCAGGCGTGCGCGCGCCATGAGGATGTGGTCAAGTCTCTCTTCGCCAAGGCGGAAAGCGATTTTCGTTTCGACCTCAGCGCGGTCCAGGTCACCGTTGTCCAAATGCAGATATCCATAGTTCAAGTGCACGCTGCCCAATCCATGGTGATTCCCGTATTGCTCATAGATGGAGGCTGCTTCTCCAAGTTCCGCCAGTGCCTGCTCGCGAAGTTCCGCAAAGCGACTGCGATAAGAAAGCTTGCCGCGGTCATTTCCCGCACGACCCCGTGAGGCCGCCTTTCTTCGGCGTGCTGCGTCTGCATCGATCTTGCGGCGCAGTTGCAGCGCGATCAGCCGCTTTACATAAGCCATGTTATTCAGCGATCGCGCGACGTTACGATGTTGCGGATCACGCTTGCGGTAGCGAGCGATGGCGGCGGTAAAGCTCTCGATGGCGTGCTCATACCGTCCTTGACGCCGCGCAATCCGCCCGTAAGCGGAATGGATGTTGCCAAGAGTGAGGTAGTCGTCGGTCTTGCTCAGGACAGCCTCGGCAGCCTGCAGAATTTCGACCGCCTGCTTGATGTCTCCCTTTTGAAAAAAGAGCCAGCTTTCGAGTACTCGCATGACCGCGGCCATGGGTTGATGGCCAAGTCCCAGCGCAAGCTGTCTGCCCTTGACCGCAAATTCGAGCGCCTGGTCGTACTCGCCCTTCATGCGCAGGCAGCGGCCTTTCCAGAAATTCGCGATCGACAACAGTTCGCTATCTTCCGTCTCCTGTTCCAGGCTGAGAACAAGATCAAAGTGCCGAAGTGCCTCTTCTTTCGATTCCTCTGACATCGCTACCATCCCCTCCGCCATGCGCAGATAGAGGTAGTGGTGGAGCGGGAGATGCGCACGCTCCGCCCGCGGAAAGCGCGCGACGATGTCCTTGACGAGTGACGGCCGCTGAAACCCAACGTCCACCCACTGGGCGAGATAGCCCGCGAAAAGTGCGGCGTTCTTCTGTTCGGGATCGAATGAGGTGAGCAACTGGCGATGGTCTTCGAGACGCGCCATCCCGCGTGCTACTCGCCGGCACACCAGGTCTTCTTTCAGTTGCGCGAGAAATTCATCCGAGATCCCGCTGGAGTTGGGGCTCATCGTGCACACAGGCAGATTGCCTGTTCCTAGTCGACGTAATCATATGCCACCAGGGTCAGGAATTCCGCGAAATCCGGGCTGGTCATCATCTTTTCATAAATTGCTGCGGCATCTGCCATGCGTGTGCCCGTGAGATCACGCTTCTCCTCCGCGATAATTTCGCGGACCATAGTCTGCGTCACGCACCGTCCGTCGCTGAGTTTGGCGCCGTGTCTTACCCATTGCCAAACCTGGGACCGGCAGATTTCGGCCGTTGCCGCATCTTCCATCAGGTTGTAGATGGGAACACATCCCGAGCCGCGCAGCCACGACTCCAGATACTGCAGCCCGACATCGATGTTCCACCGCAAGCCCTGCTCGGTGATTGCCCCCCCGGTGAGGGCAAGCAAATCCTTTGAGGCGACGTGAACATCGTCACGGCGATGGCCGATCTGGTTCGGTCCTTTCATGTGTGTGTCGAAAATCTCTTTTGCGATCGGCACCAGGCCAGGGTGCGCCACCCATGTGCCGTCGTGCCCGGCCTTGACCTCGCGAAGCTTATCCTGGCGCACCTTGTCGAGGGCTTTCTCATTGGCGACGGGATCGTTCTTGATCGGAATCTGCGCCGCCATTCCTCCCATCGCGTGAATGCCGCGGCGGTGACAGGTTTTAATCAGCAGTTCCACGTAGGACTTAAGAAAGTGTTTGTCCATGGTCACAATCGAACGATCGGGTAGAACGAAGTCCGGGCGGTTTCGAAATTTCTTGATGAAGCTGAAGATGTAGTCCCAGCGTCCGCAGTTCAATCCGGCGGAATGTTCGCGCAACTCATAGAGGATCTCGTCCATCTCGAAGGCTGCCAGAATTGTTTCAATCAGCACAGTTGCGCGGATTGTGCCTCGTGGGATGTGGAGTGCGTTCTGGGAAAAGCAAAATACGTCGTTCCACAAGCGCGCCTCCAAGTGGCTTTCCAGTTTGGGCAAATAGAAATAGGGTCCAGTTCCCTTCTGGACAAGCTGCTTGGCGTTGTGAAAGAAGTAGAGCCCGAAATCGAATAACGATGCCGAGATCGGCTCGCCGTCGACGAGGAAGTGTCTTTCGATCAAGTGCCAACCTCGTGGTCGAACCATGAGAGTCGCCACCGTGGACTTCAGTTCGTAGCGCTTTCCCTCAGGACTCACATAGCTGATCGTGCCTTCGACGGCATCGCGAAGGTTGGCCTGTCCTTCGAGATTGTTGCTCCATGTTGGCGAATTCGAATCCTCAAAATCCGCCATAAAGACATTCGCGCCCGAGTTCAAGGCATTGATGATCATTTTGCGGTCGACGGGGCCTGTGATCTCGACGCGCCGGTCGAGGAGATCTTGCGGAATCGGTGCAACCGTCCATTCCGTGTCTCGAACGCGTGCCGTCTCCGGCAGAAAGCCGGGTAACGCACCGCCGTCAATCTCTTTTTGGCGAACTTGCCGGCGCGCCAGAAGGTCGCGGCGCCGCGGTTCGAACTCTCGTGCTAGACGGTTGAGAAAGCGGCTCGCTTCCGGGCTGAGGATGTGTGTCTCGAGTTCACTGTGGGTGCTTGCCATCGTTGCCATGATCCGAGCGTACCGCTGTCTAGAGAAGGATGCAGGCTCACTAGTCCGAAACGGACGACCTGGTCATTACGGACGAGCCGGTTTGTCGTCTTCGATCCGCTGAGTTCTACTCGGCTTGAGCGGAATACTCCGCGCGACGAACCGTGAATGAAGCTGTGGAGTCCTCGAAGGAGATTTCAGATATGCGTAGCGAAAACACACCAGAGCAGCAATGGAACACCGACCCTCGCTGGAAGGGCGTTACCCGCCCGTACGGCGCACAGGACGTCGCCAAATTGCGTGGATCGATCCAGGTCGAGCACACCTTGGCACGTCTCGGCGCCGAGCGCCTCTGGTGGCTGTTGCACAACGAGTCCTATGTCGCCGCTCTCGGAGCCCTTACCGGCAACCAGGCCGTACAGCAGGTGCAGGCTGGGCTCAACGCCATCTACCTCAGCGGTTGGCAGGTTGCTGCCGATGCCAACAATGCGGGCCAGATGTATCCCGATCAGAGCCTGTATCCGGCGGACAGTGTCCCCAATGTCGTTCGTCGTATCAACAATTGCTTGATGCGCGCCGATCAGATCCATCACCTGGATGGTAAGAACGGGATCTACTGGATGGCGCCGATTGTGGCCGACGCAGAAGCCGGATTCGGCGGAAGCTTGAACGCCTACGAATTGATGAAAGCCATGATCGAAGCGGGAGCAGCCTGCGTGCACTTCGAAGACCAGCTTTCCTCGGCGAAGAAGTGTGGACACCTTGGGGGCAAAGTCCTCGTTCCAACCTCGGAAGCGATTCAGAAGCTCGTCGCGGCCCGTCTTGCGGCCGACGTGCTCGGCGTGCCGACACTGATCATGGCGCGTACCGACGCCGACAGCGCTCATCTTCTGACCAGCGACATTGATCCGCGCGATCGCGAGTTCGTCACCGGAGAACGCACTCCCGAAGGCTTCTTCCATATACGGGGAGGTCTCGATTCCGCGATTGCTCGCGGGCTTGCCTACGCACCCTATGCGGACGTGATCTGGTGCGAAACCTCGGAACCGAACCTCGAACAGGCGCGCCACTTTGCCGATGCGATCCATGCCCAGTTCCCCGGCAAACTCCTGGCCTACAACTGTTCGCCGTCATTCAACTGGAAGAAGAAACTCGATGACCGTACCATTGCCAGCTTTCAGAAGGAACTCGCCAAGATGGGATACAAGTTCCAGTTTGTCACGCTGGCTGGATTCCACGCCCTCAACTTGAGCATGTTTGAGTTGGCACGAGGCTACAAAGATACGGGCATGACGGCATATTCGCGTTTGCAGGAAAAAGAGTTTGCGCGCGAAGCGCAATACGGGTACCAGGCCGTGAAGCATCAGCGCTTCGTTGGCACAGGATACTTCGATGCCCTCACGCAGGTGATTGCGCAAGGCGCGTCCTCAACCACAGCGCTGGAGGGTTCCACTGAGCAGGAACAGTTCTCGGAGGTGAAACTTCAAATGCGCCCGCTCCATGGTCCGGATGCGGGATGCCAGCCGATTCTGGGCGATTGCCCGTCACTGGTGTCGGAAATCATGCCGACCGAGGAAGCGCTTCTGCCATCGGGGGATTAAGTACCGAGCACTACAAATTTCTCTCACCAAGCGCCCGGGGCTGAGAATAATCAGGTCCGGGCGCTATTTTGTCTTGCTCTGGTGTCGGAAGTCATACCGACTGCGGTTAGAAAATTCCCTTAGCCCCCACCCTAATCTCACGACATTCCCGTGCGAAACGTCTACAAAAAGCCAGATCCCGGTAATCGAACAGGCGATCGAAACCGCGCGCTGCTGCTCGGATCAGGCAAGTCCCGAGCCCGAGGGTACTGTCTGGAGATGAGCTGCGCCGACTTCTTAGCGGGGGCGCACTTGGATAATGGGGATCCGGACATATTGCTGGACTCCATCTCGCGCTACTACCGGTTCCTTCCCAGCCCCGAAAAACAACAATTCTTGTACGAGATTGTGCAGCAGGCTCATGAAGAAAATCCCACCCAAAGACCCGCGGTCTAAGCTTGACGATAAGAGTTACCTCGCTCTGCATCGACAGATCCTCGAGCGAGACAATTGGCGATGCCAATCCTGCGGGAGCATGCAGAGCCTTCATGTACATCACCTCACGTATCGAAGCCATTCAGGAGGTGACGTAGAGCCCAATCTCATCACACTCTGCGCTACCTGCCACAGCAGGCAACACTCAACATACTAGTGTTCGTGAGTGGATGCCTGACGCTGCACAAGACGTGGTCGTTTGGCACGGTGATCGCATTGTGCCAGTTGGTCACAGTTTGAGCGCCACCATCTGCATCGCCCAGCCATTGGTCGCAGGGCACTTAGCAGCTAGGAGCCCTGGTTGCCGGCCCGCAAGTCCTCAATAAGATAGGCAGATTGCCGTCCCGTCATGTGCTCACCCCGATCCAATAGTGACGGCAGTAACTGCCATACCTTTCTCTTATGGGTCGAATTCGGCTAACATCTTCTTCAAGCGTGCGGTGCGAATGATTGACGACACGGGGCCACTCGCACTCAGATCGACCATGCTCACTACAATCGAAAACCTTACCTCGATTTGGCAGCGTGTGCTGCAGCGGTCGCCCATAGGCCCTGACGAGAACTTTTTCGAACTCGGCGGTACCGACCCGTTGGCCGACCAACTCTTTTCCGAGATCGCTCAAACCTACGGCCGTCTGATCCCCAGTGCCACGATCGGCCACGCCCCCACCATCACCGCTCTCGCTGCCGTTTTGGAGCAGCCCAGCCCTCCCCTCTTCAACAGCGCTGTCCAGATCAAGAACGGCGACGAGGAGGCTCCGGTGTTCATTGCGCCTGGCCTCAGCGGCAACGTCCAGTTCTTCAAACTTGCCAAGCATATTTGCACCAGACATGCCATTTACGGAATGCAGGCTCCGGGGATCGACGGACAGGAGCAACCCTTGGAGCGCGTCGAAGACATGGCCCGGTTCTATGTCGACTCTCTTCGCGAGCGTTGGCAAAACGGTCCCTACATCCTGATCGGTTACTCGTTTGGTGGTATGGTGGCGCTCGAAATGGCGCAGATACTCTTAGAAAAGAAGGAGGCGGTTGGTCTGCTGGTTTTGTTGGATGCCTATCCTCACCCGCGATATCTCTCGCGTGACCTTCGCCGACGCCTGTTTGTCCAACGAGTCAAGGGCCATGTCAATGTCATGCGGGAGTTGCCCCTCCCCAGCGTTCCCTCCTATTTCACGAGCCGTATCAAGGGGATATTGCACATGGGCGGGCCGAAGCATGAAGTCGGCGATCCCGGCGACAATTCCCGGGTGACGTTCGCTCAGACGGTTCCGTGGGTCAAGCAAAAAGCGTATGCGGCCTATGAGAGGTATCAGCCTCGCTTTTACCCGAGCAAAGTAAAGTTCGTCACCACAGAGATCAAGTCTTTCTTCCCTGGAGACCCGGCGGCGGTCTGGAGCAAGCTCATTTCTGAACTTGTAGTCGATGTCATCCCCGGGGATCATCTCGACATCGCTACCACCGAATTTGAAGGCCTTGCCTCTGTGCTCACCCGCTACCTCAGCGAATATGACGACGAGAATTTTCCAAAGCTTTCCGGCGGGACGATAGAGGACAATGAAACCACAAAGGCACAGCAGGGATCAGGAAATCTGAAACGGTAACCCAGCGCACCGAGGATCAACCTCTTTATGCCATCCGCAGCCGACCCGGATGTCCAACAGGCGAACCGGCTATTCGCGAGCGTCATCATCGCGGTTTACAACGATTGGGCGCCGCTGGCGAACTGCCTGCAATCACTGGCTGCACAGACCAAGGCATTCAGTTTTGAAGTCATTGTTGTCGATGACGGCAGTACACACAATGCGCCTGCATCCATCCTCGAGTGGATGCAGAAGTATCGTTGGAAAATCCTACGGCAGCCGCATCTTGGACCGGCGGCAGCCAGAAATCATGGGATTCGACAATCGGTCGGCGAGATTCTGGTCTTCACTGACGCCGATTGCATCCTCGAAGATCATTGCTTCGCCGCATTGGGCGCATGCATCGCGGCGTCCCCCTCGTGCGGCTACTTTCAGCTTTGTTTGGCGGGAGTGCGATCCAACCTGCCCGGAAAGGCTGAGGACTTGCGTCTGATCGCCACGCAGAGCTTTCTTCTCCAACCGGATGGCTGCATTCGATACATGAACACTGCCGGGTTCGCTGTTCGGCGTTCCTGTGTCGATGTAGAGACAGGTCTATTTGATGAGCGCGCGCTGCGCGCCGAGGATTCGCTTCTGTTGGCCAACTTGATGCGACGGAATCAATTGCCTTTTTTTGTCCGGGCTGCCGCCGTCCGTCATCCGATCAATCTGTCGGTTCTGGGAGTTCTGCGCAGGACGGTTCGCTCTGCCCTGCTGGAGGCTCCGACGCACGCCATTATTTCAACTTTGGGCATAAAGGTTCTCATGAACCATCGCGAGAGATTCGGGATGCTGCGCTCCATCTGGAGGATTTCCAAAACTAAGTCCATTGGACGAGCAGCATTCGTTCTCCTGGTTGCAAGGCAGACTTTGCGGTTATTGACTCTTACCGCGTGCAGAATCTTGCCAAGGCGTAAACGCGAAGAGAACGTCGTAGGCAATCTTGGGCAAGTATGACCGTCGTCACCGTTCGGAAGCGTCGCGGAGATTTTACGTGACAGCCTTCTCGAGAGACTGCGATATCCGCCGGGCGGCAAACCCCGCGCCAAACGCGAACCGCATCACCGGTCCAAAGGTGTTTGCGGCGGCGATTCCAGCGAAATACAACCCTGGCACTGACGATTCAAAATTCGACCGCAGAACGGGTGCGCCGTTTACGGCGCGAATTTGCGAGCGAAGTTCCTTGGCCACGAAATTTAGCTTTTCGAGGTCAACCCGATATCCGGTCGCGGCGATGACATGCTCGGTCAGGACTTCCTTCACTGATCCGTCGAGCGACCGCAGGTGAAGGTGAACACCGTCCCCCTGAACTTCAGCCCGCTCCACTGTGTAGCCAAGCAGCAGGGGCACTTTCCCAAGGACCATATCGCGAGTGAAATATCCGCCCGAAGGACCGAGCACCCTCTGCACCGCTTTCAGGCGTAGTGACTGAGGAAGATATTGAAAGGCCCACGGAGCATTCGCGAAGAACCGCAACCGCATGCCAGGGCCGATTCCGGAGTCGGGATGCCGGAGCTTCCGCCACCTTGATCGCGGCGTCGGACCGGGCTTGCTATGAAAGTTCAGAGCTTGTTTGCGGGCAATGAGTTGGACTTTCGCGCCCGCTTCATAGAGCAGTCCGGCTATGTCCAACGCCGATGCGCCGCCGCCCATCACGACGATATTCCGTCCTCTAAATGGTTCAACTTCGATGTGCCGGGCGCTGTGGGATAGAAATTGGGCCGGCAGTTGCGCCAGGTTCGACGGCAGATTTTCGAAGTGAGTAATTCCCACCGCGAGTACGACGCGCTTTGCAACGCACGTTTCCCCATTTTCGAGCTGGATTGAAAATCCACCTTGAGTGCGATCCAGTCCGACGACCAGCCTGTTTTCCAGGTTGGGTACCATTCGATTCTGAAAGGCGAGTCCGTAGGCGCAAAAGGTTTCGAGACGCACCGGGAGCCCCATATCTGCGTAGGCGATTCCTTTCTCTTCACAAAATTTCTTCAGGGTGTAGGCGCCGTCCGGATCTGAAAGATTGGAAGCGAAACCATCCGACTTAAGGAACATTCCCCTGGGCATGTGCGACAGCCACGTATCCATCGGCGGGCCAAAGATACGAAACGGCATGCCACGTTGCCGCAAGTGAGCCGCTATCGAGAGTCCGTACGGACCTGCGCCAATGATCGCAATTTCCTGCATTACGAACTCCTCTGTTTAGCATCCATCGATTTCCCTGGGCGATGCCAACCTCGCTGTTTTCTGCTGCTGCGGACACAGGCTTCCATCAGCCCGGGCTCTTGCCACGGAACATCTTGATACGCGGAACGCAGAAACGAACTCTGCGGATCGCGGATCCACTCCTGCGGGAATAGTGCGATGGTGTCATGGTCGGTCAGCTTTGGAGAAGGCGCCACGGTCTTCCCGGACAGCGCCTCCAACAAGGCTGCCGGAACATCGTGTCCCAGCCCAAGCGTGAGGTGGCAGAGTTGCGTGACACGCGGATTGATTTCAATCATGTATGGCTTCCGCGTGTCAGCTTCCAACATGAAGTCAAGCCCGTGTATTCCGGAGAGCCGCAAGCGTCGGGCGATTCGGCTCGCTGCATCAGACATTTCTTCATTCTCCATGAAACGCACGACCGTAGCATGGCCCGCCGCGTCTCGCTTCTGAATGACCTCAAAGTGGAGCGAAGCCAGCACTGCTCCCTCCCAGCAGACGACTACGCTAGTCCCTTCACATCCGTCCACAAATTTCTGCGCATTAACAACCGATCGGCGTCGGAGCAGCGATGGCTGTACCAAGGACCAATTGTGATCGATAACTGCCCGTTTCAAAGCCCGGGCAATGAGCGGAGGCGCTTGCAAAGCCTGGAAAGCCAGTTCGGCTTCTTTCATCGTTCGAACAACCCGCACTCCATCACCCCCGGAGGTTCCATTTGCCTTGAGGACCGTGGGAAGGCCCATACGTTCAACCCACTTCTTGAGATCGTCCACAGAGTGAAGAGCGTGGGTCTCAGGAACTCTGACACCCTCCTCCTCGGCCACTCGCATGGAAGCAGCCCTGTCCGACAAGATGGGAAAGCTCTCCGGCGAACCAATTGAACGTTCTATCAGGAGCGCGGAACGAGCCTCACTTGCACCGCGTTGTAGGTCTCGTTGATGAAGGGCGTGGAGATGACGGACCGCCAAGTCGTCAGCGGGAATCACTAAGTGAGGGTGGGTTGCTTCGATCGCATGTTGGAGTGACTTAAGCGGTAACAGCGGGCGATATCGGATGGTCGCGCGTACTGCGCTCGTTTTAGTGACAGGATGGCCCGCTGGACAAAAAGCTTCCACTCGAAAACCGGCGTCCGCAAGCGCCATTGCAAGCCGAGCCGCCGGAAACCAGCGGGTTGTTGCGACCAGCAATACCGTTGGTTGTGAACTAGACACAAGTATTTGAACTTCTTGATGTCACGCCTAAACAGCTAGGGGCATCGACGTCCTGGAGCAGTCTTCGCGATAGCTCTTCATATGGTCGGATCGTCTGCCGCTGGCCGAAACCACCCGGCTCCTCAAGAAGGCTAGCATGCTTTGGCCAGCACTGGTCCTAAAGAATGCCTGCGTCCCGCAGAGGTTTCGAAACCAAAAGTTAGCCGATACGGTCGAGAGAGAGTCCGATTGCACATCGGGACCCTTGATAGCACGTTCGGCAGTATTTTTTGCCTCTTGTGCTCAGGACCCGAATCTGGTTGTGGGCGAGTCTTCCCCGTTGTCGGTCCTTCAATAGATGGCAGGCTACATAGATAGTCACTGAGCGGGGCGGAACGCCACTACCTGTATGCCCCATATCCTGCCATTGTGCGTGGCGGTGGCGGCATAGGAGCCAATTGAAGCTGCAACCTGATCTTCCGTAACGTTGCCGTATGCCAGATCTCGCGAGCTGAAACCCGACCCGACAGCAGTTACCGAGTTATCTGAGACGCCAGCACCAAAGATCAATTCATTCGCACCAGTGGTAGTGATGGCCCCGCTGTTCAATGAGCCCGAAGACCCTGTCGCGGAGGCCGTGAGATCGACCGGACTGCTTACGCTGATTCCGGCGTATTCGTGTACGTATACAACACCAAAATTGGTTACAGGAGTACGAAACGCAGCAGTCACTGTGTCCGCCCCCCCGGCAATACCTGAAGCATAGAAAATCTGCGCGCTGTTTCCGCTGCTCCAGATCACTGGTGCGCTGACGCTGACAAAAGTATTACCGCGAGAATCCGTCACAGTAACGTTGCCCGCGTTGTTCCAGATCACATAGACCACAATCGTATTCCCCGCAACCGTCGGAGTGTTGAACGTGACCGAGGTGCTCGATCCACTGGCGATTTGATTTTGATTCACTTGAACGATGGATGGGGGAGTCATCGCCAGAGGTGCAGTGGTCACGGTTATCGACTGGGATTGGGCGGAGACATTGTTGGAAGTGTCATATGCAGCGATCGTGTAAGAATAGGTCGTCGACGGGGTTAGGCCCGTATCGACGAAACTCGTGGCCGTGGTTATGGTGCCTACCTGAGCACCGTTCCGGAATATCCAATAGCCCGCAACCGCAACATTGTCAGTCGACGCGGACCAGGTAAGGGTCAAAGTGGTCGACGTCACTTTCGACGTCTGCAGGTTGGCCGGAACAGAGGGAGGTGTTGTGTCGGACCCGAACGACGTCTGTGCGACCACTGGCGAGGATTGATCTGATACATTTCCGGCCGCATCGAAGGCGGACACAGCGTACGTGTATTGAATATTGGGAAACACGGTCTTGTCAGAAAAACTGGCAGTCGTACTGGTCCCTCTTGGAACGTTATCGCGGAACACCTGATAACCCGCCACTCCGACGTTGTCCGTTGAAGCAGTCCAGGCCAGATCAATCTCGGAGGGAGAAAAAGGACTTGCAGCGAGGTTGGCGGGAACCGATGGAGGCGATGTATCGTTCGTGGACCCGTCCGAGGCTGTGAAGCTGGAAAAACCAAAATCATTGAAGTTGCCGCTGCCCGCCTGGTAGAAGCCAATGCCGGGCGCTCCACTCGTAAATGTGGAATCGTTGGCGATGAAAAGCAAAATCCCGTTCTTGTAAACGGAAATTGTGCTTCCTATTATGCTTGCATTGAGTACATCCCCGTCCACGCAGTTCGTATTTGCGGACCCAATATAGGTGAAGTCGCCGTTGGGTCCGTTCCACCGTACTGCCTGGACGTAGGGGTTCGCCGTCGCAACGCTGCAATTGATTTCGTATCCCGTGATCGAGTTGGGTCCCATTGCCGTACGTAGACGTATTTCGACTTCATGGCAGCAGTCACTGTGTGGGGTGACTACACGGACCGTCGCCTGCGCACTCTGATCTGGAGTCCAGCTTCCAGCGAGCATAGCCGTAGGATCACCGAACTGCGTTGGCAGTGCTGGACCATAGGCGAAATGGCTGGAGGTATACACGTCGCTCCAAAGATTTCCACGAGTTCCGGCCATCGCGCTCATCCAGTTGCCGCCCTCGGATATGGGACTCTCCGTGAGCGGGAACGTAGTGCTGTAGGGTCTAGGGAAGTTGTTGTTGATCGTAACGGTTACCGGCGACGAACTGGTCTTATTGCCTGCCGCATCTCGCGCCACGGCGGTCAAGACATGGGAACCATTTGCAGTCTGTGTGGTGTCCCACGTGATGGAATACGGCGGTGAGGGGTTTTCGGCGCCCAGACTGTTCCCGTCAAGCTGAAACTGGACTCCGACAACTCCCACATTATCCGCTGCATTCGCGGTGATTGTAAAAGCACCGGAAACGGTCTGATTATTGGCAGGAGACGTGATGGAAACGGTTGGGGCTTGGGTATCCGGCGTCGCTGTGGTGGCGCTTACCGGAGCACTCTGCGCTGAATTGTTCCCAGTCGCGTCAAAGGCGGACACGGTATAAGAATAGGTCGTTGAGGCCGCAAGGCCGGTATCGGTATAGGAAACCGCTCCCGTCGAGCCCACTTGCGTTCCACTGCGAAAAATCTTGTATCCGGCCACGCCAACATTGTCGGTACTGGCGTTCCACGCCAGGGAAACCGTCGATGCCGTTGTACCTGTCAACGCAAGATTGGCCGGAACCGTCGGTGGGGTCGTGTCCGATGCAGGCGGTGTTGTCGCCTGCACGGGGGCGGATTGCGCCGAAACGTTGCCAGCTGGATCGGCGGCAGAAACCGTATATGTGTATGTGGTGGAGGGAGAGAGACCGGAATCTGTCCACGAGATCACACCCGCTGCCGTGGTAGAAACGCGAGTGCCGTTCCGATAGATGCTGTAGCTCAACTGACTCGAGGGATTGTCAGGGTCGCTGGAAGCATTCCACGACAAGTTGATTTGCGTCGGGGACAGGACGGTCGTGTTAAGGCCGGTCGGCACCGTAGGAGGTGTGGTGTCCCCTGCCGCCAGGCCCTTAAAGGCGACCAACTGCATCGCCCACGCGCCACCACTGTTGCTTGCCGTCGCGCTGTAGGAACCTTTGACAGAAACCACTCTGTCCTCGGTGATGTTGGCTTGCGCGTTCGAGCGCGCGGTATAGCCGGCGCCTGCGCCCGTCACACGATTTGCCGATACTCCTCCCGCAAAAAGCAGATCGTTGTCGTTTAGGGTAGTGGCCGACCCGCTGGAAAGAGAGCCGGACGTTCCGACTGCAGCGGCAGTCACATCGATTGGTGCGGTTGCGCGGATCCCGGTGTATTCGTGCGCGTAGATAATGCCGAACTGACTGAGTCTCGTCGCAAATGTGGCCGTTACCGAATCGATACCACTGCTCGCGCTGATCGTATAGAAAATCTGGGTGCTGTACCTGCTATTGGACCATCGAGTCGGCACGACGGCACTGGTGTAACTGTTCCCCAAAGAATCAGAAACCGAAGCGCTTCCCGTATTGTCCCAAATGAGATAGACCGCAATAAGATTTCCAGACGAGATGGGCGCGGAAAACGTCACCCTGCTCGTGTTCCCGGAGTTCGCTTGATTATCCTTTTCCTGCTTGAACCCGGGCGCGGCAGCCAGCACAGTTGCGGCAGCGCAAAAAAACATGGCTATCGGCAGGAGGCAGCGCAGTCTATTTCCGAGAACAGTTGTAGCACGACGAGCACTCTGCTTCGGGACGCATTTCTCGGTGGATTGGTTTCTCGCATCAAACACACTTTTCATTTTGACCTTTACGCGACCCGCCTCAGGAACTCCGGCGGTTGCGTCAGGAGCCCAACGTAGGATTCTCTGGGTGGTGAAACGTTGCCCCCCAGGGCGATGTTTGTAATTTGACTATTCTACGTCCCATGTTGCCTGATCTTTACTGCTCACTTTGGCTTTGGTCCAAATCGTTAGTACATACCGAGGCTCCCTTAATCCCATTTTGGAATCCCGGAATCATTAAGAACCCGTCGGAAGCGGGATCGAAATTCGACAGGCCGAGAGTACTCGATGCACTTCGCGGATAACGAGTCAGCACAAATTGAGTACAAGGCGCAGAGGCGATGTGAGTGGACTCAGCGAGGCGGGAAGGAACAAAGATGATGCGCTTGCGGCACTACGCGGCGAATGATCGCATCCCAACCGTTTCCCGGTCCCACGGGTGCGGCGCTGCCTTCAACGCGGGCTATATAGCCTCTCGCTCGTTAAGGGAAAAGCACTGAGTAGTCCTTGCGCGTAGCCGTCCATTGCGGAAAGGCCGTCGACACTGCTCCAGGCGATACTGCGGACTGTCCCCACGACTTCCAACTTCGCGCGTTAGATTGTCAGACGAGAATCGGTGGAACTTCCGTGGCCCTTCGACATAGATTGACCCTTAGTCACCACAATCGAAAGGTCATTAGACTGTGACGTGTTCGGCGGCCAGTCGCCCGGCGACCACCGGTCTAGTTGACACAAGAACAACCGCGGGATCGGACGTTTCCTTGGCCAGGAATGCACTTCCGTGTCTGGTGGCCGTCATGTCGCTAGTTTAGTTTAAATTCCAGAAGTTTTATGCGGATCATAAACAAAAATGGCCTCGCGACGGCTCTCTTGATGTTAACTCTTCCGCTCGCTGCCCGTACCTATAGCACGAAGTTCCCTGCCACTGAGAATCCTATCTGCGAGGGTAGTCCCTGCAACTGGACGGGCGGAAGCACCGCGGGCAAAGATCTTTGGGGCGACGTACAAACGGCAGGTTATGCGTTCGGAGTTAGCGAACCTACCCAATTTGGCGATCCGACTGCCATACTGACGGGAACATGGGGCCCCGACCAGACAGTACAGGGCACGGTCAAAATCAACACGACTCCCTCCGGGAGTTGTTGTCACGAAATAGAACTGCGTTTAAGGACGACCATTGACGCATCCGCCCATACCATCACCGGCTATGAAGTTTACTGCAGCGTGATGCCAAATAACCGCTATTGTCACATCGCACGCTGGGGCGGAAAAAATGGGCTCTGGTGCAACATCGAGCCGTCCGTGCCTTCTATCAATCTCATCGATGGAGACGTTCTTAGAGCGACGGTCGCAGGCAATCCGCCAGTTCTTACGGCGTATCGGAATGGTTCGCAAATCATGCAGGTTACCGACACAGGAAACGAGGGAAACGAAGGCCCTGATTGCCAGAAGGGTCACGCAGTCTACAATTCTGGAAGCCCAGGCATAGGGTTCTACGACAATCCAGATTTTAATTGGAGTTTTTTTGGTTTTTCCGATTTCAGTGCTACTGATGGAGGACCCTCGCCTCCCAGCGGGCTCAAAGCTGTTACCAAGTAATTCTCTTCTTCGTATCGAGCAAACCGCTGTGTGCCCCAACCCTACGACTTGCCGAATCTGGCGTTCGCCGTGTCATGGAATTTGTACTTCGACCGGAGTTGAATATCTGCTTTCCCGTCCGGTTTGGTCTACCGACGTCACGACATACACATATTTTCGACCGCTGGTCACGAAACGGTCGTCATAGGGCGAACCCGGTACCTTCCCGGCAATCTTGACAAAAGGGCCTCCCTCCGCAATACGCCGGTAGACGTTGTATCCTGCCAAACTGCCCCCTCTAGGGGGCGCTGCAGCGTTCCAAGTGAGAGTCACGGTGTGATGCCGGTCGGAGGAATCGCGCAATAGAACTACGGCAGTCGAGATTAGCGCCAAGACACCCAAGAGCACGTACCGCCAGCTCATCTTCATGGTTGAGGATGCCTCGCCCCCAAAACGGCGTGACTACCTAGGATAAGGGGAAACCGGGTTGCTTGGGGCAAGACAGTCAAGTATTTAGGGGATACCACCCCCCACTTTCGGTTCGAATTTTGGGCTTGTTGACGAACAGTGGAGTGGAAAGGGGTCGCATTCCCGTGCAACTGTTGCAAAAAGTATCATCTTGACAGCGACTTACGGGCAGGGCCTAATGTTAGTAGTGCTATGGGCGGTTTTGCTAACAAAGCGGCCCTTGTGTAGACACTCCCCTGCAAGAGGTCAAAATATAGTCCGTTTAAAGGGAGTTTTGCTGATGATCAATCGAAAGTTTGTACTGGCTGCTTTGTTTTTGATGTTGCTGGCGCCCGCGTCTTTTGCAGGCCCCAGAGACCGATGCGATCCGAGACGCGATCGGCGTTGCCAGCAGGTCCCGGAAGGTGGCTCTGCGCTAGTTTACTTGCTCGGCGCTGGGATCACGTGTCTGGGGGCGATGGTGATTCGCTCACGTTCTAAGGCTGTTACTCAATCATAGTTTTTAGGTCCTATAAATTGACGAGGCTCACCCTCAGGGGATGAGCCTCGTTCTATTTTGCGCCTTCCAAGCAATCTCTCTCCTTGAGCGCCGGTCTAGGTCTCTGCGTTCGCATCCGTTCACTATCCTTGACTGTCCTTTTCCGATAATGTCCTCGGAATTCGCACTCCACTCCAAACTGCTCAACAATCGATCCGAATCCGCCTGTACAGCAAAAAGGCCGCGCCCGTTTCGTACGGGCGCAGCCTCTCTCTAACTCTGATTGTCCTATCGCTGTTTTATGGTGCGAAGTATGCGTTGATATCCACATACAACGACGTCATGTTCTGGCAGTTAACGTTGATGTACCCGTTCGTAGTGGAAACCACCGCTCCGTTGGAAACAACAGAACCATCGGTACCCGCCAGAGAAGTCATGCCGGGTTGGGATGTTCCATTTGCCCAGAACACCAGGTTCCCAAGGTATCCGAACCAAGGGACAATGGTCCCATTCAGAACATAGTCCTTCGCGGCTGGTGGAAGCTTGCATGATGAACCCGCGATGTTCAGCGTTGTCGTTTGGCTGAAAGCTAACGCGCTCACCGCGCGGCAACCCGCAACTGGGTGCAACGACAGCCTACCCGAACCCGGCGCCGCATAGTATCCCGTGATGTCGATCACCACGTTCGTATTGTTCGTGGGGAGAAGGTTGATCTGACCATTTGCTCCAGCGCCCAAGATCGCGGTGATCGAAACCGTCGTGCCAGTTGGAGCGTTCAGGGTGGAGGAACCGGGCTGACTCTGACCTGTGGGTCACGCATAGAGAATACTCATCGGTCCGTTGGTCGGCTGTACGGTGATATTCACCGTGTATGCTTTCGCCGTCGTGTTGTGAGGACTCTTGGCTTCAAACGAAGAGGCGGAGTGAAAGAGGCTAGTTGATGGTTTCAGTCCGGCGCAGAAGCCACAACAGTAAACCCGCCACGACGAGCGCCACTCCCAGAAAGAGAATTCCACCTCGGTGATGCAGGTTGCCGTCGAAGTACCCTGGGTCGACTTTGGTGCCCAACTCCGTGATCGTAAAAATGCGGAATCCATTCTTGATGGCTGCCATGGGAATTGCCGCGACGATGAAGAAGACCTTTCTCCATCCGGAACGCAAAAAGAGATGTGCGAGGACCATCGTAATGATCACCAGCAACATGCTGGATCGAATGCTGCTGCACTCGCGCGCGACCTCAATATCCAGGCTCGGAATTGACAGTATTACGCCGTCTTGCGTGACGGGAACACCCGCCAGCCTGAACATGATCCGCGCCGCGAAAGCGGATTCATATTGGAGAGAACTGATGATCTCGTCCACCAGAAGACCCGGAAGAGGGACGATCCACAATAAGAACAAAAGTGGGAATAGGAGCGACTGAAAGGTTCGTGTTCCGAAACCAACAATAAAACTGCCGAGCCACCAGAGAACGAGGGCCAGCATGCTCAACGAAAGATGAATGTCTTCGGACATGCTGGCTGCACCCCATCGCTCGAAGCCTGCAAGCAGCAGAGCAGCCGCCAGCCACGCGACTCCAAAACCTGTCCCGGACTGGAGCGCTGGCCATAGAAGGTTTCGTTCCAGGTAGAGGAGAGCGAAGCTCAGAGGAACAATCAGCAGAATGTGCGTGTACGCTTCGTCGTGGAGCGCAAGGCTGAAGGTGCGGAGCAGAGGACGCCACCACAGCACCCCGGAAACAAATACCAGGAAAGCGGTTTGTAAAGTGACTTTCAGTTTGGTTGCCGGCGAAGCAGAATGGATTGTCGCGATTTCACCAGTGGGATAGCCAGAAAATAACTAAAGCACGTCACGAGACCGCGGTCGCTCATGGACAAGTATTGCAGACTTCAGGTCGTACAGAATCAGTGCACATCCGTATTCTGACTGTCACGAACGAAACCGTGTGTGCCATTTTCATCGTCGTAATCGCCGGTGATCCGGCTCCCGAACATGGCAGTGGGAAAAGTTTCCGCCGAGGGCGACACAGAAAATTTGACGAATGTGCCATCGCGCTTTCGTATGAAGCCGTTCACGGCTCCTGTCTGGTCGTCGTAATACCAGCCCGCTACGCGTCCAGAGTGATCGATCGCCACTGGAGTTGCGGAAATCGTGGAATTCACGACATCGAAAATGACTTCGTTGCCATCGGGCTCGGACAGGAACCCCCGAATCGCGTTATTGCCCGTGTAACCGCTGACTTCGCCTTCCGCATTGATCGCGACCGCGTAGGTCTCGGAATCGAACGATCTCGTGAAGGTCCCATCAACTTCGCGCACGAAGCCTCGGCCACTGGCTCCCGGCTGATCGATATTCCACCCCGCGATCTGCCCTTTTCGGTTAATCGCCTGCGGAAATGTAATTGGGAAAGTTCCAGGAGCATCGAAGGGAATCACGTTTCCGTTCTTAGCCCTAAGAAATCCATGAATGCCGAAGTCGTCGTAATAGTAGCCGGTGATCAAACCTCCGGGACTGATGCCGCGAGGATAGGTCCCGCTCGAACCGGGAGCATCGAACAAGAGAATGTTGCCATCCGGCTGGCGCAAGAAACCATGGTCAGCAACCGAATCCCCATAGGAGCCTGTGATATGACCGTCCTGATCGATCGCTACTGGCGTGGTGTTGATCGAACCCGGAACATCAAATGTCACTAGGATGCCGCTCGCATCACGAACGAAACCATGATTTTGAAACACATTGTCCCGGTAGTATCCCGCGACCTGACCATCTCGATTGATCGCTTGCGGAAATGTACCCTCAGCGCCCGGGACATCAAAAGTTGCGATGGTCTGCGCGTGGAGTTCCGGCACGGTGCACGAAACCACACCAGCGAATACAACGGACAACAAACGACGGAGGGTCATTAGGGTCACACTGCTTGCTGGGGAAGGTAATGATTACGAAGAAGAACGAAAACAGACTAGATCACATTGGTGCATACGTCAATGGTGCCTCCGGGTAGTGCGTCATAAAATGGACAATCGGTAAGTGAGGAAAATTCTCTTTGAAATCCGATATTAGGGTTATGAAAAAAAATAAGCCGGACCTGAAATCCAAGTCCGGCCCACTTCGTAATCCTATTTAAGCGGCTCCCGCATCCGTGCGAATGCTCAAAGCGACTAAAACAGTCGTCCATAAAGCTGGGATATCGGTTAAGTGAACTGCAAACACTTGCCCTCCAAGATAAGAGGTATGGTGATTTCGCGGCACAACCCATGCGTGGGATGGGTTATACAACTCGGCATGCTGGAGGTTTGTCGTCACAAGAACGCAAGAAACATTATGAGCAAGCTAAATGGGCACTAGAGGATGTACTTCTTGGCAACTAGGTACGGTAGCATGCACAATTCAGCGATTGCGGGAATCGGGTCGTCCACAGAAAATACTGACTCCACGCGAGTGCGCTTCAGGGACTCGACGTAAGAACCCAAATCCATGTGGCCGTGCCACAGGTCAGATGCCGCAGTTGGCATGTCCGTTATCAGCCGCAGCCAGCCGACTCCAGCCCGCCCACGGGATGGTGGAACGACTTCTCCCAACTGATCCGCAAACAGCAGATACGGGAAATCGATTCCCGCTGGAGCGCCGATACTATGAAATCCCCAAGTGCGAGCATTTACATCCAACAGTTTAAACTTTCCGTCGCGAGGATCCTGTTTGAACTCGACTTCGACCAGGCCGTAGTAGTCAATCGCCTTAAGAAAACGCTCCGAGAGCTCCTCGATCTCCGGCAAATCTACACTCTCGACATAGGTAGCAGCGCGTCCAAATTCGCGGGGATGCTGTCGCATACGCATCGCGGTGAGACTGCTATGAGCTTTACCGTCGCGAAAGAATGCGCAATATGAGTACTGCCGAGTACCATCTCCGGGAATGATCTCCTGGATCAGTACTTCTTCCGGTCTGATTTGACGCGTGGCACGGACGAACAGAGTGTCGAGTTCGGCGGGAGTATCGGCCCGCCAGGCCTTCGAGTGTGTGGCGTAAAAAAAATTTTCTTTAATGGCCGGCTTGATGGCCAGCGGCAGACGGCCGTAGAGCTGAGCAAGGTCCTCCTTACTCCTCGGATTCCACGTCCCTGGCACTGGGATTCCCAGCTGTTCCGCGAGCTCATAGGTGTTTTTCTTATCCCAAGCCCATTTGACGCTTTCCCAGTTTGGCGTCGTAACGCGGAAAAATTGGGCCAGACGCTCTCTATGGCGCGCGAATGCAGCCACCGTTTCGTCGCGAGTGGGAAAGAGAACCCAGCCCCTGAGTCCGAAACGCTCACCAACTTCGAGGATGCTGTCTACGGTCTTCTGTTCATCCCGCAGGTCTCTTACGCGGACTGTTCGGCCCGCGTATCGGGAGAATTGTGACACCGATTGCTGGTCATCCACGATGCAAACCGGAATCCCCTTGCGGCCGAGACTGCGAACAATTCCCAAACCAGGATGCTCGCCACCCACGATTACCGCCCCCACGGGCGGTGCGCAGGACACCATCGATTTCGTCGCTCTATTTTCGACCGCTGTGGTGGCCATCAATTGGTTTCCCCTGCACTACGAGAGATGTGCGACGAGAGCTCCCGCGATGCAAATTCGGTACCCGCGACGAAATAGAGCAGCGGGCCAAAACTCCTCGCTGCCGTAGCTCCGATAAAGTGCAAACCCGGTACGGAACTACGGAACCCGCTACGGAGCTTGGGATATCCGCCAAACAGTTGTACTTCTTTGACGAGTTCGGGAGGCAGAAATTCATAGCGAGAAATATCAACTTCATACCCTGTTCCCAATAAAACATGGTCTACACGTCGTTCGCTCCCATCGTCGAGCGACAGGGCAACTTCGTTCCCCTCGGTAGCCGCCTGCCAGACGACTCGCCCAGTAGTAATCTTTACAGTCGATAGGCGATCAATGAGCCAAGGTGATCCAGCTGGCCGCACTGCGCGGGTTCGAATCTTGTCGCGAACCTTCAGAGGAACGACCGACACGAGTTTGGGGTAGGCAACAAGGCGGCTCACGCCAAGTGGACCGACATCGTGCTTGGAATAGAGCAAAGCGGAGATCGGTCCCAGTCTGTGCAGCCACTTGTGCATGCCAATCCATCGTAAAGAAGGGTTCCGCACAATGACTTCCACTTTCGCGCCTGCTTCATGCAGAAGAGCCGCTGATTCCAGCGCGCTCTGCCCGGCACCAATTACGGCAACCCTCTTGCCCGCGTACTTGCAGATGTCCCGTCCTTCGTAACAATGGGATACACGGTCCTCGGGCAACCCACGAAAAACCGCCGGTTTTCTCCTAAAAGGTCCGATTCCAGCAGCAACAACGACGCGACCACAGCGAACGACGTCTCCGTCTTCCATCGTCAAACGAAATCCTTGCTGCTCACGGTCGACGCGCGTCACCGTTCGCGACTCTAGGTTCGATCCTAACTGGTGGTGAAACCACTTTCCGTAAGCGACAAACGTATCTAGAGGGAGAGGTGCGGACGGTCCAATCTTGGCCGCAGCCTCATAAGCTTCGAGCGTATAGGCGCCGTGCGAGTCGGAGATCGTCGACGCTATGCGGGGGGATCGCAGCAGCATGCCTTCGGGCATTTTCTTGGCCCAAAATTCCATAGGGTCGCCGAACACGCGAACATTGATGCCTTTAGCCTTCAAGTGAGCACCGGCTGAAAGTCCGTACGGGCCGGCGCCGATGACTGCCACGTCACACGCGGCCCTGGTCGGCTCCTTTTGATACACTGGCTGGGCCATTCGACCGCTGATTTCTATTTCCGAACTCATGACACCCTCCGCAGAGCTTTCCAGAGCCACATCATCGAACCTCCCTACCCGCCTCAAGAGTGAACTTTAGGTGTCCATCCTGCTCACTCGCATACGCGATCAACGCGCGCTCGTTGCCGGCGCCTTCAATACGCCAGCCATTCCCGGTCTCGACGAGACTCATTTGAGCCCGCTGCCGCCACCAGCGATTTACTTCTCGCGGCGTGGTAATCCATAGGCCTTTTTCCTGTCGTAAGTAACTTAGGTGACTTAGCAACGCTTCATATGTTTCTTGCTCTGGTCTTGAGATGATGTAATCCGGATGAATGATAAAACTGATCAGACCGTTCTTCTTCATAATCAGTTCGATCTGCTGTTCCCACAGCTGAATTGAATGCTGCTTCAAAATGTGGAATAGAGAATAGTCTTGCGTAGCTGTCACGGGAATTTCGAGTATCTTACCCACGAAATATGGCATCACCGTGCAGCAACCGCCCCTTTGAGGATCGAGGTGGGCGACGTTCGGGACTGACATCTCATAGTCGAAATCGAGGGCATCAAACCACTCCTGCCTCCGATACAAAATTGCAGCGCGAAATCCCCGCGCTCCCCAACGTCGGCCGTACTCGTTGATCATGGCAGCCCGAGTTCGGAACTGCTCTTTATTCATGTACAACCGTCCGTCATGATTCAGATCCTGGACTCCGACCTCGAAATCGCGTCTCGTGATCGATTCCAAATACGAGGATGTAACCTCGTAGCGCTGTTCGGGGACTATCTGAAAGGCGGCCTTGACACCGTATGTATCGTCGATATCCATCAAGGTTTCGCAGAAATCCCTTCCAATCGTCGTCTCGACATCATGGGTTATGATGGCGCAACTCGGCGCTCCTTCTGGCCAGAACCAGATGAAGGGAATTCTGTCTAATGCCTCCGCCCGCAAGCTTAATAGGAGTAGTTTCTCCAAGATTGCGTCCACAGTCCTGTCGACCGGCCACGTCGGGAATGCCAGCTTTTTCCAGTCGCTTAGCCGCATTCTTTGGAGATGCTTTCGTACCGCCACGGGCAGGAAAGGACGCAGCAGGTAATACAGCCGATTGACCGGAGACGCGAGGTCGGACCCGTTACTTCCTGCCAGACCCATGTATCTTTCCTGCCGGAGGCCGTCTATCACTTCCGTCAAGTCGAACGGCAAGTCCAGGACGCCCCTATCCACCTTGACCTGCGCCAGCGCATCATGCAAAACAGCGCTTGAGCTGCGAGACGGATACCCTCCCCTGCACTTGCCGAAACAGATTTCCTCGCCGAAGCGGAAGTAACCTTTTATGGTGTCCGACGGGTCATGGTGCGCAATTATCCTCGAGAAGCGTTCAGGACAACGGTAATACTGCGTGAGGGGATTCATCAGTTAGAATTTCCCAGCGAAAGACTATTCGTTCGAGACCGAACCGTTCCCGGACGGCTGCGGGGGCTGCGGTGAACTCGGAATACTGCGACCCAAAGGCTGATCGGAGGCCTTAAAGCTACTAAATCCGTAATTCTGATTTACGCCCTTGGCTCCCTGAAGGAAGAAACCCAGCCCCGGGTTACCGTTCTTGTATCTGGTATCGGACGCCTGATTTACCTGGTTGCCATTAATGTACACAGTGATAACATTGCCAATCATTGTTGCCTTGACAACATCGCCGTCTGCAACCCCGTATTGCGCGCCACCCTGGTTACTCAGGTACGTGAAGTCACCCAACGGGCCATTCCAGCGCACGATTTGGGTGTATGCATCGTTTTTTTTCGAGCATCGGAAGTTGATCTCGTAACCCGTGTTCCGGTGTGCTGTGATCACGCTGCGCAGTCGCAGCTCCACTTCTTCGTAAGCATTGTCATTTGGATTCGTAATGTGGACCTTCGCCTCCGCTATTTGATTCGGTCCCCACGTGCCCGTCAATAATGCAGTGGAGTCGTCGTACCCACCATCGCCAGTTTCCGTCCCATAGGCCAGCCCTGATATCGTCGCGACGTCAGACCAGTCCACCCCCACCTGTTTGCCGTTAGTCCAATTCCCCTTCTCCGAAATTGGGTTCTCCACTTTAGGAAACGTTGTTGTGTATGTTCTGACGCTCGTCTCCTTCCCGATAGAACCGGCGTCGGTGAGCCGATCTCCACTTGAATTCCCAAAGCATGCGCACATGCAGATCGTCAGTGTAGTTAACAAACAACTTCGTGCCGACCACTTGACGACTGGCGCAAAACCTCGCTTTCCACTATCTTCGTCTAGCTTGCCGAACATTACCCCGTCCCCCTTGCGTTGTTTTCACATCCACCTCAACCTAAACCGATGCTGCGACACGCTCACTGTTTGCCGTGCGATTCAAGAGCATGCGAAATATCTCGATATAGAACGCTTTCTGTTTCATGACATATAGAAGGATGCCAGCGTAGGTTACAACGAGAATAGTCACGCCGGTCAGAAGGCGTGGTCTCTGGCTCATCCAAGGACCATAGGCCAACTGAAGTACGAACACGATTGCGGCCGCTGCCCCTCCTGACAGTAAAGGTTTGCTTGCAGCAGAGAGAATGTCACCGAGGGAAATAGCTGTCCCCTTAACGACCCAGGCCATTACTGGCACCACACACAAGCACATCACAATCGAGTACGCCACCGCCACGCCGGTCAGTCCATAGTGCAACCCGAGAGCGTAACCCACGATCATGGCCGGGGCGAGTGCTAATGCAATCTTCAAAGACCGGCTAACGAGCCCCAGCGCTGAAAGAAACCACCCCAGCGGGTTGAGCATCGCAAAGACTAGGGTCACCGGCGCGAGCAGGCGAAACACCACCACCGCATCCTTCCACTTTGGCCCCAATAGGACGCCGATCAAGTCACCTGCAAACAGCGCGCACGCACAGGTGATGGGGATTGTTAAAGACAACACCAAGGAATAGCCCTTTAGGAAATATCGCTTGAGACGAGCAGGCTCGTCTTGCAGGCGAGACAAAGCGGCAAACGCAACGCCTCCGGCAGAAGAGTTCAGGTTATCCGTCGGTATGTTGACGAGTTGATATGCTCTTCCATAGATCCCCACTGCGTCGACTCCCAAGAACCGCCCAAGCAGAACCTTATCCAGATTACTTGCGAGATACATCACAAGCCCGTTCATCGTGACGGTCCCGCCAAAACGCAGCATCGAGAGTATTCCGACGCGAGTGCGGGGCCACCCTGGAATCCATCCGGAAGCAATCCAAACGCCTACGGTATAAATGAGCGGCGAAACCAGGGTGGAAACGACCAAAGACCAATATCCAAACCCATGCAATGCCATCACAATTCCAACAACTGTACTCACAGACAGCGAGACAAGATCGATTACTGACAAAGTCGTAAAACGCATTTGGCGCTCGAGAAAAGCCGAGTGCTGCACACCAGCCGAGTTAAAGAGGAAGCCCGCCGACAGCATCGCTGTGATGCCCAATAGTCGAGGTTCGTGATAGAACCTAACCACTAATGGCGCCAACGCCAATGCACCCGCTCCCAGAATGCTTCCGACGAGCAGGTTTATCCAGAAAAGCGTCGACGTCTGTTCTTCTGTTACAGAGCTGCGCTGCACGGATGCTGCGGACAGACCAAAATCCCTGAACACATTGAACACGCCAATTACTGCGGTCACCATCCCAACCAGCCCGAAGTCTTTCGGGGCCAGAAGGCGAGCCAGAATCATCAGCGACCCCAAACGCAGGCTGAAATTCGCGGCTTGTGAGAGAGCTTTCGCGATCCCACCACGAATTGTTTTCTGTTTAAGGTCGCGCATGTGCTCTTGATGGCTTTCTTCGACGGGGCTTTCCATTTGCGAACTGTAAGCGAATGAGCGACAACGCACTACAGCGCAACAGCGGAGAAACTAGGCATATTCTTGTTCGAACCAAAGTGGGCGACTAATTTCGCGATCTGAAGAAATGGTTCACGGCTGCAACTCGCAAATACAGTGATCACGTAGATCAATCGGACTATTAGCGACGTTAATATCAGCCGAATCTCGGCTCCTCGATCCCGTTCATCGAGGGATTTGGCGGAGAATAGCTGGGCAACCTAATGCCGATATCAGCGGGGCAAAAATGTATTTCCAAACCACGGCAATTACCGAACCATCGCCAATTGTACCGGTTTGCCCGCGTGCCAGGACGCTGGGATCGCTAACACCGCATAGGAAGCAGTCCATGCAACCGCAATCCCCTCCGGCTCCCACGTCAGACCAATCGCAAAAGACAGAATGGTCACCCCGAGTTCCACAAAGAGGGTAGACCGAAATGTCAGCGGGAAATGAGCGCCACTATTGAATCCTCACAGAATGATCTTGCGACAGAAGAATGCCTCGGAATAACCGCTGGGAGCATTGCATTCCATGCCTCTTATCCGCATGATCGACAAGAATGTACGCTCCTCGAACCATGCCTTGCTGGCCTGAGATCGGAAAGTTTTTATGATGTACCCAACTTTCCTTTGTGCAACCTCAGCCGAAAGCGGGATGAAGAAAGTCGGTTGCCCCATATCTCCATCGTACTTCGGGATTTCATATTCAAGAATCATGTGGTTCCTAAATGTATTCCACGTTAGTTCTGAAATGAGCCGGTGGTCCTGATGTGCGTCCCTGCCATTGTGAGTAAAAATCAGATCAGGAGAGATTTTTTGTTTCAATTCCTCAAAGAACATCTTCACTTCCGCGCCGATGTAGGGCAAAAAACCATCGGGAAACGCTTTCAAGTGGGGACTCTCCAGCCGGGCATGGGTCGTAAACAACTCAGCTGCGCACCGCGCCTCCGATTCACGGACTCCAGGTGCACTAAACACAACCCAGTGAAAAACGCAACCTGGGTTCTCCTCTGCAAGCCTCAAGATGGTGCCACCACAACCGATTTCGATATCATCGGAATGGCATCCGAGACACAGAATATTGAGGGGCCCGTCGGTTCCCCCGGATAACTTAAGACGCATCATAGGTTGATCACACAGTCGCTGTAGCGTAACCGAGGGCTTTTTCTGCGGCATTTTCTCCGCTTATGAAGCTCTCATCAGTCCACATATAGCCCCAGTCGCCGTATCGGCCACAGTAGGCGATGCCGATTTCGTCGAGATAGCCGTGAACTGTCTTGAGAGCAGCCGCTCGATCGAGATCGAAAATGATGTTGGCATAGCGTAAGAACATCGCTTTGCGGGAAAGAACCTTGTCCTCCTCGCGCAGCAATCCGCAGCGCCGCAGGTCGCGAATTACCGGCTCGATCCAGTCTTCCGGCGATCCGCTAAACGGTTTGTATTTGTCCGAAAAGTACACTTCGGCTTGAATGCTTCCGCATCCGGGAGGCGCGTTCTTAGCGGAAAGCATGTGCGGGAATCCAAGGCGCGTAAAACAAATATCTTCGTCGTAGAAGTAGGTCATGTGCGCCTTTGACAGATCTGCGCGATTGACGCCCACGTTCACCAGAACACAGGTCGAGCATGCCAGTAGTTTAGAGGCCGCGACGACATCCGCCGGCGCTCCTTGGATCATGCGAATCATGTCAGGTAGTGCAACCGACGAAATAAGAGCGTCATATTCCGTGACGGCGCCGTTCGCGAACTTAACTTGTCGCTCGCGAGGGTCTATGGAGACGACCTCGTGGTTCAG
Organism: Acidobacteriota bacterium; assembly: GCA_016196065.1. Taxonomy (NCBI): domain Bacteria; kingdom Pseudomonadati; phylum Acidobacteriota; species Acidobacteriota bacterium. Next base: position 1,022,652 of record JACPYL010000010.1, on the reverse strand, counting down.
CTTCAGATTCCCCATTGGCAGGAACTTGTTGAGATACAGCATGAACCCGCCATCGCTCGGATACCGGAAATGCGTGATGTAGTGGACATGCGGCGCGGATGCGGAAATTGCCCCTCGTATGACTTCTTCTAGACTAGGACGATAGATTCTTGGCCCAAGCCAGTCGGTGCTCATGTTCTCGGCAGTGGTGGTGTGGTATTTACGGGTGTACTGCATTGGAAATAATTCAGCAAAGGTCTTACCTAGACTCGCAAGCAGCCAATCCGCGTAATTCTTGGGCGACTCCTCGGGAAGTTGCCGGGCTTGTACGAAATCAGTAATCACCTTCACGATCACATCTTCCGGCATTCCGTGCAGATGCAGCTGAACCGGATGGAGAGGCCAGTGTCCGCGCCAGTAGTTGTTCAGATTGATCTGGATAGTCTCAAAACGACCACCGACACTCTCAGCAAAAATCTCCTGAATGCGAGTGTCTTTGGTAAAAGAAATGTGCGGCCCAACGTCGAAAAGAAATCCCGTGTCATATCGGAACGAAGCGGTGTGCCCGCCATAATACGAGTTCTTGTCATACATCACCGGGGCAATGCCCGCGGAGTGTAACCGGTAGGCAGCACCGTATCCGGCCATCCCCGATCCGAGGACTACAACCTTTGGTTTTGACATCAACATTCTCCTGTTTCATGAAGCTCTTCTGGGACTCGAATTCTCTCGGCGATAGTCATTTCGGTTCAATCGAAGAAAGCGTGTCGTAACGCTCGATTTGATCAAGAGTCAGGCGTCGCAAATCGCTACCCGACTGGAACGCCTTGTACCACTCCACAATCCACTCCAACGCTGGCTTGAGTGGTAGCACTGGACGCCATCCCAAACAGGTCTTCGCTTTCGAAGCGTCCAGTTTGAGAGCGTGCGCTTCGCGGGGATGACTCGCCGTGTCCTGCTTCCATGCTGCGGTACCACCCCAGCCCTGCACCAGTTCTTTCGCAATCCATTCCACAGACTTGGCGTCGTCATCGGCAGGACCAAAGTTCCATCCGGACGCAAAACGTGCGGCATCCTGATTGAGATGTTCTGCGAGCATGAGATACCCGCGTAGTGGTTCGAGCACAAACTGCCAGGGCCGGTAGGCCGCAGGATTCCGAATCAGGCACGGCTGCCCTGCCAAGAAACCACGCATTAAATCGGGGATCAATTGATCGCTGGTCCAGTCGCCGCCGCCGATTGCATTGCCGGCGCGAGCGCTTCCGAGCGCAACCCCATGACGATCGATCAAAGCCGGAGGAAAGAACGATTCGCGAAAGGAACTCGTAACCAGTTCCGCACATCCTTTCGAGTTGGAGTACGGATCCCGTCCGCCCATCGGCTCATTCTCGCGATATCCCCACACCCACTCACGATTCTCATACGACTTGTCGCTGGTGACATTGACCACCGCACACGGGCGCCCCAGTTGTCGGATCGCCTCGAAGAGATTCACCGTCCCCATGACGTTGGATGAGTAAGTATCGATGGGATCTTCGTAGCCGCGCTTCACTACAGACTGCGCCGCCATATGAATAATGACGTTCGGTTTGCATTCGGCGAGCGCACCCTTTAATTTGTCGTAGTCACGAATGTCCCCACAAATCGTTTCAATATCGTTCGCCACACTCGCCTGCTCGTACAAATTTGGATGTGTGGGCGGGTCGAGCGCAAAACCCGTGACGTCGGCGCCCAAAGCGTTAAGCCAGAGCGACAACCAACTGCCTTTGAAGCCAGTGTGTCCGGTGAGGAACACGCGTCGGCCCTTCCAGAATGTGCGATTCAACATGATCGGCGTCTAGAGCTTTCCGGCGGGCGCTGGCTGCGAGCTTTCGTTCCGCTCGCGCGTCGGCAGTGGCCATTTGTCATTCTGTTCGCGCCAGAGTGACTCCACCAGCCCGGACGGAGGCGTACTCACATCGGCGAAGGAGACGACCGCATCTTTAGGAACGTCGCGCGTCATCACGCAGTCTTCCGAAAGGCCAATCGGCAACGCCGCGACGGCCCGCGCCGCACTTGCGTTGTCCACCAGTCCATAGCTGCAGAATCCACCGATGCCGTCCAGCCGCTCGCCCGCTTTCAGGTCGCGCTTGGCGACCGTCACGACTTCGCAGACCGGACCTCCCAGAGGAGTCACGGTTGGATCGGAATGAATACCCAGGCGGCCAATCGTCGAAAGCAGCTGAATATGCGGCAAATGAAAGGGTGTGTAGAAAACGTAGAACGGACCATCACCTAGTTTATAGTAGGAAAGCTGCACTTTCTTAAGAGGGGAATCTTCGTGCACGATCACAAATGCGCCAGTATGCGGAGCTGCGCCGAGAGCGTAGTCCACCAGCCCTGTGTCGAGCATCTGCTGGGCAGGGAGAAGACTTCCAATGTCCCGGACGTATCCGCAAGCGGGACCGTACATTCCGCGACGGCCTACTTTGAATCCGGTCGCGTTCGCGAGCACGGTCGCTTCCATGGACAACTTGGTTGCGTCGGCGAATGAAGTTACCTTGCGCGCATCCTGATCGTTCTTTTCCGCAAACCCTTTCTGCGTTGCTGGAGTACGGTAATAGTCGACCATCCCTTTGATGTTTCCCGCCGCAACCGGACGCAGCCCGGTTGTCCGCAGATATCGCAAAAGGGTCATGGCCACGCCGGGTTCGTCTCCGTCCGTATGGGTGATTAGAACTCCGGCCTTGTCGGCTTTCGCCTTCAGGATTGGACCAAGCAACGAATCCAGTTCTGCGTTTACGAGTACAACGTTCTTGCCATGATCAAACGCGTCCAGTACAACCCGCGCTCCGGCAGCTACCGTGCCGGTTGCTTCGACCAGAATATCGATTGCGCCACACTGGGTGAGAACCGAAGGATCATCCGTCAGCACCGGCAATCCGCGGCTAATGGCCGATTCCGCTTCGTGCGCAGACTTCGCCCGAATCCATTGTGAGAACCCTGCCTCGCGGAATGCGCGCTCGCCGTTTTCCGGCGTGCGATTGGCAATTGCCACTAGGCGAATCCCCGCAGCCGGCGTTCCCAATTGCAAAGCGATGGCACGTCCCGTGGCGCCCGCCCCGACCATTCCCACCCGGATCGCGCGCCCCTTGGCTTCGCGCTCGCGTAGAACCAAATCAACACTCATAAGACGCTCCTGATGTCATCTACTGATTCCGGCCATCGCGTTGTGCAGGCCGGTTCCATTCCTCTTCCACACTTCCCAGGGAGCTTCGCCGCCTGAGTATAAGCTCTCTAGGTGCTGGCGGTCCTTGAACGTGTCCATACTTTCCCAGAAGCCATCATAACGGTAGCCGATCAACTGCTTTTGCTCGACCAGTCTCTGAAATGGTTCTCCTACCAGTTCCTCTTTGTCGCGCATGTACTCAAATATCTTCTTTTTGAACACAAAAAAACCACCGTTGATCAGTATCGACCCGTTATTGATGGCGTGAATCCCCGAGACCAGTCCGCTCTCACCCTGTTCCATCGAAACCATGTGATAGCTGAGGCTTGGGCGGACGCACAGAAAACTGGCAACCTTGTCTTCCCTATGGAAGTGCTCGATCTGCTTGGGGAGTGGCAGATCGCTAAGCCCGTCGCTATAGTTGGCGAGAAAAATATCCTCTCCCTCGAGATAGCGCTCGACAGCTTTGAGTCGCTGTCCGATGTTGGAGTTGATCCCAGTGTCGGCAAACGTGATCTTCCAGTCATCGATGTCGCTGTTGAAAAGCCGCAGATTCTTGCCACCCGCCGACAAGACGAAATCGTTCGAAACGCACTCGTTGTAGTTGATAAAATAGTTCTTCACCACATCGGCTCGGTACCCTAGACAGAGGATGAAGTCCTTGTGCCCGAAGTGAGCGTAATACTTCATCACATGCCATAGGATGGGGCGATAACCGATTTGTACCATAGGCTTAGGAATGTCCTCCGCATCGCGAATTCGCAATCCCAAGCCACCGCAGAAAAGAACCACTTTCATGATTTCACCCTCCCCAGATTCTCATGTCCTGTTCGCCGATCAGCAACTTGCCATCTTCTTCGACGACCCATCGGGCTGCATCGGCGCGGTTTTGGCCCGTGTTGGGAATAGTCGCTTCCTGAGTTTCCCGAACGCCAGCCCTGGATTCACCGCCTCTTCGATCACGGTGGCGGCTCCCACTCTGCATAAATCCAACCAAGTTAAGGGATAGCCCAACTCCGCCAGCCTGCCCTTGTGATAGTCCCAAAACTTCTTGTCGCGCCTCGCCGTAAAGTAATTGACCGCCAGAAAGCGGTGATAGCTTTTGAGTGCGATCGCAATCTGGACTTCAAGTTCGTCTTTTTCCAGATACCAAGATCCGTAGTTCAGAAGATCGTCAAGAGTAACCGATAGATAACGATTGATCTGCAGCGACTCGGAGGTTTGCGTCTCTGCATGTGTACGTTCGTAGCACAAGATTTCGTAAACGAATCCGAAGTCGGAATTTTTGAGCCATTTGAGGCATGCGCTCGTGTCGGAATGTGGGGAGGGATTTGGATAAAACTCGGCTGAACTTCGCACCAGATCAGCACGATACATGAGAGAGGTGGGAGCGCCGAAGCCAAGCAAGGGTTGGTCGTCAATAAAAACCTGCTGCCCTAAGAGATTGCGGCGGCAAACTTCGCGCCCTGAGATTACTGCACTCGGATATCGGTACCCCTGCCATTTCACGACGTCGCCACTGAGCTGGTAACAGCCAATGATTCCCGCGTTCGGGTTCGACTCGCCGAGTTCGACCATGCGAGCTACGCAGGCTGGAAAAATATAATCGTCGCCGGACACGACCTTGCAGTATTTTGCGTCGGGCGACATCAGGTTAAAGGCAATATTGTGATTCGCAATCACCGCAACGAATTCTTTGTTGTCGTGAACCCGGATTCGACTGTCCAATGCGGCATATTTTTTCGCAATTTCCAGAGTACCGTCGGTGCTGCAATTGTTAACGATGACGTACTCGTAGTTTGCATAGGTCTGCTTCAGCACACTCTCGATACACTCTGCGAGGTAGGATGCGCCGTTATACACGGGCGTAAGGATGCTGACGAAAGGCTGCGTGTTTGTGGTCATTGATGTTGCCTCACAACGTGGAATAGCGGAGGAAAAAGCGATTACCTAGGCCACTACCAGTGGCCAGTTGCGGTCCTGTTCCGACATTGTGGCTGCCGTCAGGGGCCATCGAATTGCGAACGCTGGATCGTCGAACCGCACTCCCGTTGCCGCGCTGGGCGTGTAATACTCGGACGCCATGTAGTGCATTTCCGTGTCGTCTTCCAGCGTCTGATAGCCGTGCGCGCAGCCTTCCGGTACCAAGAGCATGCGGCCATTTTCCGCGCTCAATTCCACGCCGTACCATTGACGGTACGAGGCCGAATCCGGACGAAGATCGAGCACCACGTCAAAAATCGATCCCCTCGTGCATCGAACAAGCTTCGCTTCGAGCGCCGGCGCTTTCTGGTAGTGCATGCCGCGAGTCGTACCTTTGAAGATACTGAATCCCATGTTGGCCTGAACCGGCGTGAAGGCGACACCGTTGTCCGAAAATTCCTTTAAGCACCATGCTCGAAGAAACCGCCCACGAGAGTCTTGATGTGGACTCGGATCGATAACCTTGACCCCAGCGATGTCGATGTTCAGAAAACGCACTAAGTGTTGCCCTCCTCGCGCTCTAATTCAGAATTGGTCCGTGCGGCCTGGGCGACTTACATCGACGGGTAATTCGTTGGAATTCGCTGGCACGCATTTGTGGGACCATTCTCTCTCATTGTTGATGACCTCGAATGGGCTCCACTCTCTCCAGCCAGATTTCCCTCATGAAGGATACATGCCCTTGGGGCAGAGCATGCGACACGAGCTATATCGCGCCTGGCAGACGAAGCCCTCCAGTATTAGGCACGGGTTCTTCATTGCGGGTCAGTTCAGGCTAAGTTTGTGACGGCACCACTGCGCTGCGGAAATATTCGAGCGAGAGTTTCAGCCCCGCTTCCAACGCGACCGTCGGCTCCCATTGAAACAGCCGTCGCGCCTTGGAAATGTCGGGGCGACGCTGCTTGGGATCGTCCTGCGGAAGCGGTTCATGTTTGATCTTGCTGGAAGAGCCTGTGACCGCGATTACGTGCTGCGCACATTCCAGGATCGTGAACTCGGTCGGGTTGCCGATGTTGACCGGTTCGTGTTCCGAACAGCGCGAGAGGCGAATGATTCCCTCAACTTCGTCGCTAACGTAGCAGAAGCTGCGCGTTTGGCGGCCTTCGCCATAAACGGTTAGATCTTCACCGCGCAGCGCCTGGCTCATGAAGTTCGGGATGACGCGTCCATCGCGGATCTGCATGCGCGTCCCATAGGTATTGAAGATGCGTAGAATGCGTGTGTCGACCTTGTGATAACGGTGATAGGCCATGGTCGCGGCTTCCGAGAAGCGCTTGGCTTCGTCGTAGACGGAACGCGGGCCGATCGGATTCACGTTGCCCCAGTATGTTTCCGCCTGCGGGTGAACCATCGGATCGCCATAGCACTCGGAGGTGGACGCCATCATGAAACTCGCGCCGTACTGGCGCGCGATCTCGAGCGCCTCAAACGTTCCATAGGATCCAACCTTCAAAGTAGCGATGCCGTGCGCGGCGTAGTCCACTGGGCTGGCGGGGCTGGCGAAGTGAAAAACATAGTTCACGGCTCCGCATCGAATGGGTTCGCAGACATCTTGCTGCAGGAATTCGAAGCGCGATTCGTTGCGCAGATGAGCGATGTTAGTTAGGCGCCCGGTTAGGAGGTTGTCGGCAGCGATGACGGCATAGCCTTCGGCAAGCAGGGCATCGCAGAGGTGAGATCCGAGAAACCCCGCCCCACCGGTTACGAGCGCTCGCTTCGATGTCATGGATATCGCTTCTCCTTGATTTCGATTGCTCCGTTACTTGCCTGCGCATGTGGCGGCGGAATGCCGCCACGATAACTGCCGGGACAGCGGCGCCACATGACGCGGCAATTCAGTCTAAAGCAAAGCTGCGGGATCTCTCTTACTTGCGCTCCGACCCATGTTCGCCTGGATGTGTACGAAGTGAATGCCGCGCTCCGAGAATTCGCGTTGACACCAGGCGCGGAAAAAGCGGTCGCAGGCGTCCTGATGCGGACTGGGGTCCATCACCTTCACCCCGGCAATGTCGGTGTCTAGAAAATGCATTCCGTTCGCTTTCTCTGGCGCGACCGCGCACCTGCCTACACTCGCTCCAGCCAAATCTCTCTCCAATACGGGTACATGCCTTTCGGACAAAGCATCCGGCAGGAACTGTATCGCGCCTGACAGATAACGGAATCGAGAATGATGCACGGGTTTTTCATTTCCATCATCTTTCCGTTTCGTTCGTCGATAAGTTTGGTGACCCGCTTCAGCACACGGAAGGTCTTGCCGCAATAAGGAACCAGTTCGGCATCCCAAAACATTCCGCGATTCCGGTTCCCGCTGTCCACAGTTTTCAGAATCTCCTCGTGGGACTTCACCCGCACCAACTCCCCCGGTTGCAGATCCAGCTTGATAGTGGGCGTGGCGTTGCCTTCCGGAATGAGCCCCGGCTTCCTGGGGAACAACGATCCACCCCATAGCGGGTTCACCTTGTCATAGAACCAGCGCATCGGAGGTCCCAAACCGATTCCGGCTTGACTAAGATGGAAGTAAGAAGAATAGATCAACGCGCTAACCAGTCGTCTCACGCTTACGTTGCCGGACCAATAGTCCTCGAGATACTGCCGTACGTCCCACCAACTGAGGGGTTTGGTTGCCTGGGGAACTTGTGTCGCCTGGCAAACATAGGTGAGGCCACTCGCTTCAGACCCGGGCACAACCGTATTCGCCAATAACCGCGATTCGGTACAACCGACACGAGCGTTTTCCGGCAAAGAGTCCTGCAAGATCGATGCTTTCAGGAAAGCCGTCGACGCGCTTCGCTGGCCGTCAACCGGTTTCAACCAAGCGTGTTTCCAGAACAGCAGGCATCCTGCTTGGCAGCCTCCGTGTCCGCTCCCGTCGCAGCGGGTTTCCAAATGGACGGTCTCTTCAAGCCGCCGGGTGTGGAAAGGATACGGCGTCGAATAGTCGCAGGTTTTGTGCGCCCGTTTGTACACCTGGAATCTCTGGCCGCAGAACTGAAACATCTCCGGCATGAAGGGCGTCCCATCGAGGCAGCCACGATGGTCCAGAGTGCTCAGAATTTCTTCCTTGCTGCGCACTTCCACCCAGTCGCCGACGCTTAACTTTGATTTAGTTTTCATTTTCTGTGGATTATTCTTGTTGCCCATTCGTAACACTTGCAGACTTTTCATGGTTGCCGCTGGATTTCGTGCGTCAGATTCAGCGATTGGTCCGTGTCGAGAGGAGCCTGGCGCGGCTTACAGATTTTCTGAACGATCTCGAGCAATGAGGTCTCGGTCAGGTCGGGACGAATACTACCGTCTTCGAGACCGGGGGTGATCAGCGCCGTTCTGCATCCTGCCCTTTTGCCGGCATCGACGTCAGGTCGGGAATCGCCGATCATCCAGGACGCCGCTAGATCGATGCCATGCTCGCGCGCAGCCCGGAGCAACATGCCCGGCTGCGGCTTGCGGCAACCACAGGCCGGCTCGGCTTCATGAGGACAATAATAAATCGCATCGAGTCGCGCGCCTCGTTCCAGCAAGTGTTCGCGCAGCCGTTCGTGCAGTCTTTCGAGTTCCGTGATTGTAATCAGACCCTTTGCCACGCAGCGCTGATTGCTGACAACGATGACTGGGAAATCCAAACGATTGAGTTGGGCGATTGCCGCCACCACCCCTGGAAGAATGTGCATGTCCTCCCAACGGGTCACGTAATCGCCCTCGCGGGCTTTTCGGTTGATCACGCCGTCACGATCGAGAAATATGGCTCGCTTCATGAAATGCTCGGTCCACGAAAAATTGCTTCTTCCACCAGTTCGGAAATAATGTGCCCCATCAGAATGTGGCATTCCTGAACCCGCGGTGTGTCGCTCGACGGAGCGCAGAGACAGTAGTCCGCCGTGGCCTTGAGCTTCCCTCCGGATGCGCCGGCCAGCGCCACGGTATGCATTCCAAGCTTTCTTGCCGCTGCAATGCCTTGCACAACGTTTGGCGAATTGCCGCTCGTTGAGATACCGATGGCGACATCTCCCGGCCGCCCCAGAGCTTCGATCTGACGGGCAAACAGGAGATCAAATCCGTAGTCATTTCCAATTGCAGTGACGGCCGACGTATTGACAGACAGCGCCAAGGCCGGCAGGGGAGGCCGGTCGAATGCAAACCGTCCGACAAATTCGGCCGCGATGTGCTGGGCGTCCGCCGCACTGCCTCCGTTGCCAAAGAGCAGGGGCTTGTTTCCCTTCTGAAACGCCTCCACCAGAATTTGGCTGACCTTGGCCAGACCAGACACGATTTCCGCATCGTCGAGCAGCAGCTTCTTGACGTCGATCGAGGCCTCGATCGACCGTCGCACGCGCTGTTCGAAATTCTTGTTGTCGGTCATGCCATCTCCCAAAACATCTATCACTCCGCGCTATTTTCGTAGGGCGGCGTTGCAAAGCTGATCGCACAGCGCCTGGGCTCGCGCGTAGTCTTCTGGCGTCCCAATATCGATAAACAGTCCTGCTTGCTCAAGACCGTACACGCCGCGGTCGAGGACGAACGGAAATATGTCTTTTTCCAAACTCGACGGACCCTGCGGAATATGCTCGAAAACCCTTGCGCTGAAAATGTAGACGCCGGCATTGATCAGGCCCGGCCCACTGGCGCCCGTCTTTTCGACGAATCCGGTGACCCGGCCATCCGTTGCAATTTGCACGGTCCCATACCGGCCTGCATTCTCGACCGGCGCAATCGCCATGCTGACAATAGCATTTTTCGCGCGATGAAATTCAAAAAGCCGCGGGAAGTCGACCTCCAGAAAGGAATCGCCATTCAGTACGAGAAAATCTCCGGCTCCGGCCAGCGATTCTTTCGCGAGCATCACGGCACCCGCGGTGCCCATCGGCTGCTGCTCGCGCGAATACGAAATAGCCACATCCCATTGGCTGCCGTCTCCGAACTTTTCTTCGATCTGTTCCGCCAGATACCCCGAGCACATCACCAGACGGCGGATTCCCTGCCTGCGCAACTGCCGCACGAGCAACTCGAGAAACGACTGTTGCCCCACCGCTGCCATCGGTTTCGGAGCGGAGGAGACGACGGAGCGCAAACGCGTACCCTTCCCGCCGACCAACAGAACCGCGGGTAGATCGAGAGTCGCGTCCACCTGCAAGCCGGTCGTCACAGAACTCGATCCCAATATTCCAGCATGGCGCCGAGCGTCTGCTCAATCTTCCGCGTTGGCTTCCAGCCGGTGTGCTTGCGGATCTTGTCGGTGCTGCCGAAAATAATTTTTTCGTCCGACGGCCGCATCAGACTTTGCGCTGCCCGCACTTCTGCCTTCACTCCCGACAGTCGAATGGCCATCCGCAACAGTTCGCCAATTTCATAAGTCTCGGGCGCGCACAGATTGTAGGCTTGGCCGCGCTTGCCTTTCATGGCTGCCGCGTAAAAGCCGCGCACCGTATCGTGGACGTCGAGAAATGCCCGCCGAGGTTTCAGATTTCCCACTTCCAGTACCGGGGGCTGTAGACCCTTCTTGATGCGAATGATACGGCGCACGAAATCCGACGGCGCATCGTTCATCTTTCCCGGACCCGTGGTATTGAAAAGGCGAATGTTGACCGTCGGAACCCCGTAGTCCGCATGGTACTCGCGCGCCATCAGGTCGAGGCACAATTTGCTGATGCCATACGGATGCAACGGCACCGGAGGATACTCTTCGGTTACTGGAATCGCTTTCTGGGGGACGTTCCCGTACTCCGCGCTCGAGCAGGCCGAAACTACCACCGGCCTCTTCTTCATATAGCGTACCGCTTCGAACAAGTGGAGAGAGCCCATGATGTTGGATTCGAAGGTGAACACCGGGTCAGCCCAGGAAACCGTCGGCAAGCTTTGCGCTCCCAGATGGAAAATGTGGGTAGGCTGGCACTGATGAATCGCCTGTTCCACGCGCTGACCATTGCGCAGATCACACTGCACGAACTTCAAATTCGGCAACTTCGGGAAGGAGGTGGACTCGTGTGGACGGTACGTCCCCACCACGTTCCATCCTTTGGCCTGAAGAAACTTCACCATATTGGAGCCGATGAATCCTTCGGCTCCCGTGACCAGTGCGGTCTTAGTCATTCTGCTCCTCAACACTTGATTGAATATTCAACCCTATGGCAAATCGAAACGAACGATTCTTCAGGAAGGGAAACCTGTATGGGGCGTCCCAAATCTTGCCATCGCCATTTTGGCAGGTGGCCTACCCCACGTGCCGGTAAAGCCAGCCTCCACTCGTGCTCAGGAGTGCGTCGGGCAGTGCCGGTAGGATGCGCCGCATGAGGGTCATATTCAGCGGGTTCCACCAGGCTTCGCCGCTGACACGACCGTAACAATAGTAGTGCAGCCGTCTCCCAGCCATACCAAACTTTTCTTTGAACGCGACCAGCCCATGCTGATTCGGCTCGGAACGTCCGAAATCAATTTTTTCCGCTCCCGCCGCCTTGCTCTCCTCAATCAGCCGCCAGAACAAGAAGGGCATCCCACCCAGTTGATGATGCTTACTGTCGGAGCACCCATACTTGTACGTGACAGTATTCCGGTGGCGGAGGGTTAATAAGGCAGCGACCGCGCGATTGTCTTTCATTGCCAGCCGGATCTCGAGCTTGTCTCCCAGACACTCAGACAAAGCCCTTATCCAGCTTGGGGGAGGCGGCAACAACTGATGGCGCCGCCGGGTCTTGAGCATCAAACGGTAGAACTCATCCAAATGCCTCGCCGACCGCCCGGTATCGCATTGCAGCCTCTCTCTTTCTGCGCGGCGAATCTTGCGCTGAATGGAATCCTTGTGCAAGTTATCAAATAACCGGCTCAACTCTGGTCCCAGATCGAGTTCGTGCAGCCAATACGACTGCGACGGGCGAACCGCGTAACGGGTATCGTCCATTCTCGGACGCAGTTCCGCGTAGCCACGAGTGCGGCCACACTCCGTCTGCAGCCAATCTTCGAATATTGTCCATTCGTCCTGCCCATCCACAAGCGGATCGCAGTGATCGGAAAAGGGCAGCGAAACCAGACGATTTCCTGTGATCCAGCTCTTGACCCGGCACAACACCACACCGTTTCGCAGACTCTGTCCGTCCGGTGCGCTGGTGAGAACGAGTGGCTCAAAACCGTAAGTGCGGGCGAGCGCGTCGATCCAGCCTCGCTGATGAAAAGCCGAAGCCCGGCTGTGATGGCTTACCAGATCATTCCACCGGTCATCCAATAGCGGATTGATGACGTGCACTTCCACTCGCGGCACTCCAGTCAACTGCGTTGTGCATATACCAGCGAGCGTTCCTCGATCGTGGATTGGTCATACTGCTCTTCCGGTTCGTACACCACAACGTGACTGCCTTTGCTAGAAAACCCAACCGGAACGCACAACAGCTTCTTCAGGCGCTGCCGCAATGCCTGACGCTTCTCGGGAGTGACGTAAAACAGCATGAAGCCGCCACCGCCCGCTCCGAGCAATTTGCCGCCGAGAGCGCCAGCACTGATTCCGGCATTGTAAATTTCGTCAATGTTGGCGTTGGATATCTTCTGAGTCAGCGAGCGCTTGATCTGCCAGCTCTCGTGCATCAGCTTGCCGAATTCATCGAGCGAGCGGCCGGGGCTCGAGACAATCGATTCCGCCTCTCCGACCAGTTGATACATGGTTTCCAGCTCTTTCTTCTTATGCGGAGTGATCCTCACCTGTTCGGTCGCGATCTCGGACGCGGTCCGGGAAAAGCCCGTAAAAAATAGCGCAAGATGATTTTCAAGCTCTGCCATGCGGCTGGGGGCGGCCAGAATCCGATTGACTTCGATGCTTCCATCGGGATTGAAATTGATGCGGTTGAAACCGCCGTACGCGGCGCTGGTCTGGTCCTGCGAGCCCACCGCCTCCTGCACAATTTCCTGTTCGACATGGATCGCATCCGCATTGAGCGAATGTTTGTCGCGCATCTGATTCTTCAGCGCATACAGTCCTAGCAGCAATCCGACGGTAAAAGCGGAACTGGTGCCGAGTCCGGTGCGCGCGGGAAGATCGGCGACGTGATGAATCTCGACGCCTTCTTCCATTTTCATGAACTCCAGGCAGGCGCGGACGGACGGGTGCTGAATCTCGTTGTTCTTTGTAACATTCTCCACACGGGAGTACGACACGCGGCTATGGAACTCAAAGAATGGCGGGAGTCGGCGAACCGTGATGTAGCAGCACTTGTTGATGGTAGTCGCGAGCACCGCCCCACCGTGTTCGCGATACCACACAGGATAATCTGTGCCTCCACCGAAAAATGAAATCCGCAATGGAGTGCTAGTGATAACCATGAGTTAACCTTTCGCCGATCGACTTCTTGATTTTCGAATCCAACCGCGCGGCCGCCCCTCTACCACGGGCACTACGCGATACCAGACGACCGCTTCTTCCCGGAGTCCAGCGAGGCTAGTTGCTTGTCCACAAACCGCTGCACAGACCACCGTGTGGAAGGCAGGATTTGCTGTGCCCGCTTGGCAAAGTGCCAGCCAAACAATCGTTCCATCCACGAGTATTTCCAGGAGAGCTGCGGCGTATGCAGAGCCCCACCCAATACGGCCGCCAATTCCTGCGCCTGCTGCACCAGATCGAGCCGCTCGGGATAGAAAAAAATCAGCCAGTTCTGCAGGTACTGCACACATGCCGCGCGTGTCCGCTCACTGTCTTCGAGCGATCGCAGATACTGCACATGCATCTGCATCGACTTCCACTGTGCTTCCATCTTCCGCTGCGACCGCCCGATGTAGCTGAGACTCGAGGTTCCCGATGCCCGGTAATATACTCTCGCTTCCGGCACAAAACGCACGCCGTCGCTGGCCAGCAGCACGCGGCAGAAATATTCCCCGTCGTCGTCGCCCAGCAATTGTGTATTCCACGGACCCGCCGCCTCGGTCAGTTCCCGGCTTACCAGCCAGGTCCCAGTCTGCATGTGAAGGTTCTGCGCCATCTTCCGTACCAGCCACTCAGCGGGCGGCAAATCGCACCACAGAGCGGTGGACCGGAACTCGGTGCGCTGCGGGCGGTACAGGAACTGGCCCCAGGCCGAAGAAGCCAGCGTTCGCCGGCTCGATAGCGACCGCAGCACTTCCACTTGCCTGCCGATTTTATCCGCCGACAGGAGATCATCCGCATCGAGCCACTGAATGTATTCACCATTGCACAACGCGAATGCCTGATTGCGAGTGGCCGCCGCTCCGCGGTTCGTCTGCGTGTGGACGCGCACTCCTTCCGATTCGAACTGGCGCGCAATCTCCAACGTATTGTCGGTCGACCCGTCGTCAACGACGATGATCTCCTTGTTCTCCCAGGTCTGATCGATGGCGGATCGCAATGTGTCGGCAATCCACTCCCCCGCGTTGAACGCTGGAATGAGGATCGACACCAGGGGTTTGCCTGCTGAGTTCATTTCGCTCATTTGTTGAACACCCGCTCGTAGGCCGCCAGGAGGTTTCCGACGGAATATTCCCAGGCCAATTGCGTCCTGACCCGCTCGTGTCCGAATTTGCCCATTATCCTTCTTTCCTCCGGATTTGCTAGCAACCACAAGATTTTCTCCGCGAAATCCGGCACCTGGTTCTTATTGTCGGCGTAAAGCGAAGCTTGCCCCGCGCTGAACCGTCCCTCTTTCAAATCAAACTGCACAATCGGCTTTGAGAGCGCCATGTATTCCATGACCTTGATCATGGTGGAGATGTTGTTCATGTCGCAGGGCTTGTCAGGATTCACACAGACGTCGGCCGTAGAAAGAATGTCGAGCAACTGCGAGTCCGGAATCCGCCCGGTGAAGTTGACGGTGTCTTCGAGATTCTTGTCTTTCACCATCTGGCGCAGGCCGGCTAGCCCAGGCCCTCCGCCGACACAGGTGAAATGGACGTCACGGCGGCCCTTCTGCTTCATGTATTGCGCCACATCCAGGAGCAAATCGAGTCCCTCCTGAACGCTCATGGTCCCAACGTAACCAACCAGATATTGCTTGCCGTATTTCAGTTCCGGCTTGGGTGCAACTGGTTTAAATGTTTCCAAGTCCGGACCATTGCGCACCACGAACACATCTTCGCGCGCCAGGCCTCCCCGACTGACCGCCAATTCCTTGTAGCTCTCGTTGGTCGACATGGCGACGTCGGTAAAACGGAACGTCATCTTCTCCAGCCAGACCTGCGCCCGGTAGAGCGCATTCTCTTTTTCATACTTCGAAAGGTAGAGTTCGGGGTTCGCATCGTGATGGTCGAAGATGTACTTCACGCCAAACAATTTGAAGGGGAGGGCAACCATAAAAATGTTGTCGGGAGGATTGCAGCCCTGGATTACGTGAAATCCCCGCCGTAGAAAAATCCACCCGGTGTAGAGAAACTCCCACAGCAGCGCGCTGCCGTACTCCCACAAATATCCGGGCGGCGTGTTGCCCTCGTGCGGGATCGGATGGCGGTAAATATGAATGCCGGCTAGCAATTCATAGCCGCGACTGTACCCCTTGCCTTTAGGGCACAATACCGTGACCTCGTATCCAGACTGGCGCAGCGAACACGCTTCCTTCCACACCCGGCTGTCAAACGGGACCGGAAGGTTCTCGACGATAATCAGAACTTTTTTTTTAGCCATGAGATGACGATCGTTACAGCAACCGGTAGAGCCCGGCGAGCGCGCACATCATGGTCGCCTGTCCCCAATGCAGCGTGGGTGTCTTGTTGACCAGCCAGGGAGAATAACGGCGATAGTAAAAATATCCGGAGCGGTCCTGCATATTTTCGATGGTCCAGTGCGCGACCTTCACGGCGAGCGCCAGATTGCCGGGATCCAGATCGTTGAAAAACACAAGCGTGTCGATGGCCTGGGAGCTGCACTGAATATCAATCGGCAGAATCTTGTGATCGTAGTAGCGGGGGGTTCCCTCCTCGAGAAAGAAGATCTTTTTCCAGTATTCGTAACCGCTCGACATGTTTCCGTCGAAGCGGTGATCCCCGGAACCTTCGCGGTAAAACTTGAAACAGTCGAGTACGTAGGCGGTGTGAAAGTTGTCCACCCAGTGCAGGTTGTCTTTTTCTCCATACCACCAGGAGGCATCGGCGCGCTGATACTGCGCCGTGTACTGGAGCGCCTTCCGCGCCTGCTCGCGGTAGTCCTCCCGGCCGGTATGCGAAAAGGTCCGGGCAAGCAGGCTTCCGCCCAAGGTGTTCGCATTGTGCACCCAGCTCTTACCGCCCGGAATGTAACTGATGCACGCTCCCTCGCCGTCAGGAAGCTTATCCAGATCTTTCATGATGTGTTCACAGGCGCTGACTGCAATCGCAAGGTAGCGATCGTTCTTGAAATGATCATAGCCCTCGAGGAAGGCGTGGCCGATCAGCGAAGTCCACACCACGGTCGGCACATTCCGCGGCAGATAGAAACTGCGCGACTGATAATCGAAGTGATTACCCCAGCATGCGCCACTCAGGCCAGGAGTCTGGTGCTCGATCAGCCACTGCAAGCAATACTCGGCTTTGTCCGCCCACGCCTTATTCCCGGTTGCGGTGTGCATTCTCATAAAACCGCGCGCCAGAAATCCCATGCCTTTGGTCGAGTAGTCCTTGCGCACGCCGAGGAGCGGGCGAAGGTTGAGTGGAAACCGGCGCACGCCTTGCTGCAGCACCGTGTTGAGAAATTTATTGTTAAACGCCAAAGGACGCACGTAGCGCGCGTTCAACCCGTCGAAGGTGTCGTACCCCCGGTAATCGTTCCGTTCCAGCCAGTCGGACAGGCGGCAGATCGATTCGAAAATCCGAGCTTTGGCATCCGCATATTTCGCGGGCGCCGGCGTTTGCAGTTCTGCGAGTGCCATGATGGTTTCCATTGAATTGGGCAGAGTGCCTATTGCTGTAACAAGACTTCGTAGAGGGCGCGCGTCTTTCCCCCGACGACACTCCAGGAGTTGCGCGCATTGGCGAAGTCCCGGATTTCCTGGCGCCGCCGGTCGAGGTCCCGGTAAAGGTCGCTTGAGAAATACGTTTCCAGCGCCTGTCCGAGGTCGGCCGCCCCACACGACTGAGACAGGAACCCGGTCTTGCCCGGAAGAATATCGTCGCGAAACGATCCCACGTCGGAGGCGATCACCGGCAATCCAAAGCTATATGCCAGGAACAGCACGCCGCTCTGAAATACTTCCGTATAGGGCAGCACGGTGACATCGGCAGCTTTGAAGTAGAGTTCGGTTTCCTCGTCCGGGACAAACTCGATTTTCTGAATGACCTGCTCCCGCGCGGGATCGTTTTCGATCGTGCGGCGGATATCGAGCCAGTATTGCTCCGAACCTTTTTTCATTTCCCCGGCGACGATCAGCCTGAGCCGATGATCCGCTGGTGCGATCCGCTGAAACGCGGCCACCAAATGTTCTAGTCCCTTATAAGGTCGGATTGCGCCGTAGAACAAAATTATCCGCTCGTCCTTCGCGAGGCCCAGCTTGCGTTTCGCCTCCGCGGATGTGAGCGAAGTGTCAGGGACCGAGTTGTTAATGCCAAACGGAATCACTGAAATCGCGTCGGTTGCAACCCCGTATTCCTCCAGCAACTCGGCTTTCATTTTATCGGTATGTACAAAAATGTGGTCACATAACCGGTATTGCGTTCTCAACCCCAGTTGGTTATGCCAGGAATCGTTGCCATCGCGTTTGCCGGCATTGACGTTGTGCGCCGTGAACACGATTTTCTTACCCAGCAATGTGTAAAACAGCATCAGCAGGGTGCGGTCGAAAAACGGAAACTTGTTATTCCACAGCAGGTGCAGGATCTTCGCCCGTGTGCTGACGGCATAACGTACAATCCGCAGGTACGAGCCCAGCACTCGGGCCAATCGGCCAAACAGTCCCGCAGGTTTTCTCGGATCGCCATAGGCATCGAGAAACTGGACGCCGCTCGTGCTATGCATTTCGGGGGAATCCACTTCCGCGCCGCCGATCACATCCACCGACACTCCCTGGGCCGCCAGCGCCATGGACAAGCCGAACGCATATGGACGGTCGAATCCGCCCGTCAGCAGCGCCACACGAATCTTCGCGGACTGCCTGGTGACCAAAACCTCAGTCTCGGCGTTCGAGGAATCCATCACAGATTGAGAAGTGCGTACCATGACCGGAGTAAAAACATTGCGGAGAAATCTTCCTGCGCGAGAGGCTGCACCAGGCGTGCGTGCCGGTATTCTTCCACCAAAAACGGAAAATCAGATCTTCAGTGTGCTGCGCGTTGCCATCAATGAGGGGTTGCCTGCAGTCCCGAGGGGGGATCGATCTGGGTTGTCGAATAGCACGTGTCAGCGTTAAAACTCAGGACATTCCCCGTTCCATCGGCTGGCCCAGCCATGACATTCAGATAGCAGTCCTGCGCCGGAATCGTGTAGGCATGTCCGCCTACTCCCGCAATGTTTCCACCCGTAACATCGGGCCCAATCGGAGGCCATGCTTTACCAGCGGGCCACCACGCGGGTTTACCTGAGAGATAGAACGAATCGGGCAACGTTTGACTGGGCGGGACTGGGTTCGCGTAATTAGACAGCCCGGACGGTACCTCACTGCCCAAAAATCTCACGCCGCCCGTGACGGTATCGTAGTTTCCCCAACGCATCAAGGTCGTAACAACAAGCGGATCGCCGTTTACCGTGACATTGCCTTCTGTATTCCCACCACCCAAGTCATAAATAGGCTTGGTTCCATTCTCATAGCTTTGCTCTAACCCCGCCTGTCCAAGGACATTTCCAAGGAGGTTAAAACCGCGATTGTAAGACTGCAAAATGATCGGGATCTGGTGGGAGTTACAAGGGGAAAAGTGGAACTGTTGTCCGTTGTAGCAGGCCGGCTGGTTTCCGCTGAAATAATTGCGGAAGTAGGTCATCAGATTGTGCGTGCCATGGAATACGTCCGCGTATGTCTGTGAGCCCACATTGCCTTCCAGCAGAATCAAGTCGTCACCGGCGGTATGCACCATGAAAGCTGGCATCACATAACCAACCGCCCCCTCGTAGTAGTTATTGATCGCGAAGTTGTAGCTCAGCACGCAACCTGTGCAGCCATTGATTTGCAACGGAGTTGCGATGTACTGAAAAATTACGTTTTCCACCAGCACATCGGTCGAACCGTAAGGCGAAACTCCATAGCTCTGGCTCACTGCGTTCTGCGTCAAATAGAAATAGCTGTCCCGAACCGTAATTCTTGCCGACGCCATAATTTCCACGTGCGATCTGGCGCTCCGAATTCCCCGCACCCCACTCACCCAACAGTCGATGCAGTTAAAAATTTCAACGCCTCGCGCCCCGTTGGAGTTTGTGTTGTCAATTGAAAGGCTTTCAACCCCGGAACTGGATATCGGGCTGTTCGCCCACCACGCCCCCGGAGACTTGCCGGAACTCCAATTTGTGGCATAAAGCCCGGGCGTGATCGTTACGTTATTACCGCTGATCGACGTCACTTGAACGATCTGCTCCTGATCTCGGTTGTTGCGCGCGCCATTATTGTTATTTCCTTCCAAAGAGCAGGGCGGATTTGTCGAGGGGTTCTGGCAAACGAACTTTGTGCCCGTGTCCGAAGCGTCGTCAACCTGATCGAGCATGAGCGGGGAGCCCACTTTCAAATTGCTCACACTGCTTAGGGTGATTGTGGTCGTCGCTTTAGAGTATCCGGCAGTCCAGTTGGCGGAATTCGAGGGTCCACCAGGCCAATTCGTGTCCGAACTGTCGACACAGATCGCCGCTGCATAACCGTGACAGCCACCATCGTTGGTAAAAACTAGAAACGTCTTGTCCGCCCCTGCACCGCGCAATGTCACACCACTTTTTCCGTTAAAGACGATCCCAGCACTGAGGTTGTACGTGCCAGCATTCAACATCACCACTTTGCCGCTTCCACAGGCTGCAATCGCGGAGTTGATTTGAGGCGCGGTGGCTCCAGGGTTCAGCGTCGTACAGATGGTGGTGTTGTTGGGGATGCCGCCGCGAACTCCGGCGTTCGACCAGTCAATGGCACGGGTCGGGGCAAGGATGCCCGCCCAGTTCTGGCCGTAGGATGCAGGGGACAACAAAGTTAGTAGCGCTATGAAAACCGATACTCGTACGCGACTCATTTACCTATGGCCCCCGGGGGTTTGGGATCTGGGTGTATTCAATCTGTAGTCTACGCAAGCCAAACCCTGTTCTCTAGACACGAAAGGGCATTCTGGCACCCCACCAAGTCGTCCGCTTTCGCAACTGGGATGGCCATTGGGGCATGGCCGTTCGAAGCAATGGACAGAAATCAGATTCGTCTATGGCACAGCGGGAACGGTGCTCCAAAAGACCTCAATACTCGGCTCAGTGCAACGGTCAAAAATCCGCAAGAATTCAGTCTGATCAACCCACTGGCTCAGCACCAATCCGAGCCGGCAATCGACTGCGTAGTTGAATTTTCCATGCCCGGCGATCTGCCCCAGTCGTTCGATGCAATGCACTCCTTCAGCCTGAAACTCCGGTAGATTGACTTCAAACGACAAATACGGGACCGGACGTTGCATCCCACGCAGCACGTTCGGTTCGTAGCCTTCGACGTCGATCTTTACGAAAAAAGGCACGCCGTGCTCCACAAACAGTTGCTCCATCGTCGTGGTTTCGATCTCCCTCTTTTCGGCGAATTGCAGATTGTGCCCAAAACGCGCCTGGTCGGTTCGTAGCGTGTCGACCCATTTCTGGCTGAGGGTGTTCTTGGCCGATCCCGGCTCGTCGATCCACATAGTTTCTACCGCACACTGGTCGCTAAGCGCTTTACCCACGATTTTGACCGGTTTCGTTTGGAGCCGGTACTTGAGAAACATCTCCCGCAGAATCGTCTGGTTCTCTGCGTCCGGCTCGACCGCTATGACGCGCGCTCCCAGCGCCAGAAAAATCGCCGTCTTTGACCCTTGATTCGCGCCCACGTCAAAAATCAATTCGCCCGCGCGAAACCCCTGCAATAGTTCACGATAAAAGCTGACTTCCTTCCGCCGGTCTTCGAGTGGCGCACCGTCACTGATACTCCAGTAGAGGTCGTAGATTCGGGAGGCCCGTAGACGGTGATAGAGTCCCACTCGTCGGAGTGTTTGCTGAATTTGTTTTTTCAATGTAAGTGCGGTCCCATTCTAGGCGCAAACGCGCCGGTTATCTCAGACCCGTTACGGAAGTAAAACGGAACGTGCTGAGGGCAATCTCCGGTTCGACCTCACTTCGTTCCTCTTCGTGGATCACGGTCGCATCCTGCGATTCGGGCGTCCTAGCGGCAACTTTGCAGGATCGCGGTCCGGGCACGTTGGCGATGGAAAGTAGAATCAAAATCCAAACTGGACTCATCATTCGGAAGCCCGCCTCGGTCGTGCAATAAATGAGGCCAGCCAACAGATACGCCATGCGTAGCCGCGCGAAGTCTCTCTCCCCCCGAAACGCCTTCGCGATATTCCTGTAGCCGGTTGCCAGCAGGATCGCGAGTAAGGTGATCCCCACCCATCCCCCGTTCAGAAAAACTTCAATGTAGCCGTTATGAGCCTCGTTCAGGCGGTAAAAAAATGTAAATGTCGTGTCGATCTTGTCGGACAACCAAAAGCTTTCGAAGCCACTCCCGAACAACGGATTGTCGACCAGACCGAACAGTCGACGCCAGATCTCGGTCCGTCCTGTGAGCGTCGAGTCCCTTCCGAGGCTCTCCAACGCACCTGACCCGACATTTAAAAACAGCGCGGAGACAGCTATCGCGAGGAGCGAGAAAGTCATGCAGTGAACCATTCTCGGCCTTCGCGCGAACCACGAGAAACTGGTCGCCACAATCAGTGTTCCGGCCAGACCAAAACACGCGATCGAGGTCGCGGAATCGGCAATCGTTAGGAGCCAGATCACCATGCCCGCTAACATTCCTTGTGCAATCAATTTCTTCAATCGGCGCGGACTTTTCTTGCTTTTCAGGGTCAGGAGGAACTGCCACAGGGCGGAAAGTCCGACCACTAGACACATCATACCGAGTGAATTCTTGTTAGTCGTGACCCCAACATTGTAGAGTTTCCCGTCCCACCGCCCATATCCACGACCGAGATCGGGATAATACTTGATGAACAGAATCGAAGTCGGCACCAGCAGGAAACCAGTCCACGCGAGCAGGCGCTTAACCGCAACATCGCGATCGGGATCGGTGAGCACAATCATTACCATCAAAACGTCGCCGATGGCCTTGATCCACCGCTTTAGAGCCACCAGAGGATAATCCGACCAGAGCACGCTAATCGCGCAATAGCCGAAAAACGCGAGCATGGGCCCATTAGCGCGCAAGAAGTTCACCGCCTTCTGCGATCGCATCACCATCACGGCCGTTCCGGCCAAGAGGAGCAAGGCGTAGGCGGCTGCGTCAAGCGGGCTGCCATCGAGGGCAGACTCTAGCGAGTCTGACGGGGTCCCCCGCTGCAACCACACCGTCACCGGACGCGACGCGTTGATCAGCATCCAGAACACCGGAATCCACAGCGCTGAAGACGGCCGGCTCTTCGGGTCGCGGTCGAGCACAAAAAGCCCGACAATTCCCGCTATGAAAACCAACGCCGCCAGGGACGGGCTCATCGGGCCTTACTCACGAATATCGACCATCGGGCCAACTCAATCATTGCTAGTCCAGAAACAGGCGATGTAAAAGTTCGACCGTCAACAGCTTGTGAATTTCCGTAGTGTAGTTTCGTCCCCCGACCAGGTGACCTTGCACGATCGCCTCTAGGCCCCGACGGTCGATGTAAGGTCGGGAGAGCGTGCGCGAGTCGAGCAGCATTTCCTGAACGTACTTCGCGAGCGCATCGCGATACCACACCCGGAAATGAAGGAACTTGTGCCGCCCGAGAAACAGCCTCTCTAAACGAAAGGCCGAGAAGGCGTGGTCCACCTTGGAAACCCACTGGGGCATGCCGTAGTCGTAAGCATATTCGGCTTTGAAGGTGAATTCCAGATAGGCGCGCAAGGCCGCGGCCGACAGGGAATTAGAATTTCCGCCCACGCCGCGGTCGCTGCGCATCCTTGCCAGTTCCGGACTGCCATCCCCGATCAATCGCACACGCACGTCGCTGGTTTCCGCCGTGATCTTGGGCGAATGATACACAGCCTGGACGAAATCATTGTCCAGATAAGGCGAACGCACCGTGAGTTGCGTCTGCTCTAGCGCGAACACTCCAAAGTGGTACCACGGAAATTGCCGGAAAACGGCAAAGGTCAGGGGATGTTGGCGACGCAGATTATTGTATGTTTCCCCGGTCTGGCGAATGTGCGCCATCATCTCCGGGCGGAAAGCGGCCTCGCCCGGCACCACTGGCTTGAACATCGCCATCTGCCGCAAGATCTCACTGCCGAAGGTTCCGACCACTTTAACTGGAGCAATCTGCCTTGCTCTCTCGCTGACGTAAAGGTCGGGACAACGCGTCAGGTCAACGCAGCCATCTGTGAGATAGATACTGCGTTCCGCGTAGTGCGCAAACCGGCTTAGAAACTCATTCTCCACCGGGATGACCTGGTGCTGTTGCCCACACACCGTCGCAACCTGTCGCGCCATCCGCACGTCCTGACACTCGCGGTAGGGACCAACGAAGGTGTAGCAGGGTAACGTATTGGGCGCTGCCTTCCACCAGGCCAGTATTGCCCGCGTGTCCAGTCCACCGGTAAGTGCAATACCGACTTTTTCGCGGCCCTGAAAATAGCGCGGCAGGTTCTGCGAGAACGCGGCACGGATTTTCTGGTAATAGGGTTCTGGTTCGAGCGCGGACAGTTGCTCCCACTCGCTCGGTTGAAAATACGTCGCCTTTTTCTCGATCGTCCGGTCGCGAAATACCCAGGCCGAACCCGCCGGCAAAACGTAAATTTTTTCGAAAAGCGTTCGGTTCTCGAGCACTGCTCCGCAGGCGAGAAACTCTCCGAGCCCGCGCGGATCCTCGCGCCGCAATTCCGGACACACTGCGAGGATAGCCTTCGCTTCCGCGGCGAAATAAAACGCGTCCCGGCCCTCATGGAAATATAGGCGGTGCATTCCATAGCGATCGTTGAAGAGCACAGTCTGCCCCTGCCTCTGATCCACGACCAAGCCATGGAACATTCCGTTCAGACATCTGGGGAATGTCGAATCATCCTCATACTGATGCACCAGGTAGGACGCGTCTCCGGACGAAAATGCATGGCCTCGGCTCCGCAGTTGTGCCACGGTCCCGAGATCCGGATTGTCTTCGCCTGAAAATACGAGCGAGACTTGTCCCGTCTCGTTGCGCAGCGGCATACCGTCTGCGAACGAGTTCTCCATGACGGTCCATCCAACGTAGACCCCCAGTTTCTCGTCAATCCAGATTCCGGTCCGGTAAAAAGACTCATGACGGATCGACTCAACCATTCGTAGTAGTTGAGCCTCCGCCTCCGGCCGAGACATTTTTGTAATAAAACCAACAATCCCAGGCACGTTGTTCTAGCTCGCTTCCGACGACGACTGGAATTTTCGGTGGTACCACGCGGTACGGTAGTCGCGCAGCTTACTCAACCACTTTTCCGGCAGCCGGTCCACTAGCCGCCGGTGAAAGCCGAAGTCCAGGGCGGCGCGGCCGAGTCGTGTGAACGGAACGTAGTAGCGCGGCAGGTCGACGCGCGCGAAGCCGTTCACTTCCTTAAAGTGGCTCAGACTATCACCCTCTTTATTGCCATATGTGAAGTGTTCGTAAACGAGAAATGGAATCTTACGCTCAGCGCAGCATCGCACCGCTTGCGCGATCAGTGCGTTCGTCGGAGCTTTGTCTTTGTGCTGCACCATCGACAAGATATGCACCAGGCATGCTTGGTTGTGACTTTCATCCACCACCAACTTAATGAATCCGATCATCGTGTCGCCGACGAACGCGCCCACGTAAATGCTGCGGTCGAGATACGTTCCGGCATAAGCGTGCGCTTGTTCGGGCGTCATACCGTAGTACGGAAAGGCCTTTCCCTGCCGCACGGGCGTTTCATTGTAAATGCCGCAAATTCCCTGAATGAGTTCTTCGCCATAGGGAACTTCGCGTAGAACGACCCCGCGTTTTTCCGCCTGCCGCGCGCGGTTTCTCGGGTACGAACGGATTTGTTTATTCCACCAGTAATCGAAAGTCGAAATTGGCAATACCGCGAGATTGTCCATTTCCATCCGATAGGAATACTGCGGGGTGGTGCCGGGCAGTTTTTGCAGAAACGTGAACATATCGATGCGCCGCCCGCAATTTCGCAACTCGGCAATGAACGCTTCGGGATCGTCGGGAAAATTGTACTTATCGCCGTCGATGCAGGCGACGCGCAGCAACCGTCCCTTAATCCGGATTTCTTTACTACCGACTATAAGCAACGCGGGTCACACCCATTCCAAGAAGACGTACATTAGAGTAATGAACTGATTGCGGTTGGGATCACGCATTGGCGAACTTCATTCCGAATGACTTATCGGCTCACCGGCAACTGGTCTGGCGAAACCATCCGCGCCAGCGCTCGCTGCTTCAACTGCCCGAAGATCTGATCCATGATGTGTGCCGTCAGAATAATCTCCCGGTACGGGATGGGGACCGGCGTACCTTCTGCGATTGACCGATAGAACGATTCGATCAGATACTTCATCCCCGACTTCATATGGAAATCATTTCCGAGGAACGATCGCAGGTTCGTACCCAAGTTGCCCATATATTGCCGAGCAAAGATCATCGGGGGCAGGAATTTTTCGGTATAGCTCTTGAATCGGGCTCCACGCAACTTGATTACGGTCTCCTGATCGTGATCCAGCATCAGACCATTGCGCGTGCCGTAGATCCTCAAATGATGCAGTGCAGGCCGCATCTGCGACGAGAACGTGAAATAAGCAGTAGTACGGTTCTCTTCGCTGATGATGACTCGCAACTCGTCGATGATTTCGGTTTCGCCAGTGGCCCGCAGAAACGGGCTGGTGAATCCGAACGCCATCACTTGGGGCGTTTCGGTGGTCAGAAATTCAGCAAGACGTGCAATGCCGTGACTGATCACATTGTGCAGCAACTGCCCGGGCAGGCGGCGAACCCAGTGGCGCTTATCGCCAAGAATCGCTTCCGCATAACTGCCTCCACTCATTTCGTAGCAGTAGTAGCTCTCCATGTGGACCGGGCCGTCGCCAAGATAACCGCTCTGAACAAGAGCGCGCATCCGGCGGGTCGCATGTCCGAACTGGTCATCGTGCCCGGCGGTAATTTTGAGGTTGCGCTCATTGGCCAACGCAATCAAGCGCCGCGCGTCTTCTTCATTTATCGTGAACGGCTTTTCCACATAGACGTGGCTGCCTGCTTTCAAACAGGCCGTCGCGATATCGGAGTGGCTGGCGGGCGGAGTCGTGATGTGAACGACGTCCGGCTTCGCTTGGCGAAGGAGTTCGTTGACATCGCTGAAATAGTTCTTAACAGGAAATCGCTCGTAGAGTTGGCGAGCCATGAGCGGCTCGCGGTCACACACTCCAACAATTTCACAGCCCTTGATCCGACCGATTTGGGAAGCGTGCGAGTCGGCAATCTTCCCGCATCCTACAATGGCGACTTTAATCATGCCCGGCCCTGCGACATCCTTCAAAGTAGCGGCCGAGACCTTCCGCCATCGTTACTCGGGGCGCCCACCCCGTTCGTGCCTTCAATTTTGAATTACTGTACCGCGTCTTCTGCCAATTTGCATGCCACCTTTTGCGATTGAATACCGGCGGTAACTGGTCCGCCGACCAGGAAGAATACTTCTCCCACAAGTAGCACAGTCCAAGACTCACGGCATGAGGCACATACACGGATTTGAATTTCTTGACGTTCTTCTTGTACTGACGCAAAAACTTTCGACTGGACGGAAGTTCGTCGTCGACTACATTGAAAATCTCTCCGTCAATCCCCTGTTTCAGTCCTGCCAGGGCGATCGCATCCGCACAGTTGTCCACGTAGGTCAGTGGAATCGGATTCGATCCCCCCATATGAAGGAATATTCCGAAGGTATCGATTCCGACGCGCCCGCTGATCGCCGTCTTCCCCGGCCCGAAGACATACCCTGGCCGCACGATCACATAAGGTAGGCCGAACTTTTCGCCGTACTCCTGCAACAACTCATCTTGCTTAACTTTGCCGAAGCAGTAGGCTTCCCCACGCAGATCGGAATGCACTTCCACCGGGCAGGATTCATCCAAGACGTCGCCAGACTTCTTGCCATTGGCATAAACGGTAAAGGAACTTACGTTCACAAACCGCCGCAGAGACTTATGCAAAAGGCAAGCCTCGAGCAGATTCCTGGTTGTGACCACGGAATTCATGAAAGCGTCGGGAAAAGATTTTTCGCCTCGCCCGGCCGCTAGATGAAACAGCACCGCTACATCCTTCGTCGCAGTGACACAGTCTTCCGGAGAGAGAAGATTGCCGGTGACAACTTCCAGCTGTGCTGAACCAAAGGCGCTGTTTGCAACCAAAGCTTCCAGCGGAACCCTCTGACTGGAACGTCTCACGAAACACCGCAGGTTGCGAAACCCGCGGCGCAACAAATTCTCAACCAACCGGAGTCCGATAAAACCATTGGCTCCTGTGATGAGAATGAGATCGTCGGCGCCAGCAAGGCTGCTCTCCTGCTCGCCACCAGGACCGAGGTTCAGGTTCGGCGTTCTCGATCCATGAGAATTCACGTCTACCGAAACAGGCATGGGCCTACAGACACTCCGAAAATTGGTCGAGGGATTCATAGAGAGCGGCTCCAAAAGCAACCGCGTAGGGGAGAACACATGCCAAGCCGCTCGTACTCGAGCGACGGGCCACTCCGACTGCAGCTTGTGCAACAAAACCACGCGCGATCTTTACATTTTTCAGGAACTCTTGAATCCCGCCACCCAACAGGAAACGGTATTCTTGCGGATTAACAGGGTGTGTTTCCACTTCCACCGTCGCCGTCTTTGCAAGTGCGAAGATGCGATGAATGCGCTCGGCCGGTTCCAGCGGCGGCAAGGAAAAGAAGTAATCTGCCGATCGGTTCCTGCGAGCCAGCAGCCCATTGACCAGCGCCCGGTAGACACGATTTCCGGCGCCTTTCTCTCCCGCGTAAAACGAAAAGCTTGGTCGCACCAGGGCTCCCGCTGGCAACAACCGTCCGAGCAAAACATTCGCACAAAGATGCATGTGATGATGTCCGTCAAGACGCTTGGGGCCTGCTCCGTAGAGCCGCTCATATTCTTCGATCTGCGACTTCACCACGTACTGAAACGAGCTCGCTAGTCCCGGATGATAGACAACTTGCGCAAAGCGATGCCCTTTCAGGTATCGTTGCACTCTTAGCAGGTGTTCCTGCAAGCGCGGACTTGCCCCATCTGCCGTAAACGGGCTGGTTAAGTTAACGTGGAGACCGGTTTCGAGATCGCGTTCGCGCGCCAAACCAGCCGCCCGCTCCGAATCTTCCATGAACACCATGGCGCTGGTCGAAGAAAGCACTCCGCCCAGAAAGCATTCAAGAATGCGATCGGTGGTGTTAGCATCTCGTCCCCAATCATCGGCGTTCAGGACCAGGAAGCCAGAACTATGAGAGGCATTGTTCCCGAGAACGTCCGAGGAGTCCGTAGCCAGTTCAGTCTCCGCCCCGTGGAAAGTCGCCGGCCCCAGGATGGTGCCGCCGAGCGTCGATACGTAAGTAATCAGTCTTTCTAGGACTAGGGTCAAATGAGTCATAGCACCAAATCGAAATTAGATTAGACGCATTTCGGCGGACGATGGGGCCCGGGAGTTCCCGAGGTCTTATCCAACTCTTACGAATTTCTTCAGCCGCTGCATCTGCTCATGGCGGTGGAACTCCATCAATTCTCCCGACACAGGCCTTTCGATGCCGGTGATCCATGCCCAGAGATAGCCTGACCCCAAGGCGGCGCCGCCGACAATCCATGGACGTTTGCGCATCTGGTAGATCGTACGAAACGCTTCCCAGAGCGGATGGTTGCCAATTCGATAGTCCTTGGCTCCGTACAGGAAACGTGAGCGCACCACGCCCTGCTGCGCTGTGCCCATTTCGCGATGATGCAAACAGAATTTTTCAGTAAACGTCCGGGTCTTCCATCCCTTCATCCGCGCGGTGATAACCGCGATGTGATCGATGGATCCACCCTTCACTGCCATGTAGCCGCCGATCGCAGTGAAGCACTCGCGCCGGAATATCTGGCAGGCACCGGAAACGTGCTCGATATTTACAAATCGATAGTCGTAGGATTCGCCAGACGTCTCTTGGAACGGAGTTCCTACCAAACCAAGGGTCTGATCTTCTTGAGCTTTGCCGAGCAAGAAGGCCAGGTAGTCAGGCTCGAAAGTGATATCCGCATCGAGGCTGCCAACAAATTCCCACTCCAGATCCTGCATCCGTGCGTAGCCAGCATTAAACGCGTGGACTTTGCCAGCAAAGTTGCGCTCCTGGCGTTCCGGCATGCGGACTAACTCAATCCAGGGATTGCGTTCCGCTGCCTGGAGGACAATCTCATCGGTCCCATCGGTCGATCCATCGCTGACAATCACCCAGCGCAGCGGACGCAGGGTCTGCGCCGCCACCGACTCGATTGTGAGTCCGAGAAAGCGGGCCTCGTTGCGGGCGGGCGTGATCAATACGTAACGCGGGGTCATAGGAATCCAATGCGTGTCGTAGGTCAGAGCCTAGTGCGCGACCACGGGGTCAACACGCTTGTCCCGGGCGACTTCTTCTCCGGCGTTGAACGCCGGCTTGCGGCCGATGCTGAGATAGTGAAATCCGTGAGCCGTCATGGCGGCGGGATCGAACATGTTGCGCCCGTCGACAATCAGCGGACGCTGGACGATCGAGCGCAGCCGCGCCCAGTCGAGATCGCGAAATTCCGGCCACTCGGTCGCGATGACGATCGCCTCCACATCTTCAGCTGCCTCGTACGCATTAGCGACGTACCGAATCTCCGGCAACACAGATTTCGCTTTTTCGCCCGCCTGCGGATCGTACGCACTCACCACCGCACCTTCGCGAATCAGCGCGCGCGCCAGTTCCAGCGCGGGAGCGAAACGGACGTCATCGGTATTCGGCTTAAACGCCAGGCCTAAAATCGCGATCTTGCGTCCGCGGAGCACCCACAGTTCGTTCCGCAACATCGCGACGCAATGCTCGATGCGGGCGTGATTGATTTTCTCCACTTCTTTCAAAAGAGAAAAATCGCAGCCCGCTTTTTCCGCGATGCGAACGAAAGCCTGGACATCTTTCGGAAAACAAAATCCTCCGAAGCCAATCCCCGGATTCAAAAACGAAGGCCCGATGCGCGCATCCAGACCCATGCCGAGCGCGACCTTGGTGACGTCCGCGCCCACCGCTTCGCACAGGTTCGCGACCATGTTGATGAACGAAATCTTCATGGCCAGAAATGAATTCGATGCATGTTTGATCAATTCCGCGGAATTAGTGTCCGTCACCACCCAGGCCGGCGCGGTTCGCGAAGGACATTCCCTGTGCACCGCGCAGGTAAAGCTCTGCTCGAGTACGGGACGATAAATTTCGCGCATTTTCGCCGCCACCTCGTCGCGCTCCACCCCGATCACGATTCGTTCGGGATGAAAAAAGTCCTCAATCGCCGAACCCTCGCGCAGGAACTCGGGATTCGACACCAGATCGCAGCGCAGATCGGGACGCGAATAGCGCATCAGTTGCTTCTTCAGTTGCTGCCCGGTCTGCACCGGAACGGTGCTCTTCTCAATCACCAGACATGATCCCGACGAAAGCTGGCCGATCGTGCGCGCGACGTTGGCAACCGCCGAGAGATCGGCGTCGCCGTTCTCGAGCGGCGGTGTGCCCACGCAGATAAAGATCGCATCCGCGCCCAAGACCGCTTCTTCGGTGGAATGGAATCGAAGCCGTCCCGCTTTTGTGTTCGCGGCTACCAGTTCTTCGAGATGAGGTTCGAAAAACGGCACCTGCCCGCTCCGCAGAAGCGACAGTTTGCTTTCGTCGTTGTCCGCGCAACGGACGTGGTGCCCGATTTCCGCCAGACACGCGGCCGTAGTCAGGCCAACGTATCCGGCGCCAATCACTGATATTTTCATGGAATGCGTTCCCTCGAATGAAATCGCCTGACTCATTATGACAAACGTTCTGCCATTTCGAGTTGAGCGTCGCCCGAACCATTTTTGCGCTTCGATTCGACAAAACGCCGCACTTCTTCGACGACCCGAGCCTGCTGCGCCGAGGTCAGGTTAGGAAACATCGGCAAGGAGACGATCGCTTCCGCAGCACGTTCGGTGACCGGGAAATCGCCTTGTTTGTAGTTGAGAGACTTGTACGCCTTCTGCAAATGGAGCGGAATTGGATAGTGAATTCCTGTTCCGATGCCCGCGTCCTTCAAATGAGCCATCAAACCTTCGCGATCATCCGTGCGTACGACGTAGAGGTGGTAAACAGCCTTTGATGAAGAAGGCTCAAACGGGGCGTCCACAGGATTGCCCGCCGCTTCGAACAGGCGCTTGTACTCGACTGCGTGCTCGCGCCGCTGGTCGTTCCATTTCGCCAGATGCTGCAACTTCACATGCAGCAAGCCGGCTTGAATCGCATCCAAGCGGCCGTTGTAGCCTTCGACGTCGTGGTAGTACTTCTTGGCTTGCCCGTGATCGCGAATCATGCGAATCTGCACGACGAGTGCTTCGTCATTGGTTGTAACCGCACCAGCTTCTCCACAAGCTCCGAGGTTTTTCCCCGGATAAAAACTGAATGCAGCTGCGCGTCCGACGGAACCGGCTGTCTGCCAGCGATTCTGTTTACGCGAGAAATACTTCGCGCCGTGTGCCTGGCAAGCGTCTTCGACTACGATCAGGCCAAAACGGTTAGCCAGGTCGACGATGGCGTCCATGTCGGCCATCTGCCCATAGAGATGAACGGGGACAATCGCAGTCACCGGACGTCCGCTGCGCTTGCTGATTAGTTTTCCAGCCGCGTCTTTCGTGCAATCCTGCTCGAGGTACTCGCGCAGTTTCACCGGATCCATGTTGTAGGTGCGATCGTCGACGTCGACGAATTCCGGCAATGCACCGGCCTGCGAAATCGCTTCGGTGGTTGCGATAAAGGTGTGCGCGACGGTTACGACTACGTCGCCGTTGCGGACGCCGACGGCCATCAGGGCAAAGCGCAGAGCATCGGTGCCGCTGTTGACGGCGACTGAATGCTTGGTCTCGCAGAAGGCGGCAAACGCCTTTTCGAAGTTCTCGACTACGGGACCGCCAATAAATCCGGCAGTGCGAAGAGCCTGCTGAAATACCTTGGTTAGTTCCTGCTCCAATTCAATGTGCGGAGTAACCAGATCAAGAAAAGGAATATTAGAAACGCTCACTTTGTAGCCTCCGAGGTCTGTGCAACGTTTTGATCGATATAACGAAGAACTTTTGCCGGATTGCCGGCCACGATGCTGTTCGGGGGAACGTCTTTTGTCACTACGCTACCGGCACCCACCAGCGCGTTTTCGCCAATCGTGATGTTCGACAAGATCGTGCAGCCGGACCCGATTGATGCACCTTTCTTGACAAAAGTCCGCTCGACCTTCCAGTCGGCTTCCGTCTGCAACTTGTCGCCGGCGGTTGCCCGCGGGAAGGAATCGTTGATGAAAGCCACGTTGTGGCCGACAAAAACGTTGTCTTCAATGACCACGCCTTCGCACACAAACGTGTGACTGGAAATCTTGCAGCGTTTACCGACAGTGGCATTCTTCTGGATCTCGACGAAAGCTCCGATTTTTGTTTCGTCGCCAATTTCGCAGCCATAAAGATTGATGAACTGCGAAAGCTTCACATTCTGCCCGAGCTTTACACTAGGAGCGACACAGCGGAAGTCGTTTTCCATTCCCAATTCCTTATTCTCCTCAGTTTCGGTTAGGGATTCAGGGCGCTACAAGTAAACCACTTCTCCACGCTTGGCGAGGGACTTGGTCGCTGCCTCAAGCATGCGGACGACTTTCAGTCCGGCACAGCCGTCATTGAAAGGTCTCTCAGACTTCTTGATACATTCGACGAAATATCCGAGTTCCAGACGAAGCGCTTCAACTTGTTCCACCTGCGGCGCCCACATGTCGCCTGACCGATAGCTGACCAGCAGGTTGTAGACGCCTTCCTGGCTTTTCACGTCGACGCCTTTGTCGTAGATCTTCAATTTCTCGTCGGCTTCGAGATCGTTCCACACCAGCATTTTCTTTTCACCCCCGATGAGCGTCGTGCGGACTTTCACTGGGGAAATCCAGTTAACGTTCACATGCGCGATCATCTTGTCGGGGAAATATGCGGTGATGAAAGCAATGTCTTCGTGCGAATTGAGATGAGCCTGGCCGGTGGCGGAAATAGCCTCGGCATCCTTGTGCAACAGGTGATTCATGATCGAAAGATCATGCGGCGCGAGATCCCAGATCACGTTGCAGTCGTGCTGGAACAGGCCCAGGTTCACGCGCGTGGAATCGTAGTAATAGAGATTGCCAAGCGCTCCTTCCTGCAGCAATTTATGAATTCTGCGGACCGCACCGGTAAACAAAAAGGTGTGGTCCACCATGATCTGCAGATTCTTCTGTGCGGCAAGATTGATCAGTTCTTCCGCTTGTGCGGACGTGCTGGTGAATGGCTTTTCGACGAAAACATGCTTGCCATTTTCCAGAGCCGCCTTGGTCACTTCGTAATGCGTCCAGACGGGAGTGATGACCGCGATCGCATCGACGTCCGGCGACTTCACTAATTCATTGTGATCGGAAAAAACAGGAACACCTGGATGAGCCGACTGTATACGCTTACGGGCGGCAGGACTCTGATCGCAAATGCCCACCACCTCACAGCCTTCCAGACTGCGCAGGTTCCGAACGATGTTCGGACCCCAGTATCCATAACCGATGACACCAAACTTCAACATAAGAATTCACCCTGAGGACGCGACCCGTGCCGGTCCTGGAAAGAAGAGATGATGAGGGAGCACACGATGACTACGAACAGCCAGGGGAGTTCTTGAACAACAACTGGAGACAGCTAGCAGGCGCCGTTTCCAGCGATAACCGCTTTGGGGGTTTGTAGAAGAATCTTCACATCGAGCCACGGAGAACTGAGGCGTGCATACTGGAGATCCAAGCGGACCATGTCATCAAACCCGACTCTGCTGCGTCCTTGGACTTGCCACAATCCCGTGATTCCGGGCTTCGCTTCCAGCAAGCGGCGCCGATGCCAGGTCGCATAGGCTTCCACTTCGTACGGCACCGGCGGACGCGGTCCAACGAGTGACATTTCTCCACGCAACACGTTGAAGAATTGCGGCAACTCGTCGAGGCTCGTACGGCGCAGAAACGATCCGACACGGGTGATGCGGGGATCGTTGGTTAGTTTGAATATCCCTTCCTCGCTTCCATTCGCCGGATTCTTTTCGGCCTGCCCGGCAATCAACTGGCGTACGTATTCCTTGTGCTTACTCGCATCGTTGTTGACGTACATGGAACGAAACTTAAGAAATGTAAATGGAGTTCCATGCTCGCCAACGCGCTGCTGCTTGAATAGGATCGGCCCACGGGAAGTTAATTTAATGGCTGCTGCAATGATGAAAAACACCGGCGACAACAGCAGCAGTAGAACCAGGCTGCCACTAACGTCCATTAAGCGCTTGATGCCGCGGCTCAACCAGTTGGAACCGTTGCGTTCATGTAAGTCGGGATAGAGCGTCGGATTGCTGGGCCGTTCTGGATTGGTCGGATCCCACTCCTCCGGAAACAAATGAAATGAAAACTTGATCTGGCTGAACTGCTCGTTGGTCAAGCGGCCGCGCAACACATCACTGATACGCGAAAGAATCGTGCTCAGAATAAGGTTGTTGTCGGGAGTGATTTCGGTGAACATCACGCCCACGACGGAATTTGGTTCATACCATCCCATGACGTCGGTTTCGCGCGTCGCAGCCTGGAGGGCATTGAGAATCTCCAGCAGAATACGTCCGTTCTTTTCGGTAGGCAAGTTCCGGCCCGTGTCCATAAGGAGAAGAACAAACGGTCGCTGCGTGCGCTCACTACGCTTCCGTTCCAGGGAGATCATGCGTCGAAAGATGTCCTCGGTCAGGATCTCGCTGGTTGGAGCCGGATTCTGTGACCGGACAGATCGATCAGTTGATAGCCGTCTTGTCGTCGTCGATGCCACGGGTCGCACTCCTCGTGTTGAAAGCCACGCAGGCCTGCGGCTCAAAGCCGCTGCCAAGTGGGCACGGATGCAATTGGGGGAAGGACTTTACTAACCCGGGTGGGGGACAACCAGGCTGAAATTTTACGATCAGCGTCGCGGCTGAAGGGGGGAAACTACTCGGATTTTACCGCATCTTGTCCGTATCTGGAATAATAGTATTTGTGTTCACGTCCACTGGTGCAACTATTTACCACCACTCCAATCAAGCTTGCGCGATCTAGCGTATCTACCGCACGCTGCAAAGTTTTGCGCTCTGTAACTCCCTCGCGGACGACGAACAAGACACCATCGGACATTTTCATCCAAAAGGTCGTATCCGCCAGCGGAAAGAGCGGGGGGGTATCAATAATGATCCAATCGAAAACTGTTCCCAATCGGTCAAGATACTCAAGCAACCGCCCTGATTGCATCAGTTCGAGCGGGTTTTCCGGAGCCATGCCAGCCGGAAGGATGGAAAGCCCAGTCCCCTCAAGCCGGTAAACGACGTCAGAAAGCTGCTTCTCGCCGCGCAGACACTCGCTCAGCCCGGGCAATAGGGTTCCAACTCCAAAGCGCTTGGCTACCATCGGACGGCGAAAATCCCCGTCCACGAGCAGTGTTTTCAATATCTTGCTGCGCGATTGGTTGAGAGCCAGATTGGCCGCCACCAAGCTCTTCCCTTCCTCAGGGGCGGTGCCGGTAACAACGATCCGCTTGAGTTTACGTTGCTCGCGAAGGTTGCGAAGCTTCAGTCCCAGAACGCGGAATTTTTCAGCACCTAGACTTCCTGGGTCAGTAAGGCAGATCAGGCGGGCATCCGGCAACGGAGCAGGCCTCATCGTGGGAAGCGATTCCAGAGAAAATGCCTCTGGCGGCGCGACCGCTGCTGGCGACTCTAGTGTCTCGACGTGAAACGGTGCGCGACGGCTTTCAGCTGCTTCAAGCAGTTCTTTCACTGACTCGGGAGGCGTCAGCAGATCGCTGCCCCACCGTTCCGTTTCGGACCGCTTGAGTGCATCAAATATACGGCTCATAGTTAGTCTTGTTGAATGACCTCAGTCAGCAGCTTAGTAAGGCCTGCGAATGACAACCGCTTCTTCCTTCGCCTTCTCGGCAGTCTTCATATCCTGCAAATAGTCGTGCAGTTCGAGCAGAGTCTTGACGGCGCGCAACAACTCGTCTTTTTCCTGTTCCTTGGCTTCCTTAGTTGCGGACGCTGCGCTATTTTTCTTTTCGCCACGCGTCACGACTACGCCGAGTCGAAGGTCCTGCGCGATCTCGTCAATGATTTCTCCCGGGATCACTGCCGCACGCCTGCCATATCCAGAGAGAAGCGCGTTTTCGCAGATGGTGTTGATCAGCCTCGGAAAGCCGTTGGAGTGTTTGAAAATCGCGCTGACAGACGCTTCCGAAAAAATGGTGGTGTCGGGCGCAACGCCTGCGATCTGCAAACGCCTCTGCACGTATCCACGCGTCTCTTCCAGATTGAGTGGCTCAAGATGACAACGCAACGCAATCCGCTGCTTGATCTGACGAAGTTCGAACGAGTCGAGCATTTCGTCGAGCTCAGGCTGGCCAGCCAGGACGATTTGCAGCAGTTTCTGTTGCGTAGTTTCCAGGTTCGTGAGCAGCCGAACTTCTTCCAGCAATTCCGGAGACAGATGGTGCGCTTCGTCGACCACTAGCAAAGTGGACAACTTGCGCTGGTGCCTCTCCACCAAAAACGAGCTAAGCGACAAAACCAGCTCGTCTTTCGCCTTGCCGGCAACGGGCAGTCCAAAATCACTCGCGATGTAGCGGATGAATTCCAACGCCGACAAACTGGGATTAAAAACGTATGCAAACGCGACACCGGTGCGGCGCAGTAATTCCAACACACAGCGCACCAGCATGGTCTTGCCCGTACCGACTTCGCCGGTCAGGACCACGAACCCCTTGCGCGCCCGCACACCGTAGTAGAGCGAAGCCAAGGCTTCGTTGTGGCGCGAGGTCGAGAACAGGAACGATGGGTCCGGTGTGATCTCGAACGGGTTCAGCTTCAAATTGTAGAAAGTTTTATACAAGTCGTTTAGCCGCGTAAATACGTTATCGCCGACCCAACCGCAATGGCGAACAGAATCACCGCCGCCGCCGCCCCCGCAATCCAATTGCTGCGGCGCGTCTCCGCTTCTTCAGCCGGAGTCGGCAGGTTTGGAATCTCGACCAGAATGTCAAAAGGCACGATCTTCTTGACTTCGCGTTCCGTGTGAACCTTGCCGGCAATAAACTCGACCGCACCCGCGATGACCACTCCAAATACTATTCCCACCAACAGGCCCAGTCCACATAGCCGCAACCGGTTCGGCTTGTCCGGACGCACCGGCAAATTCGGCGGATCGAGCATGCGGAAGTGTTCGCCGCGTTGCGTTTTTTCCAGGTCGGTCGCCATCTCCGACTGATTCTTTTTGGCGAGCAGAGAATCGTAGTTTGCTTTGGACTGTTCGTAGTCGCGCGTGATGTCAGTAAATTGCTGTTCCATCACTGGCGCATGGTTCAAGCGCGACTGGTACTCGCCAATTTTGCCTTCAAACTCCCGCACCGAGGCTTGCCGGTTCACCAATTCCGCGCGATTCGCTTTCAACTGGCTTTCGAGCTCCAGCATCGGCGCGCTTTTCAATTCCGGAGATGCGCTGGTGTCCGGAGTTCCATCGTTACCGCGCTTGCTGATCTCTGCTGCGAGCCGCTCGCGCTGTTTTTCCGTGCTGGCAATCTGCTCCTTCGTCTTCCGGACGTCCGGATGCTTGTCGGTGTAGCGCGCGCTCAAATCGGCCAACTGGGCCCGCAGCCGGTCCAAATCCTTGTCGATGGCCGCTAACCCCACCGGCCCCCCTTCTCCCGCTTTTGTACCGCGATCGAGGGTCTTGTATTGGCTCACCAAGGACTCCAGATACGTGTTCTGCTGGCGGGCTCGGTTGAGTGCATCTTCCTGCGCCTGCAACTGAGTCTGGAGGCCAGCGAGGATCTGCAGATTGCTCTGGGTCTGGCTAGGCAGCTCGCCAATATGCTTGTCTTTGAATTCGCGGACGCGGGCTTCTTGCTCGGCCAGGTTCTGGCGTGCTTGATCGAGCTGGTCCTGCAGGAAGCCCGTGATATCCGCGGAACGTCCCTGGCGCTGCTCCTCGCTTTCGGTGATGAACAGATTGGCTAGTTCGTTGGTTGCCTCTTGCGCCAGCTTCGGATCGCGGTTGGAATAGTAGATGTTGAACGCCGAAAGCTTACGGTCGTCCCCGCGCGAGAGTTCGATCTCCACGTCTTTGCGCATGACTTCGACCAAATCGTCCGGATTCTTATGTTTTCGATCGGCGGCGTAAAGATTCAGGTGATCGATAATCTGCAGCAATCGCGTTCGGCTCAGAATCTGCTGCGAAATGCTGTCCATCTGTCGCTGAATATCGTTGTCGATATTGGAAGCCACCAGCTTTTCCGGCACAGCCGGCTGCTCGACGAGGATCAACGTGCCCGACCGGTACACGGACGGCAGGAACCAACTGATTCCCCACACCAGTAGCCAGCCAGCAAAAAATGGCAGCAAGAAGTGCCAGCGCCGTCGGCTTACAAAACCGAGGATCTGGTGTGCTTCAGGAAACTCAGCTGGTTTGTCTTGAAAATCTTCTTCCATCGTTAACGTCCTAAAGGCCGGGACCACTGATATCCCAGCGTAACGGAAAAGCGGTTGCGGTGTGCCGGCCCTTGTTGGCTGAGATTCGTGCCGCCAAACTGCTCCTGAAAATCATGCGCATAACCAACTCGCAGGGCAAGGCTCTTACCCAAGTTGCGCTCCAATCCCATGCCGATCGATGCCGAATTGATCTTTGATGCACTACCCTCCACAGGAATAGTGAGCGATTTGTTGTTTCCGTAACTCGCGCCAAAGGAAACAGCCCAACCTGGCAACAACTGCTGCCGGATATCGGCATGGACCCCCTGCAGACGAACAACTCCAAGTACCCCGCCGCCGTCGTTAATTCGTCGCGAGTAGCCTACGGCGACGCCGGTATGGTCTTTTTGCCAGCCTGCTTCGACGCCGCCGGAGAATGACCATTCATTGAAGCTCGAAGGAGAACTTCCCGTCCCGCCCGCTGCATTAATGCCCTGGTTCTGCGAGTACTCTGGGCCGGCGAATCCGCTCAGGGTGAAGTGATTCGGCAGAGTAATCGTGTTGACCGCCAAAATGCTGTGTACGCGCGTTTCGCCTCCGCTGTTGTCTCCGCTCGAATCAAAAGTCACGCGGTCAAAGCGGTAGTCGACGCCGAGCCAGTCTCTCCCAAATCCATGCAGCCAGAATGCCGAACCGGAGGCCGTACGCGTGTTGGCCAGCGCAAAACCCGTCGGGACGTCGCCGAAATGCAAATCGTTGAACGACCCGCTCGCGCCGACGATATCGTTGAGCGCGAGATGGTAGTTGGTTTCAACCACCGTCGAAGATGAACGCTGTTGCGACAAAGGCGTAATCAGATTTGCGTTCGGCCCACCGTTCCCAATTCCTAAGCCAGAGCCGCTTGGATTGAAGAAGCCGCTGGTCAATGAAAACTCTTCGGAAACTCGCAGATTCACATGCGGACTCAACCGGAACTGCGAGTCGAAATTCAAGCCATGTGATCCCGTGTTGCGGCTCGACAATCGCTGGTTCACCGTCAATCCGGCCGCGTAGCCCAGCGTCCAGCGCACGCGAGAATGAACCTGCTCCAGGCTGATATTCGGGAAAAACGAGTACGTCGTATTACTGAGTTCGTCATGCGGAGTCAGTAACGCATTGTCGTCGTAGCTAGCGCCTACGTTGAGGCCGCCGCGCAGGTAATTCGATCGTTCCGATTCCGACTTGAGAGCGACCGACAATCTCGGTCCGCCCAGCATCGCCGGAATCTGGGGCAGGCTGCCGCTCGTATCTTCTTCGCCGATCTGCGAGTCGATTCCAATCACTCCAGTCAACGCAGGAGCGGGCGTCGATCGGGAATCGTCGGTGCCCGAGTTCGGTGGAGACGTGTTCTGCCCGAGCGTCAGGACCTGACTACCCAACAACATCACTGCCAACATGGATACTTGTCGAATGTTCATAGCCATCCCCTACGGGACGATGACCGTATCGCCCGGCAGCAGTCGGATGTTCTGCTCCAGGCTCTTTCCCTTGATCACTTCTTTGTAGTTGAACGGGAATCGCTTCTGCGTGCCGTCCGGATTCGAGCGCAGAATATAGATCGCTTTCTGCTTCGCAAAATCCTTGAAACCGCCCGTCATCGCAATCGCATCGAGAACAGTCGTCGAGCCAGATAACAGATACGTGCCCGGCCGCGAGACCATTCCCAGAATATTGATCTTCTGGCTCTTGCTTTCGGTGACAATCACCGTCACTTCGGGATCAGAAATATAGCTCTGCAGACGCTTCGTGATTTCTTGCTCAAGCTGATGGGGCGTCTGTCCGCTCGCCTGCAACTCACCGGCCAGGGGTAGAGAGATCTTGCCATCCGACCGCACGGGCACGGACCGCGAGATGTCCGGCTCTTTCCAGACATTGACCGTGAGGACATCATTGGCGCCGATCATATAGGCGTCGTCGGAGTGGCCTTTGTCTTTATCCGGAGCCTGCACAGCTGCGGGCGGTGTAGTTGGCGCCGCAGCATCCGATTGCGCCATAACGGCGGCGGAAATCATCAGCACCAGGCTGAAGGTGAGTACGACGCGAAACGGATTCGGTTTCAGGGTCATGAGCGATGCCTCCCGGCCAATCGACAGTGTCGAACTGGCAGGACTACTTTGCTTCACGAAATCCATTGTAGTGATGCAGCCGCTGTGAATCATGCGGCGGAATAAGCCGGTACTCTTGGATCTTGTAGAGCAGCGCCCGGTAACTGATGCTCAACAGGCGGGCGGCAGCTTTGCGATTCCAGTGAGTCTCTTCGAGTGCGTGCGCAATTGCGCTGCGTTCGGCCTCACCCTTGGCATTCCTGACCAGCAGTTTCAGCGACGACTGCTCGTCTCCGCTGCCATTTCCGGTCTTGACGTGATTGTGAATCACAGCAATGCCGTTGTGACTGGGAGTGCCGTTCGCGGACTGGGAATGCGAACTAAGCTCTTCGACCGCAGCCGCTTCGTCGCCGAACACCAGGAAGCGCTTGACGAAGACTTCCAGTTCGCGAAGATTTCCTGGCCATGCGTGGTGCTGGCAGGCGTCGAGCAGCGCACCCGAAAAATGAGGGGCAGGTACTCCGTAGCGGCGCGTCAGACGGTTCATGAAATGTCCCAGCAGCAAGGGGACTTCTTCCCGACGATCACGCAAAGCGGGAACGTGCAGTTCGAATGCGCTCAGGTGATAGTAAAGCTCTTCCTGCACTCGCTTTTCGGCGACGGCCTGATCGAGATTGCCTTCCGTCGACGCAATGATGCGCACATCCACCCGGATCGGAGTCTGCCCGCCGGAGCGTACGAATTCTTTGGTCTGGAGGAGTTTCAACAACCGGAGTTGGACCGGACCAGGCATGGCTTCGAAGTCTTCCAGCAGGATCGTTCCCTTGGCGCACTGTTCGAACTTGCCAGGCTTCGATTCGAGACGTCCATTGCCATTTGAATGTTCGTATCCGAACAACTCACTCTCCAGCATGTCCGCAGTGAGAGCAGCACAGCTGACTCTTGTGAACTGGAAACTGGATCGAATGGAGAGCGAATGAATCAACCGCGCAGCCGTAGCCTTGCCGCTACCGGCCTCGCCGGTAATGAGCACAGGAACGTCGGTTTGGGAGAGCAGTTCGGCCTGCGTCCGCAAACGGCGGGTCGCGGGACTCGCGGCGACAAAGTACAGCTCTTCGCCGATCTGCTCGATTTCAGGTTGATGCATGATGGAATCTAGGACAACTCTGGAAGACTGAAGACTTTAGACAGGTTTTACTTGATAGCCGTCGATCCGCACGGCCAGGGAACGCTGGATCACGTCCACAGAGATGACCAGGCTATGGTCGCCATTTTCGGAGAGAAACACTCCCTCCACGCCGTCCATGGCGCCGCCACATACCCGCACTCGCTGCCCCACTTTCAGGAAAGGATGAGTCCGGCAAGGGGTCGTCTGCGAAAGAACCGCACGTACGTTTTCAATCTGCTCATCTGGAATCGGAACACCTGAGCCCCGCGTTCC
The DNA here is from genome assembly GCA_016196065.1 of Acidobacteriota bacterium. Classification (NCBI taxonomy): domain Bacteria; kingdom Pseudomonadati; phylum Acidobacteriota; species Acidobacteriota bacterium. Next base: position 980,149 of record JACPYL010000010.1, on the reverse strand, counting down.
GACAAATCCGAGAACGCTGTCCACTCGATGCACTCGTGTCCGATCATCCGCATTCAGGGTGCAACGGACGAACACATAGCAACTGAATAAAGGAACATCGACGACTTTTTTGCGATCGCTCCAGCGATGCGTCTCGCGAATCGTGGGCAGGAAAGTTTCCATACCCTCCTCGCGGAGACGATGTTCGACGACTCTCTCGTGTCGTGCGCGGGTGTGCAGCGCATACCAGCAAAGTGCCGCACCTTCCGATGCGGGCGACAACGCGCTGGCTACTCCCTGATTTGAACTACTCAAAGCTTCGCCCTCTGGGTCCCATCGCATGGGTCCGCCTGAATGAAATGCACAGCAAGTACAGGTTCTCTTAGGGGAGAGTTACCGCAGGGGGAGAGTTCTTTTACAGCTCGGCTTTCGTGGTCGCAGGTTCAAGGTAAAGTCCCCTGCAATACCGTGCAAGTGGTATAAAATCCCGTGGATAAACATCTCTATCATAATTAGGTCTTTATTTCTTATTCATGAGAATTTTAGATCAGAGATAATACTATTTAGCACATCAGTGGTAGACCTTAACACGAGGGTGGTAGAGGCCGAGCTAGCTGCTCCGATGAAGATTCTCTAAATTCACTTTATATCATTGATAATGAATACTTTGTGTGAATATAAAAACCCTATTTCCGAGCCTCACACAGGAACTCTCGTTGGCAATAACTTGCGACATTACGAAATTGTGTCAACATGAGATTGTCGAATCGTTCGACTATGCACCGATTTGCATAGGTTGCAAACCAAGTTCTTGAAGATGGCTGCCCGCAATGGTACGCTCAGGGCAGTAGCAGGAAGCCAAATTAAGGGTTATTGCTTAGCCGCTTTCTGCTGCTCTCCCCTCGAATTTGCGATACCAAGAGCGTTTGCATTCGGTGGCGAACATCCTTTGCTGGAACCTGGTCAGTAGCAGCGCCGGCTCCACGGAAATATTGATTCAGGAGATCTGATGCCGTCCCAAGACCTGCGAGCCGCGGACTTTATCAGCATCGTCGTCGCCGACAGCACTCGCATCCACACCCAGCTTCTTGCCGAGGCGATGCGGAGCGACCAGGGGATACAAGTCGTCGCCACGGCCTTGTCGTCCGCGGAATTGCTCTCTGCCGTCGTGCGCGTACCGGTCGATGTTGCCATCATCAGCTACAGCCTGGACGATCAGCCCGGACAGGGGACCGAAGTGCTGAGGGAAATTCGAGGCCTTCGGCCTCAGATCAAAGGTATCCTGCTGCTCGACTCGTCGCGCCCCGCGGACGTGTTGGAATGTTTCCGCGCGGGCGCCAGAGGAATTTTTGCCAAGCACGAACAGCTGGAGAGCCTCTGCAAATGCATCCGCTGCGTTCATGAAGGTCAGATATGGGCACGCAGCGTCGAACTCGAGCATGCTCTCGAAGCTCTCGCCAACTCTCCGCTCGTGCGTGCGACCAACCACAAGGGGCTCGAACTCCTCTCGGCCCGCGAACGCCAAGTCGTGCAGTATCTGGCGGGAGGCATGACCAACCGCGAAATTGCGGAATCGCTCAGCCTGAGCCCCCACACAGTAAAAAATTATCTATTCCGCATTTTCGACAAGTTGGGCGTTTCCAGCCGTACTGAATTGCTCTACCTCACCATGAGCGGTGCGCAGGCCCGCAAGCAGGGTCCCTCAGAGGAGGAGGGCCACGACGTCCCCGCGCTGCTCCAGGCAGCCGAGGCGGGACAGTCCTGGGCTCAACTACGATTGGCCGAACACTACGGTCGGACGAACGGTAGTCCTGCTGACCGAATCGCTGCGTATATGTGGTGCTTGCTGTCCGAGGAAAACACAGCAGCCATGCGAAGGCAGATTGAGAATGCCAAGACAAGTCTCATGCCGCAGATGTCCGCTGAGGAACGATCCGAGGCCGAGCGGCGCGCCGACGCATGGCAGAAGAACGCCAGCAGCAAAGCTGATGCCGGCAGAATCGAGAAGGTGCGTCGCAAACGACAAGCTTTGCCGAGTTCGTAGAGACGGCACTTGCCTCGTCTATCTCCCGATCTAGATTTTGGGTGGCGCAGCGGTTCACCGCTACGGTCACCTCCTCTTTGAATGCTGCTTTAGCCGCTGAGGCCGCGACCTTCGCTCGGGAATGACTTTTGCCGCAGCCTGCTAGGGAGCGATCGGCTTCGCATCGACATCGGTGCCGCTTCGCCGAAATCCAAAGCGCAAATTCCATTGGCTGGCGACCGCCTGACCCTGGACCTGTGCAGGAGAGAACTTCCATTCCCGCGCCGCTTCTAATGCCAGTCGCGCGAAATACTGGCTTGGACCCGGCGAAACGAGCTTCGCTTCGGTCACTTTCCCAGAAGGATCCACATCCACTCGCACCGCCACCTTGATCCTGCCTTCGATCGTGCGCCGGGCGCTTGGAGACACGCGCGGCATGACGCGCTCTAATACCGTTCCCTTGCCCGCCGCACTCGTGACCGGCTTATCGGCGCTTCCGTGCGAAGTGGATTTCTTGGAACCGACCACCGCACTGGGCTTATTTTCTGCTGGAGGCGATTGAGTTTCAGGAAGAGCTGCACTAGCCGGCGTTGCCCGCTGAGAATCACCTTCTACTGGCGACGCAGGAAGCGACGAACTGCTGTGCCGGTTGCCGACCAGCACGACCAACGCGATCACTGCACTCACCGCCACCGCCGCAATCAATGCCGAGGCGTAACTTCGTTTAGGGGGCTTTGTCTTCCCGTTGTTCTCGGCCGCAGTTCGCTGCGATCGTGATCCCGCGGCAGCGGGCTTCGAGGGAGCATCGGCCAACCGAGCAGTGATCTCCGCTACCGTCCAACGCTGTTGAGGATCGACTTGCAGGCAGTGTCTTGCAGTTTCCGCAAAGGGCGCGGGCGTATTTTCCGGCAACGACGGAGCTGCCGGTTCTGCGGGATGCCACAGCGGACGTTGCTGCGTCAATGTCTGCACGATCGTGATCGCGAGCGACCAGACGTCCGATGCCGGCGTCAATCTTCCGCTCGACGACTCAGGCGGATCGTATCCTCCCCAGCCGTCCGGCGAAACGACCCGTTCTCCCGAAGGGCGCAACGTGTCGGCGGACACTTTTACCTGGTCTCCCGCCGCAAGAATGTTGGATGGCCGCAATCGCCCATGCACCATCCCTTTGCCATGCAGATAGGCCAGCGCATCGAGGACGGATGGGAGCATCTGGCGCTCTTCCCCGGCTGTTAGAGCGCGCTCCGGAAGAATCTGTGAAAGATCTTCTTCCGCCGCTTCCATGACGACGTAGAGGAGCAAGGTGCTCTCAATCTCGCAACGTCCAAATTCAAAAACACGAACCAGGTTGGGATGGTTCAACTGCGCCGCCTGCTGCCAGCGCTTCAGTTGATTCTCCGCGCTACTCGGGTCTGCCAGGATTAACTTGATGGCTGCTTTCTGCGGATCACCCGTTTTTCGTCCGGTGAGAAACACGGCGCTATGGCGAGAGCCTCCCAGGTACCGCAAAAGGGGAAACTCCCCGTTCACGACCTGCCCTTCCCACTGTTTCCAAGTCTCACTCATGGACGTTTATTTCACGGTATTGCTTATCCGACCGCTTATTGTAAGCCCGTTCTGTTCGACAATCGACGTCTTCACGAGCAGGCTGCCCTTCTGATGTTTACAATATCGGCATGGCTCCTTCAATTCCCCCTGAGATTAGTGGCCAACGCTACATCAGCCTGGCAACCTTCCGCAAGAACGGAACTCCCGTCTACACCCCGGTCTGGTTCGGCGAAGAGGATGGACGTCTCTTCGTAATGACCAGCGGCAAATCGGGAAAAGCAAAACGTCTTCGCAACAATCCTGAGGTAAGAATCGCTGCTTCTACCATGCGCGGGAAGGTCACCGGCCCGGAATTTTCGGCGAGAGTCCGATTCATGCGGGAAGCGGAATTTGCGCGCGCACGAAAATTCATTAACGCGAAATATTTCATGGCCCGAATCCCGTTTCTGTGGCGAAACACGGACACTTATCTGGAGATCACTCCAGGACCTGCATAAAATCGCGGCCAAGTGCTCCACGATACGTTCCTCTGTGACGCGGAACGTTTACGCTGCGTCACAAGGCCTGTTAACATCAATAGTCGTACCGATTTTTCAGTATTTATTCTGTCGCAATCAAACTCTTTTTTCGGAGGCAACATGGCTGTGAAGGTTGGAATTAATGGATTCGGGCGTATCGGCCGCAATGTGCTGCGAACCTCGCTCGCAGACAAGAATCTCGATTTTGTGGCGGTCAACGATCTCACCGATCCAAAGACATTAGCGCACTTGCTGAAGTACGACTCGATCCTTGGGAACCTGCCCCACACCATCACGGCCGGCCCGGACAGCATTTCGATCGACGGAAAGGTCATCAAGGTTTTCAAAGAGAAGGATCCCGCCGCGCTGCCTTGGGAGTCGGTTGGCGCGCAGGTAGTGGTGGAATCGACCGGCCGGTTCACCGATGCCACTGAGGCGAAGAAACATCTGCGCGGATCGGTCAAGAAGGTCATCATTTCGGCACCGGCGAAGAACGAAGATTTCACAGTCGTGCTGGGCGTCAACGAAGAAAAATACGACGCTGGCAAGCATCACATCGTTTCAAATGCGTCCTGCACTACCAACTGCCTGGCGCCCGTCGCCAAGGTGCTTCACGAGCATTTCAAGATCGTCAGCGGGACGATGACCACTATCCACTCCTACACCAATGACCAGGTGATCCTCGACTTCCCGCACAAAGATCTCCGGCGCGCCCGGGCAGCGGCGATCAATATGATCCCGACCTCGACCGGTGCGGCCAAAGCGCTCAAACTGGTGCTTCCGGATCTGGCAGGCAAGTTGGACGGTTTCTCGATGCGCGTACCCACGCCAAACGTCTCCGTCGTCGACCTGGTTGTGTTCGTCGAAAAGAAGACCACCAAGGAAGAAGTCAACGCGGCCTTGAAAGCAGCTTCGGAATCGGGTTCGCTCAAGGGCTATCTCGGCTACGAATCGAACGAACTGGTTTCGTCCGACTTCAAAGGCGATGCCCGTTCTTCCATCGTGGACGCGCCTTCGACCCTCGTGGTCGGCGGCAACTGCCTGAAGGTGATCGCGTGGTACGACAACGAGTGGGGATACTCCTGCCGCGTCCATGACCTGATCAACTACATGGCGGCCAAGGGCCTGTAAGTTAACCGTCGTTCGCTATTTGAGTCGATGGCCGTTCGTCGTTCGTCCTTCGCAGTACGCGTGAGTGTAGCCTTAAGAATTCGAGCATTGGCGCACTCGCAAACGCGACAGGGCGAACGGCGAACAGCGAATAGCGAAGGACGGACATCCAACGACAAACGACCAAGGACGAATCTCCCATGTCCAAACTTTCTATTCGCGATCTGCCTCTCAACGATCACCGCATCTTCATGCGCGTCGACTTCAACGTTCCGCTCGAAGATGGGCGCGTCATGGACGACACCCGCATCCGCGAAACACTGCCTACTATCGAGTACGCGCTGCGTCACGGTGCGCGCCTGATTCTCGCTTCGCACCTCGGACGTCCGAAGGGCAAGCCGAATCCGAAAATGAGTTTGAAGCCGGTCGCCGAACGGCTGCGTATGATGCTCGACCGCGACCTCGCTCGCGGTGAAAATGTCGGATTCTGCCCCGAGTGCGTCGGCCCCGAAGCCGAGGAGATGGCGTTAAAGCTCGAAAAAGGCCAGACCCTTTTACTCGAAAACCTGCGCTTCCACGCCGAAGAAGAAAAGAACGACGAAGCATTCTCGAAGCTGCTGGCAAAATTGGCGGACTTCTACGTAAACGACGCGTTCGGCACCGCGCACCGCGCCCACGCTTCCACGGTTGGGATTACCAAATTCGTCCAGAAATCTGCTGCCGGCCTGCTGATGGAAAAGGAACTGGAGTACATGGGCCGCGCCCTTCAGAATCCCGAGCGGCCATTTGTCGCAATCCTCGGGGGCGCCAAGGTCAGTGACAAGATCGGCGTCATCCAGAACCTGCTCAGCAAAGTGGATTCGCTGATCATCGGTGGAGGCATGGCTTATACCTTCCTGAAAGCACAAGGGGAGCCAGTCGGCAAATCCCTGGTCGAAGAAGACAAGATTGGCCTCGCCGGGGACCTCCTCCAGCAGGCAAAGACGCACAAGCTCAAATTTCTTCTCCCCACCGATCACGTGATCGCCGACCGCGTCGATGCTACTGCGGTTCCGAAAGTTGTGAACGCCGGCGAACCGATCCCCGCCAACATGATGGCGCTGGATATCGGCCCACAAACCATCGAAGCGTTCTCGGAAGAAGTTTCTCGAGCCCGGACGATCGTGTGGAATGGCCCGATGGGAGTATTCGAATTGCCGTCGTTCTCGAAAGGCACTTTCAAAATCGCCCATGCGATTGCCGAGAATCCCGGAGCAATCTCGATTGTGGGTGGCGGAGATTCTGTAGCCGCCGTGAACGCAGCCGGAGTCGCCGACAAGATTACCCACATTTCGACCGGCGGCGGCGCGTCGCTCGAATTCCTGGAAGGCAAGAAGTTGCCAGGCGTCGAAGCGCTGACGGACAAGAAATAGACGGTGGCGAGTCCATTGTCGTGCGCGGTCCGGTGACTGAGAAACGCAGTTTCGTATCAGGGTATCGCTTGAGCGATGCCGCAATTCCGGCGGAGCTAGTTGCCCCTTCCGGGGCTGGTGAGGATTCGCGAGTGGATCAGTATCGCCCAGGTCAACTTCCATCAGAGAACTACATTCTTACTGTGAAGACGGGCGACCCTGGCGAACTGCGATTGCTGCACGGAGATCTCACCAAGTACGGCGCCGACGCCATCGTGAACGCGGCCAATGATCACCTGACTCCTGGTGGAGGCGTTTGCGGCGCGATTTTTAGAGGTGCCGGTCCAGCCATTGCCGACGATTGTCGGCGCATCATTGCGGATCGCGGTTCGATCCCGACAGGGCAAGCCGTAGCCACCAGCGCAGGAGACCTGCCCGCGAAGATCGTCATTCACGCGGTCGGGCCAATCTGGAGCGGGGGCACTCGTGGCGAACCGAAACTTCTCGCCAGCTGTTACCGCGAGAGCATGCGGATTGCAGACGAACTCAAGCTCCACAGCATCGCCTTTCCCGCAATCTCGACTGGGATTTTTGGCTACCCCGTAGAGCAGGCAGCGTGGGTCGCGGTCCCCACCATTCTGCGGACACTCCCGACAACACAGCACCTCGTAATGGTCTCTGTCGTCCTGTATGACAGGGCCACTCTCGATATATTTGCACATACCGCACTCGCACAGCATCATCCCGAATCTGGTAAATCTTACGAAATTGGAATTGGAATCCTTCATGCCTAGAAAAAAACTAATTGCCGCCAACTGGAAGATGTACAAAACCCCTGACCAGGCTCGCGACTTCTTTCGCGACTTTCTGCCTTTGGTCAAAGACCACACTCGCGATGAAATCGTCGTCTGCCCAACGTTCCTCGCGGTCGATGCCGGAATCAACTGCGCCAAGGGCTCGAACATCGCCGTCGGCGCACAGGACTTGTATTGGGAAAAAGAAGGGGCATTCACCGGCGAGGTCAACGCCGCGATGCTCGTTGCCGTGGGCCTGACCCACGTGATCATCGGCCACTCTGAGCGCCGCCAGCATTTTGGCGAGACGGATGATACGGTGAACCTGAAACTCAAGTCCGCGCTCGAAGCCGGACTCACGCCGATTGTCTGCGTCGGTGAAGTGCTCGAAGAACGCGAAGCTGGACTCACCGACGACGTGCTACGCCGCCAGTGCCTGCGCGCTTTCCACGCCATCTCCGCCAAGAAGGCTCACAAACTCGTCGTCGCCTACGAACCCGTATGGGCAATCGGTACCGGCAAGACTGCTACGCCACAGATGGCCGCCGACGCACACGCCATCATTCGCGTTGAAGCCGCCAAAGCGCTCGGCCAGGAACTTGCGGACGGACTACGCATTCTCTACGGCGGATCAGTCAAGCCCGAAAACGCGACCTCATTGATGTCGCAGGAGGAAATTGACGGCGCGCTGGTGGGCGGAGCTTCGCTCGATCCGAAATCGTTTGCGGCAATCGTCAAGTACTAGAAACAGTTTCCGGTTTCTTGTTTCCAGTTTCTTGTTTCGTGCTTGGTGTGCGGAGAGGCTTTCCCTTCCATCGAGCGAGGAACTGGAAACGAGAAACGAGAAACTAGCAACCGGAAACTGGATCCACAAACCTCGCATGTTATCCTGACCCCGAGGAGTCCCATGAAATTCGGTGTCATCATCTTTCCCGGATCGAATTGCGATAACGATGCTCACTGGACTGCCACACATGTCGCCAAGCAAAAGGCAACATTCCTGTGGCACGAGTCGCATGATCTCCAGAATTGCGATGTCATCATTGTTCCCGGCGGTTTCGCGTTTGGAGACTACCTGCGTACGGGAGCGATCGCGAAATTTTCGCCGGTCATGGAATCAGTCCGCAAGTTTGCCGACCGCGGCGGCCTGGTGCTGGGAATCTGCAACGGCTTTCAGATTCTTTGCGAATCTGGACTGCTGCCGGGCGCCCTCATGCGCAATGTTGGACTGAAGTATGTCTGCAAGCCCGTTCATGTGCGGGTTGAAAACAACCAGACACCCTTTACACAGAACTGTCAGAAAGGCGAGGTTCTCACGATCCCGATCGGCCACATGGAGGGTAACTATTTCTGTGACGAAGCGACGCTCGCGGAACTCAAGCGCGACCAGCGCATCGTGTTTCGATACACAAATGAAGCAGGCGAGGTTACCGCCGAAGCGAATCCGAACGGATCGTTGGAAAATATTGCCGGCATTTGCAGCCCTGGACGAAACGTACTCGGCATGATGCCGCACCCGGAACGCGCCGCCGAACCGGAACTGGGCTGTACCGATGGCGTCAGGATTTTTGAGTCGCTGGTCGGCGCGATGGCGGAAAAATAGTTCTCAGTTCCTGGTTCTCAGTTCTCAGCAGAACCAGCATCCAATTTTTGGAAACTACGAGTCGATAATCAGCTCACCGTGTGAAGTGTAGTTTTCTGAGAACCGGGAACTAAGAACTGCTCTAGTAGGCCCACCGCAGCAACGTCGCACCCACGGTGAATCCGGCTCCCACGGATGCCAACAGCACCAGGCTTCCCTTCTTAAGCTTCCCTTCCTCGCGCGCCGTCGCCATCGCCAGCGGGATCGTCCCGGCCGTAGTGTTCCCATAACGGTCGATATTGATGATGACGCTCTCGGGACGCATCTTCAGGCGATCCGCGGTTGCCTGGATGATGCGCTGGTTGGCCTGGTGGGGTATGAAGACGTCGATATCACTGCCTTTCAGATTATTCCGCGTCAGAAGCTGGTCACACAAATCTGACATCTTTCGCACCGCGAATTTGAAAACAGCGCCGCCGTCCTGATGTACGAAGTGCATCTTCTTGTCGATGGTGTCATGGGTTGACGGGTTCAGGCTTCCGCCGCCCGGCATGTAGAGTGACGCCGCACCTGAACCATCCACCTCATGGGCGAAATCAATGATGCCTAGCGAATCGTCGGTGGCAGGTTCCAGAAGAACTGCGCCGGCACCGTCCCCGAAGATCACACAGGTGGCGCGGTCGGTGTAGTCAATGATCGAGGACATGACGTCCGCGCCAATGACTAGAACTTTGTCGTGCGCTCCAGTAGCGATGAACTGCGCTCCGGTTTGCAGCGTGTAGACGAATGCCGAACACGCCGCCGACAGATCGAATCCCCAGACGTTTTTCGCGCCCAGCTTGTTTTGCACCAGGCAGGCCGTGGACGGGAAAAACATGTCGGGAGTGACGGTCGCAACCATAATCGCGTCGAGGTCGGAAGCTGCAATGCCACGTTCCGCCAGGGCTCTCTTGGCCGCTTCCGTGGCCAAATCGCTGGTGGCGACTCCCTTGTCGACGAGGTGGCGTTCCCGAATTCCGGTACGCTCGAGAATCCATTGATCGTTGGTATCGACCATTTTCTCGAGGTCGGCGTTGGTCAAAAGGCGAGGCGGAACGTAGGTTCCGAGGGCGCTGATTTTCGCGCGGCGAAGCTGACTCAATGAGGTCTCCTGGATGATAAGTGAACCGACTATTTTGAACGATGGAGAGAGGAATGTCTATGAAGCAGGTGTTAGGTGTCGGGTCTCAGGTGTTAGGATTCACGTCACCCGGCGTGGATGTCACCAGAACAGCTTGAGAGTTCAATATATAGATTGTCATCCTGAGCGAAGCGAAGGACCTGCTTTCCTCGCTAGCAAAAAACAGCAGGTCCTTCGCTTCGCTCAGGATGGCAATTCATTTCTCGTTCTATTTCCAGCGGTGGAAATGGGTCTTGCGCGCCCCGTGACCTGTCACTCGCGGCCAGTGCTATCCCAATCGCTCCGCCAGCGATCCGAACCACGGCAACTCAAAGCGTTCTCCCTGCCACGCCTTGAGAGACAGAACCGCCCACAGGAAAAACATCCCCAGCGATCCGAGGATTCCCAGCAGCAGGAGAGCGACGGCAGCGGCGATGTTCGAGATCAAGATTCCCGTGATCGAGGCGATAAAAAAAACTCCCCAGAGAAGGATGCTCTGCCATGCGTGGAAGCGGACAAAACGGCTTTTTCGAAATACCGGCAGGAACAACAACACAACCGCAGGCACCAGAGTGAAATAGGCGCTCGCCGAGGCCAACCTTTCTGCGGGCGTAAGCGGCAGCATCGAGCGCGAGCAGTCAGGGCAGAATGCCGCATTCGCAGGTACAGGCGCATCGCAGCGTGGGCACGGTGCTTCGGATTGCGCGGATGTAGGGGAATTAAACGAGGCGCCGGCCATTGCTTTTCTTGCGGCAATCTTCACAGACGCCGTAAATCTGGAAGGTATGTCGAGTCGTTACGTAGCGATGCTTGCGGCCAACCTGCTGTTCGAGCACTCCTACTTCAGGAGAGAAAAATTCCACCGACGCTCCGCACTCGGTGCACACCATGTGGTGATGACTGCGCCGGTTGTATTGATGTTCGTAGCGCGCAATGCCATCGTGAAAGGCCACTTCGCTGGCCAATCCGCAGTCGGCGAGCAGCTTGAGCGTTCGATAGACAGTCGTGAATCCGATGTGCGCATCTTTCTTTTTCACAAGCTGCGCAAGCTCATCGGTAGAAAGATGTTCGCGAGTCTCCAGAAACGTGCGCAGAATCGTGCCGCGCTGCTCGGTCTGCTTCAGGCCGACACGGCGCAGATGGCGCAGAAAGATATCCTCGGCCTCGCGCATGTTCTCTGGCGAGATACTCGGCTGATCGTCAATTCTTTTCTGCAACATGTCGGATTCGAATGCGCCCGCGAAACGTACCGCGGCATGGTTCGAAGTCATAATAAACGGGCGAGCACCAATTGCGCCAATGAAAGCCGCTACGCCCGACCGGGATTCGGGCGATATTTCCAGTTTTCGGCGAGGCTCGCGGTCGAAATCATATCCGCCGGCGCATCGCCAATCGTCCGCAATACAACGTCATGCGTTGGCGCGAGCGAACATACCGGGTCCGTAGCCGCAGCGTCTCCGGTCAGTAAAAGTGCCTGACAACGGCATCCGCCAAAATCTTCGGTACGGCGATCGCAACTGCGGCACGGCTCCTGCATCCAGGACTCTCCACGAAAGCGCTGAAAGGCTGAGGACTCATTCCAGATTGCCTGCAAGGAATTGTCGCGAACGTTTTCGAAAACAATCCCGGGGATCACGCCGGCCGCGTGGCATGGCATCGCCTTCCCCGCAGGATCGATCAGGATCAAGCGTTGTCCCCATCCTCCCATGCATGCCTTGGGAAATTTCGCGAAGTAGTCAGGAATCACGCTGTCGATACGAATCGTTCCCTTCAGCCGCTCTTCCGCCGCTGCGACGACCCGGAGCGCGTTCTCGAGTTGCGCGGCGGTTGGCATCAGGGAGGAGCGGTTTTGCAGCGCCCACCCGTAGTATTGCGTGTGAGCAATCTCGATCCGGCCAGGCCGCAGCGTTTCAATGAAGGCAATTGTTTCTTCAAGGTGATCCAGATTCTGACGATGCACGACCAAGTTCGCAGTGAACGCCACCCGATGCTCGCGGATCCATGCCGCGACTTCAATCTTATGAGCGTGCGACTTGGTACCCGCGATCCAGTCCGCGCGCTCCTGCTCGGAATCCTGAAAGCTCAGTTGAATGTGGTCAAGTCCAGCGTCCACCAAGCGTTTCAGACGGTCTCGTGAAAGCCCTAGACCAGAGGTGATCAGGTTGATGTAGAGTCCGCGCTGATGTGCAGCGGCAACCAGTTCCTCGAGATCGGTACGCGCCAGCGGTTCGCCGCCGGTCAGATGAACATGCAGTACACCCATCTGGGCGGCCTCGGCGAACACGCGCAGCCAGTCTTCGGTTTTCAGTTCCGAACTTGCTGCAGCCAATTCCAGCGGGTTGGAACAGTACACGCAGTGCAGAGGACAGCGGTGGGTGACCTCGGCGATGAGGGCGAGCGGATTCGAGAGCATCAAAAGTCCACGATGCGCTTGTCGTGCATTTGTTCCAGAAACTTGGTGGCATCTTCTCGTATGCGCTTCGGGTCGGCGCCAAAATACTGGCGCTGCAATTCTTCAACCACGTCCACGAAGGTCCGCTGGCCGTCACACAACGCGAGGATCGCGAGGCTGGTGCCGTGCACCTTCATTGCGCCCTCGGGATAGAGGACCAACGGCGCTTCTTCAGTCCCACCCCATTTGCACCCGACGGCAAGAACCGGCTTACTGGTTTCGGCAATCTGCATTATTGTTTCTCAATCCTGAATGCGCCCGGCGGCGGCCATCCCGGCTGCACATAGGCGAAATAGAGCGCGTCGAGCTGAGCCCACAAGATGTCGCACTTGTCGCGCAATGCCTGAATCGCTTTCTCTTGCTCGCTGCGCGTCTTTGCGTGCTCGTAAACATACTGGATGGCAAAAGCCGCGTCTTCGGGGGCTTGCGTCAGCCGAGCCTGGAAATAATCGAGTCCACCCGATAGCCACGGATAATGCAGCCGGAGACGATCCATGCGGAGCGAGATCAGATCACGCGAAAACAGCTCCGTCAGCGACGACGCTACTGCTTCCAATAGCGATCGAGTACGCACGATGTTGAGATATTCATTCACCGCGTATCGCGTCGCCGGCAGAATTCCTTCCTTACTGATGACACGGGCCGGATCCAAGCCGGTGGCTTCCGCCAACTTGATCCAGCGCTGAATGCCGCCGTCTTTTTCCCGGACGCCGGAATTCGCATCGCCGTCGTGATCGACGATGCGCTTGCGCCATGCCCGGCGAAATTCGGAATCGTCGCTGCGCGAGAGGATGATCGCGTCCTTGATCGGAATAATATTTTGATAGTAGTAGCGGTTGAGCGCCCAGGCCTGCAACTGGCCTCGGCTCAGCTTGCCTTCGTGCATCAGAAGATGAAATGGATGCTGGTGGTGATAGCGTTCTTCACCGACCTTGCGCAAGGCCGCGCGCAGTTCATCCATCGAAAGCAGCTTTTCGTCGTCCGCGTTCACAGTGTGAAGTGGCATCCGTCTTCCGCCAGTTCCCATCCCGCCTCGCGGACCGCGCGATATTCCGCGCCCGATTCATTGAGCATGGGATTGGTGTTGTTAATGTGAATATACATTTTCCGCGGCGTATTCAGGTCCGCAAGCCGCTGCAAAGTACCATTCTCTCCACCGACTGGGATGTGTCCCATGTCGGCAGCGCGTTGAGTGGACCCTTGTAACCGGATCAACTCGTCCTCGCTCCAGAACGTTCCGTCGAGCAGGAGGCAATCAAGTTTGGCAAATACGCTCATCAATTCCGGCGTAAGCTCCGCCAGTTGTGGGAAAAACCCAAGCGTGCCGCCCGATGTCGACTTCAGGATGAGTCCTAGAATCGCCTCGTCCGATGCCTGCATGCCGCTCGCATACGCTGGATAGTGCGAAGATACCGCTACGGCCTCGCAACTGATGCCGCCACCTTTCGCAGTGGGCGAGTCCAGCTTGAAACTCTCCTGCGCGCGAATGGGCTGCCACTGCACTTGATTCGGAACGCGGTTCAGCATCCGGAACATGCTGTTGTCGCGCAAAATCCTGATCACAGGCTCGGCAGCGTACACCGGATAAGGCTGGAGTTCCCGCATCAGCAACAATCCAAGAACGTGATCCAGATCGGCGCTGGCCAGTACGACACCGCGAATCGGAGAACTACGCGTGCCGGAACGAGGATGCAGTTCTGGAGTGGATTCGATTTGCGATCGCAGGTCGGGAGACGCACCGAGCAGAAACCATGATTCCCCATCGGCGCTGACCGCGACCTGCGTCTGCGAACGAGGCTTACCCTGGAACTGCCCGCCGCGCACGGCATGGCAATTCGGGCAAGCACAATTCCATTGGGGGAATGCTCCTCCGGCAGCAGAGCCGAGGATTTTGACCTGCATCAATTCAGATTACAGCTTTGCACTCACGTAGGAGTTAATTTCGCAGCAGAGGGAAACTTCTTCGAAAACCGGAGCTGTCCAAACCATTGTGTACCACCTCATCTGGGATATGCCCTGCGGGGGTTGCAGGTTCCAAAGAGAATAGCATTGGCTGACAGCCGGGGCCAGCGGTTTTTCACTCGGAAAGGCATGGGTGCCAAGTCGCTGAAAACCCTGTACCTACCCGGCCTGGTTGGTGAAACCCCTGCCCCGCGCGGATTCTGGGGACTACCTTGACGGCGAACTTCGCTCTGCGAGAGGATGGCCACCCATGCCCTTTCGACTGACGTCTTCTCTTGCAGCACTGCTACTCGCGACCTCCCTCTTCGCTCAGTCCCCGGCAAAGAGACTGCTCACCGCGGACGACGTGTACCGCACGCAGTATGTCCACGACATCCAGGTATCGCCGGAAGGCAAATGGATTTCCTACACGCTCACCACTGTCGATCGCAAGGCCGACAAACGCCGCAATGCGGTCTGGATGGTGAACTGGGAGGGCACTCAGGATCTACCGCTCACCGCCGAGTCGTCGTCGGACTCGTCGGCGCGCTGGAGTCCGGATGGAAAGTACCTCGCGTTTATGTCTGCGCGCCCCGCGGATACGACGTCACAGATTTGGCTGCTCGACCGGCGAGGAGGCGAAGCGCGGCAACTCACCAACGTCAAAGGAGAGATTGACGACTATCGCTGGTCACCCGACAGCAATCGCCTGATGCTGGAAATGGCGGAGTCCGAAGATGCCGGTAACGATGCGACGGACGCGAAGCCAAGAGTGGCGAAGCCGATCGTCACCGACCGCTTTCACTTCAAGCGGGACGTGGACGGCTACCTGACTGCTTTGGCAGTGCCGCATATTTACCTATTCGATATCGAAAGCAAGAAACTGGAAGCGCTCACCGGCAACAAGAACGAGGAGGGCGATGCAGAGTGGTCGGCCGATGGGTCACAGATTGCTTTCGTAGCGAGCCAATTGGACGAACCCGACCAGAGTAGCGTGCACGGCATTTTCGTCGTGGACGCCCGCGCCGGAGCACAACCGCGCAAGTTGGTCAGCACGTTTAGTCCAAACGGGCAAAAGCTGGCATGGAGTCCGGATGGAAAACAGATCGCGTTCCTGCAGGGGTTGGAGGCAAAGTACAACGCATACAACATGAACCGGCTGGCCGTGATACCCGCAGCCGGCGGCACACCGAAGATTCTGACGGCGCAATTTGATCGCGGCGCGTCCGATCCTGAGTTCACGGCAGATGGTTCCGCGCTGACGTTTCTGGTGGAAGACGACCGGCGTGCGTATCTCGCGAAACTCGCAGCCGGCGGCAACGTTGAGCATGTCAACGTTGGCAATGCCGTCCTCATGGAACGCGAGAGCGGAGGAGGACACACCGCGTTGATTGCGGCCACCGATGCTTCCGCCGCGGACGTTTATGCGCTTGAAAATGGGAACCTAAGGAAACTCACCTCTCACAACGATGCTCTGCTCTCCGAACTGCAACTGGGCGCAGTTGAGGACATCAGTTTTCACAGCAAGGATGGCACGGAAGTTCACGGCATGGTCATAAAGCCGCCATCGTACGAGGCGGGGAAGAAATATCCCACACTGCTCTGGATTCACGGTGGGCCGAACATGCAGGACGACCATGCGCTGAGCTTCAGTTTGTATCCGCTGCAACTCGAGCGGCAGTATTTTGCCGCACATGGCTATGTGGTTCTCGCCATCAACTATCGCGGGGGCAGTGGACGCGGCGCGGAATATACGCGCAGCATATTTGCCGACTGGGGCAACAAAGAAGTCGCGGACCTGCTGGCGGGAATTGACTACGCGGTGCAGAAGGGATTCGCGGATCCGGAACGCCTTGGCATCGGAGGCTGGAGCTATGGCGGAATTCTGACCGATTACACCATCGCGACCGATTCACGTTTCAAGGCGGCGATCAGCGGCGCCGGCAGCGCGAACCAGATTTCGATGTACGGCAGCGACCAGTACATTGTGCAGTACCACAATGAACTGGGACCGCCGTGGCGTACTCCGGATTTGTGGATGAAACTTTCGTATCCGTTCTTTCATGCTGACCGTATACACACGCCAACGTTATTCGTAGGTGGACAAGACGATTTCAACGTGCCGATTATCGGCAGCGAACAGATGTACCAGGCTCTCAGAACACTGAAGGTTCCAACACAGTTGGTGATCTATCCAGGACAACACCATTTATTGACGAGGCCCAGCTACATTCATGATCGTCTGGAGCGCTATGTTGCGTGGTTTGACACTTATCTTAAGAATCAAAAGTGACGCCGGCTGTCACAGTTGGACCGGCACCTTCCAAATCTTGACCACGAAGGACACGAAGTCGATCCACTAAGGTACACAAAGGAAAACCTTACGCCGAGGCCTTCGTGATCCTTCGTGTTCACCTTGGTGATCTTCGTGGTTATGTTCTTGTTGCGGAAGCGGCTCAACGGTTGTCACCGGCGTAACCGCCACCTACAATCGTCAGCAACATGTCCGTGACCACATCGCTTCCCGATGTTCGCTCCCAGCGTAGTCCGTTGTTCCGCGCAATCTTGATCCTTGGCCTGGTGCTGCTCGTGATTATTCTGGGCGGCGCGGCCTGGCTCTATTCCATCGCGCGCTCAGCTCTGCCACAGATTGACGGCAGTGTCGCTGTGTCGGGCCTCTCGGGGAAAGTGCGAGTTGTTCGTGATAACCACGGTATCCCGACGATTGAAGCCGCTTCGCTTGACGACCTGTTTTTCGCGCAGGGATATGTCACCGCTCAGGATCGCCTGTGGCAAATGGATGCGATGCGCCGTGCTGCCGCTGGAGAGCTGTCTGAGATCCTTGGACCCAGCCTGCTCAAGATGGACCGTGAACAGCGCATCCTCGGCCTGCGCGCCGCAACGCAGGATACGGAAAAGGCGATGTCCGCACGCGATCGCGCATACTTCGAAGCGTACGCTCGGGGCGTGAATGCGTTCATGGAATCACATCGTGACAAGCTTTCCCTCGAGTTTCGCCTGCTGAAATATTCTCCAAAACCGTGGACGGTTGCCGATTCCCTGCTGGTCGGCGCCCGCATGGTGCAGGATCTGAATCACTACAGCTATGCGCGTGCTCTGACCCGTGAAAAAATTCTTGCCAAGCTCGGGCCCGAGCTTACTTCCGACCTGTACACGAATTCGTCGTGGAGAGATCGTCCGCCCGCGGCCACTCGTCCCCGCATCGACGAAGACAATCCCGCCGTCAGCAGCGAGGAAGAAGATGACGATGACGACGAAGGCGAACCAGTGGGTGGAGATTCCCGCTTGATCTCCGCATCGAGAGCGACCTCAGGGGCTGTGAGCCTTTACGGCACCGCTGAAGCCGCACCCTTCCACTTCTTGGTCTCCGCGCGGCCCGTCTCCGCAGAAGCGATCTTCGAGGGCTTTTCAGCCGCCGAAGCCGATCTGTTCCGACCAGGCTCCAACAACTGGGTCGTGTCCGGAGAGCATACCGTCACCGGAAAGCCCCTGCTGTCGAACGATATGCACCTCGACCACCAGATGCCCAACTTGTGGTTCGCGGCGCACCTGAAGAGTGGGACGTACGAAGTCGCCGGTGTAACTCTGCCCGGCACGCCTTTTGTCATCGTCGGCCACAATCAGCGCATTGGTTGGGGATTCACCAACGTCGGACCGACCGTTGAAGATGTATTCATCGAAGAGTTCAACGATCACGGACAATACAAGACGCCCGCAGGTTGGCGCGATCCTCAACATCGGCAGGAAGTCATCCACGTAAAAAACCAGCCGGACGTGACCCTCGACGTCGTCACTACTCGTCACGGCCCGATCATCACCGACATCGTGCCCGGAGAGACCCGCAAGATCGCGTTGCGCTGGATCCTCTACGACGGTATGACACTTCCCTTCTTCGACGTGAACTCGGCCCAGAACTGGGATGAGTTTCGCAAAGCATTTTCCGTTTTCGTCGCGCCTGGACAAAACGTGATGTACGCCGACGTCGACGGCCACATCGGCTATCAGACGACCGGCAAGATTCCCATCCGCGCGTCGGGCGACGGCAGCCTCCCAGTCAGCGGCAGCGACGACGCGCACGAATGGAAGGGCTACATTCCCTGGGACGAAATGCCGCGCGTCTATGACCCGCAATCGGGCGTCCTGGCGAGCGCGAATGGACGCATCACGCCCGACGGCTATAAATATTCGATCAGCACCGAGTGGGAAGCACCGTGGCGAACCGATCGCATCTATAGAGTGCTGGAGTCGGGCAAAAAGTTCGCGCCCGCCGACATGCTCGCCTTACAGATGGACGTCTCTTCCACCTATGACCATTTCTGTGCCGATAAGTTTGTTTACGCGCTCGATCACGCCGGCAAGATTTCCGACAAGGCGAAGAAGGCAGCCGACATCCTGCGCGATTGGGATGGACGCATGTCCGCCGATTCTGCCGCGCCGTCCATTGAAACGAAAGCTCGCAAGGAACTGGAGAGATTGATTCTTGAACCGAAACTCGGCGTAGCTCCGAGCGATCCAGCCGACAACAGCGGCACGCTGAACTGGAAGAGCTATCGCTGGGGCATGTCTACTGTCTGGATGGAGACGATTCTCACCAAGCAACCCGCTCGATGGCTGCCTTCGACCTACAAAGACTACCCGAGCCTGCTCGTGGCCGCAGTCGAGAACGTGCTCAAACAACCGGACGTCCCCTCCGACGTGAGCCAATGGAAGTGGGGCAAGATTTATCCCGTGGACGTAGAGCATCCCGTGCTCAGCCATCTCCCGCTGGTTGGAAAATTCACTGGCCCGGGCGTTCACCCCCTCAGTGGCAGTGGGTTCACGGTCAAAGCGGTCGGCAAGGAATTTGGACCATCGGAACGCGTGACCTGGAACTTTGCGGACTTCGACAAGAGCACATTGAACCTTGTCACTGGAGAAAGCGGGATATTCCTCAGCAAGTACTACATGGACCAGTGGCCCGCGTGGTACGGGGGAAGAACCTTCAACTTCGCCTTTTCTGCGGCCAACGTGGAAAAACGGAAACAACACGAGATGACGCTCGTTCCGCAGTAGGAAGGGCGGTACTCAGTACTCAGTAGCCTGCTGCAGAAACATCGAGGGCGCCCCCTATCAGAGTTGTCATCCTGAGCGAAGCGAAGGACCTGCTTTCGTCGCTGCTAGTAAGGACAACAGATCTTTCGCTTCGCTCAGGATGACAATTTCTTCGGGGGTATTTTTGGATAAGCACTCAGTGGAGTGGGGTCAACGATTTCCAGGTGCTTCAGCTTTTCCCTAAGAACGAACGCCCAACGCCGCCTGCCCTAGAAATCTACGGTCCGCACGTCCACTACTTCCCCAGACACGTCGATCTGGGTCTTCTGGAGTTTGTCGGTGGTGGTGTCGTAGATCTGCAGTTCGCCGCCCTGAACGAGGTACACAACGTTGCGGTTTGCGATCGGCTCGATGCCCGTTACGTTCCCGTTCGCTGGTGGGATCACAACCGCATCGGTCAGCGTGTCGTAGATGGACAGGCACCCGCGGACTTCGTCCCCGGTGTTCACAGCAAGAATCTCAGTACAGTCACGAGCCCCCACAAAGAGCTGTCCATTGGACCCGAGTGCCATCCGGTTATGGAGTCCGTCGGTGATCACGATGCCGGATTTCGTCACCGACAGGCTGGCGAGATCAATGACGGTCAGTAGTCCACATGAGGTTGCCGCGGTCGTTTCCCCCGTACAGGGCTGTGCGAACTGAGAGCCATCGGCATTGAACGGAATACCCGCCAGATACATCGTGGTTCCATCCACCACCGCCACGCTGCCCGCGCACACAACCGGCACAACTGAAGTGCACGCCCCGACCTGGGTGCCCGAGGTGACGGTATTTAGGTCGAGTACCTCTACGCCGGCCTGAATCCCACCGCATTCCGCGCCGCAATTGAGAACGAACGCCTGACTGTCGTCGCCACTGAAAAACGCGTTTACTGGACGATCAAAGCCCCCCACATATGTGACGGTCGGATTGCCGGTGCCAAACGTGATGACCGCGACTGAATTCGAGTTGTCGCTGAACGCCAGCACCCGATTTCCCGTGTGCCCGACTGCTACGTGCCGAACCGCCGGGATATCGATCTGTCCGGTCACCACACCATTATTCAGATTGAGAATTTCCACAACGCCCGGCGACTGTCCAACGACCGTAGCGGTAGGGACGGCGATGTAAGCGGTCAGGCTGTCGGGTGTCACGGCAAAACTCTCGGTGAAACCGGGCAACGTGATTCCGGTGGAGGCACTCTCGCCGCTGTTGCTGATCAAGGTGAATCGATTGTCGGATGGACTGAAAACCAGCGTCTGCAGACGGTTGGGAGTGACCACCATTTGGCCCGGTGTGGCGCCGGCGGCAATGGGCGCTACAAAGGCCCGCACATCTTTTTTGGCGTCTATGATCTGAATGCCCGCACCAACACCGCCTGCGGAAACATCCTGCGAAATGAAGGCGCGGAATTTAAGGCCGCTACCCCCGCCGCTTCCGCTGCCGCTGTTGGAACTGTTGCAGCTGACAAATAGAAGGGAGACGGGCAGCAGGAACCACACGAGTGTCAGGGCTCTTTTCAAACCGGGGACTCCAACAGCATGCAGGATAATCACTTAGATGTAAGAGTTGGATTATAGCAAAGCTTGAAACGTTGCCTGCGGTCCGGAACCCGGAAATCGTATCTTGCACCACGTTACGAGAAAAACTGCTTGAGAACATTCATGTTGACTTGCTCTTTCGCAACCGCCGCGCCCACCCGCTGGATATTTCCGATCTGATCGACCGCATCCATCTCGCGGACCTTCACCGGATCGATGTCGGTAAGGCCCAGTCCATCCAGCCGGGCGCGCGTCAGGCTGACCGTGATGCGCTGATAGGTGAGCAGTTTCTTCATGGCGAGTCCGGTATCCATAGACGCCAGCACCGATTCCGCCGGCGCTCCGCTGGCGCGTACCGCATCCCTTTCAGCAGTAGACACAACCACAGGTCCCGCCGGATGTTGTCCAATCAATCGCATCAGAACATTCTGCTGCAGGTTGGCATCGCCCAGCAGTCCCTTGACGGAATAGCGCGCCCAATCCAACAGGTTATAGCTGGACGCCTTGCCCTCGTCGATCGTGGCGGTGTTGAACCCGGTCCCCAGCGAAAGCAACAGCAGTTTCTCCGTGCCAGTTGGCCATCCGTAGTTGTATTGCCGGTCGGTGGCTTCCAGGAAAAGCTGGAGCGAAGGATTGTTGTAGCTACTCACGCCTCCGTCGATGAATTCGTAGTTATGGATTTGTCCTTGGTCGTCGGGTACGTTGATTTTTTGCGGCGGAAAAAACGTTGGCGCAGCGGAACTGGCTCGCACAATATGCCATAACGGCAAGGCAGCATTCGTGCCGAAATACTTCCCATTTGGGTTGTTACTGAAAAACCACGTGGTTCCCTGGGTCGCGTTCTTGGCCACAATCAAAAGCTGCGTATGTAATTGCGCACCGCCCAGCGTCGTATTCTCGCCGAAGACATCCTTCAAATGCCGCTCCAGTGGCTGACTCGGATAGCTATGCCAAAAACGTATGGGAAGAAACACTTTCGCGAAAATGTCCTTTCCGAAATCGAGATAGAAATTGCGCAGTTCTTCCGCCCTCAGTCCCAGACAGAGGCCGGCCGCCAGGATCGCTCCGGTACTCGTGCCGCCGATCAGATCGAAGCGATCGCAGAGAGGCTTTGATTCCCCGGTGATGTCGTCTAACTGCTTCTCGATCAGAATCAACGATTCGGCCGGAATCAGGCCGGCCAGTCCTCCGCCATCAATCGACAAGAGACGCTTGGGTCGAACCGGAACGAGTGGCGCTGAAGCATTCATGGCTTTCCTCAGTCTGGGGAAGAAGAAAGTTGCGGGAAGGACTCGAACATTAGTTCGACTTGCAGGCTCGTGTCAACTGGCTTGCCCCGGATGCAGCCGCCCGTTGCTTCTTGTATTCTGAAAGAGATGGCAGCAAATTTCCTCGAACGCCTGAGTAAGTCGCCCATCCTGTGCGATGGAGCGATGGGGACGCTTTTGTATTCCAAAGGCATCTTCATCAACCAGTGCTATGACGAGCTGAATCTCTCGCAGCCCGATCTGATTCGCGGCATTCACCACGAATATCTGCAGTCTGGTGCCGAGATAGTCGAGACAAACACCTTTGGCGCCAATAGTTTCCGGTTGGCCCGTCATGGGCTGGCTGATCGTGTCCGCGACGTCAACCTGGCAGGAGTCCGGCTGGCACGCGAGGCCGCCAAGAGCTTTGATGTCTTCGTCGCCGGGTCCGTCGGGCCGATCGGAGTCCGCATCGAACCGCTGGGTAAGACCTCTTTTCAAGAGGCACGCGACTCCTTTCGCGAGCAGGTCGCTGCCCTGGTCGAAGGCGGAGTCGACTTGCTCATGCTCGAAACGTTCGGCTACATGGAGGAACTCCACCAGGCTGTGCTGGCTAGCCGCGAGGTCAATCCGAAGATTCCGCTCGTCGCGCACGTCACGATCGACGAAGACGGCAACTGCCTGGACGGCTCGGACCCCGAGGCTTTTACGGCCCGGCTGGAGGAATGGAAAGTCGACGTGATCGGCATCAACTGCAGCGTAGGACCGGTCGCGATGTTGGAAGCGATTGAACGCGTGCGTGCTGCCACCAACCTTCCACTGGCGACGCAACCAAACGCCGGTATGCCAAGATCTGTCGAGGGACGCAATATCTATCTCTGCTCGCCCGAATATATGGCCAGCTACACCCGCAAATTTGTCGCCGCGGGCGTGAGTTTGGTAGGCGGATGTTGCGGGACGACTCCGGAACATATTCGCGCGATGAAGTCGGCGCTGCGTGCCGGAGAAGCGCGTCAGAAGACTGCCATCGCCGGCGTCACGCACGATCACGCAGCACCATCGACTGCGGCCACCACGCCGTTGGCGGAGCGCTCACGCCTGGGGGCGAAAATCGCTCGCGGCGAGTTTGTCGCAATGGTCGAGATCGTTCCCCCTAAGGGCATCGACATCCGCAAAGAAGTTGATGGCGCGAAGTTTCTCAAGTCGGTCGGCGTGGACGCGATCAATATTCCGGATAGCCCGCGCGCCTCCGCGCGTATGAGCAACCAGGCCTTATCTCTCCTGATGCAGCAGGAAGTTGGGATCGAAGCGATCCTGCACTACACCTGCCGCGACCGGAACGTGCTTGGCATCCAGTCGGACCTACTGGGCGCGGCGGCAACCGGTATTCGCAACCTGATCTGCATCACCGGCGATCCGCCAAAGATGGGCAACTATCCCGATGCCACGGCCGTGTTTGATGTGGATGCCATCGGACTGGTGAACATTGTCCGTAACCTGAACCGCGGACTTGACCTGGGCGGAAACACGATCGGTAAAGGTACGGGTTTTGTGATTGGTGTCGGAGCCAATCCGGGATTGCCGAACCTGGACGAAGAAATCCGTCGTTTTGAATACAAAGTAGAAGCTGGCGCTGAGTACGTCGTGACTCAGCCGGTATTCGATCTCAACTTGCTCGAGAATTTCCTGAAGCACATTGAGCATTGCCGCATCCCAGTAGTAGCGGGAATTTGGCCGCTGGTCAGCGCGCGAAACGCGGAGTTCATGAAGAATGAATTGCGAGTATCCGTGCCGGACTCGATCCTGAAGAGGATGAACGATGCACCGACACCGGAAGCGGCCCGCGAGGAAGGTATCGCGATCGCGCGCGAGATGCTGAGGGCGGTCCGCGACCGAGTCCAGGGTGCACAAATCAGCGCGCCGCAGGGACGATACAGTTCCGCAGTGGACGTGTTGGAGGCGCTCGGCTAGATCGGTAACTGCCGAATCGTTTATGTGCCGAAGTAGCACAAGAAATTTTTGAATTTGATCGATTTCATTGGACTTCACGACCAAAACACGGCATTAGAATATAGGTACAGGAGCAATAGGTTTGGCCAAGTTTGAAGAATGCCTCGAGCGTCTGGAAAAGATTGTCCATGAATTGGAACAAGGAGAGGTTCCACTGGAAAAATCTCTGACGCTGTTCGAAGAGGGCATGCAACTTTCGGCGACTTGCCGTAAACAACTGGAAGACGCCGAAGGCAAAGTAGAAATCCTGTTGAAACAGAACGGAAAGCTCCAAACCGTACCGTTCGAGCCCCCGGCCGAAAAGGCGTCACGCAAGTAACGCTGGTTCGCGCTGGATCGTCCACGCCTGTGGTAGCAGTTTGCTGTCGCAGCCAAGGCCACCGCCGAAGCGGTGAAGTAAGGGGGATGTATGGAGCCACTACACGTAGTCCTTTACCAGGATGACGCTGCCATCGCTGAAAGATTGGCGTCCAGCCTCTCACGTTACTTCCCTGTCGTTTACTTAACCCACAGTCGCAAAGAAATCCGGCCGGCGATTACTCGCTTCTCCGCGGAAGTGCTGGTGTTGGACGTGGAAACTTCGGAATCCACCGAAGTCGAACATCTTCACAATGAATTTCCCGACCTCTACATCGTCTGCACGCATCGGCTCGCAAACGATGAACTCTGGACGGAGGTCCTGCAACGGGGCGCCGCTGACATGTGCGTGCCCTGGAATACAGAAGACATCGTGAATTCGCTGACCCGCGAACACGCGCGTCGCGCTGCTGCCTGAGAATAAGTTCATCGCCACAACCGGGACGCCTGCAGGCGTCCCTTTTCATTTCTCCCCAGCCTGCTTGTTATACTGCGGTGCCATGCTGAAACAGGTTCTGGAGGAGGGGCGCGAAGCCGCCGACCGTGCGCTTGAACGGTTGTTGCCTGCTGCCACTCAGCATCCCACTTCGATTCATCAGGCCATGCGCCACAGTGTGTTCGCAGGCGGAAAGCGTCTGCGGCCGATCCTCTGCATGGAAGCCGGACGGATGGTCGCCAGCAGTCTGCCTCCTGGGATTGAAGATGTCGGGGCAGCGCTTGAGATGCTCCACACCTATTCCCTGATCCACGACGACCTGCCCGCTCTCGATAACGACGATCTCCGCCGCGGACGTCCCACCTGTCACAAAGCCTTCGGGGAAGCTATCGCCATCCTGGCCGGAGACGCACTCCAAACGCAGGCTTATGAGGTGCTTGCGCAGTTGCAGTGTCCGGCGGAAGCTCGCGTCGAGATCATTCGCGAGATTGCGCACGGGACAGGTACGATCGACGGAATGATCGGCGGCCAGGTAGTCGACCTTGAAGCGGAGCATACTCACGCGGGATTAGAGACACTCGAGTACATTCATCGCTCGAAAACTGCTGCTCTAATCACTGCGAGTGTGGTCGCCGGAGGAATCTACGCAGGCGCCACGCGTAGCCAGGTGGCCCGGTTGCGCACTTTCGGCCAATCCGTCGGACTTGCGTTTCAGATCGTCGACGATGTCCTCGACGTGACCCAGACGTCCGAGCAACTGGGAAAAACCGCGGGCAAAGATACCGCTGCCGAGAAGTCCACTTACCCGGCGCTGTTTGGGATCGAGGAATCGCTTCACAAGGCTGACGCGCTAGTCGACCAAGCCTGCGCAGAACTCTACGAATTCGGCGACCGTGCCACCACCCTTAAAGACCTGGCGCGCTTTTTGGTCGAGCGCAAGAAGTGAAATAGACGGCGCGTCGCTGCAGCGAGATTTCGGTCTCGAACTGTGTATTTCCGGGTCTTGCTCCTCCGACTCGCCAGGCGTACATTGAATTTGCTCTCGCGGTCCTCCCACCTCCTTCGTCCTCACCGCAAACGTACGCGCACGTGCTGCAATCCGTGTGCAACTAAAGGCGGTTGACGGGAAGGGGCCCCTATATATGGTGTTTTACCTCTTGACCCTTGCCGCAATCGCCGTTAGAGTTGGTGAAAAGCCGTGGTAGCTGCCCGGCCTGATGGGACAGCATCGCACCGTGGAATGAAGTTGGGAATCTAAGTAGTTAACAGGTTCCGCACGGTCACCCGGCGCACACCAGCCGATGTTGCCAGCAGATCAGAAGTGTCCGCGCACGAAGGAGTAGGCATTGCTCAAACTCAAAAGGCTACAAATCCTGGGATTTAAGTCGTTCTGCGATCGCACTGACCTGAAGTTTCACGGGGAAGGTATTGCCGCGATCATTGGACCGAACGGTTGCGGAAAATCGAACATTGCGGACGCGATCTCCTGGGTCCTGGGCGAGCAGTCGGCGAAGTCTCTGCGCGGTTCGCGGATGGAAGACGTGATCTTCTCCGGCACCGCCGGCCGTAATGCTACGGGCATGGCCGAAGTATCCCTGACGTTGATCGATCCCGAAGTGTACGCCGGGCCGGACGCCAGCGAACCCACCCAGATCGATATTCAGAACGATATCCCTGCCGGACAGGAAGATTGGGACGAAGCGGAACTGCGCGCTCAGGCCACCGCTGACACCGAGCAGGCCGTTGAAGAGGCGCAACCTGGAAAGACCGAAGAAGTAGAAGGTGCCGTTGCTCCGTCGGTCGAAGCCAGTGAAGCAGCGCCGGCTGGACTGCAAGTTGTGCTGAAGATTCGCCGCCGCAAGTTCAATCAGCAACAAGCGCATGCCGGCGAGATCATGGTTACGCGCCGCCTGTTCCGTTCCGGAGACAGCGAATACCTCCTTAACGGGAAGCTCTGCCGCTTGCGCGACATTCAGGAATTGTTCATGGGCACCGGCCTTGGTCCGGAATCCTACGCGCTGATCGAGCAGGGTCGTATTGGTCAGATCCTCAGCAGCCGTCCGACGGACCGCCGCGCCGTGATCGAAGAGGCGGCGGGAATCACGAAGTTCAAGACGAAAAAGCGTCTCGCCGAAGCTCGCCTGGAAGAAGCCAAGCTGAACCTGAATCGCGTCAACGACATTTTCGAAGAAGTCACGCGCCAGTTGAATTCGCTGAAGCGACAAGCCAGCAAAGCAGAACGTTACGCTCGCCTGCGTGACGAGATGCGCGCCAAGCTGCGTGTAGTACTGGCCAGCAAGTTCACGCAGATGGATCAGGAGAGCCTGTCTCTTGACACTCAGATCAATCAACTGGGCGAAGAGATCCGGCACCAGTCCGACGGCGTGCAACAACTGGACGCTGAACACTCCGAGCGCACGCAACGCGGCTATTCGATTGAGACCGAGTTGCGGCAGAATCGCGAACGCCTAAACCAGATCGCGATCGAAGTGGACCGCAGTCATGCCCGGCAACGCACCAACGAAGAGCGCTGCGCTGAACTGACCGTGCGCACGGCTTCTTCGGAAGCGGAACTCGCCCAGGCAACAACCCGCCTTACGGCGCTCGAAGACGAACGCAATGGCCACCAGCAGGTGTTGGAATCGGCCACTGCGGATCTGGCTGCAGCCCAGCAGGAATTGTCGGTCAGCCAGCAGGAAGTCTCTGACGCAGCTTCGGCACTCGCGATTCTGGAAATGGAACAGGAAGCATCGCGGGCAGCCATTCTGCAAGCCGTGGGTACCGCGTCCGACCTGCGCAATCAATTGACGCAATCGCAGGAACGGCTGGCTGGGGTCGATCGCGAAGAGCAGAGGCTGCGCGCCGAGATCGGGACCGCCTCGACTCAGTGCGAGACCTTCGGCGGACAGCGCGGACAGATTCAGCTGGAATTCGAAACCGTTGTTCAGCGCGCCAGCGGACTCGCGGCCGAAATCACCGACCTGCGCCGGACGCTTGAAGAGAAGCGCAAGGAAGAATCCGACACCAAGCACTATCTCGATTCGATCCGTTCGGAATACGCTACCGCACTCGGGAAGAAGGGATCGCTCGAAGCGGTCATCGCCGAACACGGGTACTCGACCGAATCCGTGCGCCGCCTGTTTCAATCAGGCGCTCTGCAAGGGGGACACGCGCCCGCCGGCGTTCTCGCCGACTTCCTGGAGGTCGATCCCCGCTACGAACAGGTGGTTGAAGATTTCCTCCGCGACGAACTCAACTACGTGGTCGTGAAGTCCTGGGATGCGGCCGATGAAGGCCTCGCCCTGCTTCGCGCCGATGTGGATGGCCGCGCCACGTTCCTCGTACATCCGGAAGATTCGCAGGCCAAGTTTTCTTTCGTGGTCGACGAGAGCCTTCGCCACACGCCTTCGAACTCCTCCGTTGTTCCGTTAAAGAGTTCGATTCGCGTGCTGAATGGATTCGGGAAATCGTTGGAGATGATCCTGCCGAAGCTCGGCAACGGCTTTATCGTCCCCGATCCGACGGTGGCTCGTGATCTGGCTTTGAGCAATCCCGACGCATTTTTTCTGTCGCAATCGGGAGAGTGCTTCCACAACGTGACCGTGACCGGCGGCAAGCAGCGTAGCGAAGGTCCGCTGTCGATGAAGCGCGAGCTGCGCGATGTTTTGCGGCTACTTGAAGAACTCGAACGTGCGCTGCGTGAGAAGGAGATGCGGACGCTCTCACTGGGCCACGAAATCAAGGACTTCACTTCCCTGCTGGATCGCCTGGAAGACGAGAAGCGCGATGCCGAAAAATCGGCCATGACGTCCGGCCATCTTCTGTCCCAGCTGAACAATGAATTGGGACGCGTTCGCGAGCGCATGGACGTGATTGAACGCGAACTGCGCCGCCTCGCCGGCGAGCGGCAGGAACAGGAAAGCCTGATCGCCGCACGCGTGTCGGAGCTGGAAACCATCGAAGAGAAACGCGCACAATTCGAATTGCAAACCGCGGACGGCCAGGAACGCCTCTCCGGCCTGCGATCGCGCCGTGATGTGGCAGCCGAAGTGGCCTCGCAAAGAGCATCGCGCGCCGCGGCGCTCGAAGAGCGTCATCGGTCCGCGGCAACGCTACTGCAACGCATTGAAACACTGGTAGCCGAGATGCGGGAGCGGGCAGGCGTTTTGCAGGCGCAGATGGAAGCCGCAGTCGGCGAAATTGCGCAGCGCCAGGCAGAGACCCTGCAACTGGCAGAGCAACTCGTAGAACTCGATTCGGAACGGAATGCCGGCGAAGCCCGGGACGGCTTGCTCCAGTTTGAATCCGAGCAGGTACGAGCCCGCGCGGTCGAAATCGAAGAATTGCTGAAAAGCACGCGCCTTCAGCTCGATCAGGCCCGTGACCGCCGCGGAGAGATTTCCGCTACCGCGGCCAAACTTCAATCCGACCTCCAGCACCTTGCCGATACTTGCCTCAACGATCTCGGCATCGAGCGGCCTGTCCTGATGGCGGACACCACCATCGTCCTGGTTGCGGGCGAGGAACTCGCCGCTGAAGATCAGGCCCAGCGCGAGATGCGGGCCCGTCTCGACGGCATGGGTCCAGTCAACATGATGGCCCTCGAAGAATACAAAGAGACCTCGGAGCGTCACCTGTTTCTCGAAACTCAGAGAAAAGATTTGCTGGATTCCATCGAGAACACAGCCGCGACCATCAAGGAAATCGATCAGGTATCGCGGCAAAAATTCGAAGAAGCCTTCGGCAAGATCAACGAGAACTTCAGCACCACCTTCCGCAAACTGTTCGGCGGCGGACACGCTTTCATGCGCCTCACGGACGAAGAAAACAGCGCCGAGAGCGGCATCGACGTGGTCGCTTCGCCTCCCGGCAAAAAGCTTCAGAACGTGTTGCTGCTGTCGGGCGGCGAGAAAGCGCTCACGGCACTTTCGTTGCTGGTCGGCATCTTCCAATATCAGCCGGCACCGTTCTGCATCCTCGACGAAGTTGACGCGCCACTCGATGAAGCCAACATCGAACGCTTCACGGAACTGGTCAAGGAGATGTCCGTGCAGACCCAGTTCGTGCTCATCACCCACAGCAAGAAGACGATGAGCATCGCGCCGGTGATGTATGGGGTGACGATGCAAGAGCCGGGCGTGTCGAAGTTGGTGTCCGTGCGATTCGGGGCAGCGTAGGGCAGCTGCGATCTCCCGGTCTATTTGCGCTGGGCTGCCATGCGATCCGCAAACTTCTTCGCAAGTACCTTCATGAAAACCGCGTAGCGGTCGAGGTGAGGCATCCCTACGATTCTCACTTCATGTCCTAATTCGAGTACTTGGTTCGTGCCGGGGTCATAGGGCGGCCAGTTCTGGAGACCATGGCCATTGGGGTCTCCGGTTGAGGCAAATCGCGTCCAGTACTCGCCCATGGTTTCGGCCAGCTTCAGGTCTGCTGCGTCCTGCTCCCACTTGCTCGGCCGAGGAAACACGTTTGATAAGAAATTCAATTCAATACCGTGGTACGCGCGTCCCGCGTATTTTCCCATGCCAGCCTTGGCAGGGTAGGTCAAGTAGTAAAAATGCACCGGCTGATTGATGCGTCGCTGGGCTTGCGCCAGTTGGTATGTGCTGCTGCCAAACTCATAGTCCGTTAACATCGCGTCCCAAACCTTGGGTGCTTCCGCATCGCTCTTTGCCGGATAAGCATCGAAGATAGTTTTCCAGTCCTCGCCAAAATCTTTTTGCAGCCAGCGCTGGTAGTCGGGTATGGTCTTCGGCGCGTCATCTACGAACAAAGCTGCCTCGTCGGCGTTGCTACCTAGTAGCAGTGGAATCGCCGCCTGCCGGCCTGCCGCGAACACAATTGCTGGTTGCTCGGGGATCACGTAGCCGTCCACCATTCCGTCAAAGAATCCAGCTGGATCGGTAGCCTGCAACACTTCTTCGGCGCTCTTCGCCCGGAGTTGCGCCAGCACGTCAGGACCGCCATCCACTCCCAGGCGATGGGCAAGTCGAACCCCGGCGGCTTCGCTGGAGTCCGTGCCACCGTAGAATGCTGTTACGCGTGTCAATTCCGGGACAAAATAGTCAGCGCACCCGTTGCTCTCGACGATGGCTCGATGGAACAGTCCACGAGCGAGCGGCGATGCCATCAGGTAGCAGATGTTTACGCCGCCCGCCGATGAGCCCATGACGGTGATGTTTCGGGGATCTCCGCCAAAGACGCCGATGTTTCGTTGCACCCACTCCAGCGAGGCAATCTGATCCATCAAACCATAGTTGCCAGACGCGTGATGTGGAGACTCAGCGGTCAGCGCCGGATGGGCAGTGAAGCCGAAAACGCCGAGCCGGTAGTTCATACTGACCAGGACGACGCCACGTCTCGCCAGAGCTGGGCCAAGCGGCGACAACTCCCCGGTTCCCCCCACATTGCCGCCGCCGTGGATCCACACCATCACCGGTAGCGGCTTGGCTCCGCCGACGTTGGTGCTCCAGACATTCAGATACAGGCAGTCTTCGCTCGTGTGATAACCAGCGTAATGCTTGAGGCTGGGAAGGGTGGCGTAGTAGCTGGCGGTATCCGCCGGCCATTTATCCTGTTGCATGCAGCTTGCTCCGAAAGCATCAGCGTCGCGGACGCCTGTCCAAGAGACTGGCGACTGGGGAGGCATCCAACGCCGAGGCCCAATCGGAGGAGCAGCATAGGGAATCCCCAGAAACATCAGCTCGTTCGCTTTGTCACCGAAACGAGCGCCTTTGAGCAGGCCGGATTCGGTGCGGACTTGCACTGCCAGTTCCGTGGCGGAGGGACCGGACTGTGCTGCGTCGGGAAGCGCGGCAAGAAATTCAAACAACAACGCGATCACTGCGACAAACCGTCCAGATCGTTGGCTCATCGTTTCTCCATAAGTTTCTTCTCCAGCACCTTCACAAAACTCTTATAGCGGTCGAGACGAGGCATTCCTTGCAGTTCGGCTCCGTCTCCACCGAACCAGGCTCCGCCGTCATCGCCCGGGCGTAGAGGAACTGTACCAACAGCATACTGATCGCGACTGTTCGCAGAGTTGAGATTGCCCTGCCCGTTACTCTGTCCGGCATGCTTGAGCGCTTCAATCGACTCTCCTGGTCGTCATTGTCTGACAGTGCGCGATTTTCGAGCAATCGGTGGGAGATGCAAACGCTGTAGAATCACAATTCCGCTGCAACATGCCGAGGACGAATTATCCTCCGCCATCCTCAGTTTTTCCACACCACAGCTATGCCAGACGCCTTATCCCGCAAGGCTTCTCACCGATCCCCGAACTGTCAATCTTTTTCACTCCCATAGTGACGTTTACCAGCCCATCTTGATAACGGAAGTCGTTGACAAATTTTTCTCGCCAGTTAGAATACGCGAGGTTTTTTGCTACTAGAATTACATCATGAGCCCTGAACTCCTCGACCCCGTCCTTTTGCAAACCGACTACCCTGAGCTTGAGTTGCATGCCAGCGGAAAGGTGCGCGACGTTTATAACCTCGATGGCGACCATTTGTTGTTCGTCGCAACCGATCGCATCTCGGCATTCGACTACGTGCTGGCTACCGGCATTCCGCACAAGGGCCGGGTGCTCACGCAGATTTCCTTGTTCTGGTTCGACTTTCTCAAGGACGTCACACCCAACCATTTCGTGACCGCCGATGTTGATCGTTATCCCGCCGCAATCCGTTCGCATGCTGAGGAACTGCGCGGCCGGTCGATGATGGTCATGCGCGCGGATATGTTCCCCGTCGAATGCGTGGTGCGCGGCTACCTCTCGGGCTCGGGATGGAAGGAATATCAGGCCAGCGGCAAAGTATGTGGCATCCAACTGCCGGCAGGATTGAAAGAGTCTGACAAGTTGCCAGAGCCAATCTTCACGCCCGCAACCAAAGCGACCACTGGTCACGATATCAACATTTCATTCGAGGAAATGTGCAAGCTGGTCGATCCCGAACTCAGCCGGCAGCTCCGCGACGTGAGTTTGAAGATCTACCAGAAAGCGTCCGACTACGCGCTGCAGCGCGGCATCATCATCGCCGACACCAAGTTTGAATTTGGCATCACCGCCCAGGGCATCACGCTGGCGGATGAAGTTCTAACACCGGATTCTTCCCGCTTCTGGCCGGCCGACACTTATCAACCGGGTAAAGTGCAGAATTCTTACGACAAGCAGTATGTACGGGATTACCTCGAAGAAATTCGCTGGAACAAACAGCCGCCCGCGCCTGCCCTCCCCCAGGACGTAGCACGGCGGACCAGCGAAAAGTATCTCGGGGCGTATCGCCAGCTCACAGGACGCGAGTTGGAGATTTAGCAACCGGCGCTCTGGAGCACAATCATGGGCGTTGCGGACTGGATTATCCTTGCATTCCTGGTGTTCTCGGTGGCCACGGCTGCCTGGGAAGGCTTTTTCCATGAAGCCTTCGGACTCGCAGGCCTGGTTGTCGGGTATCTGCTGGCAGCCTGGCAATACCGGCGCCTGGCGGACTGGTTTGGGATATTCCTGAAGCAAACGTGGCTGGGTGATCTAAGCGCGTTTCTGATTATTTTCTTTGCTGTATTGCTGGTTGCCGCGCTAGCAGGACGGTTAACGCGTTGGATGATGAAGGAAGCGGGCTTGTCCGCGATTGATCGGACACTCGGCGGTGTGTTGGGCTTGCTGAAAGGGAGCTTGGTCGTGGCGATCGTACTCGTAGCCATGGCTGCTTTCGCGCCCACTGCCCGCTGGATGCCGGGTTCGCAACTGGCTCCATACTTCATGGTCGTGGGTAGGGCGGCGATTTGGCTTGCACCCGAGGAATTGCGTCACCGGTTCGACCAGGGCTTGGAATATCTGCGGAAGGCGCAAATTCCACCTCCGCCGCCGAATACTCCGGCCCGGTAGATCGCCAGGAAGAACTATAGTTGCAGCACTGTCTCAAGATCTGAGAATCGCGGAAACGAGAGGACTTCGTGAAAGATCAACTGGAAGCACTCATATTTCAAATGGTTCGCAGCAACATCCTGTACTCAGAAGCCGTCCGCGAGTTCAAGAAACGGTTCATCGTCACGGTGCTGGAGGAGAACCGCGGCAACCAGTGCAAGGCCGCGCGGGAGCTGGGCATGCACCGCAACACGCTCAGCCGCACCATGCAGGAATTGAAGATCGATGTGCGGCAATTGCGCGAAGGCACCAAGCGTCCCCCTCGCAGCGCTCGTCCGATCGCGCTGGAGCGCAAGGTCGTTCGTTAGCGCGATCCAGCCTGAGAAATCAAACCCTCTGCAATAAAAAAGCGGTCCCAATTTTGGGACCGCTTTTCTGTTTCTATTACAGATTGCTTAGTTAGCCGCCGGCTTCTTGCGAGCAACCGGCTTCTTGGGAGCAGCGGGCGCGGCCTTGACCAATAGGGCGCCGTCTTTCATCGTCATCACAAACGGCTTGGCGACGTAAGAAACAGGCGTTCCCTCAAACTGAAGGTCGGTATCGGCCTTCGGCATTTGACGGACCGGAATCGCTGCGGTCATGGTCAGATCGATGTCCGCTCGCTTGGCTTCAATGTCATCGGAACTGCCGGCAAGCTTCAGGCTCTTCGCGGAATCGATGCTCATGATATGAGCAATCATTTGCAGCGGTTTCCCGTTCAGAACTCCCCAAACCTTGTCCGCATCCTCCTGTTTGCCTTCCGAGAGGCACAACTGCCACTCGGCGAAGCTCATTTCCTCAACCTTCTTCGTCTTCAGTAAGTCAGCACATTGATCGGCCGGAGTGGGCGGAACGTACTGGCTGATCTTCGTATTCAGATCGGCGGGTGGCAGTGTAGTCGACGAAGTCAGCGTGAGCAGATCGCCCCAACCTTCTTCGCTGCCGTGGTATTTGACGAACTTGCTCTTGCCGAATTTGATCACGTCCGCCTTGCCCTTGGGGTCGTTGATCAGGTTCGCGGCACGCGCGATGAAAAACAGGCCATCCAGCGATTTTTCCGTCGGACCCGGCGTGAGATAAGCCAACGCGAGTGGATAGATGTTGTTCACATCAGTCGGTTCGCCCTCGACTGCTGCCCGCAAATTCTGCTGGGCCTTGGCGTAGTCTTTGTTCTGAAACGCGGTCATGCCAACGGCGCCGTTGAAAATTACGCCGGTCTGAGTCTTGAATTTCTGAAAGTCGGCGTCGGCCATGCCTTCCGGCTTCGGCCACGTCGGCAACACGGCCAAACCTTTTTCACCGTATTGCGCAGCGTCCGCCAAATCCTGCGGCGTCTTCGCCGTGATGCGTTTCCCTACGACCAGCAACGCCAGGGCTTTCAGGTTGCTTGCGTCCACCGCGATGACCTTTTGCGCGGTCTCAACCATCTTGGCAACGTTGCCCGTCTGCTGGTATGCACCCATCAGCTGTTCCAGGGCTTCTTCCTTCATCACGCTGTTTGGATACTGCGTGACAAAGGCCTCGAAACCGCTGACCTTGGCTGCCGGATCCTGTTGTCCGAACGCGCCGATGTAGGCGTTGTATTCGGCGGGATCTTTGATTTCTTTCTTCGCTGGCGCGGCCGGCGCGGCTGAGCTCTGCGGCGCAGGCGCCGGAGCAGCAGTGGTTTGAGCGACGGCGGCAATGGCAGTTACCAGCAACATCGCGACAAGAATCTTCTTCATTACTTAGGCTCCTTAACTCTTTGGGGAAGCTGGAATCGACATCCTGACCGGCGCACCCGAGCTTCGTGCCGGGCTCCACCTCGAACAAACAGGCGAAGGTCCCGCGAATCCTAGACCGCTACAAAATGTACCGCGGCCTGCGATTAATCCGGTGTGCGGATTATAAGGATGTCATCCTGCTAAGGCAAGACGTTTGCACACCTTAGCGCCTCCTATGTGCTTCGATGCGGAAATCGGGAGAGGCGGATGGATTCTGCCGCTCCCGTCGCCTACCCTAAAAGAGTTACGATCCTACCCAAAGGAGCTATCCCATGACCCACGGACCCAAAGCGGACCTGACCGGGCAAGTCGCGGTCGTCACTGGTGCCGGGCGAGGTATCGGTGCCGCGATCGCCGCCTCTCTCGCGGGTCTCGGCGCGCACGTTGTTCTCTGCGGACGCGCTCTTCCGCCTCTTCAAACAACCTCCGCAGAAATCAATAAACAAGGCGGAAACAGCACGGCCATGGCATGTGACGTGGCGGATCTGCGTTCAGTCGAGGCCCTGGCGAAGCAGGTTGAGGCGAGCCTCCGCCGTGTTGACATTCTGGTTAACAACGCCGGAATAGGCGTTTTTGGCACTCCTCTGCACCAGCTATCCCCCGAGGATTGGGATCGCATGATGAACACC
Source organism: Acidobacteriota bacterium (assembly GCA_016196065.1). Classification (NCBI taxonomy): domain Bacteria; kingdom Pseudomonadati; phylum Acidobacteriota; species Acidobacteriota bacterium. The sequence goes on along the minus strand of JACPYL010000010.1, from coordinate 943,676 downwards.
AACCTGCGCGGCGTCTACTACTGCATTCGCAGTTTCGCTCCGCTGATGATCCGAGCCCGCAGCGGACACATCATCAACATCTCGTCGCTTGCCGGGAAGAATACGGTGCCGAATGGCGCTGCCTACTCCGCTTCCAAGTGGGGACTCAACGGATTGACGTATACCGTGGCGGAAGAATTACGATCGCACAACATTCGCGTGTCGGTGGTCTGTCCCGGATCGGTGCATACCGACTTCAGTCCGCACGCCGGAAAGAGCGCTGACAAGATGTTGCAAGCTTCGGACGTCGCGCATGCGGTAGAAATGCTGGTCACGCAGGCTCCGCAGAGTTTCGTGAGCGAAATCTTGCTGCGGCCGACCCAGAAACCGTAGCAAGGTTTCCGTCGATCGTATCCACAATCAGTCTTTGAATAGATTGTCGAACGCTGCACGCGCATCGTTGGGGCGTGCAGTGCCCTTGCTCGACGTTTCCTTCTCGAGCGCGACACGCATGGAAAAAAACGAGCATTCGTTGCGCTTGTCTTTGGGGGCGATGCGTTCCGGAATGGGCTGGTTACATTCAAACCGGCTGGCGGGCTCAAAGTGTTCGCACTGCTTGCAGGAGTGCAGATCAAATCCACATTTCGGACATTGCCCCAGCGGCTCGGCGATGGACTGCAGGAGGTTTCCGCACTGCGCACAGCGTGATACCGTACGCGTTCCCGGCATGTTGAGTGGCCGTGGGCCGAAAGTATTGTCCCGGCGCGAAGGAGCGGAGGACGGCTGCTCCATTTTCTTATGCGGTTCTCTGTCCGAGTCCTGATAACCATGCTGCCGGTATTTCGCCAATGAATGCCCTCCGGGGAATGCCTAATTCTCTGCCTTTCGGGCGCCGCACACAAGAGCTCGATTCTTGTAACCACTGTGGACAGCCCCCCGGCCCGGCGCTCACGAGTAAGATAGTCATTCGTCTAAATCTTGGATATCTAGCCGAATCCCTACGTGTACGCAACCCAATACCTCCGGTGGCTCCTGCTGGCGCTCGTGTGCTCGGCCCATCTTCTTGTGGCCGACGACTCCAATTTCGGCAAGATTCGCATTCCACACGTGGACTCTCCACCTCGCATCGAAGAGTTTCTTACCATGGAACCGAGCCCAGCCTGGCAAGGCAAGCTGGCCAAGGCAGAGCAGTTCCGCCAGCGTATCCCGAGCGATGGCGCCGCGTCGACCGAGCGTACCGACGTCTATTTCGGATATGACGCGAAGAGTCTCTACGCGATCTTTATCTGCTTCGACCGGGAGCCCCAGAAGCTGCGCGCGCGCCTGTCGCGCCGCGAAGATGTGTTCGACGACGACTTCGTCGAACTCATGCTCGACACCTTCAACGATCACCGCCACTCCTACGCGTTCTTTTCCAATCCTCTCGGCGTGCAATCCGATGCCCTGTGGTCGGAAGGCCCTGGCGCGAACGACCAGAATTTCGATATGTCGTTCGATACCGTGTGGAACTCCGCCGGACGACTAACTGATCGCGGCTACGTCATTTGGATGGAAATCCCATTTCGCAGTTTGCGCTTTGCTTCGAGCGATCCGCAGACCTGGGGAATCCTGCTCGCCCGCGATCTTCCTCGAAAAAACGAGCAGGCATTCTGGCCACAATATTCCAGCCGAATTCAGGGGCGATTGAACCAGGCAGGGCAGGCGACTGGCCTCGAGAAAATTTCGCCCGGTAGAAACTTGCAACTGATACCTTACGGAGTTTTTCGTTCGTTCAAAGAACTCGACCTGCGCGATCCAAATGATCCACGCTACACCCAACGAACGGCATTTGGGCAGATTGGGTTGGACGCAAAAGCGGTAATCAAGGACAAGTTCGTCCTCGACGCCACGGTGAATCCGGATTTCAGTCAGATCGAGTCGGACGACCCGCAGATCACAGTCAATCAGCGCTTTGAAGTCCAGTTTCCTGAAAAGCGTCCCTTCTTTTTGGAGAACTCGAACTACTTTCAGACGCCAATTCAACTTCTCTTTACACGCCGCATCGCCGATCCCAAATTGGGTGTTCGATTGACCGGCAAAGACGGCCCTTGGGCGGTCGGAACTCTGATCGCGGAAACGGATTCACCCGGCGAAGCGGTGACGCCACCCAGTGAAGGCGTTCAAGGCAATCCTTTGTTTGGCAAGCACGCGCTGTTTGCGATCGGGCGCGTCAGTCGCGATATTGGCAAGCAATCGTCGGTCGGCTTGCTTTATGCCGATCGTGAGGCCGGCGGATTCTTCAATCGCGTGGGAAGCGTGGACGGGCACTTCAAGCTCAATGAAAACTGGGTTGCAACACTGCAAGGCGCTTTCAGCGCAACCATCAACCCGGAGGACGACAACTTCAACCTGTTCGACACCAACGGGCGCTACCAGGCAGGATCGGCGGGATCGGTCGTTGTGCAACGCGATGGCCTGAAGCTGAATTATTTTCTGGACTACGAAGACCGCAGCCCGAATTTCCGCACACTGACAGGATTCGATCCGCAGCCCGACATTCACAACCTGAACCAGAGCCTGCGCTATACCTTTCGTCCCGAGGGCAAGCACCTGATTTCATGGGGGCCAAGGTTCGAGCACTATCTTGCCTACGATCACGAGGGGAACGAAATCGGCTCCGGCTACTTCCCTTCTCTGCACGTGGAGTTGATTGGGAAAACGTTCCTGACGGCGCTTTACGCGAAGGAAATGGAGCAGCTGAAAGCGTCCGACTTCGACGGCATTAACGGGATTCAGAAATACACGCGCCACACCACCGAGTTCACGCTCGACACGAACTACTTCCGTCTGTTTTCCGTGCACGCCGACTACCGCTGGGGCCAGCGCATCAATTACGACGCACCGTTAGACCCGAACGATCCCACCCATACCCGGAGCCTCGCGCCTTTTCTGGCGAGCCGCAACAGCGCCAACGTCCAACTCACAGTGAGACCTACCAAATCGCTGAAGATCGACAACACCTATATTCTGTTCCGTCTGCATCACTGTGCGAACTGCGACTCCCCACTCGGGAGCTTGAACAACCACATCATTCGCACACGCGTGAACTACCAGTTCAACAAGGAACTTTCCTTCCGCTTCATCGGACAATACAACGCCGTCCTGGTTACTCCGAACTTCACTTCCCTGCAGACGACGAAAAGTTTCAATACCGACTTCCTGATCACGTATCTCGTCCATCCCAGCACTGCGATTTACGTGGGATACAACAATAATCTGGAAAATATCGTGAACCCGCCGCAACTGGATGCCAGCGGAGATCTAGCGAGAGGCGGGCGCCTGCTCAACGATGGCCGGAACTTCTTTGTGAAGGTGTCGTACTTGTTCCGGTTCTAGTAATCCCAAACAAGACGGGTAGAGACGAGGCAAGCCTCGTCTCTACAGAAAGGATTTCTTTAGTTGGTCGCTGTGGCCGCGCAGTGCTGATCGAAAGCGGATTTCAGGTCGGCGGCAATGGCTTGCGCGTCGCGCGATTCGATTTCTCTACGCTGCATCAGGTAGACGAGCTTGCCGTCCTGCAGAATTCCGATCGACGGCGACGACGGTGGATACCCGGTGAAATAGGAGCGCGCACGTTCCGTCGCTTCCAGGTCCTGCCCGGCAAAAACAGTGAACATCTTCGCAGGCTTGGCGGCATTCTGAAGCGCCATGCGAACTGCAGGACGCATCCGTCCGGCTGCACAACCACAAATCGAGTTGACCACCACCATGGTCGTGCCTGGTTGCGGCAGGACCTGGTCGACCTCAGCGGCGGTACGAAGCTCTTGCACTCCGAGACGCGTCAGTTCTTCGCGCATCGGTACGACCATGATTTCTGGATACATTATTGCTCCTTGATTCTCGTATTCAGACCCCTGGATTTCCAGCAAGCCCTGAATCGGTAACGGCATTCTAATATGCCAACGTGCTGCCCACATGAGATGCTCGGAAACATATAGAGTGCTATTCACGTGATCACGATTCAGGAAAACGTTCCGCTCGCGCCTCTGACCACCCTGCAAGTTGGTGGACCAGCGCGCTATTTCGTGGAAGCAACCTGCGAGCGCGACGTTTACGAAGCAGTGGAATTCGCCAAGACGAAGGCGTTACCCCTGTTTGTACTGGGTGGCGGAAGCAATCTCGTGGTCGCCGATTCCGGTTGGCCCGGTATCGTACTGAAGATTTCGATTTGCGGAATGGGTATTGGAGCGGGCGTCGGTGCCGGTACATTTATTGTGGGCGCGGGAGTGAGTTGGGACCATCTGGTCGCCGAAGCCGTCTCTCAGAATTGCGCCGAGATCGAGTGCCTGAGCGGAATTCCCGGCACCGTCGGCGGCACACCGGTGCAGAACGTCGGCGCATACGGACAGGAAGTTTCGGACACCATCGAATCCGTCAGCGCGTTCGACACGACCAAGAATTACGCCGTAACTCTGACGGCGAAAGCCTGCGGCTTTCGCTATCGCAGCAGCATCTTCAACACAACCGAGCGCGGACGATACATCATCCTGAGCGTCACCTACCGCCTCACTCGCGGAGGCGGCCCCCGTCTGAAATACGCCGACCTGCAAAAGCACTTTACGGGGTCGACCGGTTCTCCCTCTCTCGCCCAGGTACGGGATGCAGTCCTCGAGATTCGCGAAAGCAAAGGCATGGTGATTGTCCCCGGCGACGCGGACAGCCGCAGTGCCGGATCCTTCTTCAAGAATCCCGTGCTGAACAAACAGCAGTTCAGTGATTTAACTGCACGAGCGCAAAGCAAAGGATTAACAATTCCCAGCTATCCGGCGCTCGACGCGCAGCACAAAATTTCCGCGGCGTGGCTGGTGGAGCATTCCGGTTTCACCAGGGGATTCAGGCTGGGCGCGGCGGGAATTTCAGGCAAGCACGCGCTCGCTCTCATCAACACCGGCAACGCCCGCGCCGCCGACATCCAGCAACTGAAAGAAAAGGTTCAGAGCGGAGTTCATAAAACATGGGGGATCAATCTGGAACCGGAGCCGGTGTTCCTGGGTTTCTAGAATCTCACCGCGCGACGGTCTTGTAGTGCTGGGGCAGAGACTCCTTGAGAAGCAGCACTCCAGACAACATGATCAACGGTGCACTGTACACACCGGGCATCCACCGATGCAGATAGATCGAAGACAAGATATGCATCAGCCCGTTCAGGACTCCGGCAAGCGCGGAGATGGGAATCGCCAGCATTCTCATCCATTTCAATCCTCGGAATGCCAGTGGAGTCAACGCGAGTAACAACGTCAGACCCAGCGCGAGGCTTCCAATAAATTCCGTGAATGTGAAAGTTGGCACGGGCAGCCAGGGCACGGCCCGCCGTATCGCCAACGCGTTGGGATTGTAGACCGAAAGAAAATCGTGGCCCGCTTCGTCCAGGACGTGCAATGCGAGCGTGTAGCCGAAAAACAACCAGTAGATTCCGAAACGTTGATTGAAATCGCCGAGGTTCATGGAACTTGCCGGCAAAGGCATTGTGCTGGCGTGTCCAATCTCACCAAAGCTTCCCGTTCTCCGCAAGCACCATTTTCAGTCTTTGATTTTCTGAAAAGGATGTTCAAAGCTCAGGTAAACGAACACTCCCTTTTCGCCTCCGCTCGGCCCCACCCCAATCGGAAATGCCAGGCCTGGGACAATTTGCAGTCCGTTCGAAAAGTTGTACGACCATCGAATCCCCGGATTGAGCAGAAGCACTTTTGACCACTCGGTCTTGCCCGGACCAGCGACGGCTTGGGCATTCAGGAAATAGGTCTCCAGCATGACGTTGAAGCGCGGGTGAGCCAGCCAGATCATGCTTTGCCCGGCGTTGTAGCTCCAGACAGAAGCGCGATCTCCGGCACTGTTGCGGGCGTGCGGAACGTAGGTTGTGCCGGCATTCCAATGGCTCACGAGTTTTGGAAGCAGTACGACACTCAACGGGAGATTGGTCTGCACACCTGCCCCGCCATATCCGTGCCCTAGATCGGAATCGCCAGACGGCAGAATCATGGACAGCCGGGGAGCGAAGGCAACGCGAGTCTGACCATTGCCCAAGACCTGGTAGCGGTAGTTGAGAATGGCGTCTCCGAATCCTGGTCCCTGCGATGAGAACGCTCCCGGCCGCACCGAGGACAGCGTGTAGCTGAACTGATTCCGCTGCCCGCCTACCGGCCACTCCTGCGTGAAGGTATAGGACCAGTCGTGGCTGTCGGCCAAATAGGTGAACGTATTGATGTGCTGGACTACGCTCTTTTCCTGGTTATAGGCCTCCTCGACCAGGAAGCTATTGTCCTGGATGGGAGGGGTTTCCTTCTGGGCAAAGGTCGGCTGATGGCAAAAAAGCGTAAAGGAAATCGCAACCACGAACGATAGGAAGGCACCGCGCATAGAGAAGGCCCTTATATGAACATGAAATTCAATTTCATTTTCACGTCTACTGTAGCGCAACGCGAAGGCGCCCCGAAGCGGCGAACATCACAGTGGCCTGTGATCGCTGACCTAACGTGGTTGGAATAAAGGGCGGCATCATCCCTGGAACGAACAACTTCTCGGGCCGGCCCGAGAGGCGCTTCGATCCCGCAAGGATCCGCCCTCAACTCGCTTATCGGCCAAATCCGGCCCGGACTTAAGTTTTTCACGAACGAAAGGGATTGTCGGACGTTCTTTATGGGTAGGAGCAGGCGGTGACGGCAATCGCCACAACGGCAAGCGAGGTCCCGACCCTGACGCACGAGGCTGAGGATCGACTGGAAGCCACCGTCCGGACACATTCCCGGATGGTTTACCAGATCGCCTACTCCGTCTTACGGGATTCGGCGGATGCCGAAGACGCGGCCCAGGAAACGTTCCTACGCGTGCTCCGTTACCGGAAGAAGTTCGAGCGCGTTGAGGACCCGAAGGCGTGGTTAGCGCGGATTGCGTGGCGCGTAGCAGTAGAAAAGCGAAAGAGGACTCTGCGCGCAAGTGCGAACACGCAGGATGTCGCGAACGAAATACGATCCGAGCGCGCTGGCGCCGAGCAAGTTCTGTTAGGCGAGGAACGCAGTGCCATGTTGGACCAGATGATTGCGTCCTTGCCGGAAGAATTGCGCGATCCGCTGGTCCTCTCGGCGCTGGAGGAGATTTCGGCGAGAGAAGTCGCCGGGATGCTGGGGATCAGCGAAGCCGCTGTCCGATCGCGAGCCTTTCGTGCGCGGCAGATTTTGAAGGACAAGCTGATGGGCCTGATCAGCTCGAGGACATGAATATGGACCCGATGGATCGAGATCGCGAAGTCGAGCAGTGGCTGGACGTTGCGCTTCGCGCCTATGGCAAAGTCGAATCACGAACAGGCCTGGAGAGCCGAGTTCTGGCGAACCTGCAGGCTGAAAAGCGCCGCCTGGCGGTTCGACGCTGGTGGTGGACTTGGGGCACGGCCGCTGCGGCGGTAACGATCTTGGCAACGCTATGGATTGAAGTGCACAATCGGCGCTCGGTTCCGAACCAGGTCGCAGGAAGTGCGACGACGCAACCCACAGATGACGCGGCCCTTCATCAGCCGGCCCCTCCTCGCTCGCTGAATACCGGGCAAGCACAGGTGCCCAGCCGTGCTGCCCGGCCACGGAAACAAGCCGTGGCGGTTCGCACAGGCGAACCGAAGCTCGATCAGTTTCCATCCCCTGTGCCTTTAACAGACCAAGAGAAGTTGCTGGCGCAGTACGTACGAGAGTTTCCAGAGCGCGCAGTGTTAGTCGCGCGAGCACAAACCCACTTGCGCAAGCAGGAGGAACGGGACAGGGCGGCCCCGAGGCTGGGGCCTCCTGGCCCCACAGATTCAGATCAACCGGAGTAGCAAAGGAGAGCACACATGTTCAGGAACGTGATGGTTGGACTATTGGCAATCGGAATCTATGTCTGTGTTGGCGCCGGAACCGGCACAGCACAAAGCTCAGAAGGCGTGACTGCTAAAACCATGTCGGACAACGCCGCCGCCTACCGGCTCGACTTTTCTCTTCATGAACTGGAAGACGGGAAGAAGATCAACACTCGACAGTACTCGATGGGATTGATCCAGGGCGTTCAATGGCAGGAACTGAAGATTGGCACGCGCGTGCCGGTGGAGATGAAGCAGGGAGAAGTTGAATACCTCGACGTCGGCACCAACATTTCGGCACGCCTGCAGGAGATCAAGTCTGTCCTGCAACTGGAAGTTCGCGCCGACCTGAGCAATTTCGCCGCGCCCGACCAGGCGACCAAGACCAGCATGCCCGTGCTACGGCAGCTTCGGATCAGCGGGGCGACCATCGTGTCGACGGGAAAACCAATTGTTATTGGCGTCGTCGATGACCCCAACTCCAAACGGCAGTTCCAACTGGAAGTAACCGCGACAAGGCTGAAGTAAAGCAGGTTCAGTGTAGGGTATGTGGGGCGGGCGCCCTCGCCCGCCAAAGTTGTATCCCAGCAATCCTGCTGACTCCTTGCTACGAATGACAGGCGGGCGAGGGCGCCCGCCCCACATTACCCTGCACTGTCCGCCAACCGGCGGGCTTCTTTGAATATCGCGAAGAACATCTGCCGGGTAAGTTTGCCGGTGTTGGTGTTCTGATTTGAAGGATGATACGACGCCAGCAGAATCTTGCCACTGGGCATCTTGTAGCGAGCGCCGTGTCGAAACACATACTGCGACTTTGTGGAAATAATGTCTCGGCGTTTCAAAAAGTTCAGGTAGGCATCGAAGCCGATTTTCCCCAATGCCACGATGACCTTCAGACCCTCCAATCCATCCAACTCGCGATCGAGAAATGGCGCGCAGTTGGCAAATTCTTGCGGCAAAGGCTTGTTATCGGGCGGAGCGCACCGCCCGGCGGCGGTGATGTATAGATCGGTCAACACCAGCCCATCGTTCCGATCGACAGCGGTCGCCTGATTCGCAAATCCAGTCTCATACAAAATCGGATACATGAAATTTCCGGAAGAATCCCCCGTAAAGGGTCGCCCTGTACGGTTGGAACCATGCGCGCCGGGAGCAAGTCCCATAATCAGAACGCGGGCGTTCGGATCTCCAAAGCCAGGCACCGGCTTTCCCCAGTATTCGCAATCACGGTAGGCGCGGCGCTTCTCCTGCGCGATCTTCTCGCGATAGGTCACGAGGCGCGGACAGAGCCTGCACGCTACGACCTCGGTGTTCAGAATCTTCAGCCACTGGGGAGTGTGCATTCGCTCCATTGTAGTGAAACAACAATTTTGTTGAGACGAGGCTTGCCACGTCTCTACGTTTGGTGATGGCCAGCACGCATTACTTTGGTGATTTCTACCCTTCCTGCGTTTGACGTTGCCTTTGGCGAGTCTTTACACTCAAACATAGGGATCGAGGCAGGCAGGTCGAGCGCGTACGAGTCCGCCGCGGTGTTGTCGACGATCCCAGAGCCGTTGGAAAGGCGATTGTGAGCCCCACAGACACTACAACGAAAGAAAGCACCACCAAGCGCGAGATTGAAGTCGAGATTCCGGCGCAAGAGGTTTCCCGCCAAACCGAGATCCTTATCCAGAAATATCAGAAGATGGCGCGTCTGCCCGGGTTTCGGATTGGCCACGTGCCAGCGTCCATCATCAAGCAGCGCTTTTCCGAAGAGATCAAGACCGACGTCGTCGAAGCTCTCATTCCCCGTTATTTTCGGCAGGAAACCGAGCGCCTCGGTATGCATCCTGTTTCCCAGCCGCGCGTGACGGACTTGCATGTGCATGATGGCGAACCGCTGCGCTTTAAAGCGGCGTTCGAAGTTTTGCCCGATGTCAAAGCCGAAGGCTACAAAGACCTGCGAGCTGAAAAAACAGAAATCAACGTTACTGACGAAGACATTGCCCAGGCTGTCGCCGATCTCCAGGAGCGCGCGGCGAGTTTCAATCCCATCGAAGGACGAGCATTGGCAGAAGGCGACTTTGCCCAAGTCTCGCTCGATGGCACGCCCAAATCAGAAGAAGGACAGCCCGTTCACATGGATGAGGTTCTGGTTGAAATCGGCGGGAAGAACACCATGCCTGAGTTCACCGAACATCTCACGGGCGCGAACGTCGGCGACGAACGCACGTTCGATGTGAAATATCCCGATGATACGCAGGATCAACGACTCGCGGGCAAAACCCTCACCTATACGGTGAAGGTGCAAGGGGTGAAGAGCAAGCAACTTCCCGAACTCAACGAAGAGTTCGTGAAGAAGCTGGGCGAGTTCTCTACCATTGACGAAGTCCGCCAACGGATTCGCGAGCAGATGGAATCCGAGCGCAAGCATCAGGCGGAACACGAAGCCAAGGACAAACTGGTCGCGGAACTGGTGCGCCGCAATGAATTTGAAGTGCCCGACTCGCTGATCGAACGCCAGATCGATATTCGTCTCGAACGCGGCCTGCGCGCTCTGGCTGCACAAGGGCTCACCGCCGAACAGATGAAGAAGATGGATTTTCAACGCCTGCGCGTGGGACAGCGCGAGCAGGCTATTCAGGACCTGAAGGCTTCGCTGCTGCTCGAAAAAGTGGCCGATGAAGAAAAAGTCGAAGTCAGTGACGAAGAGATGGATCGTGAAGTGGAAGCGCTGGCGCAACAGTCAAAACAGAGCCCGGAAGCGGTGCGCGCTCGTTTGACACAGGATGGTGGCCTCGATAGAATCCGGACAAGAATCCGCAACGAGAAAACCATCGATTTGCTGTATCGCCAGTCCGCCTGAGACGGACATTTTCGATCCTCCCCTTGCCAAGCAACTGATCGTTTTACAGGGTGGAGTGTGACGAACGAGCGTGAACGATTGAACCGGAACGAGGAGCGACAAATGCTGGTACCTATGGTGATCGAGCAGACCGGACGAGGCGAACGCGCCTACGATATTTACTCCCGGCTGCTCCGCGACAACATCATTTTCATCGGCACACCGATTGACGACACCATCGCCAACCTGGTGATCGCACAAATGCTTTTCCTGGCCCAGGAAGACCCCGAGAAAGACATCCAGCTCTACATCAATTCTCCGGGTGGATCGATCACAGCCGGCATGGCCATTTACGACACCATGCAGTATGTGAAAAACGATGTCACCACGATCTGTATCGGACAGGCAGCGTCCATGGCGGCACTACTATTAGCCTCCGGTGAGAACAAAAAGCGACTGGCTCTGCCCAACTCGCGAATTTTGATCCACCAACCTTCGATGGGTGGACTTTCCGGCCAAGCGACCGATATAGACATACACGCGCGCGAAATTTTACGCATGCGGGAGATTACTAATCAGTTACTGGCTAAGCACAGCGGTCAAAAGATCGATAAGGTAGAAAAGGATGTAGAGCGCGATTTCATCATGAACGCGCAGCAGGCGAAGGAATACGGAATCATCGACGATATCATCTACAAGACCAAGTAAAGGTATGATCGGCTTTCCGCGCCGGTCGGGTCCTTCGAGGTTTTGGCGGTGGCATTCGTCAACCCTGGAACGGTGGGAAAATTAAGGAGTAGGGCCGAGTGAAAAACAGAACGGGTTCTGAGGAAATATTGCGCTGTTCGTTCTGCCATAAATCGCAGGACGCAGTCGCCAAATTGATTTCCTCTCCGAGCGACTATCCCCGGGCATACATCTGCGACGAGTGCGTTGCGGTCTGTAATTCCATTCTGGAAGACGATCGAACCACCACTCCTGCCTCTTCCGTACCCAACCAACTGCCCAAGCCCCTGGAAGTGAAAACCTTCCTCGACGAATACGTCATCGGGCAGGAGCAGACCAAGAAAAAGTTGGCGGTCGCAGTCTACAACCACTACAAACGCATTTATATGAACCGCCAGCGCACCAATGACGGTGTGGAACTGGCGAAGTCGAACATCCTGCTGATCGGTCCAACCGGCACCGGTAAGACCCTGCTGGCCCAGACCCTGGCTCGGATGCTCGACGTTCCGTTTGCGATCGTCGACGCCACCACGCTGACCGAAGCCGGATACGTCGGCGAAGACGTTGAGAACATTATTCTCAAGCTCTTACAGGCCGCCGAAGGCGACGTGAGTCGAACGCAGACCGGAATCATCTATATAGACGAAATTGACAAGATCGGCCGCAAGGACGAAAACCCTTCCATTACCCGCGATGTTTCCGGAGAAGGCGTCCAGCAGGCGTTGTTGAAGATTCTGGAAGGAACCATCGCTAACGTTCCTCCGCAAGGTGGCCGCAAGCATCCCCACCAGGAATTTACCCCGGTGGATACGACGAACATCTTGTTTATCTGCGGTGGAGCGTTTGTCGGCCTCGAAAAGATGATCGCCCGACGGATGGGCAAGAAAGCGCTGGGCTTCAAGTCAGGCGAAGATTCCGACAAAGAATCCGCCGCAGCGGCCATGCCCAACAAGCGGAATTTTGAGATGGTTTCCGATGTTCAACCGGAGGATCTGATCAAGTTCGGGTTGATCCCTGAATTTGTAGGACGCTTGCCGGTCGTCGGCGTGCTGCAGGATCTGGACGAAAATGCGCTGGTGGAAATCCTGACCCGGCCCAAGAACGCGATTGTGAAGCAGTACCAGCGTCTGTTCGAATTCGAGAATGTCCGCCTGAAGTTCAGCGAAGACGCGCTGCGGGCAATCTCGCGGCAGGCCATGGCCCGCAAAGTCGGCGCCCGTGGGCTGCGCATGATTCTGGAAGAATTGATGCTGGAGCTGATGTATAGTCTGCCGAGTCAGAAGAAGGTCAAGGAGTTCGAAGTCACGCGGGAAATGGTCGAAAAGCGGGAAGTATCGCTTTCCGTGATTGAGAAGGCCGCCAGCTAAACGGAGACGGGAGCCTGAGTTTGTCGAACCCAAAGGAAAAATTCGAGAGCAAGAAATTACCCATGATGCCCATTCGGGACGTGGTCATCTTTCCGTACATGATGACGCCGTTCGTCGTGGGCCGGGAGTCCAGCGTACGCGCCCTGGAAGAAGCTCTCGCCGCAGATAAGAAGATTTTTCTGGCCACCCAGCACGACGCCAGCATCGATGAACCCAAGTCTGGAGACATTTTCCAGGTCGGCACCATCGTCAACATCGTGCAGAGCCTGAAATTGCCCGACGGCAACATCAAAGTGCTGGTCGAAGGCATTGAACGCGGCAAGATCCTGCAAATCGTCGACACCGAAGGCTTCATGCAGGCGACGGTGCGTGTCGCCCGTTATGCTACCGAGACCAACGCCCAGATCGAAGCGGGCATGCAGCGCGTTACGACCCTGTTTGAGCAATACGTAAAGCTGTGCCAGTCCCTGAACTACGAGACGATGATCGCAGCGGTGCGGATGGAAGATCCCGCCAAGCTGACCGACACGATCTCCGCCAACCTGCAGCTTTCGATTGAGGAAAAGCAGGCGCTGCTCGAAATCTTCGATCCCGCCGAGCGCTTAAGCCGCATCGGTGATGTGCTTGACGTCGAAATCGAAAAGCTCAACATGGACCGCACCATCCAGTCGCGCGTCAAGCGCCAGATGGAAAAAGCGCAAAAAGAGTACTACCTCAACGAGAAGATCAAGGCCATCCAGAAAGAACTGGGCCGTGGCGAGAAGAGCGAATTCGACGAACTGAAGAAAAAGATCGAAGCCGCCGGCATGTCGAAAGAAGTCCGCGACAAAGCGCTCCAGGAACTGAAGAAACTGGAAGCCATGCCGCCCATGTCCGCCGAGTCGACCGTTTCCCGCAATTACCTTGACTGGCTGCTGGCCGTGCCGTGGAAGAAACGCTCCAAGGAAATCCGGAACATTTCCCGGGCCGAAAAAATTCTGAACGAAGATCACTACGGGCTGGAGAAAATCAAGGAACGCATTCTTGAGTTTCTCGCTGTCCGCCAGTTGGTGAAGAATCCCAAGGGATCGATTCTCTGCTTCGTCGGGCCTCCAGGCGTCGGCAAAACGTCACTGGGGATGTCGATCGCAAAGGCAACGGGCCGCAAGTTTGTTCGTATGTCGCTCGGCGGGGTGCGCGATGAAGCGGAAATTCGCGGCCATCGCCGCACCTATATTGGCGCGCTTCCCGGCCAGATCATTCAGATGATGAAAAAGGCCGGCACCAAGAATCCGGTCTTCATGCTCGACGAAGTCGATAAGATGTCGATGGACTTCCGCGGCGATCCATCCGCCGCGCTGCTCGAAGTGCTCGACCCCGAACAGAACTTCATGTTCGTCGATCACTACCTCGACGTCGAATACGACCTTTCGCAAGTCTTCTTCGTAGCCACTGCGAACGTGATGCACACCATCCCGCCTGCCCTGCAGGACCGCATGGAAGTATTGCGCCTGCATGGTTACACGGAGCAGGAAAAAGTCGAAATCGCCAAGCAGTTCCTGGTCCGCAAGCAGATGGAACAGGCTGGCCTGACTGGCAAGAATCTGCAATTTAACGACGAAGCCGTCAAAGAGATTATTCGCTCGTACACCCGCGAAGCCGGCGTGCGTAATCTGGAGCGGGAGATTGGCAACGTCTGCCGCAAAGTTGCCCGCAAAGTCGTCAAGGAAGGCGAGAACTACACCGTCGCCCTCACTGCCGAAACCGTCCACGAGTTCCTCGGCGTAATGAAATTCCGCGACACCCTTGCTCACGAGAAGAGCGAAGTCGGACTCGTCACTGGTCTGGCCTGGACCGAAGTCGGCGGATCGATCCTGAGTACGGAAGCCAGCGTAGTCGACGGCAAAGGCAAGTTGACCCTGACCGGCAAACTCGGCGACGTCATGCAGGAATCCGCGCAAGCGGCGATGTCCTACATCCGTTCGCGAGCCGTCCGACTGGGATTGCCGCGTGATTTCTATCGCAACATCGACGTCCACATCCACGTACCAGAAGGTGCGATTCCGAAAGATGGACCTTCCGCAGGCATCACAATTGCCACCGCAATTGCCAGCGCCCTGAGCCGCATTCCGGTCCGCCGCGATCTCGCCATGACCGGCGAAATCACGTTACGTGGCAAAGTGCTGCCCATCGGCGGATTGAAAGAGAAACTTCTGGCCGCTCACCGTGCTGGATTGTTCGAAGTCATTCTCCCCAAGGAAAACGAGAAGGACGTTGCCGAGGTTCCGGAGAACCTGCGCACGGCAATGAAGATGCATTTCGTCGAAAACATGGACCAAGTACTAGCCGTAGCTCTGGAATCGCCCTTGCCCCAGATCGCGACCGAGGCGGAGACGATCGCGTCGATCACACCTCCAGCGCCCCAGGCAGGCGACATACCAGCAGCGAGGCAGTGAGTCCAACAAGAGTCAGTTTTGACAGGGCACGGCTTCCGCCGTGCCCTTTGATTTTGGGTGGCGCAGCGGTTCACCGCTGCGGTTAATCTTGCACTTTGAGTTTGGCTTTAGCCACTGAGGTTGATCGCAGCGGTGAACCGCTGCGCCACCCAAAACCAAACTGCCTTGGAAGTGGCTTCTTCTAGGTCGCCTAGCCGCGCTAAAATGTCTCTATGGTTATCCGGCTCAAAGGGACGACCGGCTTGCTAGTCGCAGTGGTTGTCGTGGCGCTGTTGCTGGTGGAATTTCCAGCCTATCGCCTGTTCTTCGGGATCAGCGTGCTCATCGGACTGGTCATCGCGGGCGGCCTCACCTGGTGGTATCGGACGCATCCGATCAAAGACGTGGAAGTGGAGAACAAGAGGCCGCTGGGACTGTAAGTTCAGTTCCCAGTTCTCAGTGGTGACCGACACCTAGACAAGCGAACGGCGAATCCAGGGTAGCCCTGACTTGCGCATCCTCGGCCACCCCTGCCAAGATACTAACCAGAACGTCAACTCATGCGAATCCTCTCCCGATTCATGCTCTCGGCCTCGGACGCCGCGCATTTCCCTTCTCCTTTGCTGCCGGAGATCGCCTTCCTGGGCCGCTCGAATGTTGGCAAGTCGAGCGTCATCAATGCGCTTCTTGGAACCAAACTGGCACGGACCAGCAACACTCCCGGACGCACCCGCAGCATCAACTTCTTCGAAGTCCGCCGCGCCGGACAACCCAAGCCGGAAATGCTCTTCACTGACCTGCCTGGATACGGCTATGCGAAAATCTCCCGCGAAATCTCGCAGGACTGGGCACGCTTCGTCGATCCCTATCTGCACCAGCGGTCCAGCCTAGCCTTGTGTTTTGCGCTGGTGGATTCAAATGTTCCTCCGCAAGACTCCGACTACCAGCTCATCGAGTTTCTCAAGGCGGCACAACGTCCGCATGTCCTGATCGCGACGAAATGCGATCGCCTTTCGGGCAATGAACTCCCGCGCGCGCTGAAGGCTCTGCGTGAAAAATATGCTGATTCAACGATTCTTCCCTTTTCAGCAAAGACCGGTAACGGCAAAGATGAGGTCTGGAATGCAATCCGGGACGCGGTATCGAAAGCTCCAACTGTCTAGATATCCCCTAAAGTTTCCCGCCTAAAGAGCCGATCAGACCAACGGAGAGCATCGTCCGGAGGCAAGTCGTGGATCCTAATATCCATGCCGAATCATCAGGTATCACTCCAGACCGTGGAGAAAACGACAACAGCGTCAATTATCTTCGCCGTCTGAAAGCCGAAACCAAACCTGAAACCACCCTTCCCGTCACATCATCGACGGTCACGGGACCCTCTCCTGCCCGTGACTATGGAAAGGACCGTCGGCGCAGTCCGCGCTACGTTTGCCATGGTAGCGTGGCATTTACCGCTGAAGGTAGCCAGGTACGCATGTGGGGAACGTTAACCGACATCAGTCTGCGTGGGCTTTACGTCGAAATCAGCACGACCTTCCCCGTCGACACCAGAGTGGACATGGTGATCGATGCCCTGAACATCCGCTTCCGCGCGATCGGCAGCGTCCGTATCTCGTACCCGTTTCTGGGGATGGGCATCCTGATCACGGATATGGCGCCCGAACAGAGAGCCTTTCTCGAACAACTGCTCGCCACCCTGGCTCAGGCTACCACCGTCGCTAACCCACTGAGCGCAAAGGAGAATACCGCGGCCGACGTGGTTGCGGCCGCCGAGCCGATCACTCTGCTCGACGAAATTCGGCGATTTTTCGACAAAAACGGCGCTCTCTCCCGTGAGGAATTCCTGCGCATCGCCGCGCGTTGCCAGCGCACCTGAACGACTCCCTCTCCCCGTTACTCTCATGACAACATTGGGTTCCGGCTCGCCGTCCTTCGCAAATTGATCCGCTATGATAAAAGCATATGGCTAAATATCTAGTAACCGGCGCTGCCGGATTCATAGGATCGTCCCTGGTGCGGGCCCTGCTCGATCGAGGCGACGAAGTCCGGGGTATCGACAACCTCTCCACCGGCCGACGCGAAAACCTGCACGACATCATCAAGCGCATCGACTTCCGCCAGGTCGACATTCTCGACCTCGACGCCATGCACGAAGCGTGCGCGGGCATCGATTACATATTTCACGAGGCTGCTCTCCCTTCGGTTCCAAAGTCGCTGCTCGACCCGCTCGCCAGCAATCGCGCCAACGTCGACGGCACCGTCAACGTGCTGGTCGCGGCGCGTGACGCGAAAGTGAAGCGCGTGATCTACGCCGCTTCCTCCTCCGCCTATGGAGATACACCCACCCTGCCCAAGCACGAAGCGATGACTCCGAATCCCATATCGCCATACGCGGTTGCCAAGCTCACGAGCGAGTACTACATGATCTCGTTCTTCCGCTGCTATGGCTTGGAAACGGTCTGCCTGCGCTACTTCAATATCTTTGGACCGCGGCAGGATCCATCTTCCCCATACTCAGGAGTGCTGGCGAAGTTCAGCTTGCAGATGTTGAAGGGCGAGCAGCCCACGGTATTCGGCGATGGTGAACAGAGCCGCGACTTCAATTACATCGACAATGCCGTCTCCGCCAACTTGCTCGCGGCAGCCGCGCCAGCTAGTGAATGCGCTGGCCGCGTTTTCAACGTCGCCACGGGACGGCGCTCGACTCTCAATGAGACTTTCGAGCTATTGAAGCCCCTCACCGGCTTCAAGGGCACTTTGAACTACGGTCCGGAGCGCGGCGGGGATATCAAACACTCCCTCGCCGACATCACGCTGGCGCAAAAGCATCTGGGATACAAACCGCTGGTGAATTTCGAGGAAGGCTTGCGGAAGACCGTCGAGTGGTATCGCAGTGAGGCGAGCAAGGCGGGAGCCTAAGAACCTTGGACGGGGCACCAAAAGAAAACACCGCGTAGAGACGCGGCTGGCCGTGTTCAACACTACGATGCCGGACGGTGCTCCTTGGGAATTTCTGGAGATGCAACGGGGGGCTCCGCACGCCGTGCCGTCTCCCACGCAATCAACTCGTTGAGATCGATATGGAAGGGGCCATACGAGCGGAAGTTTTGCTCGTCAAACAGTCGCTTCACTCCGCATCCGAGGCAAACCTGGTACGAATGCCCTTCGGCGCGTACCGGCCAACTCATGCGGCGGTGCCAGCAGCCCCGCAACAACAACAACGCAGCCCCAGCCAGACCAGTCGCCACGGCTCCGGCAGGCCACAACCAGCTTGATCGCCTGGATTTTTCGGGTCTTTCCTGCTCTTGAATCTGCTCTTCGGGATCCGCCACAGAACTCCTACTTCCTGTTTCAAGCATAGGACGAAAAGGCCGCCAGATCAAATCCAACTACCCAAAAGTGCTACCTACCCCTGTACCATCGGACATTGCGCTATGTGCAGGAGGACATTACCCTTAGAACTAGAGTGCGTGATCAGGCCGGACGACCATGGGCAACAACGAGTCCGATTGACAGCCGGCTGACCTCAAATACCATGAATAAGTAGCACGCTCTCCCAGTATTTCCAGGCATGAGTGCCAATCCAACCCGGGTTGACTGGGGAGCGCCGTCGAGCGCTGCCGAGTCCGGATTTCCGCTGCAGGCCGGAAACCGCGTGCTCGAATCCCTCACGCGCAAGGAATCACTCGGAGCGCTGCTTGCGTTCTCCGACCTGCACGAGCGGATTCGTACCCGCCGCGCGGAAGGCTCCGCCTCCTCTTCTGATCTCGAGCTTTTTCAAACCGAGGGCTTCGTCCTCGACGAAGTGTTGCAATTGATTTGCGATCGCGCATTGGCCATCACGCAGGCCGACGCCGTTTTGATCGCATTGAATGAAGGATCGAAACTCGTCTGCCGCGCCGCTGCGGGAACACTCGTCGCCGATCGCGGCATGCAGTTGTCATGCGACTCCGAATTCCTGCAAGACTGCCTCGATTCCGGACGCCTGCTGCATTGCGATGATTGCGACGTTGACGCCCGCGTCGATCTCGACCTCTCCAGGCAGATCGGAGCCCGTGCCACTGTTCTCGTCCCGCTCCACGGTCAGCGGTCCCGCTTGGGAGTCCTGCAAGCATTCTCCATGGTGCCGTATGCGTTCAGCGACGATGATGTGCGCTGTTTTGACCTCTTCGCCGAACTCGTACTTTCCGCGCTCAGGCCTGAAGATCAGGACCGGCGGATCAACTGGCTCTCGAATGTCGTCGAAGAAGTCCTGGTAACCAAACCGTCCGTCCCAGCGAAGGCAACCACCACTGAAAACAAGGTTGATGGTTTCACCGCGCCGCCGCCCTATCGCGCCGAGGGAACTTCTCTATCGATCCTCACCAGCGATCTGGCCCATGACAGCGCGGCCGGCAAAAACCTGTCGACCACGGATATCACTACAGATGTACCACAGGAAATCGATGCTCCCACCTTCCTGCCGAATCTGCACACGAAGCGCACGACGCATCCGGGATTGAGTGTCGTCATGGTACTGGTCGCAGTCGCAGGTCTTTTTTCGGCCGGTGTGTGGTTCGGCATGCGCAATCGCGACAAGCAGGCTCCGCAAGAGTCGCGTACGTTAGCGCCTGCAGTCGCGCAAATTCCCTCTCCCGTAAGTACGACACAAGTTTCCGATCATCTGATGGACCCCGTCAGGTCGGGCACTGAAGCGCCGTCTCTGCCTTCTTCCGCGGAAAATAAGTTGGCCGTGCTGCCGAAGATCACCGGAGTTCGCCACTGGTCCACGCCCATGGGGAGCACCGTTGTAATTGATATGCAGGACCAGGCGCCCTACGAAGTGCATCGCCTGATGTCGCCCGAGCGAATTTATTTCGATCTCCACGACACGGCGCTCGCACCGGAATTGGAAGGCAAGACGATCGACATCGGAGATATCTCGCTGACTCGTGTTCGAGTCGCACAGCCCGTCGCGGGCGTGACCCGCATCGTGCTCGATACTCGTGACGGCTCAAACTTCTCGGTCAGCATGGAATCCAATCCCAATCGGATGGTGGTCGAACTCCGCCAAAGCGACCGCGCGCTGGCGACGAACCGGCCCAACTCAACGCCAGGTGCTGCGACAACTTCTCCGAAAACGTTGGCTTCGCTAACCATCAAGCCAGGGGACGAACAACTTCGCGCCAAGACTGGCAAGTTCCGTATCGCGCTCGATGCCGGACACGGTGGCTGGGATCTCGGGACAGTTGGCCGCAAGGGCCTCCTGGAAAAAGACCTGGTGCTGGACGTTACGCGGCGCCTTGGCAGGCTTCTGCAATCGCGACTCGGGTCTGAGGTCATTTTCACACGCAATACCGACGACTACCTGCCGCTCGATCAGCGCGCCAATTTTGCAAATCAGGCCCAGGCTGACTTGTTCGTTTCCGTCCATGCGAACTACAGCAGTTCTGCTGCCGCGCGCGGCGTGGAAACCTACTACACAAACTCCTTCGTGGCGCCTGGATCGAAAGAACTGGAAAAGCGCGAAGGTGCAAACGCGCCGCAACTGACCCAGGTCGCACTCTCTGCCGGAGAATTACGAGAGAAAGTTGACGAGTCACGACGACTGGCCGCCAGCATCCAGCGGTCTCTGCACGCTACTCTGGCAGCCAACAGTCCCGGCATTCGCGATCGGGGCGTGAAAGACTCTCAATTCCTCGTGTTGACCGGCACCACCATGCCGTCGATCCTGACTGAAATATCCTTCGTTAGCAGCCCCGCCGACGAACGCAACCTGCAAAGCGACGCCTATCGCCAGCAGATCGCAGAAGCTCTCTACAAGGGCATCGCCCGCTACGAAGAGGCTTCGCATCATGTGAAGATGGCGGAAGTCCGAACCAGCGCTGCCCGACGATAATACGAACCGTCCATCCCTGGCCGCCTTTTTCCAAACGCATACCACTCCTCTCATGGTTGAACGTCACGGCGCTTGGGCTGCCGGAAGAGTACACTCATTTGCGCTAATGCAGGCGCCATGGAGTGGTCGGTCACGATCTCCTCTGCGCAGCACCATGCACCCGTTGAATCACATTCAGGAGAGTGAAATGCGTCTGCCTTGCGAATCCAGGTCGTCCTTCGTTGCGCGCTTAATTATTGTTTCCCTACTCGCGTTATTGACCCTTCCCTTGTCGTTTGGGCAGAAGGCGCCGAAGGCTCAGGACCTGCTGAAGCAGATGACACTCCAGGAGAAGATCGCGCAACTTTCCCAGTTGCCGGGCTTTCCGATGCCGGGCTTCGAGCAGACGCTCAACGAATCACCCGAGGCCATTGTCCGAAAATACGGGGCTGGATCGGTCCTATGGCTACCCGACGCCAAGGAAATCAACCGCTGGCAGCACATCGCGGTCGATGAATCGCGCCTGCATATTCCAATCCTGTTTGGACTGGACGTGATCCACGGTTATCACACGATCTTTCCGGCCCCGCTCGCGATGGCTTCGTCTTGGGATCCGAAAATGGTTGAGGCCGTGCAGACGATTGCTGCCCGGGATGCCCGCGCCGTTGGCATTCAGTGGACCTTCGCTCCCATGGTCGACATCGCGCGCGACGCCCGCTGGGGCCGCATGGTCGAAGGCGCAGGGGAGGATCCGTATCTTGGTGCAGCAATGGCGCGAGCGCAGGTTCTCGGTTTTCAGGGCACGCAACTCGGCGCGCTCGATCGGGTACTGACCTCCGTGAAGCACTTCGCCGGCTACGGGGCCGCGGATGGCGGGCGCGACTACGACTCGTCGTACATACCAGAAGAACTGATGTGGAACCTGTATCTGCCTCCGTTTAAGGCGGCCCTCGACGCAGGCGCGGGAACCGTGATGAGCGCCTACATGGATCTGAATGACGTGCCTGCGAGCGGAAACCGCTGGCTGCTCCATGACGTATTGCGCGAGGCATGGAACTTCAAAGGCTTCGTAGTCAGCGACGCGTTTGCCGTTCATAGCCTGATCACGCACGGCTATGCCCGCGATGGGCAGGATGCCACCTACAGGGCATTTTCTGCCGGCCTCAATATGGACATGGCCAGCGGAACCTATCTGAAATTTATGGCTGATGAAGTCCAGAAAAAGCGCATTTCGACGAAGGAGATCGACGATGCCGTTCTGCCCATTCTCGAGGCCAAGATCCGCCTGGGATTGTTCGAGCATCCCTACGTGGATGAGTCCCGCATCGATCAGGCCCTGAACACTCCCGACCACGCCCAACAGGCGCGCCTCGCCGTACAGCGGTCGGTGGTGCTGTTGCGCAACCAAGACAACCTTCTCCCGCTCGACAAGAGCGGCGCCCAGATCAAGTCGATTGCCGTCATCGGCCCGCTCGCCGATGCGGAAACTGATTTGCTCTCAATGTGGGGAGCGATAGCCAAGCCCGGCCCCACGGTCAGTCTTCTAAAAGGGATCTCTGACAAAGCCGGAAGCGCCATTCATGTGGAATTTGCGCATGGACCAAACCTTCACCGCGCGATTCCCTCGCCATTTGAAAACCTGCCGATGTCGGAGATGAAGGAACAGCCTGCACAGAAAGACGACGAGATTAAGAAGTCCATCGATGACGCAGTGGCGCTTGCCAGGCGAAGTGATCTGGCCGTGCTGGTGTTGGGCGAGATTGATCTGATGAGCGCCGAATCTGCGTCGCGGTCTTCGCTCAGACTCTCGGGCGGACAACAGGAACTACTGGAAGCGGTCTCCGCAACCGGCAAACCCGTGGTGCTCGTGCTCGTTAACGGACGGCCACTCGACATCTCCTGGGCCGCGGAGCACGTACCAGCAATTCTTGAGGCCTGGTATCCCGGAAGCCAAGGTGGAAACGGCATTGCCGACGTTCTCTTCGGAGACGCCAACCCTGCCGGACACCTACCCGTCAGCTGGCCGCGCAGCACCGGGCAGGTTCCTATTTACTACAATCACAATCGCACCCAGAATCCCGAAGATGATCCAGAATTCACTTCTCGCTATTGGGACATCCCAAGCACTCCGCTCTATCCATTCGGATATGGCCTCAGCTACACGACCTTCTCATACGACAATCTGAAGCTAAGCCAGTCCAGCGCTAAGGTTGGAAGCAAAATCGAAGTTTCGGTGGATGTGACGAACACCAGCAACCGCGCCGGAGATGCGGTCGCGCAACTCTACATTCACCAGCGTGCCGGGAGTGCATCACGTCCGGTTCGCCAATTAAAGGGCTTCCAGCGAGTGAACCTCGCGGCCGGCGCAAAACAGACGCTCCATTTCACACTCGGTCCCGACGAACTTCAGTTCTGGAGTCCCGTGTCAAAGAAATGGGTAGTTGAACCCGAACAGTTCGACGTGTGGGCAGGCGGAGATTCAACCGCCAAACTGCATGGCGAATTTCGTCTGACGGAATAGCATCGGACTGGGCGGTGACGAACCGGGTGACGTGACGACTACGCTCTATTTCGCGTCGCCCACGCCGCCGTACTTCGTCAGCCACTTCAGTTCTTCCCGCACCTTGATTTTGCCGTGCCAGGGATTCTTGCTGAGGCTATGGCCCTCGCCGGGGAAGATCAACAGGTCACTGGGGACATTGAGTTCGTGCAAGGCACGATCAAGCAGATAATTCTCCGACACTGCGACGCGGATATCGTCCGAGCCACCCACCATGTGCGTGGGCGTCCGGACTTTGTCGATCAGATAGATCGCGGCTTCGCTGCGGTAGCGGTCAGGGACTTCCCACGCGTGTCCCCCTAAGTACCAGACGTCGTCAAACCCGGTGTCGTCATTGCCCCAGTTTGCGACGTGTTCGACGGCTCCGGCGCCAGTCACCGCGGCTTTGAAACGCGTGGTCTGCGTGATCAGCCAGTTCGTCACGTACCCGCCGTAGCTGTAGCCGCCGACGGCCAGACGGTTTGCATCGGCGATGCCGTCTTTCACCAGCGCATCGACACCGGTCAATATATCGCGGCCTGGCTTCGAAACGATTTCCGGCGAAATATCCAACGCGAACTTATCGCCATAGCCGGTTGATCCGCGATAGTTGGGTTCAAATACCAGCCATCCTTGCGTCGCCGCCAGGCGATCCCATTGATACCAGTCGGCTTCAAAATGATTGCCGTCGGCATCCTGCGGTCCGCCATGAATTAACGTGAACATCGGCAGGTTCTTCGCTTCGAACTTGCCCGGCGGATACATCAACATGCCTTCGATCTGCGTACCATCGTCCGAGGTCCAACGATACGGCTTCGCTTTCGGCAGGTCGCGCTCGGTAAACAGTTTGTTGAACGCGGTAATGGGACGAGCCTGCGCCAGTTTGTCGGGACCATCCGCGACATACACTTCCGTCGGACGCTCAATTGCCGAGTACAAAAATGCAATGCGCTGCGATTGGCGCGCCGTAGCGGGATCGCCGTATGTGCCAGCCCATCCGTCGCGCTTCACAATCGCTGCTTTCGGATTTGCTTGCGATTGCAACTGCACTTCCGTTCCGATGCGGCATGCACAGAGGACGGATCCGTCGGGCATCGGCGTATATTGCACAACCTCGCCTTTGTAGTCGCCAAACCAGCGTTGGACCTCGCCGGACGCACTATCCACCCAATAAAGGCGCGGCTGAGGATCCTGATACTTTCCCTCGACGGCGCCCAGAGAGGAGTGGAAAAACAGATGCCTGCTGTCTGCCGCCCAATCCAGACTCGTCTCAACCGATTCGTTGTGCGTCAATCGACTGGGCGTCGTCTCCCCGTTGCCGCCCAGGTTGACCAGATAGATTTCGTAGTCTTCAACCTTTTCGTTTCGCTCCGAGACTGACGTTCCAAGAAATGCCAGCTTGCTTCCGTCCCGAGCGATCACGATCTGGCCGGTTCGCCATGGTGATCGTGCCACCACTACCGCTCCCGGCGTTGCGCCGGAGTCTTTGTCGCTGTCTTTCGTCTCTTTGACGCCGAGCGCGGCGTGGCGAGCCAGGGCTTCCTCGATACCAATGCGGAAGATCACATCACCGCGTTCGTCACCCCGATAGCGAACGACGTCCTTCCAATCCTTCTTGTGCGCGTCAGTCTGATCCTTCGTCCACGGTTCTCGGGTGGAGAAGTAAATGGCTTTCGAGTCCGGCGCCCAGGCAAACGCGTGCACTTCCTCTTCGCTGGACGTGACTGCAAATGATTCGCCGCCATTGGGCGAAATCAAATACAACTGCGAAATTTCTTTTTCTTTGTCGTCGCCCTCAGCGTCTTTCCCGCCACCGATCTTTCGCTCGGAGACAAACGCGATCCACTGGCCGTCGGGAGACCATTGCGGCGAGCTGTCATGACCGGACTGCGTCAACTGGATCAGCGTGCCTCCGTTGCCGTTGATGCGGTAGAGCCACAATTCGGATCGGTAGATCTGCTGGTCCCAGTCGGCTTTGTCGGTTTCGAAGGCAACCGCGTTGCCATCCGGAGATACTCTGACCGAATTAAAGCTGACCGAATTGAAGAATTCATCGAACGTGAGCTTTGGTTTTGCGTCCTGCCCGAACAGCAGGACTGACGCCAGGAGTGACCCGAGGACAAGAATTGATGTGCGCATAAAGTTGAGAGAAGAGAGGTATACACTGCGCGCAGCATGTGTGGCAAACGGGCACAAGTTCGTCCTTCGCGATTCGTCGTTCGTCGCTCGCATTTCGCGTGTCGGGTAGCAGGCATTGCGAACGGCGAAGGACGAATGACGCTTTGCACTATTGTCGGGCCGCCGCGTCCAGATCGTCTTTCAGCCCCAGATACTCCCAGCGCTGCAGCGCGATCGGCACGTTGCCATTGAGCCACACAAAGTCGTGAAACGCCTGCAAGTCGAACTTTTCACCCTGTTGCCGACGCGCCTCCGCTAGAAATCGCAGAATTTGCGTTTTCCCAATCTGATAGGAAATCGCTTGCCCGGGTGACGATGCGAAGAAAGCCGCTTCGGCATGTGCTGTGTGTGAATCCATCGGAACGGTCTTCTGCAAATACTCCGCGCCCTGCGCAATCGTGAATTCGCCGAGAGCCAGCTTCACGTCCACTTCAACGCGCAACGCCCGTAAACGGACCATGTTGTACACAATCTCGCGCGAACGTGGGCTGTTATCAAACAATCCCGCATCAAGCAGCATCTCCTCCGAATAGAATCCGATGCCCTCGTTCGCGCCGGAATCGTAGTAGTGGCGTCGAATAGGATCAGGATGCGCCCACGAAATCGCGAGCTGAAAATAGTGCCCCGGCACGCCCTCGTGAACAATCCCGATACGCGGATCTTTGGCATCCGCCAGGGAAAAATATCCGAGATCCTTGCTCGGCGGA
Source organism: Acidobacteriota bacterium (assembly GCA_016196065.1). Lineage (NCBI taxonomy): Bacteria > Pseudomonadati > Acidobacteriota > Acidobacteriota bacterium. Next base: position 917,221 of record JACPYL010000010.1, on the reverse strand, counting down.
TTCATGTACCGAACGCAATTCTCTTTCAGGCGGCTCGGTCCAGTGAAATCATCGGCCTCGCCGGCGTCTTCCAACGGCTTCATGTACGCGGGCATCGCCTGGTAGGTGTAGTGCTGCAGCCATGCGGGGACCGACAAGATGTGCTTGTCTTGCAGATACTGCCGAATGGACTCTTCATCTTGCCTTTCGTGCGCAATTTCCGCTTCAATGGTCGGAATGAGCGGCATGTCCGCTGCGACCTGATTGCGATGCTCCTCATAGGTCTGGAACGACACGGACCGGGCCCACTCATTCTTGCCAATGTCGAGGAGTTGCTGCGGCGTATACGGAAGCAGGGCGACGTTCTTCAGGAAATAGACGTACTCTGCCGCGCCGACCGCTGTCTGTGTTGACATTGACGGCAGGTTTCCGCCGAGCCACTCGCGGAATTGTTCCAGCGCCTGCACGGCAGATTCGGCAGCCGCGTCGATCTGCTGCTGGGAATTCGCATCCAGCAGCGGCTTCAGTTCGCGGACCGAGGCGAGCACGCTAGGCCTTACATCGTTCAGCGCATTTACCGACAGTTCGGCAAAGGGCCGCACAGTCCCTGTCAGATTCTTGCGAGCATTATCGAGCGTGGCCGGCGTCGCCTTGAGGATGGCTACAATGCTAGCTCCGCGATCAGCACTGAACGGCGGTGGTTGCAGGATGTGATCGAAGTACGCGCCTACCGTTTGATCGACATAAAAACGAGGATTGCGCTGCCAACTGCGCAACACTTCCAATTCCCAATGCGCCCGGGCGATTGCAGAACCGATCAAGCGATAGTCCACCTGGCGCGGCACCGGCCAGTTAGAGGCGTCGATCTGTTTCCATCGGCTCTCAAATTCCGCGGCCTGCTTGCGATACAACGCAACCTTGGATGGAGACCAGTCCGGAACCCACGCCACCGGCCGTTCAAGACGTGGAATGTCGTCGGTGGAAACTGGCATCTCGACGGCGCGCCAAGCCCAGAAATCTCGGGCTAGATCGTCGAGCACGTCGGCATGCGCCACAGGTGCAAACGAGATGGCCAGTAACGCAATCCACAGCAGGCGAGGCGTTTTCATGTTCAGAGCTTTTCCTCTTTCGTTTTTCAGGGTTCCTTACGGCACCGGTTGCGCGCCACGCAGAGCGTCATCAATCGGCTGATTGCTATGCGTGGCTTCGGTTAGCACGCGCCAGCCGTCGTCGTAACTGCGAAAACCAACCGTCGACCGATAGCGCACTCCACTGTCGTAGAGCGCGCTGCCCACGTCGTTCATGGCTACCCAGTGCCAAAGGAATTCCACTTCTGCGACGTTGCCCGACTTGCTGATGCCGGTGATGTCCACAACTTCGCGCCGTGCCACCGTAATCGGCATCAGAGTACCGCCATGCGTCGATTCAGAAATCAGCGACTTGAACGCATCCACCCCGTGCGGCGACAAGATCACATCCCAGCAAGGTGGCGGATCGACATCAGCAGGGCATTTCTGCTGTGTCCCGATAATCCATCCATGGCGTTGCAGTACGAGCGAATCGGGGGAGTTGAATTCCTTGTTCGAAACTATGCCTGTCTTAAGCCAGAATACTTGCGGTGCCCGAAACGAGTCGGAAGCGGAGATCAAATCGTCGGCCAGTCGCCGCGTGAGAAAATCGCGCGGAGAACAGGCCACTAACAGGCTCAACACGATCGTTAGTAGAAATGCTCTAGAAATCCCCATGGGCGGCAAGCAGTGAACGTCGGCCGATTAAGGTCGAGTGAGGATTTTAACCAATTGCGTCCTCCGGCGTGGAAGAAAAGGACGGTCCGCAATCTGGCCATCAAACTGGGGAGACCAGCGACCGGGAATCGCCACGTGGCAAAATGGGCAATTCCCTTCCGGCGTCAGGTGATATTCCTCGATCAGGTATCCATCGCGCTGAATCAGCATTTCGCCGCAGCCGGGGCAACAGGTGTTTTCCAGATCCTCGACCTGCCCGGAAAGGTTGCCGGCATACACATATCGCAAACCAGCTTCATCCCCGATCGCCGCGGCGCGCAGCAGGTCTTCCGCGCGCGTATCGTCCGGCGATGTCATCTTGTAGTCCTTGTGAAATGCAGTCACATGCCACGGAATATCCGGCGAGACGCTGGTCACAAATTCCGCCAGTCGCCGTAGCTCGTCATCGCTGTCGTTGAAGCCAGGGATAAGCAGCGTCACAATCTCGAGCCAGATACCCATTTCGTAGAGCCGGCGAATCGTGTCGAGAATCGGTTGCAGGCGCCCGCCGAGCTGGCGATAGTGACGATCGTCAAAGCTCTTCAGGTCGACCTTGTAGAGATCAATCCACGGACCCAGGTATTCCAGCACCTGCGGCGTGCCATTCCCATTCGAAACGAATCCGGTCACCAGTCCGGCCTCGCGGGCCGCACGAAAAATTGCGGCCGCCCACTCGCTCGTAATGAGCGGTTCGTTGTAGGTGCTGACCAGCACCTTCGCGCCCTGTTCCAGGGCATCCTGCACGAGCATTTCAGGAGTCGCTGTGAGCGGCGGGGAAACCGCATTCGGATCTCGTAACGCCTGCGAGGTCACCCAATTCTGACAGTAGGAACAATGCAGATCGCATCCCAACATGCCGAAGCTGTAGGCGAGCGCTCCGGGATACGCATGAAAGAATGGCTTTTTCTCAATCGGATCACACTGTACTCCGCCCACATATCCCCACGGCACGTAGAGAGTGCCACCGCGATTAAAGCGAACTTTGCAGACGCCAGGGTGTCCCTCGGGGATCGGGCAACAATGTCCGCACGCGTAACAGCGCACGCGATTGCGATCAAGCTTCTCAACCAGGTGGGAATCGGCCTCTCGAACGCGCACATCGAGGAGGTCGCGGAGGGTGGCCACAACTTTATTCTAACCAATCAGCGATCGTCGACCTGTTCTACGTTCTACTTCGTTGCCGCTCTGGCCACGTGATGCTCATTAAGCCAGTTGTCGGCTTGACTCTGCGCTTCCGCAACTTGCGCTGGAGTCATCTGGAGAACCAACCCTTGCATTTGAGACAAGCTAATGTCATCCCCTTGCCTGGCAGCCAGAGCGGACCAGAAATACGCCTTCGACAGATTTCGGGGAACTCCTCGTCCGGCCCAGTAAGTAGAACCCATCGCTCTTTGCGAGCTCAGGTGCCCTTGCTCCGCCGCCCGTTCAATCCATTTCGCCGCCTGAGCGTGGTCTTGGGGGATGCCATCACCATTGCGGTAGCGCACGCCCAATTCATATTGCGCATCCTCTTCGCCCTGCTCGGCGAGCCTCTGCAGTTCGCCAAAAGGCATAGCGGGAGTAATTTGTCTGGAGGCCGCCTTGACCGGGCCGCCTCCGACCGCAATTTGCGTACCCGCGGCTGACATGCCGGGCCACCATTTCTCAATTTGGGCGCCGTACCTACGAGCCACAAAAACTCCCGAAACCAATGCCAACATGGCTAGTGTCAGAGCCACCAAGCCCAGCAGGTAGATTTGCGATCGTCGTACAGGCACTCCTCGCAGAGGCTCCTGCGCTTCCCTCTCCTGCTCCCAAACCGCGCCGCGGACAGTGCCGGTCGTTGGATAGGACTCGGGATAGGACTCGACGACAGCCGGCACAGCAACTTGTGCCACCGGACTCAGTGCGGGAAGAGCTGGCGAAGAAGACTTGGGAACAAGCTCGACCAACCTGTCCAATGCTGTCTCGTGGACATGAGTGAATGCATGGGGAAGAGGAGAGAAAACTTCCAACAGACCGACCACCTTGAAATCAGCCACGATCGGCGTCGCCAGGATCGAGCCAATTCCCATCTCCTGGCAGATCTCACGATCCACGCGCGAATCCGTCTCCACGTCCTCGCAAGCCACCATCCGGCCCGCGCGAATGCATTCACCTGTGATTCCCTGTTTTACGTCGACCGCAGTACCCAACGGCAGCGCAGGATCGCCGACGCTCGCGCGGCAGCTCATCTTGTCGTCTGTAAGAAATGCCAGCGCAGCGCCGGTGGCTCCAGTCAAACTCAAAGCGCGTTCTGCGATGAGATGGAGTGCTGCGTTAAAGTCATCGGCTTTCGCACGCACTTCGCGGCGCACCGCTTCCACCGCCGACAACATTCCGCTCAGGTCCGGAACTGCCACAGGTGACGCCGGCGGCGGGACCAGACCCGGTACGGGAAGCCGCTTCTCCGCGACCGCAGTACTGGGAGCGGTGCGAGCCTGATTCTTCATGCTCGCAACCAGCAGATTCACCAGCAGCCATTCTTTGAGAACTTTCTGCGATTGCTCGGTAAGCCCAGAAAATCGTATCCCCGCGCGACCGGTGGAATCATTCCACACAACTTGCCCATCGCCGTGGACATATGCTTTGGTTTCAGGAAGGTCGAGCGAAAGAGTAAGGGATCGGTTGACCTCTAACCGAGTATTCGTCTGCACTGCAAAACCATCTTCACTCAAATCCAGGAGTTCATTCAGGTCGAGCACCATGCCCGCGTTTGGACCGTTGAAACTTGCGTAGACCGGAGAATGGAGTTTGTGGCGAATGCGTCGCCTGCGTTCGCCGTACAGGCGACCAAGTGACGATTCCTGCAGTTTGATGAGGCTCAATTCCATGGGGCCCGATCCATGGTCGCGGACGCAACCATATTACCCCAATGGTCAATCGAAGGAAAAAGGTGCGAAAAATACGCTTAGAGGTTAGCTGCAAGATATTGCACTTCACCGGGGGCTGTCGTCAGAACCTCAGCTGTGGCAAAAACTCGGTCCAGAGCATCAGCCAGGGCAACCGGGAATGCGGACGTGATCAGGTTGACATCCAGTTGCAGACCTCTTTGGCTATAGACGCGATAAACAACCAGCGATCCGCGACGCCGGTTCGTGGTCGTGACCAGTTCCAAGGTCAGTTTCCAGGAAGGCATAGTTGAAATTGAAACAATGTGCGGGATCTTCGTCCAATGAAAGGGTTTATTCATCTCCACGAAGCTCCCCTGATCGCCCGACAGGGCCTTCAGTTGTAGCTCAAACGCGTCAAAATCGTTGCCCTCGAAAGCAGCCAGCAGAACGCTTCGGACTTGATCGTAGCTGGTCGCAACTTTCAGTTCTTCGACAGCCCGGCGGATCGCGAGATTGTTGATGACGATCTGACGTTGTTCGATCGTGCGTAGGGCCACTCGCCGGAGTTCTCCGAACTCCAAGTAATTCAAGTGCTGGACGCCGAGCCACACCCCAGTACCAACCACCGCCAGAACCAACCCCAACGTGCTTCCCGTAGGCCAGAGCAAAAACAGGCTCAACATCGCAAACAATGCCGACACGGCATACAGCACGATAACTACTTGCCGGTGCGAAAAACCCATCTCGAGCAGTTTGTGATGGATGTGTTCTCGATCGGCAGTGAAAATCGGCCGCCCACTAATCAGTCGCCGCAAAATCGAAAGGGCCGTTTCCAGAATCGGCAGGCCGAAGGAAACCACCGGAATTGCTACCGCAACCAGTGTGGGTGCTTTTTGCGCTCCGGCCAACGCCAGCGCGCTGAGAACAAAACCGATGAAGAGGCTGCCCGAGTCTCCCAGAAAAATCGTTGCTGGATTGAAATTGAAGCGCAGGAAACCAAGAATCGCTCCCGCCAACGCCACGCTCATCAGCGAACCCAGCCAGGACTCATTCACCAGAGCGACGATAAAAAACACTACGGTAGAGAACAGCGCCGAACCTGCCGCCAATCCGTCCAACCCGTCAATCAGATTGAACGCATTTGTGATCGCTACCACCCACAAGACCGTCAGTGGCAAACCCACGAACCAGGGCAAGCTGTGCGCGCCGAACAAAACCGGCAGATCGAGGATCCGCATCCCGCCGATAAACAACATCGTGGCCGCAATCACCTGAACGGAAAACTTCAGATACGGGCCGGCACCGTGCAAATCATCGTAGATCCCGAGACAGAAGATCAGGCAGGCAGGAACGTAGATCCGCAGAAGAGTTTCCGGAGCCAGACCCTTCAGTAGATTTGGATAGACAAGAGATAGGCCCAGCCACAGGATCAGACTTAAGGAAAACGCCAGGAAGATCGCTACGCCACCCAGACGCGGAAGCGCAGTCTGATGAACATGACGCCCGTCTTTTGGGACTGAGATCCACCCGCGACGATTGGCCACGTCGCGCACTTGGCGTGTCGCGGCGAAGGACACCACCAAGGAAACTACGAATATCCCTAAAAATAGCAAAGTCAAAATCCGGCAATCCTTCCGGCCAGAACTCTGTTAGGTTGCAAACCGGTCGTCTCGACGCAAAAACTTGCGCTGCTTCCTAAAATGGGAATATTTTCGATCTCAGCAGTATACAACTCAGGGTTAAGCGCGAGCAATGGATCACCCTGTGGAAAACTCTATCCCTCTGCAGCCTCCTGTCAACACATAGGGAACCGGTCTAGTCACTCTTTTGGCTGTGCTAGACTCGATGGCACACGCATCGATCTGAGGAGCCCCGTATGTTTCGGCAGACTCGCCGCTCTTATTCGCAACCGTTGTGCCTGCTGATTCTTAGTGTGCTGAGCGTGTCCGCGCTCGCCCAAACCCCGGCTCCCGATGCGGCCGCGCCGCTATCTACTGCAGCGTCAACCGCGGGCACGGCTCCCCAGACCGGTCTGCGCTCACCGTTCAGTCCCACCGCAAAACTGAGTGCGGGCGACTTGATTGAGCTGACGGTGTTTGGAGTTCCCGATCTCAGCACCAAGGCACGCATCGGTAGTGGCGGAGATGTGTATCTTCCCTTGGTCGACTACGTGCACATCGCCGACCTTACCGTGGACGAAGCCCAGGATCTGGTCCAGAAACGTCTCGAGGATGGTGGGTTTGTCCGCAATCCTCATGTCAGTATTTTTGTGAATGAATCGGCATCGCAAGCGGTCAACATGATGGGCGAAGTCGCGCACCCTGGAGCGTATCCCGTGATCGGCGATCGCCACCTTTTCGACCTGATCTCTGCGGCGGGTGGATTAACGGAAAAGGCTGGCCGAAACGTCACAATCATTCATCGTCAGAATCCCGATCAAAAAATGGAACTGCATCTTCCCTCGAACCTTGCCGAGGACACCGACAACAACGTGGCCATCAATGCAGGTGACACGATCGTCGTGTCCCGCGCAGGAATTGTGTATGTTGTAGGCGATGTGGCGCGGCCGAGCGGCTTCATGATCGAAGACAACTCGCTGACGGTTCTCAAGGCTCTCGCCCTGGCCGGCGGGGGCACACGCACTGCCTCTTTGAACGGATCCAAGATTCTGCGCCAGACTCCGGACGGAGTGAAAGAGATACCGGTACCGCTCCAGAAAGTACTGCGTGCAAAATCTCCGGATGTCGCGATGCTGAAAGGCGATGTGTTGTTCGTGCCGGGCAGCGCAGGCAAGGCGCTCGCCTATCGCAGCGCAGAAGCGGCCTTCTCCATGACGTCCGCTTTGGCCGTGATCGCGATTCGCTGATTTCCATCACTCAGCGCGGATCAGCTGTGCAGCCTGTCCAGGACAGTGATGTATGTCCGTGCGGTTTGCTCCCGCGAGAGCCGGCTGACGATATATTGGCGTCCTCTGATACCCATCTGCCTCCTCCCGTCTGGATCCGCCGCCAGAGACAGGATTGCCTGGACGAGTGCCTCGGCGTCGTCAGGCTCCACAAACACGCCCGCTTTCGCCTCTTCAACAACCTGACGAGCCTGACCATCCACCGCGACAAGCACCGGCTTCTCGCATGCCATGTACTCCAGTAGCTTGGTTGGGATCACCGTCTTGAATAGGTCCGTTTTCTTGAGCATGACCAGGCAAACATCAGAACCCGCAATGTACGCGGGGATATGCTCGCGCGGTTGCTGGTCTAGGAAGACAATATTCGTCAACTCACGGGCTCGTGCGAGTTCTACGATGTGCTCTTTCTCCGCACCTTCGCCGATCATCAGAAAGACCGCCTCCGGAAATCTGTCGCGGAGTTGTTCGGCAGCAGCAATCAGAGTCTCCAGACCGTGCGCCATACCCATCGTGCCGATGTAGCAAACTACGAATCGGCCTTCGGTGCCGGGAACAGTTCCCGGCGGACACGGACGGAAGAGTTCCGTTTCGACTCCGTTTTCAACAATTGAAATTTTCTCGGCGGGAACCCTCCAGTGCTGAATCAGGTGATCCTTGAAAGCAGGCGTCACGACCGCAATGTGACGACTTCGCCGGTAGAGAAATCCCGCAATCACTCCCAGCGAGCGATGGAGCACGGAGCCTTCGCCGCCGGCTCCGACCGCAGCCAGTGACTCTGGCCACAAATCACGGACTTCAAAAACAAACGGCACCCGCTTCCAGTAGGCAATCCACCATCCCGCGAGCGCGGCAAGCAATTGTGGCGAACTGCCGATGACAACGTCAGGCTTCTGCAGACTCAATCCACTGAGCGATGCCGACAGCCAGAACGATGCGTAGTTCCGTATCCGCTCATGCGCTTTCCGATTGGGTAAAGGCCACAGCCATGTGCGCACTACTTGGACTCCATCGACAACTTCTTTGTGGATGAGCCTTCGCAAACGCGCACGCCATTCGGCTGGAACCACTCCGGTCGGATGATTTGGAAAACCGGTAAGCACAGTCACTTCGTGCCCCATCCGCGCCCAATGGCGGGACAACTCCGACGCCCGCGCCGCAGGCGCTCCCATCTCCGGAGGAAAATATTGCGATACGTAGAGAATCTTCACGGTCAGTAATACAACAACTTGAATAGCGCTTTTCCAACCAGCGCCCGCCTGCGATTTGCGGGGGATCGCAGATAGCCTTCCCACCGGTTCGCAACGTCGTTAAACAGACTGCTGCCTGTCAGCATCGTCATGATTCGCAACTGCACGATGTGCAGTCGATGATAAAACGGGCTGGCCAGCATCTTCAGCCGCGTTCCCGATTGCTCATAGAGCGACCAATAGCCAGTGTCGTAGTGCGCGAGGTTTGCCAGAACCGTTGATGCACCGCGATTGAACAGCTCTCTCACCTCTGTTTCCTGGCTGACAATCCAATAGTCAAACACTCCCCACAGAGCCCACATGAAGCCGTTGAGGATGTGGGTCGGCGGGTTGACGAGATATTCTTCGATCCAGATATTCTTGTTCTGGTCTTCGAAAAGCACTCCGCCCGAGCCAACATCTTTTGTCAGCGGAATGAACGCTCGCTGTGCCGCCTCACGATATTTTTCTTCTCCGGAATGAGCGTGAACTCGCAGGAGCAGAGAAATTCCCTGCCCCTGCGCCAGTCCCGAGTACCACGGTGCCTTCAGAGTGTCGCGATATTCCCAGTCGAAATGATGATTCCAAACCCACAGGCCCTGAGAGTTTTGCTGAAGGTTCTTGCACAACCAATCCGCGGCCGCCTTTGCTTTTTGCCATCGGCTTTCAAATTGCGCCTCGGAAAGCAGGTTGTAATTTCCCAATCCCCACTGCGCGATTGCGATCGGGTTGTACCGCAGGCCGATCGTTCCGTGATAGTCGAGCATCGGAACACCGTCCGCATCGTGGTGTCCGGCGTAGTCGGCTTTTTCTCGGAACAACATGTAGTACTCACCGAGCCGGTCGCGGCTGGCCCGCGGGTTAGCCTCCGGCACCTCATGCCAGAAAGTCAATTGGCTTCGGCCAGAGCCAAGATATGCGCTGAAAATACGGCGGTAGTAGTGCCAGCGAGTGCGGAAGCTCATGGGGTTCGATGCCTCCGCACTATAGCATTCACGCGTTATTCAACATCCCAGAGTGTGGTGGTGAGATCGCCATCCTCGACTGCAATCGTAGTGGCCGCGAGGATTCGAGTAGAATTTTCGCCGTCGGGGAGAATCGCATTGCCGTATTGAAAATAGCGCATCGGCAAATTGTCTTTCTTCCACTGTGCCAATGTGTGCCAATCGCTTCCCTCTCTCGCTCCTGCGATTTGCACTTTTCGGTCTGTGTTCACCGCACTCGGCTCGACCATCGTGGAGAAAAATATTGCATCGGCAACCCGGCAACCGTAAATTGACGAACTGTTCAGATCGCCCACCCGGTCGATCTTTCCCGAACGGTCAAAGCGGTAAACATGGTTACTCTCCGAGGGGGTGTCGGTGGCAAGATACAACGCGCCCTCGGTTGGAATTGCGGCAACCGCGCGAGTTTGCTGATTGCCTTCAAGCACCGTCTCGATCGAACGTAGATCACTCGATGCTCGGAGAACTTTGCACTCCGCACCTTCGTCGCCAGTCAGTATCCACAAACAGTCAGCCCAGCGATCGTAGACGACGTTGTGTACGTGCCGGACGCTGCCGGACGCAAACGTGTACGCAACTTCCCATGTCTCGCCCTGGTCATCGGAAGCATAGATATGAACTTCCGCGCGTTCCCGATTGTCGAAGTATTCGCCCCAGAATAGTTTTCCTGACGGTGTCGCAGCAATGTGCAAGGGGCGCGTCCCTCGGACGATTCGATGCGTGACCGCAAAGTTTCCGCTTTGTCCTTTGCAGGTTACGATGCCGCCGGGAACCGCGCCGATCATCGTTCCGTCACGCAGAACAACCACCGCGTGGAACCCGTCCCGCACCAGGCGGTAGGTCAGATTCGTCTGCGACGTGACATGGCGCCACCATGCAGGATGGAACCGCGCGACCGTTTCCCAGTCTTGCCCGTTCGAACGGAGCCGAACAATTTCATAACCCCGACAGGCGTACAGGACGTCACCGTCCCACGCGAGGATACGAATGCCGCGATAAGTCCGCTGACGCTGAAGTCGAGGCGGCTGCGAATTTGCGGAACTTCCGGGCACTGTCATAGCGGACCGATTGCTGAGTGCCAAATGTCAGTCGCTGATTTTTCGCGCAACAAACGGGCCGATCGCAAGAACATCCATTTTCGTTCGCTGGAAGCAGTCGATCGCTTCCTTCGGCGTGCACACGATTGGCTCGTTTTCGTTGAAACTGGTGTTCAGAATTACCGGCACGCCCGTCTTCTTGCCGAAGGTCCGGATCAAGTCGTAGTAGAGCGCGTTCTCCTCACGCGTCACCGTCTGCAACCGCCCTGTGTCATCGACGTGATTCACCGCACACAAATGTTTTCGCTTGTCGGGGCGAATTTTGTACACATGCATCATGTAGGGCGACGGATGATCGTGCTCGAAATATTCATGCTGCGCTTCCGCAAGAATTGCCGGCGCAAAAGGACGAAACCATTCGCGATGCTTGATCCGCGCATTGAGTACATCCTTCATGTTGGGCAGGCCCGGATGCGTCACGATGGAACGATTGCCCAGCGCGCGAGGGCCCCATTCCATGCGCCCCTGAAACCATCCCACCACGTTGCCCTTCACCATCTCATCGGAAACGGCGTCGAGCAGCGGCCCGCGCTCACACTTCTCATACTTCACTCCGGCAGCCGCCAAATCTGACGCGATCTGGGCTTCCGAAAACTCAGGTCCCAGGTAAGCATGATTCATGTGCTCACGCCGTGGCTGTTTCAGGACCGAATGGTAGGTATGCAAGGCTGCACCGATTGCCAGCCCTTCATCTCCGGCAGCGGGTTGAATCCATGTACGACGAAATGGCGTTCGCGAGAAGAGCTTGCCATTCGCAACACTGTTCAGCGCGCACCCGCCGGCCATGGCTAAATTTTCTTCCGGCACGCGGTGGTGGAGGTCATTTAACAGGTGGAAGAATATTTCCTCGAAGCAATGCTGCATCGCGTACGAGAGGTCCATGTCGCGCTGCGTAATTTCGGCATGCGATTCTCGCGGCGCGCCGTACAGCTTTTCCATCTTGTCTGAGAAATGCCTCGCCAGGCGAACCGTTCCGTCGGCCAGAACTTCCATTCCCTGATTGCTGCCCAGCGGCATGAAGTAATCCAGATCGAGTTGAAACGTTCCGTTCTTGAGCGTCAGAATCTTCTCGATCTGTTCGACGTAGGTATCTTTTCCATAAGGCGCGAGGCCCATCACTTTGCCTTCATCGCCATATTTCTTGTAGCCGATGAACTCGCAGATCATGGTGTAGAAGCTACCCAGCGAATGCGGAAGGAATACGCGCTCGAGCACCTCGATATCGTTTCCCTCGCAACGCACCTTCATCGTCGACACGAAATCACCGGAGCCGTCGTAGCTGAACCCGGCAGCCTTCTCCCAAGGCGAGCAGTAGTACGAACTCGCGATATGGGCGATATGGTGTTCGAGATGATGCTCCTGAAATTTGAGCGTGGAGGCATCTACGTCGAGCGCCTTCGCCAGTAGCGATCGAACGTCGCGCATGCCCTCTTTGCGCAGGCGCATTTTAAGCAAGTTCAGAATCTTTGCGGGATTGGCAAGCGCGTACTGGATCTTCTTCGCGAGGTGCGCGTCGCTGTCCTGTCCCACCGCCACATGGGCAACGTCTGTGATCTTTGCACCCACGGCGTCAAGACACGCCTTCACGGCCAGTGAGGGGAACCCGCCGTAATGCTTGCGTCGATTAAGCCGCTCCTCGGCCACTGCAAAAAGAATCTTGCCGTCGTCAATGATCGCCGCCGACGCGTCGGCGTGAAACATATTCAGGCCCAAAATCAACATTTACTGGGAGTCCTCTTCTTTTTCAATGACCGGCATTGCTTGCAGGGCAGACGCTACAAATTCGCTCAACGCGACAGTCTGCGGATAGCCAGTCTGGCAGGCATTCTGCAATCGCAGTGTGGCGAGTGTGGAGCCAACGACTTGCTCAAATGGAATTGGTGCGTTCGCAGTTCCTCGCACGGCATCGAGAAACAGCTTCATTTCCTGCTGGTGTCCTTTGTCCTGCCGCCAGCGGGCTCGAGTGACTTGCTTGCGGCCATGGCGCACCAGTTCGAGAGTGCGGAAATCATCGAGGACTGCAACCGATCCTCCCCCAAAGATTTCGACGCGCTCCTTGGAAGCGGACTTGTCGCCATTTGCGAGATAGGTGATCGTGCCCAGCGTTCCATCCGCAAATTTCAGCGATGCGATGACGTTGTCGTTGCTGTATTGTCCCGGGTTGCCGAGGCCTCGGCACTCGACCTCAATGGGACACGCGCCCGCGAGGAAAGAAACGAAATCCACAAAATGACAGACCTCGCCCAATATCCTCCCGCCTCCCTGCTCGAGATCGTTGACCCAGTGATCGGCAGGAATAAAACCAGCATTGACGCGGTAATGGATCGCAAGCGGCTCTTTGATGCTGGAGAGAAATTTCTTGAGCTGCCCCGCCATCGACGCGAATCGGCGATTAAAGCCAACCATCAGCGCCGGCGGGCTCGCCTGGGTCGAGTAGGCGCGCACAATCGAAGCCAGCTCTTCTTCGGTGAGGCACAACGGCTTCTCGCAGAACACCGCTTTCCCCGCGCCGATGGCAGCACGCACTTGAGCCGCATGCAAATGATGGCGCGACGCGATCAGCACCGCATGAACTTTCGGATCGGCAAGAATCTCCTCGTCCGAATCCGCACAGTATTGAAATCCGAATTTTTCTGCCGCGCTGCGACTGCGAGGACCAGTCGCATTGCATACCCCCACGAATGAAACATGCGGGAGCGACTTCAACGCCGGTAACAGCATCGACCGCGCAAACTGTCCCGCTCCGAGAACTCCGATTCCTACCGAGCCTGCGGAGGTCGCCGTGGCATTGATCGGAATTTTGCCGGGGAATGCTCGTCGAACCTGCGCGTCCGGGTAAGAGAGCAACACGCCAAGAAATGGATCGGCGGTTCTTCCGGTAATCAAGTCGTAGGCGCGCGTCGCCTCTTGCAGAGGAAAGCGATGCGTAATCAGCGGTGCCAAATCCAATTTTCGTTCTGCGAGCAATTGCAGAAACGCTTCCAGGTTGCGAGTCTCCGTCCAGCGCACATGCCCGATCGGATAATCGCGCCCTTTCTGTTCATATGCCGTGTCGTATCGGCCAGGACCATACGACCGCGATACGCGGAACTCGATTTCCTTGCCGAAGTAGAGCTTGCGATCAATATCCATGCCGACCGTGCCGACGGCAACCACGGTCGCGCGATCGCGAGCGACTTCAGCGGCCAGGTTGACCGGCGCACTGCTCGGTGTCTCAGCCGTGATGAGCACCGAATCTACGCCTCTGCCGCCAGTTTTCTGGAAACAAAGGTCGCGAAATTCATCCGCCGAAACACATGCCCCTTCCGCGCCCCTGAGGATCGCGAGGTCGACACGCTCCCGAACAAGATCCGTCCCCACCACGCGGCAACCGGCAGCGCGCAGCAGTTGCACCGTGATCTGTCCCAGCAGACCAAGCCCGATGACCGCAACCGTATCGCCGAGCGTGACGCCAGCGGTGCGGATTCCGTGCAAGCAAATCGCTCCTACGGTCCCGAATGCAGCTTCGTCGAACGAGACTTCAGCACCCTGAGGAATATTGGCCAGCAACAGACGGGGGACGCACGCCAGTTCCGCATGCACGGCATATCCCGCACCCGCGCAGGCCACGCGGTCTCCAACATTGACGTCGCTCACGCCGTCGCCGACGGCAATCACAACGCCGGAACTGCTGTACCCAACGGACTGCGGCTGATCCAGGCGAGAACGCACAGCCTGCATCGTGGAAAACAATCCGTCACGTCGCAGCTTGGCAACCACATCGCGCACCAGGTCAGGCCGCGCTTTCGCTTTTGCGAGCAGGCTCTTGCTTGCGAATTCCGATGACGCGCGCTCCGTGCCGGCGGAGACAAGCGAGGCCGCCACTTGCACCAGGACGCAACCCGGCAGCAATTGCGGCGGCGGAACCTCCGCAACCGCGAGGTCGCCGGTGCGTGCGTCTTGTAAGAGCTGCTTCATGCGATCGAGAGTTGTGCTGTGCCGATCTGTTGTTGGGCGAACGTGCGCGCATCGCCATCAATGAATAGTTGCATCCAGATTTCCAGTGTCAGCAGCTGCCATATCTGCATGGACCAATCCTGATCGCCACGGCGATGTTCGTCCACCAGGCGGCGCACCGTCTCGGGACGAAACAACCCGCGCCTCCGAACCTGGCTCTCCGAAAGGAGTTCATCGACCATGGGGCGCAAGTCGTTGGCCAGCCAGTAGTCTACGGGTGCTGCGAAACCTGCCTTCGGCTGCCGCAAAACTTCCTCTGGCAGCATACTACGCATGGCTTCACGGAAGATGTACTTGGTCACCGGACGCCATTTTCCCTTGAGCTTCCACTCGGGACGAACATTCCACGCCACAAATTCCGCTAACTCACGATCCAGAAACGGAACACGAACTTCCACCGACGACGCCATACTCATCTTGTCGTTGTAGGTGAGGTTCAGCGTGGTCATGAATATTTTAGTGTCGAGATAGAGCATCTGGTTGAGGAAGTCAGCATGGCGGACTCGATCGAACGCCGCGAGATGCGTACGCGCAGGATTTTCGCTCACCGGGGATTCGTCCACATAGAGCGTCGATCTCTGCTCCGCGTCGAAGTAGGTTCCGTTCCGGATAAATGCCTCTGCCGGACGAAGCGCGGCACTCCGGGCCATTTTTTTCGCCAGCCGGACTGGGCCCTTCATTCGCGATCCACGAAAACCAGGCAGCGCCAGCAGAGCGCTCTCAGCCGCGGAGCGCGCGAAGCCAGGGACTCGCTGATACTCCTCAGTCCAGGCATGCGCAACATGCTTCCGATATCCGGCAAACAACTCATCACCGCCTACACCCGACAGAAGTACGGTTGCCTGCTTGCGAGCCTCACGACAAACGAGATAGGCCGTGATGATGGCAGGATCGGCCGTCGGTTCATCCATGTGCCACGTCAACTTCTGTAGCAAGCCAACCACATCCGGTTCCACCACGATCTCGTGATGCTCGCAGCCCAGCTTGTCAGCCAGGCGCTGCGGAACAGCCGGATCGTCGATGGTGGATTCTCCGACGCGATATTTCCTGGGAAACGTAATCGTGTAGGTACGAACTGGCTGTTTGCGTGCCATCGCGGCAACAATGCTCGATGAATCCAGCCCGGCGCTGAGGAAAGCGCCGATGGGAACATCACTGACCATCTGCTGTTCCACAGACGCACAAAATCGCTCGCGGATTTCGTGCGCGAGATCACCTTCCCTGGCTTGGAAGTGGTGACCCGCTGGCGGAAATGTCAGGTCCCAGTACGGTGTGATCTCGAATTGCCCAGCCTGCCAGACTGCATAGTGTGCCGCCGGGAGTTTGCGGATGCCCTCGAACATCGTCATCGGATCGGGCACCCACAAAAACGTCAGATACTGATCCAGCGCGTCGCGGTCGATCCGCGCTTCGATTCCCGGCACTTCCAGCAACGCTTTGATCTCCGACGCGAAGGCCAGCTTCCCGTCACGATCGCAGTAATACAACGGCTTGATTCCAAAATGATCGCGAGCAAGAAACAGCTTGGGCGTGGAGCCGCGCAGATCGCAGATCGCAAACGCGAACATGCCGTTCAGCCGGTTAACGCAATCAACTCCGTATTCTTCGTAAAGGTGGACGACGACTTCCGTGTCCGTGTGCGAACGAAGCCGGTGCCCCTTGCCTTCAAGTTCGCGACGCAGGTCAGCGAAGTTATAGATCTCTCCGTTGTAGGTAATCCATAGCAAGCCGTCTTCGTTGCTCATTGGCATGTGGCCGCCGGGAGAGAGATCGAGAATTGCCAGCCGGCGGCTCCCAAGGCCGATGTAACCGCCATCGGGAAAACGGCGCTCCCACAGGCCGGAGTCGTCGGGGCCGCGATGCGTCTGCACATGCGTCATGCGCGCAAGTGCTTCCGCATTACCCCAGTTCGCGAGTCCGTTGATGCCGCACATCGGCTTCAGTTCCTCGCGTTCCGCAACTCATAGATTTTTGCTTTGGTATGGAACATCTGGACAGCCTGAAACGAGCAATAGACTAGCCCGGGGACGCCGTCGAGAAACCCGAAACGGAAAATGTATCGGTACAGAAATAACAACACGGGTGCGCCCGGCACTCGATAGAGCTTTCTCTTGAGCCACCGCCGGCGCTGGGCTTGCGTTCCCATGAGGGATCCGCGCATGGCCTCGGAGTTCTCTTCTCTGCCCGCCAGCACTCGCGATTCCCAGTTGGAATATTCATCATGCTTCTGAATGTAGCGGGACAGCGATTCCACGTTGTGGTGAACAATGGGATTGTGCAACTCCGAAGTCGGCCCGTCCGCGATCATGTGCTCGTGAACTTCCATGTCCGCCATGGAGGCGTCCTGATCTTTCAAGCGGCACTCAAATCGCGCTTGCCCTTTGCGAAACAGAGAAAGCTTCCAGAAGCTGGCATCACAATGCCGCAGTAGCTTGCCCAGAAAATACATCTGCAGGCAAATACGATAGCCCGCCATTTGCGAATTCTGAATCGCCCGCCGAATCTCGGCGGCCAATTGCTCCGTGACGACCTCATCGGCATCGAGCAGGAAGATCCAGTCATAAGCAATCGGAAGTGTATCCATTGCCCATTGCCGCTTCTTGGGCCAGCCTCCGGGATAACGGAACTGCACGACCTTGGCTCCGAAAGACTCCGCGATCGCACACGTCTGGTCCGTACTTTGGGAATCGATAACGTACACTTCGCCAACATTTCGCAAGGATTCCAGGCACCGCGGAAGATTTCGAGCTTCATTGCGAACCGGAATAATGACCGTAACAGGCAGCAAGTCCAATGCGGCGGCGCGCGAATTCGACGTCTCAGCTTCCGTCTTCGTTTCGATCACATTGGTTCCGATGGCAGGCAAGGAGTAACACTATGTTAGCCGAAATCTGCAACTTCATGAACATCCGTTGACTTGCGAAAACGCCGCCCGGCCCCGATTTCGCTGTGGGGCCAGCTTATTTGAATGCCTCGACGTAGAGGGAGTGTGGCAGTTCCTGGGAATCGCCTGGCTCGTAAGGAGGAACCCGGTCGCCATACAATCGGCTCTTTCCTTCGCCGGATTCTTCGACCTCGCTGAATCCGGCCGAGCGAAGCACCTCCGACATGTAGCTCAGGTCAAAAGCAGTGCGGTGCTGCCCGTCGCAAAACACGAAATTTGAGAACCGGCCTCCCAACGAATCGAATTTTCGTGGGAAACCACTGAACCAGTCCGCCCGTTTCTGGGAGTAGGCGGCAATGGCATTGGCCAGGCTGGGGACCACCAACCGCACTCCCGCTCCCGGCCTCAGGACTCGGTAGCACTCCTGCAGCAATTTTTTCAGTTCATCTCCGTAAAAGTGCTCAAACACGTGTGTGGAATAGATCGAATCCACCGACCCCGTGCGGAAAGGAAGGCCATTCCGCACATCCAGCCACACATCGAGCCGGTTAAATGGATTGCCATCTACATTAACGAATCCCGAAATGTACTTCGAGCCGGATCCGAGGTGGAGATGTTGTGGTCCCCCGCCCCGCCGCATCGCGGCCAGGCTCCTGCGGGCGACATAGTTGGGCACAGTGGCTTTGGAAATAGCCCAGAAAGCAATGTTCTTGTAACGCTGATGAAGCAAACCCTTCTCCCTAGCTGATTGAGGCGATTATAACCGCCTCGCGGTAACCGGCACTTCTAGCTGACGGTGGGGCGACCCTAGAAATTTTCCTCGCACCATCGCTGCAACACAAACAACGCCCACGGCCGTGACCAGGAAGTCTTCCCGGCAAGAAAATGTTGCCACACTCCGCGCATTGCTTTGGGATGGAGCAGAGCCTGATTAGAACGATCGCTCAACAAGGCTTCCTCGACCACAGGCCTCATTTCTCCGCGCAGCCAGCGCTCGAAGGGCAGCGTAAATCCCCGTTTCGGGCGATGCACGATCTCGTCAGGCAACTCAACTCCCAGGTTCGCCAGCAGCATGCTCTTGGGAGAGGTCCCTTCCATTTTCTTGCGACCCGGGATCCGGAAGCAAGCTTCGACCAGCGACCGGTCCAAAAACGGAACCCGCAATTCAAGTCCATGCGCCATGCTCATCGAATCGGAATCACGCAGCAGTGTGTTCGTCATGTACCAGTGCGATTCGAGATAGGAAACACGGTTGACTGGATCCAACCGCGAACTTGCAGCCACCGACGCTTGCAGGACGGCATCGAGTTCGTCTTTTGCCACCTCGTATCCATCCGACGGGAACAAGGACATTTGTTCTGCATTTCCGAAAAGAGCGCGCAACAGGAAATAGGGATGCACAAACGATTCCCCATTCGCTGCCAACTGCGCGAGTTTGCGGTTGCGATCGCCCTTGCCCGCGACCATGGTCAGGGAACTGGCCAACACCCGCCGGGCTATGGCAGGCAGCGTTCCTAAGCGCGCGGCCAACCGTTCCATCCTCGGAACTCGAAGAAAGTTCGAATATCCGGCAAACATCTCGTCCGCTCCCAGGCCGGTAAGCGCGACCTTCACCCCCGCCGCGCGCGTCTTGGCGGAGATGAGATAGGTATTGATCCCGTCAATGCTCGGCTGGTCCATGGCCCGCAATGCTTCCGGAAGCAACGCGAGAGTGTCCTGCTGCGAGACCTGGATTTCATGATGCTCCGTCCCAAAGCGGCGCGCCACTTCGCGTGAGTAAGGGGCTTCATTGAACTCCTCTTCACGAAATACAAGCGAGAAGGTATTCGCCCGAACGCCGTTCTTAGTCATCACCGCAACCAGGCTGCTTGAATCGATTCCACCAGAAAGAAATACACCCACAGGAACATCACTCACGAGGTGGGACAACACTGCCTGCCTCAGAACCGTCGGCAAATCACAGGAACTGGTTCCATTCTGCCCAGCTTCATCTCGTACAGAATTGCCGTTTGCGGAGTGAAGTGGGCTCCAGTACTGCGATATGCTCACGACGCCGCGCTCGACCGTGAGGACGCTCCCGGCCGCAAGCGCACGCACTCCTTCCACGATCGTCCAAGGCTCGTAGACGGAGCCGAAAGCAAGGTAGCTCAGAACTCCTGTCGAATCGATTTTTCGCGGCACCAGATCGGTCTGAAGCAGGGTTCGCACTTCCGAGCTAAAGAGAAACTTCGTTTCCGCCTGGTAGTAATACAGTGGTTTGATTCCCAGCGGATCTCGAGCCAGTACCAGCCGCTGACGGGGAGCGTCCCACAGCGCGAGCGCGAACATGCCGTGCAATCGCGACAAAAAATCATCGCCCCAAACCCGATATGCAGCCAGGATGACCTCAGTGTCTGACTGACTCCGAAACTCCGCCCCGGCGATTGCCAACTCGCGTCGAAGATCGCGAAAGTTGTAAATCTCGCCGTTGAACACAATCCAGTTTCCGGTGCAAGGATCCTGCATGGGCTGATGCCCCAGCGGCGAGAGATCAAGAATGGAGAGTCGAGTGTGAGCAAATCCAATCTGGCCGCTAGGTGCGCTCGCAGAAATGACTACAGTACCGGAGTCGTCGGGGCCGCGATGTGCGAGGCTGCTTACGGCTCTCTCCAGCATTTCGGGAGAGATTGAACCATCGCGAACCATCACGCCGAAAATTCCACACATAATTTGCAAGCGCTGAAGACTCAGCAATCATAACGTGACCTCCGACTGCCGGGAGCCATGATACGATTTTTGTTACTCGTATCCCTCCTCTATGTCTCTACCGACAACCAGCGAGCATCGCGCGGCACATTGGAAATCCGAACCATCGTTGCGAGAGGCGGCTGCCATCTCCGTGTTGTCGAATGCGATCTTTATTGCCTGCGTCTCTGCGCTGGTTCCCTATTTGCCTTTGGTCGACGACTTCGGAGACAGCCTCTCCTATATGTCGATCGCAGCAGCGATCCGCCATTGGAGCTTTCAAGGATTGCTGATCAAGCAATTCTGGGGGCTACCTTATTTCATGGCCGCATTTTCCAAATTGACAGGCACCGCTGACCGGACGGCTCTGCTGGTGATGGCGCTTGCACCGTCGTTAATTGCCGTCGTTCTGGCCTATCGACTGTGGGGCGGCTGGATCTCCAGTGCTTTTGCAGTCATCGATTTGGACTGGCTTCAGCGATCCTGTCTGGGCGGGTCGGAACCGCTGTTCGTAGCGCTGATTTTCGGATCCTTCCTTGCGATCCGCCGGGAACGTTGGGTCGTGGCCGCCCTTCTCGCCTCGCTCGCAACCGTAACGCGACCGCTCGGAGTATTTCTATTGCTGGGAATCGGATTGGTATTGCTGCGTCGTCGCGACTGGAAACAACTTGCCCTCGCCACCTCAGTCGGCCTGTCAATAGGAATACTCTATGCGATTCCCCTCGCAAGCTATTTTCATGATCCACTCGCGACCGTACACAGCTACGAATCGACCGATGCGGCGGCCACCGGACCACTTTTTGGTATTCCCTTCTATGCGATCATTAAGGGCACCATTCTCTATCCGGCCCCGCTTACCAATCTGGTGCTGAGTTTTGGCTGGATTTTCCTGGTACTGATTGCGGCGGCCGCCATGCTACGTACGAAACAGTTCCGCCAGTACTCCCGCGATCATGTAGCGGAGATTGTATTCGCGGCGCCTTACCTCCTGTCGCTCTACTGCTACAACTATCCGTACTGGGCGCGCGGTAGTTTCCCGCGTTTTGCAATTCCAATCATTCCTTTCGTCTTGCTGGCTCTTTTTCGCTGGTTTCCCAAAGACCGTCGCGTGCTATGGGCTTTGGCTCCCGTCATGGCCGTTGCAGCAGCAAGTTCCGCCATCGGAATCCGCAATGTCGTTCATCTTCTTGGAAGCAAATTCTGGCCCTGAGCTTGCACCGGTAAATCCAAGAAGCCTTTGGGCGCGACGAACCTTATCTGGGATGGAGAATTGCTCCTACCGTGAGGTCTCTTGCAAAAGGCGGGTCGCCATCGAAAGGAGGCCGTCGGCGTGGTCTTTCCAACTGAAATTTTCGGCGCGACGCAGCCCCTGTTCGCGCAGGTCGGATCGCAAAGTCGGAGAGTCCAGCAACTGTGCAACGCGTGCGGCAAGCTCGGAAGGCGAGTTCCTCTCGAAGAAAAGCGCCGCGCCATTCGTTATTTCCCTGTGGACAGGCAGATCGGAAGCCACGATCGGAAGCCCGCAGGCCATGGCCTCAAGCAACGGGTGAGCAAAGGTTTCCGTGTACGCGGGACTGACATAGACATCACAGGCGCGATAGAGGTGGTGCAATTGCTGATAGGGGATTGCGCCCAACTGTACGACACATTCTTCGATTTGCAATTCCTGGAGTAGCGCTTGCGCTTTATCCGTACGGTAACTGCCAGGATTTTTGCCAGGCGCCAACTCGCACGTCAAGAAGAGCCGAATGCCTGCTGAGCGCCGACTCTGCTTCAAAAGCGCGACTGCCCGCAGCAGCGTCTCGAAATTCCGGTAGTAGTTGTAGTGACTGACAAACAGCAGGCGCGTTCCTTGCTCAGCCTGCGCAAGCCTCTCCTGGATTTCCGGCGGCAACGGCGTCGCGTCTCGGACAAAATGGTCGCGACCAAAGCCATGATGCAATACCGCCACTTCATGCCCTGTCCAACTTCGGAGTTCACGGGCGAACGCATCGCTCGGCGCCAACGTCAATTGAGCACGCAGAATTGACTGGCGCGCGATCAAACCCTTGAGTTTCGTGTCCGCCCACATGCGGTATTCGCCGCGGTGGCGCAAATCGAGGCTGAAATCAGGCGAGAGATAGAGCGAATTACGACTCAGAAGAATCTGCGGTACCGGGGAATTCCATACTGCGAAGTTGCCCGCCGACAGCAGGACATCCGCACCCGCTTGCCGGATGAGTTTTGGAATTTCTTTCTGTTCCCACCAGAAGCGGGAGAGCACGCCGCGTCCTTGTGTACTCCCTACCAGTATCTTGATGTTGTCCGCGGGAGGAATCAGTCCGTCCGCGGCCTCGCCTGCCAGCACGGTGACGCTAACATCGCGTCGGCCCGCCAGTTCCGGAAGCATGTTTCGTAAATAGGTCAAACCGCCCCCCGCTGACGCGCCGAGGGCATGGATGAAGAGTCGCATACCGGGTCAGTGCTGGATCGGTGCCGGGTCGGCAGCGTAACGGAATCGCATGCCATGGACAAACGCCGTCTGCTGAGCGGATAGATCCGGTGCTACGTCGATCAGAATAAATGCCAGCACCCAGAAGAAGACGGTGAGATAGTAGCCCACCGCAAATAGCCAATCTTCAAACCCTGCGTGGAACAAACCAGAGATCATCACCATCATGAGCGGAGCTGAATAGTGAGAGACGTTTCCGGTCCTGCGCAGATAACGGCAGACTCGCGCAACGGCTTGCACCGTAAACACAAGCAATATCAGAAACGGTATGATGCCCAGCAGTCCGACCCATTCGGTAATCGCCAGATAGCTACTGCCGTGTTCCCGATTCGTTAAAGAATCCGAACTGAACCGTCCACCTTCCCCAAAGGGCTTATCGCCCGTTGTACTGGTGCCGAAACCGCTGCCGAAATAAGGATTGTCCCCGATAATCTGAACTGCTTCCTGCCAGGGAGGCAACCGGGATCCGAGCAATCCCTGGTCCTGATGTCCCTTGTAGATGACTCCCTCTACAAAAGACGTCTTTATGTCGTCAAAGTGTCGTGGAGCACCGATCGCAGTAATGGCAATCACGCAGCCCACTCCAACCAGGCCCTGCACGATCAAGCGATTTCGCCGCAGGCTGACCAGCAAAACAAGCATGGAGAGAAGTGCCGCCATCATAGCCGCGCGCGAGACCGAGAAATACACCAGGTAGAGCGCGCCCACGCAGCCTATCGCCCGCCGCAAGCGCAGATTTCCCGCCGGTGCGACCAAGGCACCCCACAGCAGGATCGGAGCGGCCGCTACCCCTTCCACCGCACCCAGCGAGTTTCCATTGCCCCAGATTTCCGAACCCAGCACGAGATACGCAAACGCACTGCCGTAGACGCTGATTTCGCAGGCAAACAAGAGGCCTCGAAAAAAGCGGTCCGGATTCTTCATCACCAGCCGTGCACCGGAAGCTCCATACAGGAACAACATCATCAGGCTGAGAGCCTTCATCAACGCAAACTGCGGTATCACCGACACCATCGCCGAAACAAACGCGCTCCCCACACAGAACATAGCGGCCAGATGAAATGGATGGTACCGGTGCACTCCCATCCGCATGGCGCGCGCAAACCCGACTATTGCACCTGCCCCTAGAACAATCCAGCGACCCATGGTCCAGGACTGGTTGAAGGGCAGATCCATCCCGGCCCAAAAAAACGCAATCATCAGAAACGGGAAAAAGAACCGATCATAAAACCACAACGCCGCCAGCAGGATTTGGAGAAAGACGAAGGCAGCCAGATACTGCTGGTTATTGAAGTAGCCCGGTACCGTCCGCCCCAGGACAACCAGGGCCACAACCAGCATGACCGGCAACCCCGCCACCACGATGCGCGTGAACCTATCCACGGTTCTCTCCCAAGGTGCCTTCGACCGCGCGGACCACTCCGTGCGCCCACATCTCCGGTGTAAACTGCGAACTCATTTGCAAACTGCGATCTCCCATTTGAACTCGTAACTCTGTAGCACTTAGCATCCGCATCATTGCGGCGGCCAACTTCGCCGGGGCGCCCGGCGGAACCACATAACCATTCTCTCCGTCTTGTACCAAGTCGGCAACGCAACCCGCCACATCGGTGACGATCACCGGACGCCCGCAGGCCAGCGCTTCGTTCACAACCAGCCCCCAGGGATCGCTATGCGTCGGCAGTACCAGAGCCTCTGATAGAGCGTAAAACGCAGGCAGTTGATCGCGCTGCAGGAATCCTGGAAAGAGCACTGTGCCGGGTTGAATCGCTCGGCTACGACGGACTAACTCGTCCCGTTCTTCTCCGTCACCGGCCATCACCAGTCCAACTTCCCGGCGAGTAGACTCCGGCAGTGTCGCATAGGCAGCAAGCAAATCCAAAACTCCCTTGCTGCGCACGAACCTTCCAACGTATAGCAGATAGCGTTGCGGTAGTCCCAACCGATTGCGAACTCCCTGGTCCTGGCGAGCTTGCTCAGCGCCGCGCACGAAGCGCGCGACGTCAACCGCATTCGGCGCAAGGAATATTTTATCGGCCGCGAGCCCGAAAGTCTTCAGGTAGGCAGCCGCGGATTCTCCCGGCACCACGTAGCCTTGGCACGCCCGGATGAACCTCCTCTTGGCGGCTTCGACGAGACGGAAGTTGTTTCGCTCATCCACGGCGTTGCTTTCTGACCAAAGAAGAAATGGGATACCGCGCCGGCGCGCCCACCGCTGCGCCTGCCACATGGCGAAGTAGTTGTAGCCTCCGCAAACGATGATCTCGGGATCTGCAGCTCGCAGAGCATCGACCACTCCGCGCGTCAACAGGAGACTGAATCGTCCCAGGCGGGCGCGATACGAGGTCAGCACTTGCGAAGAAAATTGGAGTTCATCCCGATATACCTGCCATTTTCGCAATCCCGGATCTGTCTCGGAAAGAAAAATTACGTGGAGATCCACTTCTGTTCGCGCCGCCAAGGCATTGAACACCGGAATCCGGTAGGGCGCGATGATCTCGGTCAGGATAACGACACGCCGCTTCAAGCGAGACACTCCTCATAAGCTGAATACAGGTGTCGCGCCTGCTGTGCCAACGTGAATGACTGCAAAATCGTTTGCCGGGCCGCGGCCCCAATCGCCGTGCGTTGGGCTTGGTCCCGAAGTAAGACTCGTAACCCTTCTTCAAGTTCCGCGATGCCGTCGGGACGTACGAGCCAGCCGTTCTCTCCGTGCCGAATGACCTCCTCGATTCCCTGCCCGACACACCCTACGGCAACCTTGCCCGACGCCATCGCTTCGAGATACACACAGCCCAAACCCTCGTAGCTGCTGGGCAAAGCAAATAGAGTGCAGTTTCGGCAGGCCTCCGCCACTGCTGCACGGTCCTGTCGACCTCGGAACCGGATGCTGGCGAGAACACCCAACTGCTCAGCCAGCGCGAAAACGCGATTCAGTTCTGGGCCATCCCCAATCACTTCCCATATCAGAGTTGGAAATTCCGGCAGAAGCACGGCCAACACACGGACCATCAACTCGTGACCCTTGGTGGGGATCAGGTTTCCGACACTGAGCACCACTGGTTGTGCTGGCTCCTCGCCCGGGGCGAATCTGCCCGGATCGACCCCGTTATAAACAGCCGACACCGACACAGACTCATTCATCCCGCGCTGCACTTCAGCACAAACGTGTTGGCTCACGCCAAGAACGCGCTGCGCTGCCGAGTACACACGCCGTGAAACTCGCGCGCACGCATCTCCTGAACTTCCCGAAACCTGGCGCGTGGAAAAAGCATCGAGCCCGTGCACCGTCACCACAAAAGGAATTCCGAACTGGCCGCTAAGCAACGCAGCAGCATGCCCACACGGTAGCGCCCCGTGCGCGTGGATCACATCGATTGGTCTACTCGCGTGCAGACGTTGAAGAGGGCCCCGCAACCGCATGAGAAGCCCCGTTCCCGCACTCGCCAGACCAACTCCTCCGGGCAACGCCGGGTATCGATACCACTGCGCGTCCGGTGCCGACGGGGCTTTGCCTGAACGCGGCCGATAGAACGGTTCGACTGCCAAGACCGTCGATTGCACTCCTAATTTCGCCAACTCCGCAATTGGTTCCGCCACGAAGCAACCCGCGCTCTCGTTTCCAAGCTTTGGATAGAACGGAGTAATCGTCAGAACATGCAACGGGCGCGCGCGGCCGGGATCATTGCTCGCGGATGTCACGCGCCAACTCCGATGACCTTTTCGAACGCTTGCGCCCACTGCTCTGTTACCCGGTCCCAATCGAACAGCGCGCCGTGCCGTACAGCCGCAGTCGACATCGCCATGCGCAGAGCATCACTCGTGACAAGCTTGTCGAACTTCTGCGCCAGATCCTCTGCGTCCGACGCCAGAAACCCAGTTTCGCCATCGACCACGGCATCGGGTTGATACGATTTCATCGCGACACATGGCAGCCCACACGCGGTCGCCTGCAATAGCACCTGGGGATGACCCTCGAGGTCGCTGGGAAAAAGAAAGACATCGGCACGACGCATTTCGTCCCCCAGGCCAGCCTGTCCCAGATGGCCAAGAAACTCTACATTCTTACAGTTCAGTTCGGATGCCAATCGCCGGCACGACTCTTCCTCTTCGCCACACCCCGCAAGCCGGAATCTCACCTGCGGCCAACGTGCTGCCTGCCGAATGACCAAGTCAAATCTCTTGCGGGGTCGAAAAGATCCGGCACACAGCACAACTAAGCCACGTGTCGACTCGACTTTTTTCGACTCCGCCGGAAAGTAGTAGCGCCGATCGACTCCGTCATAGATCGTGTCCGCCAAAAAACCCAATTTGTCGTTGAGCAGGTGCGTAATGTATCGACTATTGCCGAAGGCTGCGTCGGCTTGCCGCAAATTTCGTAGCTGCCCCGGACGGGGACCGACTTGGTCCAGACCTCCCGACACAATATAGGTCACCACTTTGGTATGCCAGCGCAACCGCCGGCGCGCTAGAAAGAAGCTGTCGTCCAGAGGGCCTTCGCGCGGGAAAAAATATACGTCAGGGACATCGACGAGCATCCGTAGAAGCGTGCTGGCGGAATTCGCGCGCTTCCGCCATTTCCACAAAATGGTGTTTGGGCGAGCTGCAATCCGCGGATCGGGATCCTGTTCGAAAAACATTGTGACCCGATAGCGTTCCGGATCAAGACGGGCGACAACTTCCTTCGCCGTCAAATTCTGAGCGTTCGTGTCCCCGTCGTCTGCGAAGGACGGCGTAAACACTTTGATGAGCCGGGGAGCGCGCGGCATGGACCTTCTGTCGATCAAGACGCCAGAGTTTTAGAATCCATTTTGGAGTGTTTCCATTCTAGTCCAATCTCGTGGAGTCTGGCTCGCAGCGTCATTTCCCGATTGGCCTCGCGCACGTTTGATGAAACATGCCGCAACAGAATGGCCAGCAACCGCGCGCGCTCCGGCTTGTACGCGTCGATAGGGAGTGCGTGTAGTTCGCGCGGATCGCTTACCAGATCGAATAACTCTTCTCGATGATGGTCGAAGTCCAGCACGAGTTTGTATCGCTGGTCCAGGACTACCAGAACGCGGCCGCCGATGCGCCTGCTGGCGTCCGCCGGATTCGTACACGATCCGATCGACTCCGACAGTGCATGATCCCAATTTCCCCCGTGCTGCATTTCGCTCCAGTAGCTGCGACCTTGAAACTCCTTGGGGGCGGAAACGCCTATGGCATCCAGAACCGTCGGCGCCAGATGCAGTTGACTGAATGGAGCATCCGACAGCGCAACCTTCCGCGCGCCCGGCACTCGCATCAGGAGCGGCACCTGCAGCATCTCCTGATACGCACTGGAGGAAAAATGCAAGCGCCCCCCGTGGTCAAGAAATTCCTCGCCATGATCCGCGGTTAGAGCCAGGACGGAAGAGTCCCGGAGTGATTGTCGGCGCAATGTCTCAACCAATCGCTCCACCTGGGTGTCAACCCAGCGAATTCCCGCGTCGTGCAAGCGCACGATCTCCGCACGATACCTGCGGATCGCCTTGGCGCTCATCTCTACCCATGCCGCATTCAGGTACCGCCCGCGATCGGGACTGATGTGCTCGCCCATCGCCGACAGCGCTTCTTCAACGGGGTAATAAGGAGCGTGCGGGTCCATGAAGTGAATCCAAAGAAAAAACGGCTGGTGCCCTACGGATCCCAACCACTCGCATGCTTCATCAACCAGCACGTTGGCCGGTGGGAAACATCGCAGACGATCAAAACTCTGCGCTTTTGGAGCTGCAAATTTCAGTCGATACTGAAAATAAAGCGCGTCATACAGCTTCCCGAGCGGGCGAGACCGATGTGCCGCTTCGGCGATCTGTAGATTCAAAGCCGTCAGACGCCCATGGGCCGTAACGGTTGCAGTGGTTTGAGCACTCGTCCGTGGAGTTTCATCGAACAAATGATCACGGAAGACTTCGAATCCCTGACTATATGCAGACCGGCTCGCGAGATAGGGATTTCCTGCGACATAAGCCGCCGTCCGATATCCCGCGCTTCGCAAGACACTCGCCAGAGTCGGCTCTCCCGGAGCAATGCCGACGACTTCACGACCCAGAGCCAGCGGAAACCGTGATGCCATGATTCCGGGAAACGAATAATAAGTGGGGACGCCGACCGCAATTGCCTTTGGAAAGACAAAGCTCTCTTGCGCGAGACGATCGAGAAACGGCGTCGTTGCCTGCGGATATCCCGCGAATCCGCAGTGGTCGGCGCGCAGACAGTCCACCGTAATCAAGATGAGCGACTTGCGTGCGTTCACGGTCGTACTCCTGGTTTGCCCTTCGTCGTCACCGCGACTCTGCCATTCTCGCTCTGGTAGCTTCCAGTCTCGACAATCTCCAATAGCTGCCTGCTGTTTACGTACAGCAGATCTGGAAAACTCTTATGCAGCGCACTCAGAAACTCCCGTAGCACGGGCAATGTCTTCTGTCGAAACGGGGCCAGCGTGGAATGAAAATTAATGGAGTGCACGGAGACAATCAGCGGCAATCCCCGGCCGAACCACCTGGCCGCGTCCTTGACACATTCTTCCCACCGCAACTCAACATTCACTGCAGGCTCAAAATCCATCGATCGATAAGTGTGGAGCAGCCCATGCTCATCCCAATGCGGGGCTCGCAATTTGCCTGGACCATTTTGTGCAATGCGAATGCCCTGCTCTTTCCAGAGACGATGAGTTGACGACGCAGCGCGATACCCTGGGGCACATACAGACACCGCGTTCTCTACGAAAAGTTCTCGATAGGACGCAGCAGCCCACTCTATCCAATGTTTCTGTTCTTTTTCCGAAATGAATCGTTCCGTGGCATCCTTCTCCGGATCCCAATATTCGTAGCCCACCCACGGCATTCGCCAATGAATATAAGGGGTCTCGGCTTTCCACAGGGTTCGCAAGAGTTCCTCTCGTTCGCCGCCGCTCGTCAGGGCATGGGCAACCGCCTGCTGACAGAAATGGGTGGTTCCGTGCATCGCGGGCACAAGGACTCCGGCTCGAATCCCGTCGCGGTAGGCCTCCAACAGACCCGGCCGAGTCCATCTGCCAGGCAGTCCCTTGACCAGCGGCTTGAGCACGATGTCGCGGAAACCCGCCGCCGCGCTTGCTTGAAAATCCACATTGGCCACGAGGAAATTCATTTCGAGGCTTGGCGGCTCGCCAACTGAATCCCGCAGGGATTGCAGCATTCCAGTTAGTTCGTGAACATCTTCGGAAGTTTCCAGCGAATACAAATCGTACGGGCGCTCACCAAGATGGATTCCCGCAGCCTGAAGGTCTTCCCGGCCTTCCGCATCGCGCACTCCGACCCGACCCCAGTCATCGCTTTGCAACAAAATCAGCGGACGGCTGAATCGCAGGTCGAGCGATATCTCTTGCCGGAGTTTCCGCAGCAACCCGAGTCTGCTCACAGATACCCCAGGTCACGCAGTCGCTCCTCGATTAACTTTCGCTCTCGTTCGTCGGAGGGTGCACTGTCAACGGAAGTCAACTCCTGCAGTACGAAGGAAAGGAACTCCTCCGCGGACTTGAACCGCGTTCCCTGGATCAGCCTTTCGGCGGCCTCAAGAAGTTTCGCGGGTAGTCGAATGTCGCGTTGCGAGTTGGTGTCGTTGTCCATAGTCAGCGTAATCTTCGAAAGCGCGTCAGGCTGCCCGCGCTGATACGACCGTGGTTTCCTGCCGAGTTTTCGCCCACCACAAAATCTTGCGCCTGAAGTGAGAAGCTTGCCTTTGGAACCCAGCCTTCTGGATTCCGGCCATGGAACCCTGATTGGCTGCCGCGCTGAAGATCCAAACATCCTTACCTTCGGCGGAGAGAAGTCCCGCCAACTGCGTGATCGCTCGAGCGTATAGTCCCTGTCCACGCAGTGCGCGCGGTGTCCAGCAATCAAAGATCATGACACTGGTCGTGGAAGGCGCCCGCAGGGTCTCTCCCAGTTCGGCCATCGCAAATCCCTCGTAGGGACCGGCCCATGCGAAATGCTGAACGACTCCATCCGCTGCCAACAATGCATACCCACGGCTCTGATTCGCGCGAAAGCGCGTGGCCGATCGCAACAGATAGTCAAGCGTCTCCTGGTCTTCGGAATATTGCATTGCTGCCGCTGACAAAATCTCCCATGTAATCGGCACCAATCCCCCGCGCTTAGCAGGATCGTCGGCTCCGTTGCCCCACTGAAAAAAAAGAACTTCATCGTCGCTGGCGAACGACCTCTGCAATCGTTGTCCAGCCCAGCCGAGCACGCTCGCCCACCCATCCTCGGCAACGCGCTTTCGGATGTTTCGAATCGCCTTTTCCAACCTCCGCGCGGACGCTTCGAGGCGGGGCGAGTGCTTGACTGCTTGCGCCGCGTAGTACCTGGCTCTTACCTTCCACAGATCTTTGCCACTGCTCGCCAACGTCGCATACAGTGTCGTCCGCTCCGCATTGAAGAAGCGTTCCTTGTAGCCTTCCGCCCCCAACCCGAGGTCCACTACTCGAGCCTCGGGATTGCGGCACGCGTCCTCGACAATCTTCGCCAGCATGCAATACCCCGGAGACAGTTCCTCATACTTGTTGATGATGGTGGGTTGGTACCAGAACCAACTCCCGTGGAACCGAAATCCGTAGTTGAGTGCGAGCACCCAACTGCCGGCCCGCAACACCATCAAGTCAAACCAGCCCTGATCCCCGAGCAGCTGCGCCAGTTCAACCAGAAAATTCCGGCGTTGCGCGCTCACCAGATTGCTGATCCGGTCGGTGGCCAGAAAACGCGCCACATGTGTGCCGCAAAATCTTTCGATCACGCTCTTCTTTGATCCAGCGCTGGTATCGTGCTGCAAAGTAACCGGCCCGATTCGCCGCAGGGTGTTGAGAGACCGTCGCAGCATCTTCTTTTTCAGAACCGTGTTGCTCAGAACCCGGCGATCCTCCTCCGACCCCATCTGAACCTGCGCGCAAATGTATCCCGTCCGCAGAAAACTCTTGAACGATTTGTTTCCCTTGATCTCAGCAACGGTCGCCGAGTCTCCGGGGAGATTCGCAAGCAGCAGCGTATGGACGCCCGCTTCCTGTACTTCTCGCAGTACCTGAGCAACCAACTCCTTACGCTTTTCCGGACGCGAAATGAAATCGCAATAGTCCGCAGTAGTCCCTGCCAGAAAGGATGCTTCCGTTTCCGACGACCGGACCAGCGCTGCGATGCCCACAAGTTCGTCGCCCTCGTAGGCGATTGCAATCCAGGGCTGAACACTGCCCTGGTACGCCCGCGTGAATGCCGCCATCCACTCCCACGTATAGAAGACCTCGGGCGTTTCCATTTGAAAAACCAGGGCATTCCACTGCTCGCGAATCTCCGGCTGTTCTGGGACAGCATTCATCCAGGTCAGGCGCATGTACGGCTCGCCTTCTCTTTAGCGTCTGCAGCCCCGCAACGCACTCGCTTTCGATTGAAAATCTTCATCTACCCTGCCCAGGATTGGATAAGCTTGCCCCACCATCGCCGCGGAAACCTCGTTGGAGCGAGTGGTGAAACCCCGACAAATGAGCTTCCACCTCGGACCGGCTCATTTGCGACGACACATGGGCACGCGGCAAACCAAACCGGGCACTCGCTTTCTGGACCACTCCACCGCCACAGTTCAGGAAAGCACAATCGTATCCAGATGTCTCGGCCATCGTCATCTCTCGCGCACCAGCCGACCCTTCATGTCCAAAAGGATAAGCCAGTGCCCAGACGTCCTGTTGCAAATAGGACTCCAGGCGCGTCTTGCACTCGCGAATCTCCTGTTCAGCAAATTCTGCAGGCATCTGTGACAGCAAAGGGTGACTCAGCGTATGTGCGCCTATGGTCATTCCTTGGGCTGCAAGTTGCTTCAATTCCCGGCTAGTCAGCAAATGGTAGCGTCGTGCCGACAGCTCATCTTCAGAACGTCCCCAATCATCGGCGAGATGCCATTCCTTTCTCAACGAGCGAAGCAAGTTCACGCGGTCATTCATGTTGAGGACCGAATATTCCTGCACCAGCCTCCACCATATTCCGGATAAGTCCTTCGACGTCCATGAAGCCTTGCATTCCGTCTTCGCTCCGACCACGACGGATATATTCGCAGGAGCGTCATCGAGCATGCGATAGAGCTCTTCATACCACAGACACTCTGCCCGGTCTTCGAGTGAGCGGCCGGTCACAAAAAAAAGACACCGTGCCCCTTCCTCCAGAAGAATGGGAATCATATCCGTCAGGACATTGAGCAGTCCGTCATCACAAGTCAGCAGCAC
This sequence comes from Acidobacteriota bacterium, assembly GCA_016196065.1. Taxonomy (NCBI): domain Bacteria; kingdom Pseudomonadati; phylum Acidobacteriota; species Acidobacteriota bacterium. The sequence goes on along the minus strand of JACPYL010000010.1, from coordinate 884,009 downwards.
AGCGCGCGGCGGAAGCGACGCACCATCCTTCAGCCACGCCCGAAACAGATCCGGTGAAATCAGATGGTAACGCGTCTTCAGAAATCGTAAATGTTGCCGAAATTGCGTGGCGGTCAGCAGCGCGCCCTCGATCGGAGACGCTCCCTGCGTGCAACCCGCCGGCAGTATGCCGTGATACGTGACAACGCCCACCTCTCCATCGCCGATCCGATGCGAGAACAGGTTCGCGCGGGACATCGCCGGATAGACCACGCGCCGCAGAAGTGAACTGACCGCAATCACTTTTCGGCCACCAGATCCCAGCGCAAAGGAGTGCCGCGCACAATATCGACGGCCGCTCTCTTGCCGAGGATCTCGATCAGGTGGCGCGTATGCAATCCGTGGCCGGGACGAATCGAGCGGACATTTTCTTCCGTAAAAATCTCGCCTGCCTTAAGGTCGCGCACGACAAACAGGGAGCGCCGGAACACGCGGCTGCGGGCTTCGCGTTCACTGACACCAAAATGAACATCCCCCAGGGCTCGTTCAGCCGTGCGCACCGCTTCCACCATCAATTTGAATTCAGCCGGCTCCAGCGAGAATCCGCTATCCGGGCCTCCATCCGCCCTCGAAAGCGTCAAGTGCTTCTCGATGATGCAGGCGCCCAAACTCACCGCCGCGACCGGAACCGCGACTCCCATCGTGTGATCCGACAGTCCCACCGGAACATCGAACCGCCGTGCCAGTTCCGGAATCGTCCGCAAATTCATTTCTTCCGCCGGCGCAGGATAGGCACTCGTGCACTTCAGCAGAGCGATCTGCTTCGCACCAGCAGTGCGCGCAACCGTTACGGCCTCTTCAATTTCCTCAAGAGTGGCCATGCCCGTGGACATGATCAGCGGTTTGCCTGTGGACGCCATTTTCTGAATGAGCGCCAAATCGACCAGTTCGAACGAAGCCAATTTGTGAGCGGGAACGTTCAGGGTCTCCAGGAATGTAACGGCGGTTGAATCAAACGCGCTCGAAAAACACTGCATACCCAAAGCTTCGGCGGCGCTCTTCAATTTCGGCTGCCATTCCCACGGCATGCAGGCTTCCTGATACAACTCATGCAATGTCTTGCCGTCCCACAGCGTTCCGCCCCCAATTTGAAAGGGCTCGCGATCGCAAGCGATGGTGATGGTGTCTGCGGTGTAGGTTTGCAATTTGACGGCGTCCGCGCCCGCTTCCTTTGCAGCTTCAACAATTTTCTCGGCCTGCTCGAACCTGCCGTTGTGGTTCGCAGACACCTCCGCGACGATGTATACCGGGCACCCGGCACCAATCTCGCGACCACCGATGTAAATCGTCTCGCTCACTTGCTTGTCCCCCATCGCTGCAACACAAACCACACGGCATCCTGCCCGCGCAATTGGCTCACGCCCTTCTCTTCGAAGCCAGCTGTTCGAAACAGCATGAGAGAACGTTCGTTGGATGGTTTCACGAAAGCGTCGATCATATCCACAGACGTCGTATTGAAAAATTCTTCGACTCCCAGCAGGAGAACCTTTGCTCCCAGCCCCTGGCCGCGCAGGCTCGGATCCACGTTGACTGACAACGTGGCACGGCGTCCCTCGATCTGGTAGCGCACCTGCCCCACCGGTTGTCCCGATTCACCCTCGAAGAGAAAGATACGCGCACCGGCATTTCCCAATTGACCTTCAAACCAACGCTGATGGCTCTCCCACGGGATCGGGTCTGGAGTGAATGACGCCGCGCGAACGACCGGATCATTGGCCCATTCGAACAGCACACGACAATCGCGGGCTTCCGCCGCGCGAGTTTTAAGTTTTGCAGTCATCAGCGTCACTACGCGCCTGACGCCATGCCCGTCCACCAGCTTCTTTGCTCTGTGGGATAGTTCGCTGCGGCGCAATGGATCGCGGAGCAATTTTCCAGTCAGCTCGGCCAGAGCATCACAGTCGATGTCCTGCACCGGCCCCGCATTCACGGCGCTCCCGATCGTATCCAGAGTTCGAGCAAGCAATCGCTGATTCTCGGCTGCCTCAACCACAATGGACGGGAGTCCCATGCAACACAATTCCCAGCAGGTCGTACCGGCCGCCGCAATCGCCAGGTCCGCCCACACCATCAACTCTGCCATGTTCCGCACATCTTGCATCACTCGCACCCGTGCCGGAAGGGACGATGCCTTGATCTTCATTGCATTGGAACCACTGGCACTGCCACCCACCACGACGACGATTTCTACTTCCCGATCGAGTCCCTCAATGAGAGACGGCAGCAGCCGCGGCGCAAATTCATTGGGATCGCTGCCTCCCATGGTGACCAGAAGTTTTCTACTCACGTCCGGAACTTTTCGCGCCGATCCGGCCCGGTCCGCAAACTCTCTTCTTAACATCGCATAGCGCGGCCCCAACAATAGCCACGTATGCCGACCCTGTTGCGGATAGAGAGCTGCGTCAGCATGCACGTTCTGATTCACGACCAATTCCGCGGAAAAATTTCCCGGGCCGCCATTGTCGTCGACAATCATGCATCGCACGCCTGCGCGTCCAATCGCCTCCCGGTATGCAGAGTCGAAGTGGTAGCCGTCCAGCACAACCCACGACGGCAATTCCACTCGCAGAACTTCCCGCGTGGCTGCGATGTCGTCGGAACTTCCGGCCGGTACTGACATCTCCACGATCCGGCAATTCTCTTCCGCTAGCCTTCGATTCACGGCCGGAGTTGAAAGCGCCATCGCAAACACGACGTTGCCTCCCGCTTCCCGCCAGCCCTGCGCCAGTGCCAGGCAACGCATCACATGCCCACTGCCCATTTCAGGAGTGGCATCGGCTCGAATCAGAAGTGTGCCGGGATTCATCAGGATCGCTGCATCCCCAGCGGACTAGGCGTGGCCGTTTTTCCTGCCAGCATGTCTTCGAACCTTCCCTGCTCTAGCGTCTGCCAACAATCATCCGCCACTTGTTTGCTTGGACGCCACGCAGCCAGCTTCTCCGGGATCTGGGCGATATCGTTCGGCGAGACCAAGCCTATCCCCACGCCGAATTTTCGATACTGCGCTACATATCCGTAAGGCCACATATCCAGCCATTCACATAAGAAACATGGGAACCCAAGAACTGCGCACTCCACCACCACCGACGACTGGACCGTCACACCAAACCACATGCGCCGCAGCAACTCTGGATTCAGTTGACCCGTGACCCACTCGATCGCGCCTGCCTGCCCTTTTGGAAGCAGCATCTCTGCAAGACTCTGCCGGGCGCTCAGATTTTCCGAAGGATGCAACTTCACAATCAGTTTCTTCCCGGTTCGCGCGGCAAGATCAACAAGCCCCGGAAGGATGTCGCGATAAATCTCTTCCGCCCTTTCCGCGATCAGCTCATAGGGTTCAGAGAAAAATACGATCCAGTCACCTTTATCCACCCGAGTTTTTTCGCGACGAGGGGCAGAGACGGGAGCACCAATCTCAACCACGGACGCGTCCACGCCGCATGTATTGACCAGGTAGTCGGCTTCCATTCGCCCCTTCGCCAAGAGCACGTCAGCGTGGCAGGTCTTGATCAGGTAGCGTCCGTCCAGCGCACCGTGGTGACATGCCATCGACGGCAAGCCGCGCTTCTGAGCCAGCAGCAACGCGATGTGAAGATGCGGATTGCTGTCGTCACAACAAAGCACGGCGAAGACCGGCTCGCGCTTCAGTACGCCCAGCCACGCATCTCGGATCGCCAGCCCATCGGCAAAGCGTCGCGGAAAATCATCCACATATCCAAGGTGAGCCAGTGCTGCAAACTCCGGCACTAAGTTAATCTCTTGCTTTAACGCTTCCCAGCGCCGCAGCAGTTCCGGCAATTCCTCCAAACCGGAATGATCCACATACGAAGCCAGCCACTCCTGTCGAACGTTACCCGCAACTTTTTTCAGGCGCCCGCTAGAGCGCGTCGATACCAACAGGAATTCGCTGGCGGGGGTTGTCTGCGCAAACGCATTTGCCATCAGGGAAACATTCACGTACGACGACGGAACCAGTACGACTGGCGCAGAGCTGCGATCGGAGCGCCCATGAAGATGACGGCGAAGACGATACCTGACGTCAAATTTGTCGCCCAGGATCTGTACCACCTGCGCAGCCGGGAGCTGTCGCAGGCGATTCACGTAGTGCGCAACACCATTTCGCGACCGAACCGCAGGCGACGGAATGACGTGCAGGCGTGCACCCAGCAACTGCCGCAACGCGTTCGCATGGAAACCATCCCGTGTAATCCATACTTCCGCGTCATCGGGAAGGCCATTCGCCAACTTGCGGAGGACAACCACGGTCTCCAGTTGATCGTGGACCAAAATAGCAGTCAGTTCCCACCAGTCCAGGCCCTCGCGATCGACCAGACGCCCGAGGCCTAGTTGCAACAACTCCCGCACCTTTTGGATCTCTGCGAGTCCATCTCGAAGTCCGTCAATCGGCTTCACGGGACAACCGAAGGCACGGCTCCAACGCTCACAAGCTGGCCAGCCGCTCCGCCCCAAGTCATACACAACATCCCATCGCTCGCCAGTCCAGGGACCTGCAAGAGGAGAGTCCTCGGAGTGCAAGAGTAAGATTTTCATGCGGATGGCGGTCTTTCTCTGACCGAAATTGTAGCAGTCAGGCGCGAGGAATTCGGATCAGGTGGCGCAGAGTGCTCTCAACACTCTTGCATTTCCCGCTAGCGAACCTTGAACACCGGTTGGGCCATCGCGCCCTCCAAGAATTGAGTAGGATCAGACTCATTCAGCCATCCGGCAAGGGTCTTCACAACTTCCGCGTACGATGCCAACGTCGCTTCAATCGCTCCTGCATCGTGCGCTGCCGTCACATTGTGGGTTGCCAGGAGCAGGATGCCCCGTTTAACAACTTCCTGCTGAAACAAATTCTTCAGAACTGCACTATCCGAGCCATCAGCATTGCGGAACTTGAGCAAGGACCACTGCGGCCGCCCCACCAGGTCAATGCGGCCGGTGAGACCGGCTTCCTTCGCGAGAGTCTTCAGCCCCTCTGCCAACGTTCGCCCGCCGGATTCGATGCGCGCCAGTGCGTCGGTCTGTTCCAGGATATCGAGCACCTTCATCGCCGCTGCCATCGAAGCAGCCTCCCCAGCGAACGTGAAACTGAAGAAAATCTCTTCGAAGACCTGCATGATGTCGGAACGCCCCACCACGCAAGCGATCGGGAATCCGTTCCCCATCGCCTTCCCGAAGCACGCCATGTCCGGGATCACTCCAAAAAGTTTTTGTGTCCCTCCTAATCCGAAGTGAAACCCACTGCATATTTCGTCGAAGATGAATAACGCGCCATGCTTGTGTGCCAGGTCTTTCACGCCTGCAAGAAATCCTGGGGCCGGCTCCACGAAATTAAACGGCTCCATGATGACCGCGGCGAATTCTCCCGGATGCGAACTCAGTACCTTGTCCAGGCTGGACAGGTCGTTATACGTGAACGGTTGCGACAGTTCCCGCACCGCTTTTGGAACTCCCGCGTTGCGGGTCGTCGTACCGATACACCAGTCTTGCCATCCGTGGTATCCACAACACGCCACGCGTTCACGATTGGTAAACGCCCGCGCCGCGCGCACCGCCCCCGACGTGGCATCGGAACCGTTCTTGCCGAAGCGTACCATCTCCGCGCACGGAATCAGTCGGGTCAAACGCTCCGCTAATTCCACTTCCAGCGGATTCGGCAAAGAAAAACTGTGACCGCGCGCCAGTTGCTCCGCGGCCGCGCGATTCACTTCGGGATGCGCGTAACCCAGAATGTTAGGCAACAGCCCTTGCACGTAGTCAATGTACGAATTGCCGTCCACATCCCATGCGCGGCAGCCCTCGCCATGTTCTAGAAAAATGGGCGCTACGCCCTGCACATACTGCGTGTACCCCTTGCTGAACGTTTGCGCACAACCCGGAATTACCTTCTTCGAACGCTCCAGCCAGTCTTGCGATTTCGTACGCCGCAACTTCGGAGCAGCCCCAGCCTTCGCCTGCTGATACAGGGTGCGGTAATACCCTTCGTTGGTGATGGTCTCAGTCTGCGTTGCTGCCAACTCCGGCCTCTCTTTCAAAATCTGCATCACGTCCTCATATCTGAAATCGGTTTTTCCGCCGAAGGTGGAATACACTCCCCGAATAAAATCCATATCCGCGGGATGATCCACCGTCCATCGCTGACTCTTTTCGAGTGGAAGGTCGTTCGCGACGTTGACGACTCGAAACTTCCCAGCCCGCAAGTACGGCGTGACATGCTCACGTTCCGATTGCTTGCTCGCCTCGCGCCACGCCTGTTTTAGCGCAGCCATCGAGAACACTTCCGTATCCAAACCATCCGGATACGTGTACCGTAACGCGTTTGAAGCATAGTCGCAATCTCCGCGCTGGAAACATTCGATCACCCGGTCAATCACCCCCGCGTCAATGAGTGGACAGTCTGCAGTAATGCGGACAACAACGTCCGCGCCGTTCTCTTTGGCCGCCTCGTAAAAGCGATCCAGGACATCGTCCTCACTACCGCGGAAACACGCTACCTCTTCTTCTCGGCAAAATTCTGCAATTGGATCGTCGGCCGATCCCCTGCTCGTGGCAATGACTACCCGGTCAACCATGCGGGATTGGCGCACTCGATCGACCACGCGCGCCAGCATCGGACGCCCCTGCAAATCCACAAGAGTCTTTCCCGGAAAGCGCTGCGAACCCATGCGCGCCTGAACGATTGCGACGATCAAGCGGCCCCTTCCTGACGCAGTGCGACCACCCTTCCTTCGCTTGCCGAGCACTTCGCAGCAAACACGAGCGTCATCACGCGCGCCGCTTCCGCGATCGGCAATGTTGTTGCTGTACGCTGCTGCACACTGTCCAGAAAGTGTTGCATTTCGTCGAGGTACATCTGGTTCAGTTGCCATCCGGCGGGCTGGTCGAATGTCGTCCACTGATCCGCCGCTGCGTCGTACCAGCGAACCTGCTTTTCCCGGAAGTTCCAGAAGAGCGACCCATGCTCGCCCGCGATCTGGCAGCCACGCTCGTAGGTGCGTTGGACGTAGTCAAGGTGGACTTCAGACAACGCACCCGACTCGTGCCGGGACACCAATACCGCCACATCTTCAGTCGCAATCTCGAGCGAACTCATGTGCCCTGCCACACAGGAAACGTTGATCGCATCGCCGAGATACCAGCGCGCCAGGTCTATTTCGTGAATGCAGTCCAGAATGCAGCCACCGCCGGTCTCCGTCCGCGCGGAATAATTCGTGCGGTAGTCGGTTCCCGGACGCCACGAAGGTAGATAGGATCCCGCATGAATGCGTGCACTCACAATCTTTCCCAGTCGTCCTTGTTCGAGAAGTTCCTTGACTTTGCGCGGACCGGGATGAAAACGCATGTTGCAACCCACCATGGAAACAGAACGACGTTGCTCCACGACTCGAATCAGGTCCGATATCCCGGCCGAAGCGTGCGAGAGCGGCTTCTCGACGAAAAGCGCGAACCCTCCCGTCGCGACCTCCAGCGCCTGCTCGATATGCAGGTGCGTGGGAGTGGCAATTACCACAAAATCCGGAGCCCAGCGGAGACCATCTTTGAGATTTGACCACGATGTAACGCCGAATTCACTGGCGACTCTCTCGCGGCGCCCATCATCGTTCTCCACCACAGCGAGTTCGCTCACGCCGAGGCTTTTGAGATTCTGCAGATGGCGCTTACCGATCGAACCGCAGCCTACAACCAGCGCCTTCATTTGCGTTTGCCCGCTTTGAGATGCTGGTATTCCGAACGCAACAGGCCCATCCAGAGATGATTCTTGTAGGCACCTGCCTGGAACAACTGCTCGCGCAGGCAGCCTTCTACCTTGAAGCCGACTTTCTGATAACAGCGAACCGCGGACTCATGTTCCTCAAACACGCCGAGACCGATACGATGCAGGTTCAGCCGGAAGAATCCGTACTCCACCATCAATCGTGTCGCTTCTTCACCAACACCCTTACCCCAGAATTTCTTTGCACCAATCATGATCCCGAGCGTGGCGCGCCGGTGTACCCAATGGATCGGCCCCAGTTTCACGTTGCCGATGTGCTGGTGCGATTTTTTGTCGGCTATGGCAAAGATCACTTCCGTCGGTGAGCCCGTGACCCTCTCGTAGAATTTTTCGAGGTCTTGCAGAGTCGTAGGAAATATCCCGGTCTCCAGGTACCGAGCGACCTCTTGGTCGTTCAGCCATCCCAGGTACGTTCCGTTCAAGTCTGTGCGCTCAAGTGGGCGCAGGTAAATCTTCGTGCCTTTTAGGAATGCTGCCGTATCGGACATTCTGAATCTCCCGCAGCGAAATTTTCACCGGGCATAAGCTTCGCAGACTTTGCCCACCGCCGCGATTACATCTTCAATATCCCGGTCCGTCATGGAATGAAACATCGGCAGGCTGATTAGCCGCTCATAGGCATCCTCGGCTACCGGATACTCGCCGCCTTTGTACCCAAAGCGCTCCCGATAGTACGGATGTTGATGCACGGGAATGTAGTGCACGTTCACGCCCAGATTCTCGGCTCGTAAAGCTCTGAAGACTTCCGTACGCCCCGTCGACAGCCCTTCCAACTTCAATCGAATGGGATATAGATGCCATGCGGGAGCGATCCCGTCTCGCACTGCGGGAACGATCACCGCTGGCATCTCATGGAAGGCCCTCGTGTAGCGAACTGCAATCTCGCGCCGGCGAGTAAGGTTCGCATCGAGTTTTTGAAGCTGCGATAGTCCGAGCGCGCAAGCGATATCCGTCAGCCGGTAGTTGAAACCGAGGAGGACCATCTCATAGAACCACTGGCCGCTTTGCTGACGCTGTCTGGCATCGCTGCTGATGCCATGATTGCGAAAGCGACGCAGCGTCTCGGCGAGTTTCGGATCGTTGGTGGTCACCATGCCACCTTCGCCAGTGGTCAGGTGCTTCACGGGATGAAAGCTGAACGCCGTCATGTCGGCAATCCCGCCGACACGCTGGCCGCGATACTCGGCACCGAGCGCGTGACATGCATCCTCGATCAGCAGCAGTCCGTGCCTCGCGGTGAGTTCCCGCAACGGCGCCAGATCTGCGGGATGGCCTGCGTAGTCCACTGCAATAATCGCTTTCGTTCGCGGAGAAATCTTTCTGGAAACTTCTTCGGGATCAAGATTGAGCGTGTCTTGGGTAACATCTGCAAAGACCGGAGTCGCCTCCTGGTACAGAACGCAATTTGCGGTCGCGCAGAACGTCATCGGAGTCGTGATCGCTTCGTCGCCCGCCTTTAGGCCTGCGGCAAACGCCGCCCCATGCAGTGCGGCCGTTCCTGAACTGAAACTGACGGCGTGCTTTGCTCCTACCCAGGCCGCGAACTGTTCCTCGAATTCTCCGACCTTCGGTCCGGTCGTTAGCCAGTCCGACTTCAGCACGTCCACGACGGCCTGGATGTCTTCCTCGTCCAGACTCTGCCGCCCGTAGGGCAGGAACGTCTCCCGCACAGGAGTTCCCCCATGGATGGCCAGCGGACCAAGTTTTGTGGGTGTGGTGCTCATGTCCTAGGCCGAGGTCGGCAGCGCTTCTGCGGCGTTCAAGTCCGGCGCAACCAGGTCTTCCAGTTCGCGCCGCGTCAGCCACTGGCTATTGTTGTCGCTGGAATAGCGGAATCCCTCCGGCAATTTCTTGCCTTGCGCCCAGTTTGCCGACGTCCACCAGGGATGCGACGGTTGAATCACGTACATTTCTTCCGTCTCCAACGTGTTGCGAGACTCGTCTTCCGAAACCAATACTTCGTGCAACTTTTCGCCCGGGCGAATGCCAATCGTCTCGATCCCACAGCCCGGCGCGATCGTCTCCGCCAGATCGAGTAATCGCATGCTGGGAATCTTCGGGACGAAGATCTCGCCGCCGTGCATCTGCTCCAGACAACTGATCACAAATTTCACTCCGTGATCGAGCGTTAGCCAGAAGCGCGTCATGCGCTGGTCGGTAATCGTGATCTTGCCGCGCTTCCGCTGTTCGATAAAAATCGGGATCACACTGCCCCGGCTGCCCACGACGTTGCCGTAGCGCGCACAACTGAAGCGCGTGTTCTGCGCACCGGCATAAGCGTTCGCCTGGACAAACATCTTTTCCGCGCACAGCTTGGTTGCACCGTAGAGATTAATCGGATTCACGGCCTTGTCCGTGCTGAGGGCCAAAATCTGGCGCACACCCGTATCGATGGCGGCGTCGATTACGTTGCGACCACCCATGATGTTCGTCTGGATGGCTTCAAACGGATTGTATTCACAGGCCGGCACCTGCTTCAGCGCGGCGGCGTGAATCACCATCGTGATCCCGGACATGGCCCGTTTCAAGCGATCGACGTCCCGGACGTCACCGATGAAGTAACGCAAGCTGGGATGCTGGAAGCCGGACTCCCGCATCTCGTGCTGTTTGAGTTCGTCGCGGCTGAAAATCACCAACCGGCGAGGCTGGTAGTCACGCAACATGATGTCAACGAATTTTTTCCCAAAGGACCCCGTGCCGCCCGTTACCAGCACCGATTCCTGCGACCAATTCACCATGGTTTCCTTTTGTAGTGACCTTTGTCGGGCGAAGTTCTTGTGCTGCCTAGTATAGCGGAGGAGTCTCGGGTGAGTCCTCACTGCCATCACCTGCTCGGCCCAGCAATTGCCCCGCGACCCTTCCAGAAATAGAACATGCCGTAAGTGCAATTATTGGCTTGAGAGTATTTCCAGTGATGCTAGAATCAACCGATTCCCAGAACATGTCACCGCCATCCGCCTACGGGTGGAAACGAGATGGGCGGGAGCAGCGCGCCGCTCAGTTCGGTCGTGAACGTTAAGGAGTAACGATGGCATCAGGGCCCTTGGTTCCACAAAACAATGGGTATCGCGACTTACAGCCTGCCGATCCCTCTGAAATTTTCAAGCAGGTTGGACCAGGACTCTACAATGTGCTCCCCTCGCAGGATTCAGCCTTGCGCGAGTACATGCGCGTCCTTATCAAGCGGAAATGGATCGTCATCGCCTGCGCGGCAGGAATTTTCGCCGCAGTCGCAATTGCCAGCCTCCGCCAGACTCCAGTCTACGAAGCGGTCGGCCGCATTGCCGTCAATAAAGCCGATTCTAACCTCGTCGCCTTCAAGGATTCCGTTCCGGTCATGGACTACTATGACCCGACCGACTTGGACACCGAAGTCAGGATTCTGCAAAGCGATTTGATTGCCTTGCAGGTTATCCGTCAACTGAATCTCGACAAGCGCCCGGAGTTCGGTGCACAACCTACGCCCAAGCAACCGAACCTTGTCGCCGATCCCCTGCAGGACGACTCCAAGCGTACGACTGCATTGCTGGGCGGGTTCAAGGGAAATCTCAAGGTTTCGCTGATTCCAAATACCCGCATTATTGAAATTCACTACCGCAGCACCGATCCCGCACTGGCTTCGAGCGCGGTGAATGTCCTGGCGGCCACTTACGTTGAGCAGAATTTCAAGACAAAATACGATTCCACCATGCAGGCTTCGGAATGGCTCAAAAAGAAACTCGTCGACTTGCAGATGAACGTAGAGACCTCGCAGGAAAAACTCGTCCGCTACCAGAAAGAACACGAAATCTTCGGAATCGACGAAAAGCAGAACATCATCACGCAGAAGCTCGACGAGCTCAATAAGGAACTGACTGCCGCGGAGTCAGACCGCATGCAGAAGGAAGCCATCTACCGGATGACGCAGAATGGCGACCCGGACACGATTGCCACCGCCATCTCTTCCGTGCCGGTAGCGACGCTCGGAGGAACGGGCACGTCTCCCCTTCTGGAGAAATTGCACCAGCAACAAGCCGACCTCAAAATTCAAATCGCCGAACTCAGCACGCAATTTGGCCCTGCCTATCCAAAAGTTGCGCAGCTCAATAATCAGAGCAAGGAAATCGAGCGGCAGGTCCAGGCCGAAACGCACAAAGCAGTCGATCACCTGCGCGGGGACTATCAAACCGCGGTGCAGCGGCAAAGCATGTTGCGCGAAGCTCTCGACAAGCAGAAGCAGGAAGCCAATCGGCTGAACGAAAACGCCATCGAATACACCCTGCTCAAGCGCGATGTCGATTCCAACCGCCAGCTTTACGAAGGTCTTTTGGAAAAGCTGAAGGAGGCGGGTGTTACTGCCAGCCTGAAGTCCACCAATTTCCGCATCCTCGACCCCGCGCGTCCGCCGGGTGCTCCCGTGGAACCAAACATTCCACGCAATCTTGCATTTGCCCTCGTCCTCGGAATCACCTCTGGCATCGGCCTCGCTTTTCTCCTGGAGGGCATGGACAATACCGTGCGTACCACCGAGCAGGCGCAGATGATTTCGGCGTTGCCGTCGCTTGGAATGATTCCGCTCGGCTCCAAGTCAAGCAACGCAAATGCCGGAGCGAAGCGTCTCTCCTTGACTTCGTCCCGTGAAGTCTTCGAACTGGTTACGCAAGTCCGACCCCAGTCGCAGATGGCAGAATCGTATCGTGCCTTGCGTACCTCCCTGTTGCTATCCAGCCTGGGAGCGCCGCCCAAGGTCGTCATGATCACGAGTGCCCGTCCGCAGGAGGGCAAGACCACCACCTCGATCAACACTGCCATCGTCTTGGCGCAAAAAGGTGTGCGCGTGCTGCTGGTCGATGCAGACTTGCGCCGTCCTAGCGTGCATAAGACACTGGGCATGGGTCCGCGCAGCGGTCTCAGCAACGTGCTGACCGGAAACGCCACGCTCGAGCAGGCGATCACCGTCTCTCCGATCCTGCCGAACCTCTTTATTCTGGCCGCGGGTTCGCCGCCGCCCAACCCGGCGGAACTGCTGGCTTCGGCGAATATGCGAGATGTTTTGAAAGAGTTGCGCGAACAGTTTGATCACGTGGTGATTGACACTCCACCTACGCTTTCGGTGACCGACGCGGTTGTGCTGTCACCTCGGGTGGACGCGATTATTCTCGTGATCCGTTCAGGTCAGACCACCAAACAGGCACTCCGCCGAGCGCGTGACATTCTGATGCAGGTCAATGCTCATGTCACCGGCGTTCTGCTCAATGCCGTGGACCTGACGTCGCCCGATTATTACTACTACTACGAGTACCAGGGTAAATACAGTCACTACTATCAGGAAGATCCACCCGAACCGCCCGCTGAAACACAGGAGCAACCGCGGGCAGCCTCTGGCGCCTGAACGACTGCATTGACCAGGGCTCGGGTTCGATCACGATGGACATTTCTTTCTCTGGCCGCCAACGCCGGCTGATCGCCGGGTCATTTCTACTGACGCTCGCGTACTTGCTTTTAGCTACCAAGGAGTTTGCCGCGAGCCGTTTCAGCGTCCGGCCCGACCTGCCCAGCCTCGAACGAGCAGTCCGCTTGTCTCCCGGCAACGCCGAATACCAGCATCACCTGGGACGATATTTCGCGTTTGTCGCCGGCAATCCGCAAGCCGCGCTTGCGGGCTATGAGGCAGCCACTCGCCTCAATCCCCATCAGGCCCGTTACTGGTTCGACTTGGCTGCCGCGTATCAAGTGGCTGGCAATACTGACGGTCAGCGTTCCGCACTCGAGCACGCTGTGCAAGCAGAACCCACCGCGCCCGATGTTGCCTGGGAGGCGGCCAATTTTTTCCTGGTGGCGGGCGATACCGACCGCGCGCTTCGCGAATTTCGCGTGGTGATTGAGAATGACCCCTATCTGCCGAGCCTGGCACTGCAAACTTGCTGGCGCGCTCGTCCGGACGTTGACGCTCTGCTCCGCGACGTGGTTCCGCACCGCCCGGACTCGCTGCTCGCATTCTTAACCATTCTCCAGTCCAGAACTGAAACCGAGGCTGCGATCAAGGCGTGGAACCAACTCATCCAGCTCCATCAAAGATTCGAGACGAATTATCTGCTGGACTACGTTCGATTTCTGATTCGCGAACGACGTCCTGAAGCTGCGGTGGCGGCATGGGAGCAGGCTGCGAGCGTGCTGTACCTGCCGGGATATCTACCAACACCCGACAACTTGATCGTGAACGGCGATTTCAGCCTCCCCATTCTCAACGGAGGTTTCGACTGGTCCTACCAAACGCAGCCCGGAGTGAACTTGCTGCTCGACGCCAGCGACGTCCACGAAGGACAACGCTCTTTATCCGTCACCTTCGAAGGTCCCGGGATCTCCGACTCGGGAATCCACCAATGGATTCCGGTTCGCGCCGCTACCAATTACGAATTCACCGCGTACTACAAGTCATCCGAGTTTCAAGGTGCGGGTGGACCGCAGATTGTCTTGCGCGACGTCTATACGGGACAAGCGGTCTACACCAGCGACCCTCTCAACGGAGCTGACTTCTGGAAAGCCGTGCATTCCCGTTTCACTACGGCTCCCACCACCAGCCTGCTGGTCTTGAATGTGGAACGCATTCCGGCTGGCAGCCCGATTCGCGGCAAGCTATGGCTCGATGATTTCCAGTTGACTCCTGAAGCTGCGGCGGCTCAGCCATGAGTTCCGCCTTGGCACGTCCGCCCATTCCTGAACCGTCCGTTTCGCGCTTGAGCGTGAGCGCATCCAGTTCCGCGCTCTTGGCTGGCACTGTCGTCGTATTGCTTGCGGCTCCCCTGGCTTTCGGTGCGGTCCAACCCTGGGCCATCTTCTCGCTGGAATCCTGCGCTGCTGCGCTGTTCATAGCGTGGGGGCTCCTTCAGTGGAACCATCAGGAGATCAAGGTCGAGTGGCACCCGTTGTATGCTCCCATGCTGGCCTTCGCCGCGCTTGTGGCTCTGCAATGGATCACGGGGAGCACTGCTTACCGCCACATCACCTACTCGCTTCTCCTCCTTTATGCCAGCTTTGGAATGCTGGTTTTTGTCGCCACGCAAAATCTAAAACGATCCTCGCAAGCCAGATCTCTCGCCAAAATCATCTGCGGCTACGGACTGGTGGTCGCCTCTTTTTCCTTGCTGCAAGGAATCGCCCCCAACGGCAAGCTCTATTGGATCTGGCCGCTGGAGCAGGGTGGCCTGATCTACGGTCCCTACGTCAACCACAATCACTACGCTGGACTCATGGAGATGCTCGTTCCCTTCCCGCTGGTGTTGGCCTTGTCGCGCCACACCGAGGGCAATCGCAAGCTGGTCGTGGCCGGGATCGGCGCACTGATGGCGGGAACAATTTTTCTCTCAGGGTCGCGCGGCGGCATGCTCGCCTTCGCTGCGGAGATGATCGTACTGGCAATACTGCTGCGCAAACGTGGGGATTGGAAACAGCACGTCGCCCTCGGACTTTTTCTGGCTGTTGTCATAGGCTTTCTGATTTGGCTGGGCGGAAACAAACTCTCTCACCGCATGGCCAGCATCGAGAGTGAGACGCGGCAGGAGCTCACCGGCGGGGTCCGCGTGACCATCGATCGCGACTGCCTCCGCATGTTGCGCGAGCGACCATTCCTCGGATGGGGGCTGGGAACGTTTCCCGTTGTGTACCCGCAATTCCGAAGCTTCTACACCAGCTTTTTTGTGAATCAGGCCCACAACGACTACTTACAACTGCTGGTGGAGACTGGGATCCCCGGCTTCGCGATTGCGATCTGGTTCCTGTTCCTCACGTTCCGCCGTGCGAGAGCCAAACTGAAAAACTGGACGGACACCGTCAACGGCACCCTTACGGTTGCGGCACTGCTCGGCTGCGGGGGGATATTGATCCACAGCTTTCTTGACTTCAATCTCCAGATTCCCGCCAACGCCGCTCTGTTCTATGTCCTGTGCGCCGTCGCCGCAGCTGCCCCATTTCCGGAATCCCAGCGCCGCCGAGTGCGGCGTCACAATCTGATTCTCGAACCGAAGCCCCGGCACATCGAATCTTAGGCTCGGTGTCCCACCCGTCCCAGAACCCTCGGCACCCGCTATCTTCATGACTCCAATGGGGGAGGTACCTAGTTCTTACTGTGTTCCCAAGGGTTTCGGGCTTTTACAGCGATGTGTTCCGTGATATAACCGCCCTAAGCTACTCATTAGGCTCTGTGCTGGGAATTCGTCAGGAATCTGGCTGCCAGGAATTACAGAGCCAGGGTAGAGGAGGACTCGTGTCCGACGCGCGCACTGGAAAAAGGTTTCCGCTGGAATTGCCGATAAAGATCCATAAGGGCGATGCCACGGTCGATACCAGCGGCGTGACTGGCAATCTGAGCGCTGCCGGCGTTTATATTCGTGCCGATGCATCGCTCGAAGTCGGCTCACCCGTAGAGTTTGAAATCACGCTGCCGCCCGATGTCACCGGCGGCAAAGAAGACGTTGTCATTCAATGCCGCGGCCGCGTCGTGCGGACCGATGAACCCGCGGCTGGCGCTGCTCCCACGGACAATCGTGGCGTAGCCTGCGTAATCGATTCGTATGAGTTCGTCCGTAACTCGTAACTCTTAACGTGGAGCGCACATGCTGAAGCTCATACTGGCCGACAATCAGGCGATTTTCCGAGCCGGCATCGCCAAGGTGCTGGCCGTCGAAGACGAAATGCGCATCGTGGCCCAGGCGCAAACTACCGAGCAGATGCTCATGGCGCTCGATAAGTTCCGCGCCGCCGTGCTCATCATTGCCGGAGGGTTCCACTCCGACTTCAATGCCGTCCTTTCCGCTGCCAACAAAAATAAGACCAGGGTCGTCATCCTTGCCGACACTGGCGAGAGCGCCCAGCGTTACATGGCCGTGGGAGCGCATGGAGTCGTTTACCGCAACGTGACCAGCGCTGCTCTGGTCGATTGCGTTCGAAAAGTAGCCCGCGGGGAAACCTGGGTACAGGACATGGCCGTCCCCAGTGAACTCACCGAGAACGATATGGTCGGCTTGCGTGTCCGCGACCGCCTCACCGCCAAGGAACTCCGCATCGTGGCGTTGATCGTTCAGGGATACAAGAACAAGGAAATTGCCACCCAGCTCGGCACCACGGAGCAGGTCATCAAGAACTATCTGCGCAACGTCTACGACAAGATCGGTGTCTCGGATCGTCTGGAATTGGCGTTGTTCACTATCCACCACCGCATCCTGAACGAAGCCGCATCGGCCGTTGCAAGCACGATGCCGGCACCGCCGCAGGGCGCTGGCGTACCGAACTAGAATTTGTCTTGGCGTCAAGAAGGCCGCCCGCGGGCGGCCTTTGTTCGTGTAGGCGCCATTCATTGACTTCCGACTTTCCCCCCACGTACCCTTATCCCTTCCATGATCGGCCAGACGATCTCCCATTACCGCGTCCTCGAAAAGCTCGGCGGAGGCGGAATGGGCGTGGTCTACAAAGCCGAAGACACAAACCTTGGCCGCGTCGTAGCCCTTAAATTCCTGCCGGAAGACGTTGCTCGCGATTCACAATCCCTGGAGCGTTTTCGCCGTGAAGCCCGCGCTGCCTCGGCCCTCAACCACCCCAACATTTGCACCATCTACGACTTCGGCGAGCACGAGGGCCACGCCTTCATCGCCATGGAGTATCTCGACGGCGTCACCCTGAAGCACCAGATCGCAGGCCGCCCGCTCGATACCGAAGTGCTGCTCTCCCTCGCCATTGAAATCGCTGACGCCCTCGACGCCGCTCATAGTGAAGGCATCATCCATCGCGACATCAAGCCCGCCAACATCTTTGTCACCAAGCGCGGCCACGCCAAGGTGCTCGACTTCGGACTGGCTAAGGTCTCAACCAATCTCAACAAGTCCGCCGCCAACTCCGACGCCACTGTCGAAGCTACCGCCCCGGAGCACCTGACCAGTCCCGGCACCGCCGTGGGTACCGTCGCTTACATGTCGCCCGAACAAGTGCGCGGCAAGGATCTCGATCCCCGCACCGACCTGTTCTCCTTCGGCGTCGTCCTCTACGAAATGGCCACCGGAATCCTGCCTTTTCGCGGAGACACCTCCGGCGTCATCTTCAATTCGATCCTGGAGCGCGCACCAGCTCCGCCCCTGCGCCTGAATCCTGAGTTGCCACCGCGGTTCGACGACATTCTGAATCGCGCACTCGAAAAAGACCGCAATTTGCGCTATCAGCACGCGTCCGAGATGCGCGCTGAACTGATGCGCCTTAAACGCGACACCGAATCCGGACGAGCGATCCTTCCCGAGGCCGGCGAGGAAGACTCGCTCCCATCCAGCGCTTCAACAGTTCCGGCGCATCGCTCTTCGGGCTCGCGCCCAGCCGTCGCTCCTGCCGAACCGCCAAAGCCCTACAAGCACCTAGCATGGATCGGCGCTGCACTGGCCGCCACCTTGATCGCAATCGGCCTGTGGGCGTTCCGGCATGGTCGACAGTCAGCCTCTCCCAGTTCAGTTCCGACTACCATTGCCGTCCTTCCCTTCCAGAACATGGGCTCCGACAAAGATGTCGATTACCTCCGCCTCGCCCTGCCGGATGAAATCGCCACCGCTTTGAGCTCGGTTCATTCTCTGTCTATCCGCCCGTTTGCGACTACGCGCAAATACACCGCCGATAATCTCGACCTGCAACAGGCCGGCCATGAGATGCACGTAACCGACATCGTCACTGGCCACTATCTCAAAGAGGGCGACCGCCTCCAGGTGACGCTCGAAGCGATCGACGTCGAGAACAACCGCACGCGATGGCGCGACACGATGACTGTGGCCGCTCTCGATATGGTCGGCATGAGCGGACAGATCACGTCGCGAGTCCGCCAGGGTCTCGTTCCCGCCATTGGCGTCGCCGCC
Organism: Acidobacteriota bacterium; assembly: GCA_016196065.1. NCBI lineage: Bacteria > Pseudomonadati > Acidobacteriota > Acidobacteriota bacterium. The sequence continues at coordinate 865,331 of JACPYL010000010.1, read as the reverse complement.
AATTCCGCCGATGCCGGCACCCGCCCCCGCAACGAAGAAGCCTACGATCTTTATCTGCGCAGCGTTTCCGCTCCCCACGATCCTGCCCCCAACAAGGACGCGATCGCCATGCTCGAACGCGCCGTTGGACTCGATCCCGCCTACGCCCCTGCCTGGGCCGCTCTAGGCCTGCGCTATTACTACGACGCCAGTTATGGCGGAGGAGGCGAAGAGGTGTTCCGACGCTCAAACACGGCCTTGGAGCGCAGCCTCACCCTCGATCCCAACCTGACCTTCGCCGCCGGGCAACTGATCACCAACCGCGTAGAACGAGGAGAACTGGCCAGGGCTTACCTCGATGCCAAGGAACTCATCCGCCGCCGCCCCGATAACGCCAATGCCCATTTCTCGCTGAATTACGTCCTTCGCTATGCCGGCATGACCGAAGAAGCGGCGAAGGAATGTGAACAGGCTTTGTCGCTGGATCCGGGAAACTATCAATATCGTTCCTGCTCTCTGGTGCAGGAACAATTGGGTAATCCTGAAAGGGCGTTCTTATTTGCCCAATTGGACGCTGGCTCGGAATGGTCGGCTCGCCAGTTGGCTCGAATCTATGCCGTGCAGGGCAAAATCACCGAAGCCGTGGAGATGACGAAAAAAGGCGCGCCCATGCGCGATCAGTTTCTCGTGCCCTGCATCACTTCCTCGGGCCGCTCGGTACCCGATCAGGCCAGCCAGGCCTTCGCAAAATTGGGCATAGGCGATCCCGATCCCGAGAACACCTACTTCTACGCAACCTGGATGTCCTATTGCGGCAGGAAAGACCTCGCCTTACCGATGATCAAGAACGTCATCGAGAGAAACTATTGCGCGGTCACCCCCTTGCGGACGGATCCTTTTCTGGCCAAGCTGCGCGGCGATCCAGAGTTCGCGCAACTCGTGACCGCCGCGAAGCAGTGTCAAGATCGATTTCTGGCGGAGACCAATCAGGCACCGCATTGACAGTGCGCTAGCCGATATTGGCGTTTGGGTTGCGCAGCGGTTTGCCGCTGCGACAAGACTTATCTTGAGTTGGCCTTCACAGCTTACTGAAAACTCCGTTTTCGGGAAGGGCAAGCTCCGTTCTTGGGTAGTGAAGACTCCGTTTTTGGGTGGCGCAGCGGTTTACCGCTGCGATAAGGCATTCTCTTGAGTGGTGGCTTCAGCCCCTGAGGTACGCGCCGCGGACTTCCCCAGTAACTTCAGCCGACCTGTTGAATGTTCGATCCTATTCCGTCCCCTTCGATTCCAGCCCCGCACTCTCCAGCATCCGCCGCAGCGACCGTTCTCCACCCGCCCCGCGCTGTGTATCCACGATCTTTCCATCACGATCGACAACAACGTAAATGGGATACGAATTCGCCGCGTACATGGCCGCCAGATTCGTATCGCTCGTCAACACGATGCGGCACTTGCGAGGATGGTCCTTCAGATACTCCACAACCTTCTTCTTCGACTCGGCCACATCCACCGCCAGAACAATCAATCCCTTGTCCGAAAATTCCTTGGTGATGTCGTTGACCAGGGCTTCTTCACTCTTGCAGTAAGGACACCACGTCGTCCAGAACTGAAACAGAACGACTCTCCCTTTCACGGATTCATTGGTGAACTGCTCGCCCTCCATCGTCTTGGCGTGAAAGCGGGGAGCGGGCTCGCGGTCGTCAGATCCTGCAAGTACAGCGGAGGGAACGAGCAACAGAAGTGTGAACGCACAACTAACTAACAAGTTCTTCGGCCACATGGCCGGAACTATAACACGGTTAGCGTGTTATAGCGCTTCTTACAGAAGAATACTGCGGGGCGAACTTTCGTTCACCCCGCAAAGTGTTCAGTTTCCCCATTTACGGATTGCAAGTGCCACTATTGTTCGGGCTTGTGCACAACGGCCCAAGATTGGTTTGAGCATTCGGAAGGCTGATGAATGCCACCGGTCCGGCGTGGTGATCACCGTTGAACGGCGTGAACTTCGTGATGTCGAAAGTACAGCCATTCTTGTTCGCATCATTCGGATCATTGAACCAGAAGCCAACATGGAACGTGTTGGTCGGCGCCAGCGAGGCATCGGGATCAAACCCGAAAATCTGATCCAGCAGAATCGTCTTGATGGTGGTTTTGAAGTGCCCCAGTCCGTTGGCCTGGAGATCGCTTTGATACCACGCCATGCCGAAGTTGGTGAAATTAGGATCCGCATTGCCGTTTGCGAGCAGGTTGCTGCGTTGTACCGTGAACATGTCGAACGCAAGGTGTGGGAGGAAATTGTTGCCTTCGATCGTTAGTGTGTCGGCGAATTTTCCGCGCTTTACCGTGACGTGAACCGCTGGGGCCGAGCCGTTTGGGACGCCCTGGCACGCGGCAAACTTGGGGTTCACATGCAAATCAAAGCTGATCTCGTCTTGCGCCGCGTCCTGAGCGAAAGCGGGCTGTACTGCCAGGACAATCGTTGCCATTGCCACAGCCGCCAGCAGGATCAGTCCGGCCTTGATGGTATTGGGAGTGATGCTAGTCATTGCTTTAGTCTCCTTGTAATGGTGTCTTTTCGAACTCTTGATGTTGTGCAAAGTTTTGCAACCCTGCACTTGTCTTCCCCGCGGAAAGCTTCCGCTTTGGCCTCAAGCCTTGCCGCAGGGAAACATGGCATCTACAATCGTTTGCCAAGGTGCGGCTCAGTGGCAGGCACACAGTAGCCGACACGCCCAGCGAAGTCCTTAGTAGTCCGAAAAAGATTTACAAGAATAATCCAAATTTTTTGCAAAGACGGCTATGGCATTGGAGACAAAACTCTTATACGAGTTTGCGGGATTCCGTTTCGACCCCGCGCAGCAACTCCTGCTGCGCGACGGAAAGCCCGTTTCACTGACTCCAAAGACCTTCGAACTGCTCCTCGTTCTCCTCCAGAGCAATGGACGCCTCCTCTCCAAAGACGAATTGATGCGGAAGCTTTGGCCCGACAGTTTTGTTGAGGATGCCAATCTCACCGTCAACATTTCCGCTCTCCGCAAGGCTCTCGGCGATCCTCATGATGGCGAAGGCCGCGAACTGATCGAGACCGTTCCGAAGAGGGGCTACCGCTTCCTTCCCACTGTCACCGAGTTGCTGGAAGAAAGCGAGTCCTCCACCGGGACCCGAGCGCCGGCCGTCCGTTTGGCAATGACGCCGCCTGAACCTGTGGCCGATGAACGCGAATCGCATCTGAAGTCGCCCGAACTTGCTGCTCCGAAGTTCCCCCGATTGATAGCTGCCCTCCTGGTGCTGGTCGGAATCCTGATCGCTGCGTTGACTTATGCCTGGTACCAGCAACGCACCATCAGCAAGCTTCCGGCAGAGACGCACCGCCGCCTTGCCATTCTTCCTTTCCAGAATCTTCGGCACGATCCCGACAGCGACTTCCTCGGCTACTCTCTGGCGGATGCCGTGATCACAAAGCTTGGCTATGTCCAGGCCCTGCGAGTCCGTCCGTCGTATGCCGTCGCGAAGTATCGCGATCAAACCATTGATATTCCAAAGACAGCCGCCGAGTTGAACGTGGACACTCTGCTCATGGGAAACTTCATCCGCGACGGCGACGCGCTGAGAATCACCTGTCAACTCGTCGACGCCGGAACCGACAACATCCTGTGGAAGGGCGCCTTTGAGGTGAAGGTTGAGAACCTTCTCACTGTCCACGACCGGGTGGCGCAGGAAATCATCAAGGGACTGGAACTGAATCTGTCGCCGTCGGAAGCGGAACAACTCAAGCCCGAGCAGCCGGTTGATCCCATCGCTTACGAATACTATCTGCGCGGTGTGGACCTTTACTCGCGCGACATGTTCCCGCTTGCTGTGAAAATGTTTGAAAAGTCAGCTGAGATCACGCCGTCCTATGCGCTGACGTGGGCCTATCTTGGCCGCTCCTACAACGCCAGCGCCTCTTTTGAGTTTGGCGGACGAGAACATTATCAAAAAGCACAGGCTGCCTTCGAAAAAGCCCTGACATTGCAACCCGCTCTGATCGACGCTCGCGTCTATCTGGCCAACTTCTATACCGACACAGGCCGGGTCGAGCAATCGGTCCCGTTGCTGCGAGAAGCCCTCAAAACCAATCCAGATCACGCCGAAGTTCACTGGGAACTGGGTTATGCCTACCGTTTTGCGGGGATGTTGAAGGAATCCGCCGCGGAATGCGAGCGCGCCCGCAGCCTCGATCCCCTGGTGAAGCTGAACAGCTCGGCGCTCAATGCGTATCTCTATCTCGGCCAGTACGACAAATTTCTCGAAAGCCTGCCCAAGACAAACGAATCCGCGTTCATCTTTTTCTACCGGGGGTTCGCTGAGTATTACAAGAAGGACTGGCCAGCCGCAACGAGGGATTTTGATCGCGCGTACGAGCTTGATCCATCTCTTCTTCAAGCGCAGGTCGGAAAAGCGCTGAGCTACGGAATCGCCAGCCAGCGACCGAAAGGGTTAGAAATTCTGCGCGATGCCGAGGACAAGGTTAAGGAGCGCGGAGTGGGCGATTCCGAAGCCATCTTCAAAATCGGTCAGGCCTATGCCGTACTTGGAGACCGCGTTTCCGCAACTCGTGTCTTGGCCATCAGCATCGACAAAGGGTTCTTCGCGTATCCCTACTTCGTTGTCGATCCACTCCTCAACAGCCTTCACGATGAACCAGAGTTTGCGCAGTTGATGAAGACCGCGCAGGCACGGCACGACTCATTCAGAAAGTCGTTCTTTTAATTCCTGGTGGTCAACCGGGTAGTCAGTTTTCAGGAAGTGTGTCCTGCTTGCGCCACGATCGCAGGTTGATTCCGTAGAGCACAATGCAAAACAGATTAGCGGGAATGAATCCAGTTTGCGCGGTGCGGACAGCAATCACACAGATGATGACGCTGTTCACAGCCGCCAGAACCCAGCCTTCCCAAAGTCTACGCCCCACTAAAATAGTGGAAAGTACCGTCAAAATGCAGGAAAGATAATCGAGCCGCAACACAGAATTAAGCCTCTCTGTTGATCATTCTCATTCAAGGAGAGCGCCTTATTCTGTGACGAATGATCGTATCCGGCATAACGGAAGGATTGCGACCAGCGGTGGGCCGAAGGAAAATTCCGCCCATATTGCAGCCTTCGCGGAGTAGTATCTGACGTTTACAAAGTTCGTCATTCTTGACCATGGGACACACAATGAATCTTCGCTACTGGGCCGTCTTCATTCTCACGCTAGTTCTCTCACATTCCGCAGCGTTCGCCGCAGCAGATCAGACCCCGGATGCAGTAGACCAATTCGTCAACACCGAGATGACCCGCCAGCATATTCCGGGCGTGGCTCTACTCGTATCTCGCGATGGCAAGCCTGTTCGTTCCCAGGGCTATGGCATGTCGAACCTCGAACTCCAGGTTCCCGTGAAACCCGAAACGATCTTTCAGTCTGGTTCCGTCGGCAAGCAATTTACGGCCACGGCTGTGATGATGCTTGTTGATGAAGGCAAGGTTGGTCTCGAAGATCCGCTCACGAAATATTTTCCCGACGCTCCGACTGCCTGGCAGAAAGTCACCGTGCGTCATCTGCTCAGCCATACGGCAGGCTTCACCGACTATCCCAAGTCCTTTGATTATCGCAAGGACTACTCCGAGCACGAACTCCTGAAGATTGTCGAAGGTATCCCGCTCGCCTACGCACCCGGCACGAGTTGGAGCTACAGCAACCTGGGATATCTGACCCTCGGCATTCTCATCCACAAAGTTACGGGCGAATTCTACGGCGACTTCCTTCAGCAGCGCGTCTTCAAGCCCCTCGACATGAGCACGACCCGCATTATCAACGAAGCCGACATCATTCCAAATCGCGCCGCGGGATACCGGTTGGAAAAGGGCGAACTGAAGAATCAGGAATGGGTTTCGCCTGCTCTGAATACAACCGCCGACGGCAGCCTCTACTTCACCATCGTGGATCTCGCCAAATGGGATGCGGCCCTCTATACGGAAAAGTTGTTGAAGAAATCCACCTTCGAACAGATGTGGACCGTCGCGAAGCTCAGCAACGGACAGCCAAACTCCGGTCATTACGGATTCGCATGGTTTATCGGGACCAAGAACGGCCATCATGTCGTCGAGCATGAAGGCCAATGGCAAGGCTTCGAGACAGAGATCTCACGCTACGTAGACGATCGCCTCACCGTCGTCGTGCTGACCAATCTCGGCAGCGCCAAGCCGGACAAGATTGCCGACCGTGTTGCTGAAATGTATCTTTCCGGCACCGTCAAATAAGAAAGGCGGGCTCGGAAGCCCGCCTTTCATACCGTACGAACGTAATGGCTACACGATCTTCTCGCCTACGCTCTTCGCCTGCGTAAACAGGTAGAGATAATCCGGGCCGCCCGATTTCGAGTCAGTCCCTGACATGTTAAATCCACCGAAGGGATGGGCACCGACCATCGCGCCCGTACACTTGCGATTGAGGTAGAGATTGCCGACGTGGAATTCGCGGACCGCACGATCGAGTTTGTCACGCGAACTCGAATACACGGCGCCCGTCAATCCGAACTCAGTATCGTTCGCAATTTCCAGCGCGTGATCGAAGTTACGCGATTTGATTACCACCAGCACCGGTCCAAAAATTTCTTCCTGTTCGAGCGTCGACTTCGCCGGGATGTCCGCAATCACCGTCGGCTGGATGAAATATCCTTCGCCGGCATTGGTCGCTCGTGCGCCTCCCGTGATCAGCCGTCCATCTTTCTTGCCGATCTCGATGTAGCGGAGAATATCGTTCATCGATCCTTCGTTGATCACCGCCGCCATTCCCGGATTCTCAGCAGGATCGCCGATAGTGATGCGCTCCACTCTCGCTTTCAGTTTTTCGAGGAACTTGTCATAAATGCGCTCGTCGATGATCGCGCGTGAGCACGCCGAGCATTTCTGCCCCTGGAACCCAAACGCGGCCTGAGCAACCCCTTCCACAGCCGAGTCAAGATCCGCGTCGGCATCCACGACAATCGCGTCCTTGCCGCCCATTTCGAGGATAGTCCGCTTGATCCAGAGCTGGCCTGGCTGCTGCTTGGCCGCGGACTGGTTGATGTGGAGTCCAACTTCGCGTGAGCCGGTAAACGCGATGTAACGCGTCTTCGGATGCGAAACAATCGCATCGCCAAAGGTCGCGCCGCCGCCCGGGCAGAAGTTGACCACTCCCTCGGGCATGCCCGCCTCTTCGAGCAGTTCAATGAACTTCGCTGCAATCGTGGGCGAGTCGCTCGAGGGCTTCAACACCACCGTGTTGCCGCTGACAATCGAAGCCAGCGTCATCCCCGCCATGATCGCGCACGCAAAATTCCACGGAGGAATCACTGCGCCCACTCCCAGCGGGATATACATCAGGCTGTCGCGTTCGCGCGGCAGGGTAATCGGAGTTTCGGCGGTCGCAAAGCGCAGCGCCTCGCGCGCATAGAACTCGCAGAAATCGATTGTCTCGGAGATGTCGGCATCAGCCTCGGCCCAGTTCTTCGAAACCTCAAATACCAGCCATGCCATGAATTCCATCTTGCGGTCGCGCATCAGGTCGGCGGTACGGAACAGCAACGACGCCCTCTCTTCGACCGTTGTCCGGCTCCAGGTTGTGAACGCCTTCAGCGCAGCCTGCATCGCCGGCTCTACATGGTCCTTACCGGCCTTCTGGTGAATGCCAACCACCTGCGATGGCTTCGCTGGATCGATGGATCGAATCTTGTCGGAAGTCTTGACGCGCTTGCCGCCGATGATCAAGTCATACTCGCGGCCCAGTTGCCCACGCACTTTCGCGATCGCGGCTCGCATCTTGCGCGCATTGTCGTCGCGGCTGAAATCAAAAAATGGCTCTGTGACAAACGGACCTGCATGCAGATCGACGCGCGGACGCGGTGGAGCTTCAAGAGTTGCCATAGGATGAATCCTTTCGGTGCTGGGAGCGTAACAGAATGCGAAATCTCATTTTACACCCGGAAGAGGCGCATTCCTCGGTTTGTCAAACTGGAGGCTATTTGTTCAATTCCGCCGCAAAGTTCGTCACCACCGTCACCGACGGACTAACCTGCTGCGCCCGGACTGAATCCTCCCGCTGGAAGCATTACTTCCCGGCGGCCAGGAACGCCTCCACGAGGGGGTTGATCGTCTTATCTTCGCACGCAGGCGTCTGATGTCCGCAATCGCTGTTGTACTCCAGCACCTGCGCTCCCATCATTTTGGCAAAAGCTTTTGCCGGCTCCGGAGTAACCACATGATCGTAGGTGCCTACCACCACCAGCACCTTCGCTTTCACCGCAGCCGCTGCCTTCTCGATCGACCCGCCAAAAACATCCGATACGTCCAGCCCCATCATCGCTTCCATTTGACGGATGTGATCGTTTGCGTCGAGGCGGGTCTTCCGGGATTCGTCATCCAGCGTCGCCAGAACCTGGGCACGGCTCGTCTCCTGGTTGAAACGCTGCGGCGTCTTGCCTACGAGCGCTCCAAGTTCGGCCAGTTGAATGCCAGCAGGGTTGTGAGCGTAGTTTCCATTCTTCCATGCAGGATCTTTCTTGATCGCGTCAATCTCCGATTTCCAGAGGACTAGATCGTAGGCTGCCAGTCGAGGCGAGCCGACGATCGGCACCGCCTTGTCCATAAATTCCGGATACGAGACCAGCCACTGAAACGTCTGCATGCCTCCCATCGAAATCCCCATCACCGCTCTGACATGGGAAATGCCAAGCTTTTCCGTCAACAGTTGATGCTGGGTATTCACCATGTCGCGCACCGTGATCCGAGGAAACTTCATGCGCGACTGCGCGTGGCTATTTGAGGGCGAGGAAGAAACGCCGTTTGCCAGAGCGTCCACCGTCACGACGAAATATTTGCCGCTGTCGGCGAGTCCGCCCGGAGCAGTTTGCCCGGCAAGCTGTTCCGTTGTCCCTGTAGCCCAAGTCGGAAACAAAATGACGTTTGATTTTTCAGGATTGAGGTGTCCGTATATGCGATAGCCAATACGGCAATCACGGATTACTTCTCCGCTGACCAGTTTGAAATCGCCCAGACTGGCAAATTGCTGTTGGCCATCTTGAGCAAAGACGGGAATCGTGAGCAGCAGAAGAACGACAGAACGCAACCCGAGGATTTTCATCGAGTCGAATTGTAGCGCAGGACGAGTGTCTGCAAGGCAGTCGAAAGTCCCAACGCCATCAGGGCCGGGCCGCGACCGCTGCTTCCGTCGGTTTCAAACGCGCCGTGAAATGTCGCAGGAACGGAGCTTCGTAATCGAGAACCATGCCCGGAATCCGCGCGCGATTCTTCCAAACCTGCAGGATTACTTCGACCACGTAGTCAACGTGGCTTTGCGTGTACACGCGCCGGGGAATCGCCAACCGGACCAGATCCATCTTGGCAGCCGCGCCGAACATCAGGGTCCCAATCTCAACCGAACGAATCCCACCTTCGAGATAGAGTTCGTTCGCCAGCGCCACTCCGGGAAATTGATCCGAGGGCACATGCGGCAGGAAAGCGCGCGCATCGATATAGATTGCGTGTCCGCCCGGCGGCTGCACGATCGGCACTCCTTCTTCCGCGATGTGATTGCCAAGATAGGCGGTGGAGGCAATACGGTAATGCAGATAATCCTCGTGCAGAGCTTCCTGCACCCCGACTGCGATCGCTTCCAGATCGCGGCCAGCCAAACCGCCGTACGTTGGATACCCTTCCGTCAGAATCAACAGATTCATTTCCTGCTGCGCCAGGATGTCATTATTTGTGCACAGGAAGCCGCCGATATTCGCCATGCCATCTTTCTTGGCGGACATCGTGCAACCATCTCCATAGCGGAACATTTCCTGTGCGATTTCCTTCGGAGTCTTGTTGGCGTATTCCGGTTCCCGCATCTTGATGAAATACGCGTTCTCCGCAAATCGGCACGCGTCGAAATACAGAGGAATGCGATGCCGGTCGCAGACTGCGCGAACAGCCCTCACGTTCTCCATCGAAACGGGCTGGCCACCGCCGGAGTTATTCGTCACCGTCAACATCACCAACGGAACCCGCTCGCGGCCTACCTTCTCAATGAGAGCCTCGAGAGCCTTCACATCCATATTCCCCTTGAATGGATGCTTGAGGCTGGGCTCGCGCCCCTCCGGGATCACCAGGTCCGCTGCCTCTGCACCTGTGAATTCCACATTGGCGCGCGTGGTATCGAAGTGCGTATTGTTGGGGACAACGTCACACTTCTTGCACATCACACTGAAGAGGATGCGTTCCGCTGCCCGCCCCTGGTGGGTCGGGATCACATGCTTGTAACCGAAGATATCCTGCACCGACGATCGGAAGCGCTCGAAGCTCTTGCTGCCCGCGTAGCTCTCATCGCCTTCCATAATCGCCGCCCATTGATGGGTCGACATCGCTCCCGTGCCAGAGTCCGTGAGGAGATCGATCAACACATCGTCCGCTGCTAACAGAAAAAGATTGTAGTTGGCGGCATGAAGAAACTGTTCCCGTTGGGCGCGCGTCGTCCAGTGAATCGGCTCGACACTCTTGATGCGGAACGGCTCGATAATAGTGCGTGGCATAATTTCGATCTCCTACGTTAGCAAACAGCCAGGGATAAATTTCAACTTCACTGCGATCCAGACCGCTACGGCACATTGACCGAGTCGCGCTTCTCTGCAGGCACATAGTTGACATCAGCCGAACGCTCCAGTTTGTCCCACGCAAACGGCCTGCCTTGAATGGCACGCTTCAGTGTCTTGATGAGCACCACGGAAAACAACTGCCGGTAGGCGAATCGCTGCAGCCACACCTGGCTCAACAACCATCCATCTTCCCGAGCCTCGGGCTGACGGCGCTCCAGCGCAAATGCAATCGCCGACGCAAGGAAGTCAATGATCAGAAATGCCGCGAAATATACGACCAGCTTGATGAAGTCACTGGGATCCGTTGAATCAGGATGAAAGTATTTTCTGACGGCATACCAGAGCGCCCCGCCCAGAAACATGATGTCGATAAAAGGCGACACCAGGGGGAGCAATATCTGGAAGATTAGAATATTTGGCAAGGCCACCCAACCCAGCACTCCCTTGCGCGCAAACACTCCGCGATGCTTCCAGACCGCCTGCAGAATCCCGAACGACCAGCGAAAGCGCTGTCGCATAAGGCCATTTGCATTGGTGGGAGCCTCTGTAAACGCCAGCGCAAGATCTTCATACTCTACGCGGTATCCGTCGCGCAGCAGCGCCATGGTCAAGTCCGCATCTTCTGCGACTGTGTCCACGTGATACCCGCCCGCGTCGCGAACCGCACTCACACGCCAGGCGCCGATGGCACCCGGCACCACGCTCACTGCACCCATCGTGTTCAGCGCGCGCCGCTCGAAGTTCTGGCTGGTGATATATTCCAGCGCCTGCCAGCGCGTCCACAGATTTACACGATTGCCGACTTTTGCGTTACCCGCCACTGCTCCAACTCTCGGATTTATGAAATGCGGCACCATACGCGCGATTGCGTCCGGCGCAATAATTGTGTCGGCATCGATACCGACAAAGAATTCCGCATCGCCGATATGTTCCAGCCCGAAGTTCAGTGCCTCTGCTTTGCCGCTATTCTTCTTGCCCAGAATCACGACCCTGCCGTCGGCGATTTCTCTGCGGAAAGCACTCCGTGCGACTTCGAGCGTCCGATCCGTTGACCCGTCGTCAATCACAATCACATGCAAGTTTGGATAATCGGAATCGAGCGCACCCTGGATCGTGCGCTCAATCACTTTCTCCTCGTTATACGCAGGAATCAGAATCGCTACCTTCGGCCGATGGACCGCTACCTGCTCCGGCGTTCCAAACACCTGCGAGCGCAGACGATCGTAAACCGCCAATATGCCGATCGAAGCCAGGCGCCCCGTCATGAGCACGTCGCCCACAAAAAAGACTACGACGATGGCGACGAGTAATCCGTCAAATAGCCCGAAGCTCAACCAGTTCAGCCGCGCGCCCCAGAATTCATTGGCGCGTAACGGCGGCATCACGTCCACCTTGGTTTTGCCCATCAACTGATACACGGGAACAAACTCGAATCCGCGAGCACGCGCCCCTTCGATGATCAAAGGCAGCGCCCGCACCGTCTCCGCGCGATTCCCGCCGCCATCGTGCAGCAGGATGATGTTGCCGCAGCGTTGATCGTTGACCGCACACGGAGGCAAATGTTCCAGCACGTCGGTCGCAATCTGCTCGGCCGTGTGTCGCGGATTGTCGCGCCAGTCGTTGGGATCAATCTTGTTGCCGATCGTGATGTACCCCATGTCCTGGGTAAGTTCGAGTGGACGCACCTGATCTTCTGTATCCGGTTCCTGATCGATCGAATACGGCGGACGAAAGAGAAGCGTGCGGATGCCTAGCCGGCTCGCAAGCAGCCTCTCAGTAAGGTTCAGTTCCACCTGCATGTAGCGCGATCCAATGTTGCTGATGTCGGGATGGGTGAACGTATGATTCCCGATCTCATGCCCCTCGCGATAGATGCGGCTAGTCAAACTCCCGAAATTATCGGCTTGCAGGCCGATCAGGAAAAACGTTGCGGGTGCATGCTCATTCTTCAGGACATCGAGAACCTTGGGAGTCCATTGCGGATCGGGGCCGTCATCAAACGTAATCGCCAGCTGCTTCTGGCTGGCTCCGTAACGCGCTACGCGATACGGTTCGGGCAGTGCGTTAAATGTCTCGAAATCAATCAGACCGGTCGAGGCATCTACTTTCAGATCGCGTTCGCCTTCTGCGGGCCGCGCCTCAATCCGCAGAATCTCACCTTGCCCCTCCATATCGACATCTTGTCCGGGCGGAACCTGGCGCAATTTATTGACGGCATCCGCATCTCCCGGTATATCCCATACCCGCCAGAGCGAACGGTCCTCCGCGCCAAGTCTCCACAGAGCGAACGTCTCAATCCCCAAGGTCTGCGCAGACCGCATCTGATTCAGAGCTGTCACGGCATCCAGGTACCAGATGTCGTGGCGAAAGTTTTGCTCGTCGAGATAGCTGAAGTGCGGATTCAAACTGTCGCCGTCGAAATCAATATCTTCTTCTGAGTCGCGGGATCCCAGCCACGCGTCCTGCACCGAGACGTTCTTGTCGATCAGTCCCGGTGGCAACTTGCCTTTCTTCGGCTTCTCCACCCAGTCATAGCCATAATTGCCGATCGCGCAGATCAGCTTCTCTTTCGGAATGATTTTCATCGCCTCCTGTACGTTCGACGCAAACCATTCCTGTGACGCCACCGGCCCCGGTGTTCCTCCCGGATAGTGCTCGTCGTAGTTCATGATGACGACGCCATCTACCGCCGCCGAGATCGCCGCATAATCGTAGTCCTGATTACGAACCTGGACGCTGGTGTACAGCTTCATCCCGCGAGCGTGCAGGTCGGAAGAAAGCTCCTGCAGCAGCGCCACATAACCCACTTGCCCTTTCTTCGGAAAGGACTCGAAATCCACCATCAATCCCTTGTAATGATCCGACGAAAGGAACAGCCCAATTTCACGCCGGAAGCGGGCACGGGCTTCCGGGCTATTGAGAAAGTCAGAGATCCCCGGAAAGAAGTCGGTGCCGTCAAAATTCTGCACTACCGGAAAAACTTCCAGACCGGTGTTCTCGGACTTCACGAACGCCATGACCTTGTCGTCGACCGTATGGATATTCGAGTCATGCACGACGTCAAACATCTTGTTGGTTTCTGTATCGACTCCCTGCAGGCGGCCATCCGGAGTCAGGACTTGCAGCCACACCGGAAACAGGAGATCGATCTGGCTGGAATATTCCCGCAACGACGAAAAACTGGCAGCGTCCCACGATACGTAGAATGCAGCCCGGACACCCTGTTCCGCGTTCAGTTTGATCTGGGAAGGCGCCTTGCGAGGATGCCGCAGCCGGCTCGAACGGGCAATCGCCGCCATCCGCCGCTTTTCACGGGCCCTTTCTTTTTCATCTTCCTTGAGTTTGTGATAAGGACGCTTCTCCGTTCGCAGCGAGAGATCAGGCAGCGGCTCGCTGCGTAGCGCCGTGTAGATAAAGAAGATTACTAGCAAGGTCAGCGCCAGCGCCGCCGCGTCGAACACCCGGCGTATCCGCTTCCAGCGCGCCTGCTTCGGATCGTAGAAGACCTGTTTTGCCATTACTGTGAGCCACTCCATCGTAGCACTTGGAATTGAAGCATTCAGCAATCAGTGTTCTGCCAAACGACTTAACGCCGCAAGAACGGACGAGGGCAGAATCCGAGTGCTGAGTGCTGAATGCTGAGTGCTATATTTCTCCTGTGCTCCGCCTGCTCCTCCGACATCGCCGGTTTTTCCTTGGAACCGCTCTCGCTGGATTGGCGCTGCGCCTTTGCTTTCTTGTCTACTTCCCTTCCATAACCGACGACTCCCGCATCTACGCGGACTTCGCCACCAACTGGCTCCAGCATGGCATCTACGGGACCACACAGGCTGGCAATATTGTTCCCACTGATGAGCGATTACCGGGTTATCCAGCTTTTCTGGCGGCCATCTTCGCAATCTTCGGGCCGGCAAACTTCCGGGCCGTGATGCTTATCCAGATCCTGCTCGACCTGGGCACTTGCCTCCTCATCGCCGATCTCGCGCGTAGAGCTATTTCCGATCGCAGCGCGCGGATCGCGTTCGCGCTGGCTGCGCTTTGCCCGTTTCTGGCCAACTACGCTGCCGCGGTCCTCACCGAAACGTTGGAAGTCTTTTTCACTGTTCTCGCGCTCGACTGTGGTGTTGCTGCATTCGAAGCTCTGAGGAATGACCGATACAACTGGAAAATGTGGGTAGCATCGGGCCTGGCCATTGGCGCCTGCATCCTGCTGCGTCCCGATGGCGGGCTACTCCTGGCTGCGATCGGTCTCTACTTTGCCATTGTGATTTGCAGACGCTGGCGCAGCCAGGCAAGCCCTGTTCCGGCCATTAATGCGGCAGTCATCGTCGTGCTGTGCGCCCTCGTCCCTCTCGTACCTTGGACACTCCGCAACCTGACGACCCTCCATCGCTTCCAACCGCTTGCTCCCCGTTACGCGACCGCAAGCGACGAACTCGCCGCCCGTGGTTTCAATCGCTGGGTTAGAACCTGGATCGTCGACTATGCCTCGGTGGAGGAAATTTACTGGAGTGTCCCCGGCGACAAGATCGATCCCGACAAACTGCCTTCGCGAGCCTTCGATTCGCCGCAGCAGCGCGACGCGACGCTGGCACTCATCGATGATTACAACGAGTCCGGCGCCATGACGGCGGCTCTGGACGTTCGGTTCGGGCTGTTAGCATCTGAGCGCATCCGCGAGCATCGGACGCGCTATTACGTCCTGCTTCCCTCTTTGCGGATTGTCGACATGTGGCTGAGGCCCCGTACCGAATTACTCCCGCCGGACGTCCGCTGGTGGGAATTTAATGACGATATAAAAGGATCGATCATGGCCGTGACCTTCGGACTGTTGAATCTTGCCTATGTCGCCATGGCTCTGATGGCTGTGGTCCAGCGAAGTTCACAAATTCGTATGCTGGCAATGCTGGGAGGATTTGTCCTGCTCCGCTCCGCGTTCCTCGGATCACTGGAGAACCCGGAAACCCGCTATACCTTGGAGTGCTATCCGGTAGTGATCGTTCTCGCAGCCGCATTCCTTACTCGAACAAGGGAAGCCAATCTCGAAGGAAGCTGATCGCACTCGAGAATCTATATGTAGAGACGGGGCTTGCCCCGTCTCATCTCTCAACGCTGCCCTGCGCGCGCCCGCTCCGCAGCCGCCTTCGCAGATTCCCCCAGCTGTTCATAAGCATCTGCCAGAAACAAGTGCGCCTCGCGTGAATCCGGCTGCACCTCGGCCGCCTTCTCCAGATTCGGAACTGCGTCCGCAGCCTTGTGCTGCAAGGATAGAATCCGGCCACGCAGAAGGTTGGCTCGATAATGCGCGGGGTCTAGGCTCAGGCAAATATCAAGATGTTGCATTGCTTCCGGCACCCGATCCGTACGCGCATAAACCGACGCCAATGAAAATTGCGCATCCGCCCATTTCGGAGCTTTGGCCACTGCCGCCTCAAACTGCGGCGCAGCTCCCTTCCAGTCACCCGTTTCAAATAACGCCAACCCCAGTTCGTACCGGCCGAGCCCGTTGTCTGGCAACAGCGCGGCCGCCTTTTGTAACGGGCCGACGGCCTCTGCATAGTTCTTGAGACGCGCCTGCGCAATCCCGTACTGCATATTTGCGACGGGCAGTTCCGGCTGGTCCGCCAGCGCTTTCTTCAGCAATGGGATCGCCTCTTCGTAGCGTGCGTCTTCCACCGCGAACATCGCGTCGTGCAGCAAGTTGGAAATTTGAATCTTGCCCTTCGGGTCCGCGCCGGTGATCTTCCCGCTATCCTTTGCCTCGCCTGAGTCGGACGCCACATAGCCCAGCGCTTGCAGTTTCTGTACCTGCTCGGAATCCGGCTTGGCCAGATCGACCAGTGTCTGGCTGGTCTTCGCCCGAAAATCGTCCAACTGGGAACCAACCGTGTCTGCCACTGCCTTCGATGCCCCCGCCAGATTGTGCACTGCCTGCGGATCCGCGGACTCGTTGTACAGTTCCCGCTCCGGCGCTCGAATATAGAGGTACTTACCGGTTCTTAACGCGCGCAGCGAACTCCATCCAAAGCCGCGATGCGGATAGTCCGTCTCCGCGTAAGCAGCCCGATCCTCCGCTTCGGCGGCCGCCCCCGCTGCCGATTTCGCCGTCATCAACTGCGACAGCGACTCCCCCTGCATCTCTTTCGGGATCGCAATTCCCGCTTCTTGCAGGATCGTCGGCGCCACATCCACCAACCGTGCCCTGATATCCAAGCGCCGTCCCGCCGCATGATTTGCGGGCAGCTTGAAGAGCAGTGGGACATGCAGCGTTTCGTCGTAAAGAAAGATTCCGTGTGTATTCTCTCCGTGCGCGCCCAGCGATTCGCCATGATCCGCCATCACCGCAATCAGAGTCTCGTCATAAAGACCATGTTTGCGGATCGCATCGAGCAGTTTCCCCACAGCGGCATCGGCATAGGCAATTTCGCCATCGTAAGGAGCGGCAGCAAATCGTGCTTTGAACGGCGCCGGCGGATCATACGGATCATGCGCATCGTAGAGATGCACCCAAAGAAAAAACGGCCCGTTGGGCAGTTGACTCAGCCACGCAAGCGCATGACTCACTACGTCATCCGCACGCCGCTCGACCGACTTGTAGCGATCCGCTCCATGACGACGCAAATGAAACCCCGCGTCGTACACCTCGAACCCGCGATCAAACCCCGGGGCGGTACCGTCGAGCGGATCGAGAATCAGCGACCCCACGAACGCGCCCGTGTGATATCCCTGCGCACGCAGCAAGTCCGGCAGATACGGCAGCTTCCCCGAAAGAGGAATTCCAAAATCATTTACATGATTGAACTGCGGGTACGTTCCCGTAAGAATCGTCGTGTGCGACGCAGTCGTAATCGGAACGTGCGCATAGGCGCGAGTGAATACCACTCCCTGCCGCGCCATCGCGTCGAGATGCGGAGTCAGCCCGCGCTTCGATCCCAGGAACCCCATGCGGTCGGCGCGGGTAGTATCCAGGGTGATCAGGATAATGTTGGGGAGGGTCTCGCTCTTAGGGCTCGGCTGTTCGGCTGGAGGGTTAGCGGCAGCCGCAAAACCTACGGCAAGAAATAACGAAAACAGCCGCCCAGGAAACCGCATAAGAAAAAGGGAGTCTACCATAGGCAGACTCCCGCTAATCCGCAGATCTCTTCTTCAAAAAATTAGCTTCAACCCGAAGTTCATGTTTCTCGGCCCGCCTTGAGCTACAACCGGATTCCCGGAAGCAACATCGGACGTCTTGGTAATCGTGCCGAAACTGGAGCCCAACGTATTGTCTGGGAAGTAGTGGAAATTCGCTCGATTGAGAACATTGAAAACTTCCCAACGAAACTCCAGGCTGACTTTCTCACTAATTTTCGTGACTTTCGCCAGCGTCATGTCCCACTGAGCAAGTCCGGGGCCTTTCAGCTGGTTTCGACGTGAAGTGCCAACCGTCCCTGCGCACGGCACAAAGAAGGGACTCAGAGACTGTCCACCAAAAAAGTGGCCTGGATTGTCAGGGTCTGGTGAACCCTCTCTGCCGCAGGGATCAAGTTGATCGTACGCAGTAAAGTTCTCGACCACGTATTGATCGGGATTCCGGGTGTTGTATTGCACCGGCGTCCCATCCCATGACGCGCGGATCGCGCTGCCCGTCAGTCCCTGCCCGGAAGGATCCCCGCCGCCGCCCAACAGTACCGTGAACGGACGTCCTCCAATCGCTGTAAAAATTGTGCTCATCTGCCACCCTTTGCCCAAACGCTCTCCCACCATCGGGATTTGAGGCATCGCGTAGACGCCACCCACGTTGAAGTTCAGGCGGACGTCGTGATCGCACAACCCTCGATTGTCATCGACGTTAACCATGCGCGAAGTGCCGTCGTTGTTGATCTGCGGATAGTCGCCTGCGCCGCCGCGGTTCACCGAGTTGGTGTCGAAGCACTTGCTCCACGTGAGGTTGTACTGCGTATCCAACCCGTGCCAGCCGCGCTGGTTGAACGAAACCTGCATGCTGTCGTAGCGGGAATAGCGCAGGTTGGTCGCCTGGATAATGTGCCGGAAATCTGGTGTACCGTCCTCGCCGAAGAAGACGTTGTCGAAAGGACGCGTACCGTCGCCACCAATCGGGCTGGCGTTCATGTCGCGGTACAAAACCAGGTTCTGCCCGCGCTGCCCGGAGTAGCCCACCGTCAACACATTATTGCGTGAGATTTGCTGCTGCAAACTCAGGTTGTAATTGTGGGAACGGGGCGTCTTGAAGTTCTGCACAATTGAAAATGCATTGAATGGCGGCGAACCGGAAGGACTCGGCCCAAACAAAGGTCCTTGATTGAAGCAGAGGTAGTCTCCGGCTCCCGAGACCGGGTCAAAACAGTTGCCAGCCGTAGGTGGCGGACTCGACACAGGAGGGTCCTGGCACGCATAAACGCAGTTCGCCACATCACCGGTAATGGAAACCGAAAAAATACCGAGATTGGATTGCGTGAATGCCCCAGCACGTGCCCGCGCAAACGAATAAGGTGAGGCGATCGCCCCAAAGTTCGGGACGTCATAACTCAGCGAATACCCGCCGCGCAGCGCGCTCTTCCCGCTGCCAAAAATGTCCCATGAAAACCCGACGTGCGGACCAAAGTCGCCGTGGTCTACATTGTAGAGCCGGTCGATTCCCTGCCCCACCTGCACCAGCCCTCGATCCGGGAAGAAGTTTGATGCCTGGTTCTTGCGATCGTAGAGACTACCGTTGATTTCGTACCGCAGGCCGTAATTCAATGTGAGGCGAGGCTTAATTTTCCAATCGTCCTGAGCGTAGAACCCAACCGAATTCTGCGCAAGATAACGGTGGGTATCGCCGAACGCACGGTTCGCGTTATCAGCCTTCCCCAGCAACAGTTGCTCGATCTCATCTTGGACCGGATCTCCAGAGATCGATGTGTAATACGTGAAATAGCCCAGCGTCATTCCCGTTCGCGCGTTGTTGCGAAGACTGTTGGTGAACGCGCGCTGGAAATTACCGCCGAATTTGATCGTGTGATTCCCTTTTACCCACGAAAAATGTTCTGACCAATCCCACGTCTGATCAGGTCTTGTGGTCAGCGGATACCCCTGCACTCCACCGATGTAGCCTCCATAGCCCAGTCCCAGAAGATAGACGTACGGTACGCCGTAATCGCCCGGGGTAAGCGGACCGGTATCGAGTCCCAGGTCCGCTGGATTGATCTTGTTATTTACGTCCAAAATCTGCGCAAAACGCGTGAAGCCTAGCCGGCTTTCCAGAATCTTGTTGTTGCTGAGATTCCAAGTCCAGCTGAGTCCGGCCATCTGTGCTCGAGAAGGAGCCACGGAGTTGAAGAGGTCGGCCGGGTTATTGCCTCCTGCCGGCAGGCCAGCAAATGCGGGTGCACTCTGGAAACTGTCCCCGAAAATGTAGCGCACTGCCACGGAATTGGTTGGAGAGAACTTGTAATCGAATTTCACTCCAAAACCATCAGCCTTCGCGCTCGTAGGTGTCTGGGCGATCAGCAATCCGTTGTCACGAACCGGGAAAAAGTCCAGAAGGGCCTGCCCGGTAGGATTGATTTCAAGTCCATTATCCAGAATGTCTTGCTTTGCGCCGTCAATCTGCGCTTGCGTCGGTACCAGTCGGGAACTCACAGCCAGCGACTTGTAACGCTGCCCTTCGTAGTACAGGAAGAAAAACGCTTTGTCCTTGATGAGCGGACCACCGATAGTGCCATTGAACTGATTGTTGTGGATTTGCGTGGGTTTACACTCACCGGGCGCTGCGCAACCATCGGTCACGTGATTGGAAAAATAGTTGGCTGCATCGCCAAATCCACTGTGGCGGATCCATGTCGCCGACCCGTGCCATGAATTTGTGCCACTCTTCATTCCCAGCAAGATTGGCGCTCCGCCTTTTACACCAAACTCCGACGACGGTGTGCCCTGCACCGTCAGCTCTTCGATGGCTTCTGGTGGGAAAATCGTTGCCGGAATACCAACTACGCCCGTCTGTCCGATGGCTGAGTCGCCGTAGTAACGGTCGTTGTTATACATGCCGTCGATGAAATAGTTGTTGGCAGTAGTCCGAGATCCATTGATGCTGACGGCGAGGAACCCCCCGCCCGGGGCACGCTGCACGCCGGGCGTAATCGCAAGCAGTGAATTGAAGTCGCGCCCGTTAATCGGGACGTTCGCGATCTTCTCGCTGTCCACATAATTATTGTTGTTCGGCGAGAGGTCGACCAGCGGGGCACTCCCTTCCACTTCCACGACCTCGCTGCGTTGTCCGACTTGGAGCGCGAAATCGGAGTGCGTCACAGCGCCCGTGGCAACTTCCGCCGTCCGGGTGACCGACTTGAAGCCTTGGGCACCCGTCGTCACCTTGTACTTGCCGATCGAAAGGTCGGGGATCCGATAGCTGCCCGTACTAGTCGTCGTCGCGGTTCGCGTCTCGCCTGTGCCGATGTTCTGCACCGTGACAGTCGCGCCTGCAACTACCGCGCCTGTACTGTCAGTCACATCTCCGGAAATGGTGCCCGTGATGGTCTGTGCTTGCAGGAACAACGACAAAACGAACGTGAGAATCACCAACAGAATGGTGGGCGAAAAACGGAACAACCGCATGGGAAGCCCCCTCTGACGCAATCGATTGGGAAGGATCACTCGACCGCGTGTGTGCCGATTAGTGTATTTGGCTTTAGACGAATGTCAATACAAAGGGGCTCGTAATAATTTCGATTCATTCAACACTGACCGATGGTCAGGTCAACAAACGACTCGGAACATGTCGTAAGTGAATGTTGAGTGTTGAACCTAGCCGAGCGGCGAGTCACTCATGCGGAATTTCGTGCGGACGTGTTCGGAGAGCAATTCAATTGCGGAACGATTGGCTTCTTTATTGGACTGAGCAAGATAGCGCATCGCCTCGACCAGCATCTTCTGCCCGTCGACATAACGGCTGTCGTCGGTGCGTTCGCGCTTTTTTCTGCCTAGATCAGGCGGGACCGGAATTGTAAATACTTTCGCCATAGTGAGCCGTCAGCACTCAGTCTTAGCAGTTGCCAAGTGCCGAGAGCGAAGTGCTGTTTTGCAGTATATCTTCCGATCTCCTCTTTTTCAGCTTCATTCTGTGGTTCGCTTGAATTGGTAAACCCCTGGTCGGTTGTCTACCCTTGGGGAGAGATAAATTTGGTTTTGCCGGTGGTTTTTATTTTGAAAGCGCCATCCGGCAATTTCTGGTTAAGCTGGATTTCCGCGTACTTTGCCAGGCGGTAGTCCCCGCTCGGCTCGAAGAACTTCTGCTGTACGGAAACTCCCCGCGCGGGATCGATCCAGAGAATGATGGTTGCGATGTTGCTGCGCAGCTTCGCGGATTTCGGAGTCAACTCCAGCTTCGCCGTCTGCGTGCCATTTACCGACTCGGCTCCGTCATACTTGACGTCATACGACTTGAGAAGGTCTTTCCCGCTCCCGCCGAATCCAAGCACCAGGAAGCTTTCCAGGTCGCTGCGATTCTTGCCAGGGTTGTATTCCGTCACCTGATCGATCTTGGGCTGGTACACCTGCACCTTGCCACCGCTGTAGACAATATATTTCTTGTCCGGCTCGGAAATGTCAGCCGCCATCTGCGTTTCGCTGTCCTGCCGCCGGAAGAAGATTCTGCCCTTTTGCGTATCCGTCTCGTCGATCACCTTTTGATACTGGTCCCACACGAAACTGGCTTCGGTCGTCCGGAAGTTCCTGGCAGCAGTGTCCATCTGAGCCAGAACGCGGTCCAGGCCGGTTGCATCGCCTTGCGGCCAGGCAGCCGCCGTCAGCAGCAACATCACGGCTAGTCCTCGGATGGTGGCGCGAACGGTCCTCATGACAGGTTCTGCCTTACTCCTTTACAACCGAAACCTTATAACTTTGCACGTGCCCAGCGGCGTCCTTCGTCGTTTCATATCCCGTAACCGTCACTGCGCCGGAGATCGGCTCCACGATGCGCTGCAATTGCTGGCGAATATCGATGCCGTTGCCCATGTTCACCGCGGACGCCGGAATCTGATAGATCAGCCCGCCATGTGCATCGGGAATCACCATCACTCCAGTAGGATGCGGATTCCGCTCTACCGGTTTGTCGTTAAAGTTGATATAGAGGGGCGAAACGAAAACGAAGATCAGGATCAGCGTGACCATGATGTCGTAATGCAAGCTGCCACGCTCGTAGGACCAGAGGATATATCCGCGAATTGTGCGCCAGATCGCGCCCATGGAGGAGTTGTCGGCAGGCTGCACCGTCAGAGACTCGGAACGCTGCCAGTCTATTTGGGAATTCATACGATAGCAAATGCTCGCATCAGCGGACTCAGAAACCTCTCGCCGTGATGCGGTCTGTCCCCATATAAGGTTGCAGCGCCTCCGGAATACGAACGCTGCCGTCGGCCTGCTGATAGTTCTCGACAATCGCCACCCACGTTCGACCCACGGCCAGCGCGCTTCCGTTCAGAGTGTGCACAAGTTCAGTCTTGTTCTTGCCTTCAGGACGGAAACGGATGTTCGCACGCCTGGCTTGAAATGCCTCGAAGTTCGAGCACGAAGAAATTTCGCGGAACAGTCCTTGCCCCGGCAGCCAAACTTCAATGTCATAGGTCTTGGCCGAGGAAAATCCCATGTCGGCGGTGCACAGGGACATCACCCGATAGGGCAATCCGAGTTTCTGCAATACCACCTCGGCGTTGTGCGTCAGCTTCTCCAGTTCCTCGTAAGACTTGTCGGGATGTGAAAACTTCACCAGTTCCACTTTCTGAAACTGATGCTGCCGGATGATTCCGCGCACGTCTTTTCCGTAGGAACCGGCTTCGCTGCGGAAACATGGCGTGTACGCCGTGAGCGAAATCGGCAGTCGACTGCTATCGAGCACTTCATCGCGATACAGGTTCGTGACCGGCACTTCTGCGGTCGGAATCAGCCAAAGATCCTTTTCGCCATGTGGGACCTTGAATAAATCCTGCGCGAATTTTGGCAGCTGCCCGGTGCCATACATCGACTCGGAATTCACCAGATACGGCGGCAGAACTTCTGTGTATCCGTGCTCGCCCGTGTGCAGATCGAGCATGAAATTTGCGAGCGCACGTTCCAGCCTCGCCCCTAGAGCCCAGTACACCGCAAAGCGTGCCCCCGAAATCTTCGCGGCAGTTTCCAGGTCGAGGACTCCCAACTGCTCGCCGAGTTCCCAGTGCGGCTTCGGCTTGAAGTCGAACTCCGGAGGCGTTCCCCAGCGCCGTGCCTCTACGTTGTCATCCGCGCTCTTGCCGACAGGAACGCTGGCATGCGGAAGATTGGGAATGGCGGTGAGGATTTCCTTAAGCCGCGCATCACCTTCACTCGCCCGTTTCTCGGCGGCCTGAATCTGCTCCCGCAAATCCTTGGTTTCCTGAATCAGCGCGGAGGCATCCTGGCCGCTCTTCTTGAGCTTCGCAATCTCTTCGGACGCACGGTTACGTCGCGCCCCTAGCGTCTCGTTCTCCGTGATTGCCTGGCGGCGTTCCGTGTCGATCGCCCCAAAGTCTTTTAACGCCTCGGCTGCGTTCATGCCACGCTGGCGCAGCTTTTCCTCCACCAGCGCCAGATTGTCGCGGACAAAATTCAAATCAAGCATGTCAATTTACTTTAGCTGAAAAGTGCGATTCCGTGTGCACGGACAACAGAGTTCACGCCGAAAATACTGGCAAAAATCAGATCGGGCAGAAATCAGACCTTCTTGCTTGCGGATAGCCCTCAACGAACCTGATTGTTCCCGGCTCCACTCCGGGCCTTCGGCATCCCGGCGGTGAAAAGGCTTCTTTCTCCTGTAAACTATCCCGCAATGAGACTCACCCGTCCCTGCCACATTGCATTGCTCTTGCTGTTGTCGATCCCGTGCGCGTGGGCGTCCGCCTACAATGCGCGCCCCAAGCTGATCGTCGTCATTGTCATCGACCAATTTCGTGGAGACTACCTCGAACGTTATCGCGATCAATTCGGCGAGGGCGGTTTCCGCATGTTCCTCGATCACGGTGCATATTTCACGGATTGCAACTACGACTACGCGAACACCCGCACAGGCCCCGGCCATGCCACCCTTTTCACGGGAACCTATACCAGCGGGCACGGGATCGTCGCCAACGAATGGTGGGATCCAATCAAAAAGAAACGAGTCACGTCCGTTCAGGATGACGCCACTCAAATCGTCGGCGTGACCGGTACTTCGGTGGGCTCTTCGCCTCACAATCTCCTCGCCGATACGTTGGGCGACGAATTGAAGCTCGCCACGGGCGGGAAAGCGCGTGTGTTTGGAGTCTCGCTGAAGGATCGTGCGGCGATTCTTCCCGCGGGCTTTGCGGGGGATGGTGCGTACTGGATTGACGGTAAATCGGGCGCCTTTATCACCTCCACTTACTACCGGCACGAACTTCCCGAGTGGGTGCACAACTTTAATAGCAACCATCGCACCGACAAATATTGGAACCGCGAGTGGAAAGACAGCGACGGAAATCTACTAGGTTCCACTACGCCCCGCAAAGGGAACAACGGTACTCCCGCAGGATTCTACGAAGTCATCGGCTCAACTCCTTTCGCGAACGATTATGAATTCGAGTTCGCGAAGGAATTGGTCCTCTACGAAAAACTCGGCGCCGGAGCGGCCACGGACCTGCTTATCGTCAGTCTCTCTGCCAACGATATTCTGGGACACCAGGTAGGCCCTGACACTCCGAAGATGCGTGGGATGGCTCTTGAGCTTGATCGCCAGATCGCTGAGTTTGTTACCTTCCTCGGACGTCAGGTCGGACTGGCCAATATCTGGATGGCACTTTCCGCCGATCACGGTGTCGCACCCTTGCCGGAATTTGCCAAGTCCTTGCGCCTGCCCGCCGTGAACCTGGACGACGATGCACTCCGCAAACAAATCGATTCCCTGCTCGGGAAAAAATATTCCAAGACTGCGGACTACTTGCTCGCGCTCGACTATCCGCTGGCGTGGTTGAATGATGAAGCATTCGCCGGTCACAAAGAGGCTGACGCCGAAGCCGATGCCGGCGAAGCGATGAAACAGGCAGGATTTCCGGCTTATTACACCAAATCACAACTCGCACATGGAGACACGCCTCACACCGAAATGGGGCGTCGCTATGCCCACAGTTATTCGGCCGTTGGAGGCTGGTATGTGATGGGAGTTCCCAACGCTTTTAGCGTGGGAAGCTTGTCAGGTACGGATCATGCAACGCCTTACTCGTACGACACTCATGTGCCGCTCGCGTTTTACGGCCTCGCATTTCAGCCCGGCACCTATCACACGCACGCTGAACCGGTCGATCTGGCAGTGACGTTCGCATCGCTGCTTGGGATTAATGCGCCGACTCATGCGACAGGACGAGTGTTGACCGAGGCACTGCAGGTTCCGCATAAGCCTGCGCCCGCAGGAGAAGTGCAATGACGCCGGCTTCCGCCAACCTTCCCGATCTGACTGTCAGCGTCGCTGGGATCGAACTAAAGAATCCGATCATCGCGGCTTCCGGCACGTTCGGATACGGCATTGAGTTTGAAGATATCGTCCATCTTGACCGGCTCGGTGGATTCGTTGTGAAGGGATTGTCGAAAGAGCCGATGACGGGGAATCCTCCGCCGCGATTGTTTGAAACACCGGCGGGAATGTTGAATGCGATTGGCTTGCAGAACATCGGCGCGCGCGCATTCGTTGACGAAAAACTTCCAGCTCTCCGCCAGAAGAAAAACATTGTCGTGTTTGCAAATGTTTTTGGATATACCCGGCCGGACTATGAGCACACCATCGAAATTCTCAATGAAGGCGAAGGCATCGCGGCGTATGAGTTGAATGTTTCTTGCCCAAACACGGCGCACGGAGGCATCCAGTTCGGCAGCGACCCTCATTTGCTCGATGAAGTTGTGCGCTACACCAAGCGCATCGCCAAGCACCCTCTGATCGTCAAACTCTCCCCTAACGTCACCAGCATTGCGCAAATGGCGCGGGTTGCAGAAGAGGCTGGCGCGGACGCGATCTCGCTCGTCAATACGTTTCTCGCGATGGCCATTGACGCGGATACGCGGCGGCCACGGATTGCCAACGTCACGGCTGGCCTCTCCGGGCCGGCGATCAAACCGATTGCCCTCCGCATGGTCTATGACGCCGCGCACTCGGTAAAAATTCCGGTCATCGGCATGGGCGGTATTACGACCGCCGTCGACGTCATCGAATTCATGCTTGCAGGCGCGAGCGCGGTGCAGATGGGAACGGCGAGCTACTTCGATCCGGTAGCAACGGAAAAATTGGTTGACGAACTCACCAACTATTGCCGCGAACATCGCATACAGAAGATCCGCGAAGTTACCGGCGGGATGCTCACGGAATAAAATCTCACCGCCTCGTGGGCGCCTTGTTCCCGCGATCACTAAAACGAGTGCAGCAAAGATTTTGAGGAATTTTATGGCTTCATTGATTGATGCAATTGAAATCAAACGCAAGGCAGTTTTTGAGTACGAAGACATTCCCTATTTGTGCCTGGAAGCAGTGGTAAACACGCCGACTGCACGCGGCGGGCAAACGCTGGTCCGTCTTAAGATGCGCAACCTGCTCACCAACGCAGTGTTTGAAAAATCATTCAAGGCGAGTGACAAGTTCAAGGAGCCCGATCTGGTATCAGTTCCTGCGTCGTATTTATACAGCGACGGCGACGGCTCGCATTTTCTGGATCAGGAGAGCTACGAAACGCTGACGCTCTCCGAGGCCATGGTCTCCGGCGCGCTGGATTTCCTGGTGGAAGGCGCCATCATCGAGTTACGCAAATTCAACGGAAATCCGATTGGGTTGGACCTGCCCACCTTCGTGGAATTGAATGTTGAATACACCGAGCCCGGAGTGAAGGGCGACACGTCGAGCGGCACCGTCACGAAACCCGCCAAACTGGAAACCGGCCTGGAAATCCGTGTACCTCTTTTCATTAAGCAGGGCGAAAAGGTAAAAGTGTCCACGGAGAATCGGGAGTTTGCAGGGCGGGCATAGGATTTCGAAGGTTGGCAGCGCCGCAATATTCAGCTAGCGTCCGCCCGCGTACCAGATCGATCCCGGACTCTGATAATTCATCCCTTCGCCCCAGACGATGTGGGTGTCGTCGTGATTGTCGATGGCGATTCCGAAATAGTCTCCGAAGGGAAAACGGAAGCCCTTCCTGCCGATGTAGCGATAGCCGGGGACATAACTAGACAGACGAGACTCAGTAGACCAGGTTGCTCCGCCGTTGTTGGAGCTGCGGTAGAAGGTATTCCACTGCTGCAGGGTTTTCGGATCGTTGCGAGTGTCCATCCACGCGATGCGGATATCGCCTGCAGCGCCGGCCACGACGGCCGGAAAAGCGTGCTCGACGCCATTTGCCGCGAGCGACACGCTGGTACGCGGCAGCCAGGAATCACCACCGTTGGTAGACGTCGAGAAGTAAATCCGCTGTGGGCCGAGGCGCTTGCTGCCCGAACTCCAGAGCGCGTACAGCGTCCCCCCAGCGTCCGAAGTAAGCGAGATCTGAGCTCCCAGGTAGGCTTCACCGCAGTCTTCGTCCTGGCATCCCGGAGCGGCTGCAGACGTATCGAGCCGGGTTGCGGCCCATGCCGTCTTGCCTGCATCCGTTGACTTCGCAACGTAGAGATTGACGGGGCCGCGCGCGCCACTTGCCTTTGAGTATGACCCCCACGACAAGTAGGCATTGCCCGCAGGATCAATCGTCGCGCCACCCAGCAGCGACCATCCGGGACTAGCGTTGCTATTGACCTGCGCGTTGGAGAAGTTGCGCCCTCCATCCTGCGAGGCGGCTACCCAGACTTCTTCTTCGTGGTTGAATCCGATTACGAGGCGTTGTCCGCGAACGGCAAGGGCGGGCTTATCAAGTTCCACTTCGCTACGCACGGCGATCCCGATATTCCAGCTCGCACCAAAGTCGACCGACTTGGCCAGCATCACAACGCGCTTCTTGTTCTGGAGCCAGGCCGCGTACACGGTACGGCGGTCGGCGGGATCCACGACAATCTGGGCGTCATATTGCCCGGTGGAGGATTCCAGCATCACGCGCGGCTCTTGCCAGGTCTTGCCATTGTCGCTGCTCGCAACCAGCAACATGGTCGGAGCGACGCAATCCTGGCAAGTCGGGACCGCGTTGTAGTGAGGATAGAGAACGTAAATGTGGCCGACGCCATCGGCCGACAAGGCGGGCTCCCATTGGTCACCGGTCGTGAGGCCGATGCGCTTCTGGACAGAGAACTGTCCGGGCGCGGCTGATGCCAGACTGGCGGCGGCCAACACGATCACGACGAGTTTGAAGAAGGCGGAGCGCACAGGGCACGACAGGGGGGAAAGCCTTTACTATTGCCACTTTACCCTGAAGCCCGAGCACGGTCAACGTTCCGTGCGAGTGGGCGGTGAGTAGAAAGGGTACGACGGAAGTAACCACGACGGTATCTCCGAAATCGTACGGACCATCAAACCATCATTGGCCGGAAGGGCGTGCCTCGAAAGGAAGCGATTGAAATGCAGATGGGCTGGCGCTACGGCCGATTGATCCGGGGCAGGCGGGGCCAAAACAGAAGCAGAAGAGCGATGCTGCCCACATAGTAGGGCCAGACTTGGAGGAGCGGAAATCCCATGATGCGCAGCAGCAATCCGAACAGGGCCAACGCCTCGCACAAGACGTAGGTCACGGTGTATCCAGCCCGCCAGCGCGCCAGGATCACAGCGTCGCCGGGTTTCTCGGCGAGTTCGGCTTCCGACTGCAGAACCATCGTCTTTCGTACCACCAGGATTGCGCCCACCAGGCTGATCGAAGCAAAAGAAATGGCGTACAGGGTATTCGCGTTGACCACCAAACGCGTGCCGGCAACTTCGCCCACGACAGCGTAGATTCCAATGCTGACCAGCATTGCGACTTGAATCAGGCGTATGGTTCGGAGCGCTGCTCCCATGGCCCCTAGATAATGCTCTTTTTAACGCAGCGAACAAAGCACAATGTTGCAGGAGAATCTTCCAAAGTAATGTCGCGGTCAATGCGAATGTTGATGGCTTCGGGAGCCAGGACGCATCCGCAGAAATACCTGGAAAGAAACCGGTCGCTCGCCGTAGATAGCACGCAACACGTCCGGTTTGGAATAGAACGTGACGTCAGCGCCGAGTGCCAACTGCCAGAGCCGGTCGTGGATGAGATCGCGCGCTCCTCCAACCGTGTACGCCCCAATGCGCAGGCTCGGATGAGTGGGATCGTTGGGAAAAAGCTCGTCTTTGTCGACTAACTCGATGCGTCCGAAAGCGTAGTTACGCGTCTTGAAATTAGCTGTCGACTCCAGCAGATAGCTGTTGAGATTGCGGTCTTCAAGCACTTTGTGCTTCCGCCCCCAGATGACCGAGGTCGCCCAAGAACCATTCTCGAACGGATGCACATACTCGACCGACGCGGACTGGCGATGCTCGCTGCCGGACTCAAGCGCTTCGGGATGTTCCAGCCTTCCGTAGCTGTACTGGGCCGACCAGTTTTGTGAGGGAGCGAAGCTCAGCCGCCCTGACCACGAGTCGAGCGCCGCCAGCTGAATCCCATAACGCTGTTCGTTCGGTTCGCGGGCATTGAACGCGGAAACTTCCAGCTTCAAGCGATCTACTATCAGCCCCGTAGTAACAACTCCAAAACTCGTGTGAGTGGAGTCCTGTAAGTGATGCGAGAGGGGAGCCATCGGCAACTCGGAAGTGGAGGCGCGATGCATGAAGGCCACCGGCCCTAACGCCGGCTCTCCCACTGGCCCGCCATAAAATAACCAGGAAACCTTGTCGCTGATGGGATGCGTATAGTACAGCGCCAGCTCGGCAAATAGATTGTGTGGATGCTGGTGATCGACCAGCGGCTGTCCGTGATAAGTTTCGCCCGTCTGAAAGATTTGTCCGAAGCCGGGATGGGGTGCAGTCAGCGACTCGGCCGAAAACATCTCGCGAAACAGAATCGTGCCGCCTGCCAATGGATGCTGTTCCATCAGCATCAACCAGTTCACCGATTCCGCCTTCCCTGCTCCACGCGGCCCGCCTTGCTGGTTGTAGTCGATGAAGAGCGCGCCGTGAGCCATCAGGTCCCAACTGCCAACGGACTTCATCCACAAATGCGCCGGCGTGGCGACGGGCTGCCAACCTGTGCCCGAAGAACCATGTGGGGAGGGGAGCCAGTCGGGTGTGTCGTTTGAAGACGACATCTGCATTCCCGGCATTTGCCCCTGGGCGGAGTGATCGTGACCCGGCATATCGTGGGGATTCTCTTGCGACTGCGCCACCACGGTCAGAACGCCAACTACAAACAGACACCGAATCAACGCGCGCACGTAACACTCCTTAATCAGCAAACGATCAAATAAATTGGAGACGAGGCAGGCACTGCCACTGGATTCACGTAGTGGAGAGATCAGATCCGGAGCGGAGTTGCTCGCGGCGGGCTGCCCAAAGAGACGCCGAGTTTCTCCAACCCGAGATGTTCATGCAGCCTGACAGCGGGCTCAATGACATCTGCCACAGGAAGTTCATCAGGTGTGGGGATTGCATGCGCCGCCTGCAGGACAGCAGGGCTATGGCCCGTCAAGCAGCACTGATATTTAGCAGGTTGGGGTAAGGGCGCTTTACTCCCATGTCCGTGGCAGCCAGAGGAGCTTTCCGAACGCGATGCGTGCAAAAGCAGCGACTGCGACACCAGCGGACTTACAGCTGTGGCCGCCAGAACAGCCAAGGCAGCGATTTTTGCTAAGCGTCCCATCACTGAATGGTTAGGATGCACAAACCCAGGAGAAGAATCACGAACCCGTAATCTTCATGCGCAACTCTTCGGGGAGCTTTTCACGGATTTCCGCCGGCAGGCGATCATGCACGCGACGAGCCCCGATCCGGGCCACGTCGACGACCGCCATGGGCGCGGGCGTCGCGACCGCGACAACCAGCCAGATCAACGCCGACAACGCGAATCCTGCCAGGGCGGCCACTTCGAGCCAGAAAGCGTGCCGCGGACCAAAATATCGGATCACTGCAAAGGCGAGCAGGAACATCGCCGCTGAAACTGAAGCGAGCACAATGAGGGAAATGTCGATAATGCGGTGGAGTTGCTGGCGCTGGAGGCAATGCGGGCAATCGGCGAAGTGCGCTTCGTAGTCGCCGCGCATCTCTGCAGCCAGGCCGGAGATGTCATACCGCCATCCGGCTAGAATCTTCCCTACGATGGGTTCTACGCACTCACTCATAGTCGCTACAGCCGGATCGGCTCAAGCACTTCCGACTGGCTGGCCAGCAGCACGCGGTTTTGCCACAATCCCTGCCGCTCCCGTAGAGCCTGTTCGGCCGCCACACGAGCCAGTTCGGGATGATTATTCTGCTCGGATAGGTGGGCTAACACCACGTAAGCTGCCCCTCCATCATAGTCGCTGGTGAAGAATTCCGCGAGCGCGTCATTCGATAAGTGCCCTACTCTGCTCATAACACGCTGCTTAACTGACCAGGGATACGGGCCGGTTCGCAGCTTTTCGAGATCATGATTCGACTCGATCACCAGGATGTCACACCCGCGCAGATGGTCGCGGACGCTCACCGGCATATAACCCAAGTCGGTGGCATACCCGATCTTCGTTCCTTCCGTGCGGAACGTGAAGCCCACTGGATCGGCGGCGTCGTGAGGAATGGTAAAGGGCCGGACCTCAATATCACCGATCTGGAAGCCCGAGCCGGAAGCGAATTTTTCCAGCTTCGGAATGTCTGGAATCTTGCCATCACCATTCTTGTCGCGCGCAGACCGTCCCCATTCGCGATGCGTCGCTTCCGTCAGGAAGACAGGCACTTTCAACTTGAATGCAAGGCGCTGAAGCCCCGCCACGTGGTCAGAATGTTCGTGGGTGATGAGGATTGCCGATAAATCTTCTGGACGTTCCCCAACCGCGCGCAACCTTTTGAACGTCTCGCGGCAGGAGAGCCCTGCATCCACAAGGATTCGAGTTGTGCTGCTCGCGACCAGCGCGCAATTGGCGCGGCTGCCGCTGGCCAGCAACGAGACGGACACTGCCATATTGGCAGCTTACGCTGAACGGCTGTGGAAACGGGAGTACTTTCTGAATTCTCCGTGGCTGTTTAGGACACGCCCTGTTTGGGTGGGAACAGATTTTTGACTACGCCTCGTCCGAACGCACCCCCGTAAGCGCCTACGATTCCTGGCAGGAAGGCAAGGAACGACTCGTAGATCTGGGCGCGGTCCGGCTTTTGCGAAAGTGCGGCGTAGGCAAAATAATCCATCAGCGGAACGAAGATGCCGACCAGCACGACCCAGCGCCAGGCTCTTTGCGGTCGCACGAAGCCGAGCAACATGCAACACGCGAGCGAGAGCAAAGCGGTAAACAGTAAATCACCGACCTTAACGTCGATCCACCCTGTTCCCAATCCGAAAGCCACGGCGAGGAAGTAGAACAAAGCGTCGCCGCTGGATTGTCCTTCGGGAAGAACGCTGCCCCACGCGGTCGTCATGATTTTCGATCCTGGGAGTAGTCGTAAAACCCCCGCCCGCTCTTGCGTCCCAGCCAACCGGCGTCCACCATCTTGATCAGCAACGGACAAGGACGATACTTGGGATCACCCAACCCATCCTGCATCACACGCATGATATCCAGACAGACATCGAGCCCAATGAAATCCGCAAGCGTGAGCGGACCCATCGGATGGGCCATACCAAGTTTTAAAACTTCGTCGACGGCCTGCGGAGTCGCGACACCTTCCATCACGGCGAACATCGCTTCGTTCAGCAACGGCATCAGCACGCGATTGGAGACGAATCCGGGCGCGTCGTTAACTTCAACCGGAGTCTTCTCAAGTTTCAAGGCCAGGTCGCGTACGGTTTCAAACGTCGCTTGCGAGGTGGCTAGTCCACGAATCACTTCCACCAGTATCATGACGGGCACTGGATTAAAAAAGTGCATGCCGACGACTCTGTCGGGACGTTTGGTCAACGCGCCAATCTTCGTGATCGAGATGGACGAAGTGTTCGAAGCCAGGATCACATCGGGCTTCATAACGCGATCGAGGTCGCGAAAAATCTCCGATTTGATTTCAAATTTCTCGGTTGCCGCTTCGACAATCAGACCGCAATCCACCAATTTGGCGCGCTCCAGCACAGTCTTGATCCGGCCGAGGGTCGCGGTTTTGGCGTCCGAAGTGATCTTGTTCTTGGCTAGTTCCCGGTCGAGATTCTTGCCGATTGTCTCCAGTCCACGATCGACGAACCTCTGCTCGACGTCGCAAAGCACGACTTCATAACCGCTGCGCGCGAACACATGGGCGATACCGTTCCCCATCGTGCCCGCGCCAATCACTCCCACTCGCTGGATTGCCATCATTGCCTCATTAGATGTAAGAAACAGAGAAGTTTAGCAGAGCAGAAACATCGAAGAACGACCTGAAGGCATTACCTCGACAACCGTTGGGAGGTGACCAGGAACTGCCAGAAAACGGCACACGCCGTTCTCGAACAAGATCCTCGCAACCCGATGCCCCTCAGAAAGTTTCGCGCCACTCGCGCCACCGGGCAAACTATTTCTTTCGCCGGCGTAGCAGCAATTCTCTGACCTTCCCGCATCACATTGATCATGCCGCCGAACGCTGGCGAACGAGGTAGGGACAGCGTTCCGGCTGGAGGACACTATGTGGCGAACGATGCGGGTGGCAGCATTCGCTTTGACGGCAACGCTGGTATTAAGCGGATTCGCGCTCGCCCAATATGATCGCGATGGCGATCGGGACAACGATCGCAATTACCGCCGGGACAACGGCCAGGCGCGGCAGTATGGATACCAGAACGGCTATAACGATGGCATCGGCAAAGGCCGCCATGAGAGTCGAGAGAACGATCCCAACGACTATCAGACTCCCGACTATCGCCGGGCCACACGTGGCTACCAACGCTGGATGGGTCCCGTGGAGTTCTATCAGCGTGCGTATCAGGACGGCTACAGCAACGGCTTCCGGGCCGGATACCAGGAGCCGGCTAATCGCGGACGCGGACGCTATCGTGACGACGGCTGGCAGAACACAGGCTGGCGTGGTGGTTATGACGCCAACGGCGGAAACGTCGCGAACCGGTGGGGCTATCAGGATGGCGCGGAAGCAGCTCGCGAAGACATCCAACACCGTAAGGAGTACAACTCGAAACCTCGCGGCCGGTTCGGAGACCGCGATCGCGGGTATCAGCGTGAGTTCGGAAGCCGTGATCGCTACAAGGCCGAGTACACGGCCGGCTACCGCGCTGGATATGACTCAGTCATGAGCCGAGGACGTTACTAGTTTCGTCGCATCAAAACATGACGGCCGCCGAGATTTCGGCGGCCGTCGTGCTTATGCCTGCAAAACTGCTACTTTTCGCTGGCGACCTTCAGACGCGTTTCGGCGCGTTGCAGAGCATCCTGGGCGCGATCATAATCCACTTGCGGATCAGTACCCTTCAAGAACTGCTCCGCCCGATCTTTCGCTTTCTGAGCGCGAACCACGTCGATATCCTCAGGACGCTCCGCCGTCTCCGCCAGCATGGTGACTTTTTCGGGCAGTACTTCCGCGAATCCCCAGGCTACGGAAAGGCTCTTGGTCACGCCTTGCGCGCGATACGTGATCACGCCCACTGCAAGTTCAGTGATCAACGGAGCATGTCCTGGCAGGATGCCGAGGTATCCGCCTAGACCGGGGATCTGAGCCTCTTCCACGGCTTCATTCACCACCAGTTTCTCTGGAGTGACGATTTCGAGTTGGAAAGTATCGGCCATATCTTCGTTCGTTGCTGGTCGTTCGTCGTTAGTCCTTAGTCGTTCGCGGTGCGTGTTCGTCGTGGGCGCGGTTGCCAACGACGAACGACGAGCGACCAACGACGTTTCTACGCTGCCGCCTTCAACTTCTCGGCGGCTTCGAGTACTTCGTCGATCGTACCTTTCAAGTAGAAAGCCTGTTCCGGAATGTCGTCGTACTTGCCTTGGACGATTTCCTTGAAGCCTTTTACCGTGTCGGCGATCTTTACATAACGCCCCGGGCTGCCCGTGAACTGCTCGGCAACGTGGAACGGTTGCGACAGGAAGCGCTGGATCTTACGAGCACGCGCGACAGTCACTTTCTGATCTTCACTCAACTCGTCGATACCGAGAATCGCGATGATGTCCTGCAAATCCTTGTAGGTCTGCAACGTCTTCTTCACCATCTGCGCGACGTCGTAGTGTTCCTGCCCGACAATACGCGGATCAAGAATGCGCGAAGTCGAAGCCAGTGGATCGACGGCCGGATAGATTCCGATTTCCGTCAAAGCGCGCGAAAGCACCGTGGTCGCGTCGAGGTGAGCAAATGTGGTTGCAGGCGCAGGATCCGTAAGATCGTCAGCAGGCACGTAAATCGCTTGCACCGAAGTTACCGAGCCCTTCTTGGTGGAAGTGATGCGTTCCTGCAACTCGCCCATTTCTGTTGCCAGGTTCGGCTGATAACCGACGGCGGACGGCATGCGGCCCAGCAGCGCGGACACTTCTGATCCAGCCTGCGTGAAGCGGAAAATGTTGTCGATGAAGAGCAGCGTGTCGGCGCCTTGCTCGTCACGGAAATATTCCGCAACCGTCAGACCGGTCAACGCAACGCGGAGACGCGCACCGGGAGGCTCGGTCATCTGTCCGTAAATCAACGCGGCTTTGGACTCGTCCGGCTTGCCCGGCTTGATAACTCCGGACTCGCTCATTTCCAGCCACAAATCGTTCCCTTCACGGGTACGCTCGCCGACGCCGGCGAATACGGAGTATCCACCGTGTTGCTTGGCGACGTTGTTGATCAGTTCCTGAATGAAAACCGTTTTGCCGACGCCCGCGCCACCGAATAGACCGATCTTGCCACCCTTCAAGAAGGGCTGAATCAGATCAACGACTTTGACGCCGGTTTCAAACATCTCAGCGGTGGTCGACTGTTCATCAAAAGCCGGGGCCAACCGGTGAATCGGCATCTTCTTGTCGAAGCTAATCGGACCGAGTTCGTCGACCGGTGCACCAATTACGTTCATGACGCGGCCCAGAGTGCCCTTGCCCACCGGAACGGAAATCGGGCCACCCTCATCGAGAGCTTTCATGCCGCGCACCATGCCGTCCGTGGCGGACATCGCAATGCAACGCACGCGACCTTCGCCAAGATGCTGCTGGACTTCAAGCACGACATTGATGGGAGAAGGAACCGTGAAGCCGTCGCTCACGACGCGCAGCGCCTCGTAAATCGGAGGCATTGAGCCTTCGGTGAACTGCACGTCCACTGCGGGACCGGAAACCTGAATCACTCTTCCAACATTTTCAGCCATAAGACCTCAATATCGCTTCGGGCTTCGAGCCGCGAGCTCCGAGCTTGTACTTTGACCAATCCACCTCGACGCGAGCTGCCGGATTCAGGGGCTTGTAGCCCGCAGCTCGAAGCGATTTTACGATGCTGCTGCGCCGCTCACGATTTCAATAATTTCTTTCGTGATCTTTGCCTGGCGAGCGCGGTTCATCACCAGCGTCAATGAATCGATCATGTCCGACGCATTGTTGGTGGCGGAATCCATCGCCGTCATGCGAGCAGCGTGTTCTGCCGCTACTGATTCCAGCAGCGCATGAAAAACCTGAATGCCAACGTACTTCGGCAAAATCTCGCTGAACAACTGCCCGGGCGGCTGTTCATAGATGTAATCGACGGGCGCGGTACCGAATTTCGCAGCGGCTTCATCTACTGCAGCCGTATCCACGGGCCGGACACCCACACCCGCTGCCTTGGCCGCTTCGAGCCGGCGTTTCCGCTCTTCCTGCGCCGCTTCTTCCGCCATGCGGACGTCTTCCACGCCGATTTCCTTGATGGGGAGAAGCTTCTGCACAATCAGGCGTTGCGCGATGACTGACTTGAATTCGTTGTAAAGAACGTAAACGCCGTCAATCTCGCCGCGAGAAAACTTTTCCACTACGCTTTGACCGACTTCGGAAGCGAACGAAAATTCCACTTTGCCCAGGACGCCGACGTGCTCGCCTACGATCTGTACTCGGCCTGCTCGCGGGGCGTTTTCTTGTCCGGACTGAGTTGTTGCAGCCATCGGAAACCGGCGCCGCAGGAAATCTCGCCCTTTTCGCCCAACGCACTCGACATCGATATTCTTGTCCGCGTTCGAGTCGATGAACTTGGTAACGACCTTCAGGATATTGGTGTTGAACGCACCCGCCAGGCCTTTGTCGCCAGTTACAACGATGAGCAGGATGTTCTTTTCTGGCCGCTCCACCAGGAGAGGGTGCAACGCCTCGCCCGTGATGGGATCGTAAATGTCGGCGCGAGAAACCAGCGACTTCAGAACATTCGTCAACATCTGCGAATAGGGACGCGCCGCCAACGCACGCTCCTGCGCCCGCCGCAACTTAGCAGCCGACACCGTCTTCATGGCCTTGGTGATCTGCCGCGTGTTGACCACGCTGCGAATCCGGCGCCGAATGTCGAGAATGTTTGCCAAATGAGTTCTCAGTTCCCGGTTCCCAGTTCTCAGTAAAACCTCAGTGCTCAGTTTCTACTGAGAACTGGGAACCGAGAACTGACAACTGCTACTTCGCTACTGCCGCCCGCGAGTCCACAAACTGCTGTTTCGCATCTTTAATCACTCGGGCCAAATCAGCCTTGAGCGCGTCATCGAGAACTTTCTTCTCCATGATCGTGTTCAACAGCCCGGCATGCGTCGTGTCTACGTACTTATAAAGTGACTTCTCGAAATCGCGAACCTGCTCTACCGGCAGATCGTCGAGCGCGCCGCTGGTTCCCGCAAAAATAATGAGAATCTGCTTCGAGAACGGCAACGGTTCGAATTGACCTTGCTTCAACAGTTCGACCAACCGTTTGCCGCGGTTCAACTGTGACTGCGTGGCCTTATCGAGATCGCTGCCGAACTGTGCGAAGGCGGCGAGTTCACGATACTGCGCCAGTTCCAGTTTGAGCGTTCCTGCAACCTGTCGCATCGCTTTGATCTGTGCGCTGCCTCCGACGCGGCTTACCGAGAGTCCGACGTTTACCGCGGGACGCACGCCCTGGTTGAACAAGTCAGTTTCGAGATAAATCTGTCCGTCCGTAATCGAGATGACGTTGGTCGGAATGTACGCCGAAACGTCTCCCGCCTGCGTTTCAATCACAGGCAATGCGGTAAGCGATCCGCCACCATTTTTGTCGCTCAATTTCGAAGCGCGCTCTAACAAACGGGAGTGGAGATAGAAAACATCGCCAGGATAAGCTTCGCGTCCAGGCGGCCGCCGCAACAGCAATGAAATTTCGCGATACGACGCCGCGTGCTTCGAAAGATCGTCGTAGATACAAAGTGCGTGCCGCTTGGTGTCGCGGAAATATTCACCCATCGCGCAGGCCGCATACGGTGAGATGTACTGCATCGGCGCGGGTTCTGAA
Source organism: Acidobacteriota bacterium (assembly GCA_016196065.1). Taxonomy (NCBI): domain Bacteria; kingdom Pseudomonadati; phylum Acidobacteriota; species Acidobacteriota bacterium. The sequence continues at coordinate 826,265 of JACPYL010000010.1, read as the reverse complement.
GCCGAAGCCGCTACGACGATGGTGTATTCCATGGCGCCTGCGTCTTCGAGAATCTTCACAACCTGTGCAATCGACGAACGCTTCTGTCCGATCGCGTTGTAAATGCAGATCAGGTTGTTGCCTTTGCTATTGATGATGGTGTCGAGCGCAACGGCGGTCTTGCCAGTCTGACGATCGCCAATGATGAGTTCGCGCTGGCCGCGGCCAATCGGAATCATCGAATCAATCGCCTTGAGTCCAGTTGCCATCGGCTCACGGACGGGCTGGCGATCAATGACGCCGGGCGCGATGCGTTCCAGTGCGATGAACTTGTCAGTCGCAATTGGACCTTTGTCATCGATCGGCTGGCCGAGAGAATTCACGACCCGGCCAATCAGTGCGTCGCCGACCGGCACGCTCATGATGCGTCCCGTTCGTTTTACCTCGTCGCCTTCTTTAATTTCGGTGTACTCGCCGAGCAGCACGACGCCGACTTGGTCTTCTTCCAGGTTCATGGCGATACCGGCCACGCCATGCGGGAACGACAACAGTTCGCCTGCCATGACCTTGTCGAGGCCGTACACGCGAGCGATACCGTCGCCCAGCGTGATCACCGTGCCCACTTCGTCGACCGCGATCTTCGATTCGTAGTTCTCGATCTGCTCGCGGATTAACTGCGTGATTTCGTCTGCTTTGATTTGTGCCATATGTAAACCAGCTTGGAACTCCGGGCTACCCGCTTCGAGCCAACTTCCTGCGACTGCTCGAAGCCCGTAGCTCGCGGCTCGCGGCTAGCTCTCCATCAACTGTTCTCGAATTCTCTCCAACTGTTCCTTTACGGAACCGTCGTAAACCGTACTGCCGACTTTCACCAAGGCCCCGCCCAGCAACGACCGGTCCAGGCGATAGCGGGCGCGTACTTGCTTGCCCGTAAGTTTGGTTATTTCGGCGACCAGCGTATTCGCTTCTGTCTCGTTGAGTTCGCGCGCGCTGATAATTTCCGCATCTGCGATCCCCATGCGATCGTTCAACACCTGTTCCAGTTCTTTCAGGATCTCCGGTAACAACGGCAACCGCCGGTGATCCGTGACCACGGCGATGAAATTTCGCACCTGTCGCGTCATACCCAGGCGTTGTCCGACTGCATCCAGCACTGCACGCTTGCGATCGCCCGGGATAGAGGGGTTCACCATCACGCGACGAAACTGGACGCTCTCTCCCAGCAGCGCTTCGACGCCATGCAATTCCTGCAGCATGCGCGTGGAATCGAGCTTGCTGCCGATCACTACATCGGCAAAGGCTCGAGCGTAGACGCCAACGACGGAAGCCATGGCTACTGACGGTCCTTTCCGCCGCTGCCGGACGCAAGTCTTCCGGCAAAATTTCTAACCAGAATCTGGTCCGTCGCGGAATCAACCTGAATTTGTTTGCGTGCGAGCGCAACCGCCAGGTCAGCCGTGTGTGACGACAGATCGCGGCGCGCCTGCTTGGCGGCGGAAGCAATTTCCTGCTCCGCTGCTTCCACGATCTTGCGGATGTCGGCTTCGGCCGCTTGCTTGATCCGTCCGTCTTCGGCTGCTGCTTCACTCTCGGATTGCGCCTGCATCTGTGCGACTTCACTATCCAGTTTGCTCAGACGCGACTCGATATCCGCCAGTCGCCGGTTGGCATCCTCGCTGGCCGCGCGTCCTTCTTCCAATCCGCGTTGGATCGAATCCGTACGACTGCGGAAAGCTGCAGGAATACTCTTGCGGGCGAACCAGTAAATTAGAAATGCAACGATCAGGAAATTGGCCGTGACAGCGAACAGATGGGCACGGTGAACTGACATTCCCGTTTTCCTGGCCAGGAACTGGATCGCAGGCGAGTGCTTCAGGTTCTCGTTCTCTTCTTCTTCCCCAGCCGCTTCGCGAGTTTCCTTGGCCAACTCCGCGCTCGCACTCTTCTCAGTCGATTGAGCAGAAGAAGGCTGCGCGGAGGACTCAGAACTTTCCTGAGTTTTTCCAAACGCACGCGGCGAAGCAATCGCCAGCAGCGCCAAGAGCGCGATCAGTACGTATATTCTTAGAAATCCGCGGATGTTCATTGTCCACCCACCGGACTTGCCGCCTCGACGGGCCGCAACACTCTTTGGACGATCTCCGCAGCTAAGCGTTCCGCGTCGGATTGTAGTTTCGCCATCGCCTGTTGCTTGTCCTGCTCGATGGCGGCGCGCGCATTCTTAATCTGTTCCTGAGCCCGTGCTCGCGCCTGGGCGGCGGCTTCGGCACGCAACTGCGTTGCCTGCTGGCGCCGGTTTTCCAGGTTCCTGAAAATCTTCAGCCGAGCTTCCCGCAGACGCTGTTCGTAATCAGCAGTTCGAGCATCGGCGGCCGCGATATCGGCGCGGGCTTTTTCGAGTGCGCCCTCGGTTCGAGCGCGCCTTTCCGCCAGCACAGCGGTGAGAGGCTTGTGCACCAGCACGGTATAGAGAAAATAAAGGATCGCCAACAGGATCGCGGTAGGTACGGCTCCGAGCAGTAATTCCCCTAGTTGTCGGATTGTCTGATCCATGTTTGGCTGCTGATATAGCTGGAAGAATAAGGGCTTCTAAAACCAATAAAATTAACACTGTGGAGAGGCCAGTGTCAATAGTTGAGGGTCGCTGGCCACGCCTCTCTTAGATGGAAAAGATGGTTCTTGACAATCGATTTGCAGGGTCTACCATTTATGTATCACCTCCGATCCGTTTCAGGATCGAGTGGGCCGATAGCCAAGGAAACGTCACCGCTTCTTGGCTGGCGGCCCATTTTAATTTTGGCGATCGAACTCCCGCGACGACCCGATCAACCTCAAGACATTCCCCATAGTGAACCCTGTGATCCCGAACGCAGCGGGGGATCCGCATTCGCTCGTGAAAAACAGACTTTCAGCAGGGCATCGAGCACAACGATCGAGCCCGTTCAAAAAATAACCTTCTCATGACAAACCTGTGACAAATCACAGCAACGTCAACGCGTAAGGTGAATTTCGTCAGCATTCCTTGTACTGCCGCAAGGGAGCGACCAATTGAGCGATCTCTGAGGAGGGAATTGTATGTCTCCCAATCATTCGAAGCATATCGTGGCAGTGGCCGCGATTGTTTTCACGGTTATCTTAACCGCCAGCAGTGCGCTGGCGCAGCACTTTACCCGAACCGACTTGACCGCCAACGCCGCAGGCGTTGGGAATGCCGCCCACATCGATCCTAATCTCGTTAACGCGTGGGGACTCTCGCGCGCCTCGGGTTCGCCCTGGTGGGTTGCTGACCAGGCAACTGGCCTGTCAACCCTTTATGACGCTACTGGACTTCCCCAGAGCCTGGTTGTCACCATCCCCTTGCCAAACGGACAGTCTGGTTCCGGTTCTCCCACGGGAACTGTATTCAACGCCTTCCCGGGAGCTTTTGAACTGATTCCCGGCCAGCGGTCGATCTTCCTGTTCTCCACGCTGGCGGGCACGATTGCGGGCTGGAATCCAAATGTGAACCCAACGGTGGCAGTCATTAAGGCGGACGCCTCCGCCGAACACGCCGTCTATACCGGTCTGGCAATCGCCGACACCAACAAAGGACCCCGCCTCTTCGCCGCAAACTTCTCTTTGGGTGAAGTCACGGTCTTTAACAAGAGGTTTAACAAAGTCACCACCGCGGGCGGATTCAAAGACGCCGCCTTGCCCATGGGCTATGCGCCTTTCGGAATTCAAAACGTCGGCGGGAACATCGTCGTCGCATTTGCGCAGCCTCGCGCCGGCGAACCGCATGAAACACATGGTCCCGGTAAGGGCTTTGTGGATGTTTTTGACACCGATGGCAACCTGCTGCTGCGACTTCAGCACAACAGCACCATGAACGCTCCCTGGGGCATCGCCCAGGCACCCGGAGATTTCGGCCCGTTCAGCCACCGTTTGCTGATTGGCAATTTCGGCGACGGCAAGATCAATGCCTACAATCCCGTGAGTGGAAAACGTGAAGGCACTTTGCTGGATCCCAACGGCGCCCCGATCGCGATCGACGGCCTGTGGGCGATCAGCTTCGGCGGAGGCAACACCAACTCCGGATTGTTTAACGACCTGTACTTTTCCTCGGGTCCGAATGAGGAGACGAACGGCTTGTTCGGGAAATTAACCCCGACAGGCTCGGAGCAACGGGGTAACTCAGAGTAGTCCTTGAAGAGCCTGGCTGGGCCCTCACTCTCTCCGGTCCAGCCAGGCTCGTTTTTTAAGGTCTGCAATATTTTTTTGAAAATAGAAACGGCGGGCAATCGCAGCTGCGATTCCCGCCGTCTCTTTGTACAACGGACTTTGCAATCTACACGGAAACGATCTGCTCCGAAATCACGCGTGCAATCTTCTCTAACACCAATTGCATGCTCATGCCCGGATCGACGGTGGCATCGACTTCGTGGTGACGAGAACTGCCCTGCATCACGAGCACCTTCGTCCCGGCGTGCGCCTTTTTCACCATGTACGGCAGGTGATGGCGATCATCCTTGTTCAGTGTCGCCCCAAGAATGACCAGGTCAAACGCATCCCGGCGCAGAGCTTCCTGCACGCCGTGACGGCCGACGGCCGTGGTGACATGATGGCCAACCTTCTTCATTGCGGAAGCTTGGGCAGCGAGTACTTCCTCGTCGGACTCTCCATACAGAACCTTAATCGTGGGTTTCGTTGACGTAGCGGGCAAGGTGATCTCTCCTGAACTCAGAGAAAAGCGTAGCAAGCCGGGAACGACGTTCCGAGATCACGGAAGATCAGCTACCGAAGCGGCGAAACGCTCGATTGGACTACCTCCTTGGTAATGGACGGTTCCCCGGGTACATGTATTTTCGTTCTCATGACCGGTCCGCCGGCGCCGACCCCGCACCGATGCAGATTGTCCGTAGTAGCATGGTCCGATGAAAGCGGCGCTCCTCCTGCTGGCGATGCTCTGTTCGACCGATATTGCGTTCGCCCAAACCGGAGCCCAGAGCCCTTCTGCGCACTGGTACGACAATGCCGTCATTTACGAGATTTATCCGCGCAGCTTTCAGGACTCGAATGGCGACGGCATTGGAGACCTCAATGGGATCACGGCCCGCCTGGACTATCTGAAAGAGCTGGGCGTGGACGCCATCTGGATTACTCCTTTCTTCCCATCACCCAACGCCGACTTCGGATACGACGTTTCCGACTACACCAACGTCGCGCCAGAATATGGAACACTGCAGGACTGGGACAAGCTGGCAACCGAGGCGAAGAAACGCGGAATCCGCATCCTCGTCGACTTTGTTGTCAACCACACTTCCGATCAGCACGCGTGGTTCAAAGAGTCGAGATCGTCGCGTGATAACCCGAAGCGCGACTGGTATGTGTGGCGAAGTGGTAGCGGTCCGCACCAACCACCCACGCATTGGACTTCAATCTTTGGTGGCTATGCGTGGACGTGGGATGCCGCCACCGAGCAGTGGTACTATCACATTTTTCTGCCGCAACAACCTGACGTGAATTGGGCGAGCCCCGGGCTTCGCAAGGCGATGTTTGATGTCGTGCGTTTCTGGCTCGACCACCAGGCCAGCGGCTTCCGCCTCGATGCGACGCCTTACCTTTTTGAGGATCCTGCATTTCCTGACGACCCCAACCCTCCGAAACCAGGTGGCGCCGCCGCGCTCATGCCGTATAACTCGGCTCGTCCTGAGAATCACGACGTGCTCCGCGAGATGCGTAAAATTCTGGACAGCTATCCTGGCGATCCGGTGCTGTTGGGAGAATCCTCGACGGCAACGATCCAGGATCTGGCGAAGGTTTACGGGGAGAATCACGATGAAATTCAGCTCCCTATGAATTTCCTGTTCGGCAATCTAACCAACCTCGATGCCTCGGTATTCAAGAAGCAAGTGGACGACGCTCAGATTCACCTCGGCGGACAAACGCCAGTCTTCTTTTTCAGCAGCCACGATCACCCTCGCCAATGGAGCACGTTCGGAGATGGAAAGCACAACGATCAAATCGCAAAGCTGACGGCCACTCTCACGCTAGCGCAGCGCGGATCCGTTCTTCTTTATTACGGGGAAGAACTCGGCATGGGCACGATGCCGGCGAATCAACTGAAGGCGGTGCCGATCGGACCGAAGCGTCCGCGCGCCGATGATCGCGACGGTGAGCGCACTCCGATGCAGTGGGATTCCTCGGTGGGCGCTGGTTTCAGCAAGGGCGCGCCATGGCTGCCCGTAGAGGCCAGCTCGCCACGGTACAACGTTGCAAAAGAGAAACAGGATCCCACCTCTGTTTACTCCTGGTACGCAGAACTTCTGAAACTCCGGCACGAGAACGTTGCTCTTCGCGATGGCGCGTACTTACCGCTCGAGTCGGGCAATCGAAATGTATTCGCTTTTGGCCGGCAGGCAGCATCAGGTGAAACAGTTCTCGTGGTCCTGAACACGAGTTCGAAAAAACAGAAAATCCAGATCACTGGACTACCTGGCCGGACACCCAAGTTCGGCAAAATGCTTAAGGCCACTCCGCCAGCAACCACTCCTTTATCACAGGGTTTCACCGTCGCTCCGTATGGCGTCCTGATCTGCACGTTGGAATAGCCGCTTGCAACTTCTTGCTTTCCATCACTCGGTCCTGTGATCTCCGACACGTCCGCGGTGTGATTCAGCGCACAGCGTTCAAGTGATACCTCTCGTAACCTCAGGCCAAGGCAGGGTTTTGCTATGGACAGGTTCAAAGACGCAGGCCACCTCTTCCGGTTAGCAGCCGTCTTCCTGCTTGGCGTGCTCGTTTTCATGGGAGTCCGCAGCTTGATGGTTCCCAAAAGCTTTGGAGAGTACGGCCACTATCGCGGGAATGCGTTGGCCGACATCGCTGCCCGTCCCATCAACTTCGCCGGCCATCAGACTTGCGAAACCTGCCACTCCGACGTTTTTGACAAGAAGAAAGACGGCAGGCACGCGCACGTAAATTGCGAAGCGTGCCACGGAGCGCTCGCGAAACATGCGGATGATCCCACTTCCGTCCAGCCACCGAAATTAGACGCCGCCGTCCTCTGCGTGCGCTGTCACGAGGCCAATGCCGCGAAGCCCAGGACCTTCCCGCAAGTTGCATCCGAGGAACACTCCAGCGGCTTGGCTTGCGACACGTGCCACCAGCCGCACAGCCCAGCCATCACTGCAGGAGCAACCAAATGAACATGACGCGGCGTCATCTGCTTCTCCTGCTGCCTGCCGCCGGGCTCGCCTGGCAACACGTCCTTGCTGGAACTCCAGAGTCCTCCCCCAATTACAAGACCAGCGAGCACTGGTGGGGCATGCTGATCGATATCCCCAAGTGCATCGGCTGCGGGAATTGCGTGCGCGCTTGCCAGTCCGAGAACGATGTCCCCGACGGCTACTTCCGAACCTGGGTGGAGCGTTATCACGTCTCCGACTACGACATTGAAAACCCCATCGTCGATTCACCCGACGGTGCAAAGCACGGTTTTCCGCCCGCTAAAGACCCCAGCGGCAAGAACTTCTTCGTCCCCAAACTGTGCAACCACTGCGCGGATTCCCCGTGCACACAGGTGTGTCCGGTGGGCGCAACGTTCATCAGTCCTGACGGAGTGGTTTTGGTCGACAAACAATATTGTCTCGGCTGCCGTTATTGCGTGCAGGCCTGCCCCTACGGGTGCAGGTTTATCAATCCGCATACCGAGACGGCCGAAAAGTGCTCCCTGTGCTATCACCGGATCACGAAGGGGCTGACAACCGCCTGTTGCGAATCGTGCCCAACGGGAGCCCGGCAACTGGCTGACCTGAAGAATCCAAACGATCCGATTCACGAATTCCTGAAGACGCACAGTGTGCAAGTTCTGAAACCGTCCATGGCGACGCACTCGAAAACTTTCTACTACGGTCTGGATGGTTCGGTTCGATAGGCTGGCGCGACAAGGAGAATGGTATGCCCGGCGTTGAAGGCTTCATGTATCCGAACGAAGTAGAGCTGCAATGGAGCGTACTCATTGTTCTCTACCCGTTCCTGACCGGACTGGTCGCCGGCGCATTCATCCTGGCATCATTGGAACGTGTTTTTAACGTGAGTGCAGTGAAGCCCACCTACCGGCTCGCTCTGCTTACGGCTCTCGCCTTTTTGCTGATCGCTCCTCTTCCCTTGCAGTTGCATCTCGGACATCCCGAGCGCTCCTACGAAATGTATTTGACGCCGCACCGTACCTCGGCAATGGCCATGTTCGGATTCGTTTACCTCTGGTACCTGATGGCCGTCCTGGTATTGGAAATCTGGCTCGACTACCGCCGCGACATCGTCCTGCTCTCGCAATCGACCACCGGCTGGAAACGTCTGATCTACCGCGCCATGACGCTCGGGTCCAGCAATCTCAGTGAGCGCGCCCTGCACATTGATGAACGAGTCGGTTGGGTCATCACGATCATCGGTATTCCATCCGCATTCCTGCTCCATGGATATGTCGGCTTTATTTTCGGCTCGGTCAAAGCCAACCCGTGGTGGTCGACGCCCTTGATGCCAGTCGTATTTATTTTTTCGGCGATGGTCTCGGGGATCGCGGCGGTCATGCTCTTCTACATGCTGATGATGCGGATCCGAAAGCAAGTCATCGATATGACCTGCGTAGACACGATCGCGCGCTATCTCTTCTACACCTTCATCATCGATTTCGGTCTTGAAATGCTCGACCTGATCCATCGCATCTACGAATCGGACGAATCTTTCCGCAGCCTTGACTTCATGGTTCACACCAAGCTCTACGTGTCGCACATCCTGATCCAGATTGTGTTGGGTACGGTGACCCCGATTGCACTGCTGGCATTGACGCAGGTGCTGCCCCTTACCGAGATCGTGCGAAAACGTATTTATGGGCTCGCCGGATGCCTGACGTTAATTGGCATCTTTGCGATGCGCTGGAATATCGTGATTGGCGGACAGCTATTCTCGAAGAGTTTTCTGGGCTACACGACTTACAAGATGGGCTTGGTCGCCCGCGAAGGACTGCTCACCGCCATCGTCCTAACCGTCCTGCCGCTAGTGATTCTGTGGGTATTGATCAAACTCCTGCCGCCATGGCCTGAACAACCTGCGATACCGAACACCATATCTCGGGCATAACATCAACATTACTGCACTGGGCATATTCCATTTCTCTTGTGAACTCTGATACGCTTTGCGAGATATAGCTCATGGTGTCTCCCTTGGCTGGATTCGAGGAATTCAAGAAAGAACGACCATGTCCCATCAAGACTCTGTAAACACCAGGGCAAACTCTCGCATCTTCGCCGGGCACCTTGTGGTCGCGCTGCTGGTGTTTCTGTTCGCGAATCGAGCTAAAACCCAGGAGCCAACTCCTCCCGGTACGGTGTTCCAGACATCCTCTAACTTAGTCGTGTTGGACGTCGTGGTTACCGATCACGCAGGGAAGTCGATAACTGGCCTCACCCAGGATGACTTCACAGTTCTGGAAGATGGAGTCGCTCAAAGCATTACGTCTTTCGAAATTCCGCCCGGAGGCAATCTGCCCGCATCTGCGATTGCGACCGGAAACAGGCAAGACACGAAGACTACCGGCCCCGCGAAAGCGGCCTCTCCCCAGGCCCTGACCATTCTCGTCATCGACGAACTGAACACCGAGGTTCTCGACGAGATGTATGCACGCCAAGGCATCGAAAAATTCCTGGCAAAGCGTGGCCCCCATTTGGCGCAACCCACCTCGCTCATGCTGCTCGGCCAGAAGCGGCTCGAATTGTTGCAGGACTACACGCAAGATGCGCACGCCCTCACAGCAGCGTTGTATCATCGCCATCCTGAATTGCCCTTCGGCTTGATGGCCTCCGAATTCGGCGGTTCCTCAGAACGATTGGCCAAGTCATTGTGGGCGCTATCGCAGATTGCGGCGGCCAATAGTCACCATGAAGGACGCAAGAACGTGATCTGGGTCGGTCCCGGCTTTCCTGCTCTCAACAGTCGCATGCTCGACCCAGCGGACCGTCCACGCTTTGTGAATGCAGTGACTGAAAGCGCAAACCAACTCCTGAAGGCGCGCGTGTCGGTATACACCGTCAATCCGAAAGGGTTGGAGACTGCTCCTACAACGTACCAGTCCGGAGTTGGCGATTCCCTAGTATCGGAATCAGGGGATCAGGCTACTGGGGACTTGATATTCGAAAGCATCGCTCCGGATACGGGCGGCGAAATCTTTCGCTTGCGGAACGATGTGGATGTCGCGATCGCGGAGAGCGCGAACGACGGCTCCTCCTATTATTCGCTGGCCTACTATCCAACCAACCATAACTGGAATGGCAAGTACCGCCGCATTAAGATCGTCCTTCGCGGCCAGGGCCTGCAGGCGCGCACTCGCAAAGGCTACTTTGCCATTCCCGACCTCCCACTCACCGATGAGCAGGTTGATACGGTGCTCTCACGCGCGGTGATGAATCCACTCCCTTATCGGGCACTCGAGATTGAAGCCAAAGCGAAATCAGCGGGAGCGGGAAAGGGCCGCTTCTTAATCAGGGTGGATCGGCACAACTTGCATTGGGAGACACTATCGAACGGCAATCGTCGATGCGAGGTAACGGTTGTAGTTGCGGGTGTTGGTGGGGATGACAAAGTCTATAGCCACAAAGTCACCGAGTTGGAATCCGTGGTGGATAGCAAACGTTTCGAGCAGCAATTGAATAGACCCGTCGCCTTCGACGTGGTTGCTGACCTGCCTCCAAAAACAAAACACGTCCGCATCGTGGTTCGGGACGCCCACAGCGACCATATTGGCAGCGCCGATCTCTCCCGCGACGCACTTCCCTTCCGGTAAATTGCGGCTTGGTTTGTTCCATTCGGAAGGCAACGTCCGCATCAACGACTGTGCATTGGAAGTAGACTCACAATCTCTGAACTATTGGATTCCTGCAGACGGACGGCAATTCCGTCATTCATCAACTGCGCACCGGTGACGACGCTATCCCGGCTTGTATGGTCACGAAATAACAGTTGATATCTCCCCTTCGGCCTCAACCCCTTGAGGTGAAACACATGCTCGGCAATTTTCGGATCGGTTCCCCGGAACGCAAACACCACGCCCTTGTCGCTGGCGGAATCAAAATATTCCATTCCATCCCATCGCACGCCGTCAGGCCGTTCGGAAATATGGTAGAGAATCGCATCGCGAATCAGCGGGCGCAGTGTCGACTTGTAGAAATCAATTTCAGACTTGGCAACGGCGTGCTGTTCCGCGCTCCATGCAGATGTGTCCATCATGATTGTGAACCAGCCCATCATTCCACTGCGCAACATGTACCGGAAGTTCTCGATCCGGGACACCGGCCAGTGTTCCACATACGTTTCCAGCATCGCAGCGGGCAACACGTAGCTCGTGTCGTAAAACGCGCGCCGGTTTGAGATCGGATCGTACGTATCGGTGATTGAGAAATAGTCTGCGTGGGCGGCAGTTCCGAAGTCCACCATACGGCCGCCATCGTTGCAGACCTCCAGAATAATCCCTGCATGTTTCGCTCGCAGGTTGGATTGAACGTCGTAGTAGGCGCGCACCGCGTGATAACTGACGTCAGTGGCATTCGATCCGCAAGCAACAGCGTTTCCGTACTGACACTTGTTCTGCAAGTCCGGTGGAGTGTGCGGGTGGCTGGAAGAAGCACATCCCTGCGCCACCAGATAGCCGTCGTGTTCCAGCATGTCGAGTTTGTAGTCGCTGACGATGCGGTCGGTCTCCTGCAGGGCCCACGCCTTCGCGGGTGGAAACCCGATGTCGATGGTGTGTCCTTTGAACTCCTCCGGTCTCCAATCCGCGGGAACCTCGCTCGTGAGCCATGGAAGTACGCTCGGGTCCCTGACATTCAGCGCGCCCGGATTCGTGCCCAAGGCGGCTTGCGTCCAGTCCACCCACAGACCGAATTTCAATCCGAGACTGTGAGCCTCATCCGCGATCGGCGCCAGGCCACGCGGAAACTTCTGCGGATCGGGATGCCAGTCGCCGACTCCACGGAACCATCCAGCGTCAATGTGAAACATTTCCAGTCCCAGTCCGGCAGCATCACGGAGCATGCGCCGCGCGACCTCTTCGTTGACAGCCATTCCGCCGCCCCACGTATTGATCACGGTCAACGGATAATGCGGATCGTTCCATGTTTCCTTCGAACCAAGGACTTCGCGCACCCACGGGCGCAGCACATTGGCGACCGCGTCAGGGCCGCCGACCGCGGCACCGAGAAATATCTTGGGAGTGACAAAGCTTCCACTCGGAGTAAGCCGCGTTCGAAACGGACCGGGTAGAGGATTCAGGCCCAACTCTCCTCGGAGTGATCTCTGTTCCCGTTGCAACGTGAGATGAGTCCTTCCACTGAATTCGATCCCGACATAAAACCCAGACTGATTCTTATCCGCCTGCTGCACCAGGAAGTACGGAATGATTTCGCGAGGCCCGCCCGGCCCCGGATTGGCGTACGTACTAGACTTCCCCTCCCACCTGTAGTTCTGGTCAAAATCCACTTGGTGTGTTCCCACCGCAGTAGGCGTATCGGCGCCTTTCTCTACGTAGAAATGTTGCAGTCTATCCTGCGTGGAGATTCTCCAATCGAATACGAAACTGCTCTGCAGGGAAATCCACACTTCTCGCGACTCCAGATTCTGAATCTCGATTTCATGTTCGACCGGCCCATGGCTGGACCGCTTCCCATTTCCAGGTCAGCCTGAGATGTGGAAAGGTGGATTCATAAACATAGGAAATCGATTCGGGTTGGATATTGGTCGCGCTGGCCTTCCAAGTCCATCGAAGAGGGAGCGTCTGTCCATCGATTTCCGCAGTACCGGCGAGCGGTTCCGTGTTCTGGTTGTGCCATGGCCGCTGACCGGATGCAGAAAGGCTCAACAGACGCGGTCCGTCAGGCGTTGCCACGAAGTGTATTTCTGTGTCGGTGGTGCGGAGAGAGGAATTCTGCTGCGCTGAAAGCAGCGCTGTTGCGAGGAAGAATCCAACTGCTAGCAATCCGTGCTTGCCGGTTCTCATCGAGGAGGTCAGTGGGCCATTCTACGCCGACAGCGCGCAACGCCCTCGCTACTTCCTCTCGATCACCTTCTGAATCCGCGCCACCGCCCAGTCAATTTCCTCGCGCGTGATGGTCAGCGGCGGTGCAATCCGGATCACGTGATCATGCGTCTCTTTGCAAAGGATGCCTTCATCCTTCAGTGCCTCACAATACGGACGCGCCATACCGTGCATCTCGATGGCAATCCAAAGTCCACGTCCCCGAACTTCTTTCAAGCCCGCGCTGCGCAGCGTCTTCAGCTGCGCAAGAAAGTAAGCTCCAAGTTCGGCGGACCTTTCTGGCAGCCTTTCTTCGACCAGCACCCGCAACGCCGCACGCGCCACAGCGCAGGCCAGTGGATTACCTCCGAACGTGCTGCCATGATCGCCGGGATTGAACACGCCCAGCACTTCCTTCGATGCCAATACCGCCGACACCGGATAGAACCCGCCGGAGAGCGCCTTCCCGACGATGACCGCGTCCGGACGAATGTCCTCGTGCATAAATGCAAACAGCTTGCCGGTACGGCCCAACCCTGACTGGATTTCATCGGCAATAAAGAGAACACGATTCTCCCGGCAGATTACTGCCGCTTCCTTCAGGAACCCGGCAGGCGGAATGACGATCCCGGCCTCGCCCTGAATTGGCTCGACGAGAAATGCGCAAGTATCCGGCGTGATGGCCTGGCGCAATGCCGCGGCGTCGCCATAGGGAATGATTTTGAAGCCGGGAGTGAAGGGCCCGAAGCCATCGCGATATTGCTCGTCGGTGGAAAAGCTGACGATGGTCACGGTACGTCCGTGAAAATTGTTCGCGCAGACAATGATTTCTGCCTTGTTCTCAGGAATGCCCTTGACCTTATGTCCCCACTTGCGCGCAGCTTTCACGGCAGTTTCAACTGCCTCCGCGCCGGAGTTCATCGGCAACGCCATGTCGAAGCCGGTCAGGTTGTGCAGCTCTTCGTAGAGCAATGGAAGCTGGTCGTTGCGAAAGGCGCGCGAAGTCAGCGTAACTTTGTGAGCCTGCTCCAGCATGGCATGGAGAATTCGCGGATGGCAGTGCCCCTGGTTCACCGCGGAATACGCAGCCAGGCAATCGAGGTACTTCTTGCCTTCCACGTCATACACCCAGCATCCCTGGGCGCGCTCGATCACGACGTCCAGTGGATGATAGTTATGAGCACCGAAGTTTTCTTCGAGCTGGATAAATTCCTGGGTCGGAGTTTTTTCTTCGAGTAAGGGCATAAGGGCTCCAAAGTCAGTTGCGAGTTTCTAGTTGCTGGTTTCCAGTCTATCTATAAGTACGTTGCTACATTTGGCGTGTGCTCACGCACTCCCCAGAAACCAGCAACTAGAAACTTGCAACTGGTTCTATGGTTCCAAAAGCATCGTCAATAGCGCCATTCGGACATACAGACCATTCGTCGCCTGCCGGAAATACATGGCGCGCGGATCGCTGTCGACCGTCTTATCCAACTCCACTGTCCGCGGAAGTGGATGAAGAATCATCGCATCCGCCTTCATTTTTTGCAGAACCGAAGAATCGATCGAATACATTCGAGATACAGGATCACCGGCGCGCTCCGGCCGAATCCGTGTCTGGTAGACAACATTCACTTCTCCGACCACTTTGTTCAGGTCGGATTCCAGTTCGTATTGCACATTGTGCCGATCCAGATATTCGAGAATATCCGGCTGGATCTGCATCTGCGGCGGGCTCACAAAGAAGATGCGGATGCGCTCGAACTTTGCCAGCAAATAGGCCAGCGATCGAACGGTCCGGCCTCGATCCAATTCGCCAATGAACGCCACGCTTAAACCATCCAGGGGACGCATGCGATAGATCGTGTAGAGATCGAGTAGCGCTTGCGTAGGGTGCTGTCCGCCGCAGCCGTCGCCGGCATTGATGATCGGTACCGGTGAGACCGCCGCCGCGCGCCGCGCGCCATCTTCTTCATGGTGGCGGATCACGATCAGATCGGAACAACCGCTAATAATGCGGATCGTGTCTTCGACTTGTTCGCCTTCGACCGCGGATGAAAACGCGCGCGCCTGCTCCGTGGAAATGACGCGACCTCCGAGCCGGTGCATCGCCGCTTCAAATGAGAATCGGGTGCGCGTGGACGGAGCATAGAACAGCGCCGCCAGGATGCGATTCTGATAATCCAACGAGCCGCCCCGCGCCACGATGCGCTCCATCCCTCGAGATCGGGTAAACAAATCCATCAACAGAGGCAGCGTGAATTGCTGGGATTCGATAACGTGGCGAAGTTTCATCGAAGAAAGTTCCAGTCCAACTCCAACGTCCGAGTCTCTCCGTTCCAGGATTCCATCGATCGTGACATTGTGATTCATATTCACCTGAGTAGGACGTGATCGTGCACCGCTTCAGCCGCGACTGGTTTGGCGTCGCTTGAGACAATATGCGTGCCCGCGCGGCCGCCAACCGCATCGTAAAGATGCTCGTACGAAGTAATGATGACTTCTCTGCCGCCGGCGCGAAGAAAGCGCAACGCTGATTCGACTTTCGGCCCCATATTCCCCGGCGGAAAATGGCCAGCCCGAGCGTAGCTTCCGAGTTCGGCAGCCGTCACAGACGAGAGCGGGCGCTGGGTTGCCTTTTTGTAATCGAGATAGACATAGTCCGTGTCGGTCGAGATGGCGAATATATCTAAACCAAGTTCTGAGGCCAGCAGCGCCGACGCCCGGTCCTTATCAATCACAGCTTCAACTCCCTGCAGGCCACCGTTCGCGCGCAAGACCGGAATCCCGCCACCGCCGCACGCGATCACCAGTACTCCGGCGTCGACCAGCTTGCGGATGACTTCCATCTCGACGATTTCCACCGGCTCAGGAGAGGGCACCACCCGGCGATATCCACGAGAAGCGTCTTCCACGATCGTCCATCCGAAGAGACGCTTCTTTTCTTCCGCATCGGAGCGTGAATAGAAAGGACCAATCGGCTTCGAAGGATGCTCCATCGCCGGGTCTGAAGCGGACACCACGGTCTGCGTAACCACACTAACGACAGGTACGACCAATCCGGCGCCGGACAATTCGCGCTTCATGGCTTGCGCGAGCAGATATCCAATTTCTCCCTGGCTGGCCGCACCGCACACATCCAGAGTCTGCGCAGGCACCTGATCGGAAGTACGCTCGGAGCGTAGTAGCTGCGCGCCCACCTGCGGACCATTGCCGTGAGTGATCACGATGCGATGTCCGTCGCGAATCAGCCCGCAAATCGCCGCTGCAGTGCGCCGCGCATTGGCCATCTGCTCAGCAACAGTTCCCTTCTCCCCCGCCCGGATGAGGGAGTTGCCGCCGACGGCGATCAGGATGGGCTTCATACAAGTTTCTTGTTTCTGGTTTCCGGTTGCTTGTCGGAGCTGACTTGAGGTCCCGAAGACCAGTTGCGCAGGCCGATCAAAATTCGCCCAAGGTCGGAAATGGATACCATTACGGTTTTCGCGGCATCTTGCGGGATGTAATTCAGGAAAACCGCAAGCTCGACCTGGGTTTCAACTTCCGCGAGTGATCCCCGGGCAGTACTGATGAAGTAGCTGAACTCACGCTGTCCGTTCCTGGCTGCTCCCTCAGCGAGACTGCTCGGGATGGAAACCGCAGCGCGCCGAAGTTGACTAGTCAGGCCGTAAACCTCGTGCTTTGGAAAGGCATTGGTTAACACGTAAATCTTCTTCGTGAGGTCCATCGCCTTCTGCCAAGCCACCAAGTCGCGATGTCCACGCATATGCCCTCACAAGAAACAGGAAACCAGAAACAAGAAACTCAGCACTTCACTCGTGCAACACGGTCGCCCTCAGCCGTTCCGCTACCTCGTGTTTCATCAACTCCACGAGGATTGCTTTCTGCGCGTGTAAACGGTTCTCCGCTTGCTGAAAGACGACAGAATGCACGGAGTCGATGACTTCGGTCGTGACTTCTTCTCCCCGATGTGCGGGAAGGCAATGCATGAAGATTGCGTCCGGCTTGGCCAGGCGGAACAGTTCGCTATTCACCTGGTACGGCCGGAAGATTTTGCTGCGCTCCGCTTTTTCAGATTCCTGTCCCATGCTGGTCCAGGCATCGGTGTAAATCACGTCTGCATCGTAGGCAGCTTCCACTGGATCGTTTGTGATCGTGCAACTTCCGCCGGTATTCCTCGCGCGCTCTGTTGCCCAACGAATCGCCGCCGCTTCCGGTTCGTACTGCGGAGGAGTAGCGACCCAAACGTGCGCGCCCAGCTGCGCCCCCGCGAACATCAGCGAGTGCGCGACGTTGTTTCCGTCACCGATGAAAGCCACCTTCAGTTCGGCAATCTCGCCCTTCAACTCCAGCATCGTGAGGTAGTCAGCCATCGCCTGGCAGGGATGGCTGTAGTCCGTGAGGCCATTGATGATCGGGATGCGCGCATACTCCGCCATCTGCTCGACAATCTCGTGAGCAAACGTGCGGATCATGATGCCCTGCACCATCCGCTCCAGATTCTTGGCCACGTCATACACCGATTCCCGCTTGCCAAGATTGATCTCGGCCGGAGACAGGTAGAGTGAAAATCCACCCAGTTGATGAACGCCAACATCAAAGCTGACGCGAGTTCGAAGGGAGGGCTTCTCGAATATCAAGGCCAGTGTCTGGCCTCGTAACGATCCGGCGAACAGTTCCGGGTTGGACTTGATCAGGCGCCCGAGCTCGATGAACTCTCGAATCTCATTCGGGCTGAAGTCACGAATAGAAAGAAAATCATTGCTGAGCATTTCGAAACTCCCATGTTCAGTTCAGCGGTGACAGGTCACAGTCGGGGGAGCTGAAACGATCCACAACGTCGAGATCCCTCAACCTGTGACCTTCTCGCCTTCACGCATGCACCAACCGATGCTTTTCGACTTTCTGAATGAAGTCCGCCATCAACTCCGTCATGCCCGGACGGCTTACTTCTTCGATCTCGTATCCCAC
The DNA here is from genome assembly GCA_016196065.1 of Acidobacteriota bacterium. NCBI lineage: Bacteria > Pseudomonadati > Acidobacteriota > Acidobacteriota bacterium. Next base: position 808,288 of record JACPYL010000010.1, on the reverse strand, counting down.
GCGTACGCACGGATGCTTGATGTTCAGAATGTGTCCGAGATCCACCGGGGTTGCGATGACTACAACGTCGCAAGGTGTGCGATTGATGGTCTCTTCCAATTCGTGCCGCTGGATATCTCCGTAACCCATGGCAGGAAGCAGAGTCGTCACATGCGTGTACCGTTCGAAAGTGCCGCGAATCGATCCAATCGCATACGGCCGGGGGTCGACCAGTTCCGCCGCTCCACACTGCCGTGCCGCCACCACGCCGGCTCCATAAGGCATTTCGCCGTGCGTAAGAGTGGGGCCGTCTTCGACCACCAGCACTCTCTTCCCGCGAATCTGTGCGGGATCGGCCACCGATACCCGGCAAGCGGTTTCGATGATTTGTGCTTTCGGATTGGCCTGCTCAATATTGCGACGCACGAGTTCGACATTCTCGCGAGTGGCCGTATCGACCTTGTTGATAACAACGACTTGCGCACGTCGCAGGTTGACTTCTCCGGGATAGTAAGCGAGTTCATGGCCCGGTCGATGCGGATCCGCAACCACGATTTCCAGATCCGACACATAGAAAGGCGTGTCGTTATTACCGCCGTCCCATAGGATGACGTCCGCTTCTTTTTCGGCCTGGCGCAGGATCTTTTCGTAGTCCACACCCGCATACACAACCGTGCCGTGGACGAGGTGGGGCTCATATTCTTCCCGTTCTTCAATGGTGCATTGGTGCTTTTCCTGGTCCGCGATCGTAGCGAAGCGTTGCACTGCTTGCGCAGCCAAATCGCCGTAAGGCATCGGATGGCGAATCGCAACCACCTTCAGTCCGGCGCGCCGCAGCTCGGCAGCAACCATCCGCGACAATGGACTCTTGCCGCATCCCGTACGCACAGCACAGATGGAAACCACCGGCACAGACGATTTCAATTGCGTATGCTCAGCGCTCAGTAACCAGAAGTCTGCTCCCGCGGCAGCTGCCCGAGATGCGAGGTGCATCAGCGTCGGATATGCCACATCGCTGTAAGAAAACACAACGACATCCACGTTCTTCTCGCGGATTAGCTTCTCGAGATCTTTCTCCTCCGCGATTGGAATTCCATCCGGATAGGCTTCACCCGCCAAAGCTGCCGGATAGCGACGGCCGGCAATATCAGGGATCTGGGCGGCTGTAAAGGCGACGACTTGATAGGAAGGATTGTTGCGAAATACAACATTAAAGTTATGAAAGTCGCGGCCGGCGGCCCCCAGAATCAGAACGCGCTTGAATGACATATCCCCTCCGAACCCATCTCAATAACCCGCTATTTTCTATCTTGTACGTGGAATGAGCGGTCAGGCTGTGCGGGTCGTCACGTTTGGATGTGCTCTATGTCGTGTAGCTCGGTGACCAATGACGATCTTCAGTCGTAGTTCGCTCCATGGCTTCAAGGCAGTCTAGGTTGGGAGCTCAGGAGCGAAAACCCGAGGGTTTTGGACATTGGTCCAGATGGTAAGGGAAGAAAATCAAACTCGATTTATTCGAAGACTCAGATCGCCCAGGTGGGGCTTTTCCACTCGCACGATTCCTTTGCTGTTAGAGCGGGGCCGGAGCATATCGATCAAGACACCGGGCGGCGGCGACGCCGAGGACTTAGCAACGTTCGGCCCGGTAAAGCTCAGCTCGTACACGGTGTCTGGCTGGAGCCCCGATACAACAAGTGAATCGCAAGCGAGATTTGGCAAATATGCTTCTCCGCCAAGCACAGAGGAATCCGACTTGGCGAACAATGCGAAAGGCCCAGACTCGGTGGCAGCGCCGATAAAGTTGGCTCCATCGATCAACTCCGTGCGCTTACCAACAATACCGGTCTCTCCAATTTCAAAAACGTGAAGGAAAAAGTCTTCCTGCGCTGGTTGCGCCGGCGACACTTCCACACGCCACGCGCCCGGCACCACATTCTTTCGGTTCGAAGGCTGAACCTTGGAAAAATCAGCGCCCCAAAACGTTTTCCACATCCGCCGGAGCTTGGGATCCTCGGGTATCTCGGACCCTTCTTGCGGATCCAACGGCCAATTTTCGCCGCTACCCCAAGCGCCGCCACGTTCATCCCCGGGGCAAAAGAAATCGGCGCCCTGGCCGCCGCGGCGCGTAACCACGCGGTCGCATGGCAACAGTGAGTGCACCAGCAGTTCTCCGGAGCCCTCGCGGAAACGGAAGGTTGCAGCATTGCTGAATTCTTTCGTCTTCTCTGTTGCCTTTCCGTCATCCGCGTCCACGCTTGGCTGGTTGACGCCGTGAAGGAGCCACACCTTGCGGAAGGCAGGATCGACGCTCACGACGTGGTCGAAAACAAATAGCAGGTTCTTTTCCGGCACGTAAAGAACTTCACGCGTGAATTTTTTCAATTTGTCACGCGAATAGGCGTTGGTCGCATCGCCCAACGCGTAGTCGTAGTGGCCTGGTGCATGATCGACCACCCGCATGGTGCCCAGATTCCACAAGTCCCGGGTGTGCTCCCAATCTTCGGGGCCCCGCACCGTGTTCCAAAGGCGCGAGGAATCCATACGTTGGCCGCCGTCGTTGGCCGCTGCCAACAAATTCTGCGACCAAAAGAATTTTTCACGCGGATCGTAGACCAATACGGTATTGTGAGCGATCGTGCGGCGATAGTAGTTGAGGTAATGTGGGCTCTCGCTATCTGTGTAATCAGCGCCACTGTCAATCGCCAAATACCCTTGATGGTAGATCGTGATCTGGTTCTGATCGAGGTGCTGGTGCTTCGCCAGATAAGGACCGCAATCGAATTCGATCCAGGTTGAATCGGATTTCCAGCCGTCGCGCATCACCAGATGGCCTACTCCCGGAAAATAGCGCGCGCGCGGCAATTCATTCTCTGTTGTTGACGCTGGGTCGCGCGCCGTGACTTCGGGGTCATCCCAGAGAAATTCGAGGACCGGAATGACCCATTGTTTCGGGACGAAACCACTCTTCCGCAAAAGCCAGGCGCTGTAGGGATCCTTGAATCGATTGACGGCATAGCCCAACACGGCGGTGTCGCGCAGATCCAGAATCGGATATTCATTGTCGCCTTCTCGCGACGGCGTTCCATCGGGCAGGATCTTGTACAAGTAAGTGTTGCCGATATTGGCGAACACAGAATAACGGTGGGCGGGATCGATGCCAGTGGTCGTGCGCTGCAACTCCGCGAGCAGCGTCAGGCAGGACCATGTGATCCGCATATAGTCCATGGACTCGTGGTAACTGCCTTCCGGCGAAACTAGATTTGTGGTCTCGAGGATATTGGCGAGGCACTTCGCCACCTGCGCTCGCCAGGAACTACATCGATTGTTGCAACCCGCATAGCCCTCGAGCGCCGCGGAGACAAATGTCGGCAACGCGAGGTAGCGCAGGCTGTAGTTGTGATAAGAGAACTGGCTTGGATCTGAAAAGTCGGCTGTCGCTAGCATTGCTGCGGCGCCTTCCATGAGTTCAGCCGCAATCCGATCCTGTAGGGCTGGCTCGAATCCTGGATAACCTGAGAGCCAATCGAATGCCAACGACCAGCGGGCATAGTCCGCCCACGAGCGCGAGGGCTTGGCGCCCTTCGCAACGTGGCCGGAACGCATGGCCGTGAGCGCCTGTTCAGCGAAGCTCTGTTCACCTGTGAGCAGCCACGACAGCGCCCAGCCCTCCATGTCCTGAGAAGGACGCATTCCAGCCGCATACCGCGTCCGCAGCAAGGCCAGACCTGTGAACGGATCAGTAGCGGAAATCAACAGTCGACGGCGCTGCAACGGGACCTGTGACAGGCCTTTCGATGGGTTAAGGAGGGCTGACGCCGCCAAGGCTGCAAGAAAATCACGCCGTCTCATTTAGACTGGTTCCCTCAACCCTGCCACGTGGCAAGTCCCTTTGTACACTCTAACGAAAGTAATCGCAAGCAAACGCAAGCAGATCAATTCTTTGGGATCGGAATCATTGCGAGCGTGCCAGGCATGCCCGTCGCGCACAGACTGTAATCATTGGGCTGCAAGCATTTTGACCTCGCCGGAGCTCTCGATGACTTCACTTTCTTTTATTTTCCTTCACGTCGGTGTATAAAGAGTAAAGTGCTTCCAGTTATCATAGATTTTGCAGGAGATTCATTTCGCAAATGACCAGAGGCAAGGACACTCGTCTGTTGGCGGAGCAGCGTCGCCGTAAAATCCTGGACCTGATTGAGCAAACAGGACAGATTACGGTGCGCGAACTGGTCGAGCGATTCGCAGTTTCTGCCGTTACCGCGCGGGGAGATCTGGACGCCTTGTGTTCGGAGGACCTGGCCGTACGTTCGCACGGTGGAGCGATCCACAAGTTGCCAGCCGATGCAGATCTCGCCTCGGAGTCCCCCGAACCGCAGAAGTATGTTGAAATTGCACGCCTCGCAAAGGTTAGCCCGTCTACAGTCTTGCGCGTGGCCAATGGAAATCCTCGGGTTGCCCCCTCGGTACGGTCTGTAGTAACTGCCGCCGCTCGCAAACTGGGTACGACCTTGGAAGCCGGCAGAAGAAATCGCACCATCACCTTTGTGTTGGGTAATCGCGACACGGTGAACGAGTTTCAGTCCAAAATCCTTCTTGGGGCCGAGGGATACTGCGCCCAGCATGATTGGGACATGCAGTTCATATGTTTTCGATCGGATTTGAAATCACCGATGGGAACCGTGCATCTTCCAGAGGCGCTGATGCGACCGAACCGGCCGGGTGGCGTGATTCTGACCGGGACACATTCGGCCAGCATTCTGTCGGCACTCTCCGAGAAACGTATCGCCTTCTCTTTGGTAGGAAACAACATCGTCGGCGAATGGCAACCGGAAAAATATGACTGTGTTTTCACGGACGATGTAAGCGGTTCCACCGAGATTACGCGATACCTGATCGCTGAGGGGCACAGAAAGATCTGGTATATCGGCAACCGGCGTCTCCCCTGGTTCGCTCGTTGCGCTGACGGCTACCTCCACGCCATGAGCGAAGCCGACCTTGAGCCCCGCTTCAGCGACATTAGCTCCGAAGATCGTGAACTCGGGTACTTGGCTGTAAAGGCCCTGCTGGCGAAGGGAGAGCGGCCGACAGCATTGTTTGTGGGCACCGATCAGGCAGCCTCAGGGGTATATCAGGCTCTGCAGGAATCTGGAATCCGAATTCCCGATGACATCAGCGTCGCGGGTTTCAATGACACAATCGGCGAAGTCTTGCATCCGGGGCTTACCACCGTGCGCGAGTTCCCCAAGGAGCTTGGTGGACATCTAGCTGAATTTACCGTGCGCCGCATTCAGGAACCCGATTTGCCTCCGCAGCAACTTGTCATGCCAACGGAACTCATTCGCCGTGAAAGCGTTCGGGCCATCGCGTCAAACCCTGCCTTGGGAACATCGACGTACCTTCAAGAAAATGTTCTCTGACGTCGAACCTACCTCTCACCATTAGATTGGGCGCACCAGACCTTGCCGAGTGGCCGCATTATTCCGAACAAGCAGGAGCACCAGAATCATCCCTACGAACGGCACCAGGCCCGCCACGATAATGATCGAATCAAACGAGTGGGTAGCCAGAGACTGATTTGCGTCGGTTAAATAGCCAATCAATTTGAACGCAACGATCGTCCCGAGGCCCGAGCCCGTCCCACTCAATCCACTCACCGAAGCCACGGAATCGCTCGCGAAGAGATCAGAGGGCAATACATTCGCGATCGTCGAAAATGCGGCGTAGCAAAAAGTCGAAAGCGCAAACAGCAAGGTAAGCGCTGCAAGGTTCACGGTGAGAATCGTCGGGATCAGGAGAGTCACACCGACGCCGCCGAAGACGATAAGCGCTTTGCGGGCAGCGCCGAGCGACCACCCTTTCTTGATCAGATATCCGGATGTTGCGCCGCCGAAAAAGTTTCCGAGATCGGCCGCGATAAATGGAATCCAGATCGCAATCAAGCCGCTTTTCAAAGAAATTCCCTTGGCCACCAGATAGATCGGAAACCAATCCGCGATGAAGTACCACACCGGATCCGTAAAGGCTCTGGCAACAATCACTCCCCAAGTCTGAGGGAGCCTAAGCAGTGCAATCCAGCTTGGATGAGATTTCCCTGTGGAACCGCCATCATCAGAAGAATCCGCGAGGATCATTGCGCGTTCCTCACTACTCAGGCGCGGATGTTCTTGAGGGCTGCGATACGACTTGCGCCATATTAAAAGCCACACAAGCCCTAACAGGCCGGGAATCACAAAAACGGGTCGCCATCCCCAACGAAAATAGATGGGTAGCACGATGAATGGAGCGATTGCTCCCCCGATCGATGAGCCGCTGTCATAGAATGCCGTGGCCAGCGCCCGTTCGCGCTTAGGAAACCACTCGGACACTGCCTTTATGGCGCCTGGCCAATTCGCGGATTCGCCCGCGCCCAGAAGAAACCTGAAAGTCGCGAAACTGTAGAATCCGCTTGCCAGAGAAGTGGCAATCGATACCAGGGAGTACCAAAGGACGGAAAGCGTCAGCCCACGTCTGGTCCCCAGACGATCCATCAGCCTGCCAAATACGGTCTGGCCGATCGAGTAGGCAATTCGAAATCCGATGAGCAGATTCGCGTAGTCGCTATTGGTCCAATGGTAGATCTGCTTGAGGTAAGGCGAGAGTAGCGAAAGAGTCTGGCGGTCAATGTAATTGATGACGGTCGACGCGAAGAGCAGCGCGCAGATCCACCAGCGCAGATTGCGAATAGGCCGCACCGTCGGCGCAGTGCCTGGCGTGAGAACTGGCATAGGTGGCGGAAGTTACCTGGTGGAGACTCCCGAACTCAAGAGCGCAGCCGAATCGTGATCGAGATAAAGGGTCGCGTTGGGGTGGTTGCGCAAAATCGAGGCAGGCACCATTGGACTAACCTCTCCCTCAAGGCACATCTTCACGGCCTGCGCCTTGCGCGTGTCCGGGACAATCGCGATGATTTCCTTGGCGCGCATCAATTCTCGCACGGACATCGAGATTGCCTTTCGAGGAACATCCTTAAGCTCCGCAAACCAACCTTCGTTGACCTGCTGCTGGCGGCAGGCATCGTCGAGGTCAACGATGAGATACGGCTCATCCGTCTCAAAATTCGCGGGCGGATCGTTAAACGCAATGTGCGCATTCTCTCCGATTCCAGCAAAAGCAATGTCAACGGGTTTCGATTGGAGGCTCCTCGCAACTTTCCGTATGCTAGCCTCCGGGTCTCCGTCGCCATCCAGCAAGTGGTATCGAGTAACGCCGGTCTTGTGAATCAGCCTCTCGAAGAGATATTTGCGGAAACTTGCGGGGTGGGTGATGGGAAGTCCGACGTATTCGTCGAGGTGAAACACTTCGACGCGGCCCCAGTCGATGCCCGGCGCGCTGGTTAATGCATCCAGAAATTCAAATTGGGAAGCTCCAGTCGCTGCGATGATGCGTGCGCCTCCCTGATCGTGGATCGCACGCCGAAGAGAACTTGCCGCATGATCCGCTGCCGTGCGGCCTAGCGATTCCTTGTCTGCCAACACTTTAATGTTCAATTGCAATTTCCTGTTCTTTCCTTAGTTGTTACTGCCCACAACGAACTCTTAACCTGTTGCTTAGCACCGTCTTCCGCTTGTCCCATTCGTTTTCACTGCGAAACTCAATGAACCGTCTCGATACGCGCGAGCCTGGTGAGGTGGTATGACAACATGCGATCCGGCAGTAGCAGAGCTTTCTGGAACTGAAGATCCGCCTCCTGCTTCTGACCGAGCGCGGCCGCAAGGGCGCCGGCACTATAGTCCCACCACCCCGGGTAGCTGCTGTTTTCACTCCGATTGGTCACTTGCCGAAGGGCAGACTGCAGGCGCTCTCGCCACTGCCGCTCATCACTAACCGCCAATTTCTTGGAGGCCAGCCAGGCCCAAAGCAATTCATCGGGAGCACTCGCCGCGGAGGCAATCTGCAGTTTTCGCTGCGCTTCCTGAGTCCGCCCGCAAGCAGCATAGGTGGTGGCGACGAGATAGTTCGTTCGCGCAGACTGAAGAAACGGATCCAATCCGTCCCGGGTAAAGGGCAACCCATCGATCACTGCTCCGAGATGCTCGCCCGTTTGCAGAGCATCCGGACACCGCCCGTTGCGAGATTGAGAGAGCATTTTTTGCAGTTCGACTTCGACCCAAACCTGACGAACATTGGTCCCACCCTCCTCGCGCGCAAAAAATCGATCGTGAAAAAAATCCTCGGCGCGCTGAAACTCTCCTGCCTCAGAAAGGCTAAGGATCAATTCAAAAATCAACCCGGAGGGGGCGTTAGCCAGGTCTGGGAACTGCTCGAGGGTGTGAACTATTTCGCTGGCGGGTCTCGCGAGAAGGCTGAGCGCCTGATCCGCGCCCCGATAGATCGTGACGTTCGCAGGGTCGGTGCGCAGGCCATCCCGAAACGCAACTACGGCTCCTGCAGCATCATGTTTCTCGTGCAAAAGAGTGAGCCCTAAGCTTGCATTGAGTACAGGCACATCGCGATTCGCCTCCCGCGCACTCGACCACTCGGCGAGCGCAGGCTCAGTGAGTCCGCGCGAGAAATACAGTGTGCCCAGCAGATAATGGGCCGACGCATCCTTGGGATTTGCTTTGATGGCGCTTCGCAGAGCAATGAGTTCCTCAGCAGTACTGGGAAAAACATAGGACGTCGAAAGTTGAGACGCCAGGGTGTAGTCGCGAGTCGCAGGCTGTCCGAGCCGCTCCTGGCAGTAGCCGCGGAAGTAGGCGATCATCGGATGTTTGCCAGGCGGGAGTTCGCCCGGCTCGCTCTGGTCAGCGAGCGGTGGTGGATAGTTTCGGGAGAGCACAGCCAATCCCCGCTGATAAAGTCCCAGTCGTATGTATTGCCCTGCGAGGCTTAGAACCCGTGTCGAATCGTTGGCAAAAACGTTGAGATCCGGATTGCCCAGTTCCTCTCGCAAAAGCAAACTCAGCGGAAAATGAGGGATTCCCTGCTCAGCGAGCGCCTTGGCTCTTTGCGAATCTCCCGCCGCAGATGCAACAGCAACCAGTTCTTCCAGCGAGCGCGCATCTCCCGGCGCCGCACCTACAGCAACCGCGAGATGACGCTCCGACTCCGTCAGGTCACCTTCGCGGGCAAACATCTCTCCCAGCTTTAGCGCCGAAGCAGCGCGAAAAGAAGAAAAACGTTGAGCTTCTTCGTAGGCGGTTTGCGCCTTGCGCATCTCACCTAGGCCGTCATAAGCGATGCCAAGGTAGTAGGAAACTTCTGGATCGGCTGTGTTTCGCGCATGAGCCGACTCCAGGTAAGTTTTCGCTTCGTCATATCGCAGGAGGGCGGCGGCCAGGCGCCCTGCTGCTTTCGAGGCGTCGAAGCTGCCCGGATAACGGCGCAGCGCTTCCATATATATGTCGAGGGCCCTGAGAATCTTTCCATTCAGTTCGTATTCTTTCGTTAGCTGAATCCAGTCGTCGTCGGTTCTTTTTTCTTCCTCAGGTATGCGGTAGGGAGACTGCGGTCCCACGTGGATTTCTGACTCAGGATCCCAGTCATATTCGCCTTCGGTTTGGCGAATCAGGACGGAACCGTGAGCATCCCGAATTTCGACTGTGTACTTGGCCGCCGCCTCGGTCAAAGGAAGGTCGTGGATCCAGGCATGATCAGGCATGAGATCCACGGTTTCATCAAACAGATTCTTATTCCCGTTTCGTATGGCCACCGTCGCTCGGGGAAATGGTTGATTCGCGTTGAAGCCCGCCGTCACATGATTCCCGCTTCGATCGATACTTAGGACTCCGGCCAGGTTCGCCCTTGATATTCCGGCAATTTCACGGACAGGCATCCAGTATTCCGAGAACCGAATCGTCTGGCGCGGTTCCATGAAGGAGTAGGTTTCCTGATTGCGAAACAGACCCGCCTGGATTTCTATGTACCCACTCTTGTCGTCGGATAGTGCATTGCGCCAGTCGAGGCCCTCGGCATCCACACCCCAGGACCAAATCTTCTTGGCGGGAAGGTCCTCATATTCCGCAAAATGTACGGTGCCCGTCTTGGTCTCCGGATGCCATACGCCCATGAAGTTCTCGCGGCTGCCATGGGTAAAGAGCGAAACCGTGCCGTGAACGTGATTGCGAATGATGCTCAAGTCGTGTCCGTCCTGGTCCATCGGCCACGGCGTGACTTCCGTAAATCCATGGCTGGCGGCGAACCGCATGGGATAGACGATGCGCGAATCATCCGAGATCTTGGCCGCAGCGTTGTTCCACCAGTAAAAGCGGTGCCGAACGTCGCTTCGGTTGCTAAGCGTGACCCGCTCCTCAAGCAATGTCGACTGCGGGCGGAGCAATAGTTCAACAGTCCATTCCATGCCGTAAACGCGGTCCACATTGCCAACGATCACGGACGCACTGCCATCCACATTCTTGTGAAAGGCGAAATTAACCGGCGACATGCTTACCCAGTTGTGAGAGACGGGGAAATTGAACTCGATGCCGAACGCCGCCCACGCTCCTCGATATCCGACCGCTGCCTTCTTGATGGACGGATTGGCGTAGAACATCGATTGCCCGGAAAGCTTGTCGATGCACGTGTAGAGATGTCCCCCGATGTCCGGTAGAACGGAGCACTTCAAATATTCGTTCTCGATGTAGATCGCTCGCCAGTCGTGATTCGCACGCCGGCTTGTCAGCGTGTCACGCAGAGTATAGGGATAGTTGAAGCGGTTACTGGCAAACTGGTCGAACGCAGGGTTCGGGTCAGGCGCTCCCTCTTCATACGTGGGCAATGAGAGTTTTCCCTCCCACACCTTCACCTCTGCGCGAGACAGACACGCCAAGGCCAGCACCCCGAAGAGCTGGAAATAGAATCGCATCTAGATCTGCAACAGCCGAGCGGCGGTTTCGCTGTAAACCTTGCGCAGAATCGCATCCGGCAAATTGATCCCGTAAATTCTCCAGCGACCCTGCGGCGGTATCTTTGCCGGAGCGTAATCGAAATACTCGTCTTCGGTTTCAAGAAACCGGAAGTAAATCTCATACAGCTTGTCGTTGAACACCTGCTGGGGAAATTCGTCGCCGTGCGGAGTCGCGTCGGTGGCGAAAAGAATCCGATCCTGATACTTGTCGAAGAATTTTCGGGAAGTCCTCGGTTGACGTCCCAGTTCACCTATCCGCGCCGCTATGTCGACGAACATGTTGGGAAAACGGTCAAGATTTTCCGAGACGTTCTGCAAGTTTTCCGCAAAGTTCCCCATGTGCAGCACCACAAACTGCGTCTTCGGATGCTTTGCCATGACTCGATTGCGGGCAGCAAGCAATTCCTCGTTGCTGGGAAAATCCCCACCATGAAAGGACCAGTCAGGATGGTTGTTCAATTCTTCATAACGCTCGTTAAAGCGGTCAGTCGGAGTGAAGAACGCAATCGGATCCGAGACGTGAATCGCCACGGGCATGTTGAGTCGCCCGCAGGCGTCCCACATGGGATCGAATCGTGGATCGTCGATCTTCACAAGAGTGCCTGATGTGATTCCTTCGCGAAGGTAGAGCCCCAGGGTCTTGAGAATCTTGAGCCCCCTGGCGCCATCGCGATGGGCCTGCTCGATCGCCTGCGCCTGCACTTTCGGATAATCCGGCTCTTTGAATCGCGAGTAGGACGGCTCGGTGAAGGTGTAAAAGCGCCCGGGGTGAGTGCGATCATATTTCGAGACGGCCTCAGCAAGACCTTTCTCGTAGCCGCCCGTCAGGTTCACCATTGCGCGAATGTTCTTGCGGTCCATGACCGCCAACAATTCGTCGGCCGTTCCCAGGTACTGACGCTCGGGGCCGAGTTCCACACCATGCTCCGATTTCACCGCAACGGAAATATGAGTATGGAAATCAATCAGGGGGTATTTTGATTTCTCCACGTGCGACTCATGCACCTGGAGCATGCTCTTGGGTTCGTACTGCGTAAGATCCAGAGGCTTGGGCTGGTTGGAATCTTCATTGGCTGGAGCAGCCGCACTACCGAAGCTAAGTTGACCAGCCCCCGCGATAACTCCGGCACCATACAACCATTGACGGCGATTCATTCGATCCCCCTTTTGTTCACTGCCCAAGTTGAAGTGCGGGCGTGGCAATATCCAGCGGTTGTCTTTGTCCATGAATGGAACCGTGCCAGACGCTCCCGCCGAATGTCGTAACGTATATCTGGTCGTGATCAAGCGGATCGGGAATGACACGGTGCGCCATCTTGAAATTAAATCCCTGGATGCGTGTCCAATGACGTCCTCGATCGATCGAGCGCCAAACCGAAGATTCAAAGCCGGCGGCGTAGAGAATTTTGGCGTCCGTAGGGTCGATCGTCACGTCATAAATGTGCCGGTCCTGATCCAGTGTTACTTGCCAGCTCTTGCCACCGTTCTCGGATACATAAATTCCGCCTCCGTCACCGTGCTGACCCTCGGCTCGCGCCCAGGTTGCAAGGTAGAGGCGATCCGGAGATTCCGGATCAATGGCGAGACCATTCGGACCGTTCACTCCCGGGGGAAGCGTGACTTTCTTCCAGTGCTCTGCTCCGTCCGTAGAGGAGTAGAGCGCGCCATCGCGATCGTTCCCAATGCTGCCATCTTCAGAACGACGGGCTATCACTACATAGAGAGTGCCGTTAGAACTCCGCGCTAATCTCCACGCGAATGGTTCGTTTTGCGTGATTCCCTGGTTCTTTAAGGCCCAGCTGCGTCCACCATCACTGCTCTTATATATGCCCCGCCCGAAGCCCGCGACGTAGAGTACACGAGCGTCCGGCGGGCTCGTTGGATCGAGAAGGATGTGAGTAGCGGCCGTTTCATCCATCCCGGCATTCGACTTCGCCCATGTGCGCCCACCGTCCTCACTGCGGCAAACACCACCCTGGTAGCTTGCAACCGCCGCGTGACGCCACATCTTCGGACGAGGTAAATCGTGCGTGCCACTGTTCACGCTCCACATCCGGCCTTTGACCTTCGGATCGAACACCACCCAGTACGTCGTATTTCTCCACTCGCTGGGAACACCGTCTGTGGAGGTTGTCCAGGAGGATCCATCATCCTCGCTCCGGAACAGCCCGATGTCCGTATAGGTGATGAAGTGACGTTTCGAGTTAAAAGGGTCGAAGTGTATTCCGTAACTTGTGGTGACATCCAGCCCAACGGTCGTCCATCCGCCAGCACCAACTCTTCGTGAATATAATCCCGTCCATGTGATGCCGCCGTCAGTTGTGCGCATCGTTCGGCCCAGGTCGGTCCCATAGCTCAGGTTAGGATCCTGATCCGCGACCGTAATGTTTAACGGATTCTCGCCCCATTCGATGCCGAAATGTTCCGTGATCCAGTTATCATGCACATTCTCTGCTGCTCCGGAAGATTCCTTCCACACCAGTTGCCAGTCGGCGCCGGAGTTGGTCGTCTTGGCAACGCCCATCCATGTCTTGCCCTCTAGTTCTAGATCACTGTAGGAAATGTAGGCGGTTTCCGGATGATGCAAGCTGGTCGCGACCGCTCGGACTTTGGCTCCGCTGCCGGGAAGCGCGGATTTTCGCCAGGTAGTACCTCCATCGGTTGAGACGTACCCGCCCTGTTCCGAGGTCAGATAAATAGTAGGTTGTGATCCGGAGACAAAACCGAGAGATAGATCCGTTGCGGCAGCCGGCAGACGAACTTCGTGAACACCCGTTCCGTTCACCACGGCGAGGGATTGCGTTCCGGCCACAAACAGCGACATGGATTCGAGGGATGAGCGAGGATCCACCCACATCCGTCGCACGTCGCGGGGTAAATCAGCCTGACGTTGCCAGGTCTTTCCAAAATCTCGAGAAAGAAAAAGCGTCCGCTTCTCCTTGGATCCGCCTGCCACATACAAAACCCGGGAATTGGCGGGATCAATCGCCATCGCAACAATGTCTCCCACCGTATCAGCCTGCGCCAGGAGAATCTCATCCGCGTGGTCGGAGCTCATCTTCACACCCTGCACCGACTCCGGTGATGGAGAAACCAGACTCCAGCTCTTTCCCCCGTCAACGCTACGCCACAGACCCGTGGCGTGCGCATACATGGTCTTCGGGTCATGCGGATCGAAGGCAAAAAAATCGACGACGCCACGCAAATTGAACATCCGCCATGTTTGTCCGCCGTCATGGGTGATGTACGAACCGCTCATGTCACAGGACACCAGCACCGTGTTGGCGTCATGCGGGCTGATCGTGGGGTTGAACATCGCCCCGCCACCACCCGGACCGATGACTCGAAAGTCGCCAGGCCGCTCCGCCCAGGCATAGGTGAGACACAGGAGCAACGCGGCTGTGACGATGGCTGCGCCCTTCATTGATCTCGTCCTTCGAGGAACAACTGTGCCGGAAAAAGTTGATGATGCCGGCACAGTCGCACTAGCGCAGGGTGAGAGCATCTAGAACGTGATCCTCGCCCGCAGACGTATGGTGCGCCGGCTATTCACACCTTCCTGGTCGAACGATCGAACCAGTTGCCCGAAGAGATCATTGCGGGTGATATCAGGTAACCCGGTATCCGGATTTGTCGCAATGATCGGTTTCAATGTCGCCGGATCTACGGCGACGTTGAAGTCTCCCAGCATTGCAAATTCACCGCCGCCGCCGCCGTAATCTGCATCGGGCGCAAACATCGGATGATTGAAGAGGTTGTCGATATCGACTCCCAGCGAAGCGGTAAACCGTTCGCCGAAATGAAACTCTTTGTGCACACCGAGATTCACACCCCATGCGCCGGGACCAATCAGCAGGTTGCGTGTAGCGACTGCGGGATTGCTGAACAAATCAGCACCCAGAATTGGATCGCCGAAGGCATTCGGATCCCAGATCTGATTGCCTACCCGGTGCTTATAGTTTCCAATCACGGGTGGACGGAATGATGCGACGCCGTTGACGCAACAGTTGAAGTCACCCACTGCGTCCACAGAACTCACACCCACGTTTCCTGGCTCAATCGAAGCACAGTCGTCGCAAGCCCAATACGGAGTGAACCCCGCACCGGATTTAGCAAACATGTTGAAGGATGTCTGCCAGCCGCCGAGGATCGTATTCGCCAAGTTCGACATCGACGACCCAAAACGTTTTCCGCGTCCAACGGGCAGGTCATAAACTGCATACGCAACAAACCGGTGGTGGGGTACGAACGACTCCTGTCCGTAGTCGCGGTCGGGCTCAAACGGATTGTAGCCGACGCCTCCGAGGCTTGAATTCACCGTATCCAGGGCGGTGGACTTTTGCTGGAGGTACGTGTACGACATGTTCAGCAATAAACCGTGTGAGTAGCGATGCTCAAACTGGGTCTGGAAAGCGTTGGAACGGCCGTGGCCAACGTTCCCGAAACTGGAAAGAAAGTCGCCCAGGCCCGGGAATGGCTGGCGTGCAATATCGGCCGCAGAGGGCAAACAATCCCCTTCGTTCACGGGGTCACATGGGGTTATGCCATCGCCAATCGTGGTTCCAAACGGAATGTCGCTGGGCTGAATTTCGTTCAAATCCTTGCCTGCAATCAAGCCGCTCAGCGCGCTTCCCAGATACGAGAAACGTATAAAACTGTTTGAGGTAAGCTCGCGTTCGTAAGTTACGTTGTACTGCTGAATGCGTGGCTGCTCAAGACCAACCGGCACCGCGTTGATCGAAGGCAGGGAGGCGAAATTTGTGGTCAGGGAACCGCCTGTCAGGGGACTGAAACCGTGCTCAAATCCCGGCCACGGCGAAAGGAAGTTGCCAGCGTCCGGATCGGAAGCCTTGGTCAGCCCCTGATTGAACGGGTTGGTCCCGATTGGATCGCGAATACCCTGTGCAGCCGAGGTCGGGTAAAAGAGACCATATCCTCCTCGAATAACCGACTTGTCCGTCAAGCGAAACGCGGCGCCGATTCTCGGAGCGAAGTTGTTCTTGTCGGTGCGTACCAATCCGCGGCCAATGTTCAGGCCAGCCTGGCTCGCGTTCACCACATTAAACTGACCTAGGATGCGAGGATCTAGAAATGCCCGCGTTCGATCCGAAGGAATGACGAAGCGACCTTTCGTTCCCGTGTTGGAATCCACAAAGTTGGGATCGAAGTTCGCCAGTAGATCATGGCTTTCAACAAACGGCGTGATCAATTCGTAACGCAGGCCCATGTTCACAGTCAGGCGCGGCGTGACCTTCCAATCGTCTTGGACGAAGAAGCCTTGCTCCCAGTTAGATACGTCCATGGGTGGCCTCGGGAAGTTTACGTACGAGACCGTGTTGGCCGGCTCTCCCAGAAGAAACTTCGCGAACGGATCAATGCTCCGGGCGCTTCCGTAGCTGACCAAGCCTCTAACATTGCCGCGATTCACAGCAAAACCATCGAGCGCCTGGTTGCGAACGAAATCGGCGCCCATCTTGAGAGTGTGTTTTCTGACGACCCAGGTCAGAGTGTCTCCGAATGTTGCCAGGTTCTGATCCATAGGACGGTCTGTATTTCGTCCGCCATTCTGAAATATTGCAAAGTTCCGGCCGAACTGTACGGCCGGGTGCCCATGTGTCGTCAACTTGGACGTACCGACGACCGCTCCATACGCGTCGATGTCAGACTGATCGAATCCGATCCCGGAGAGAAAGCCTTCGAGCGTGGTATTGCTGTGGCGCTGTAGCCGTTCCTTGTTGAATCCTCCGCGCGCTTCATTGATCACATTGGCGCTGAAGGCATGCGTGTAGGAAAAGGAAAGCGTGTTGTTTCGGGATTCAAGTTGCTGAAGACCTAGTCCGGTATAGGGGTTTTGGACAAGCGGACGAGCCGAAGTAAGAGCCAATGCGTTGTAGACAGCATTGACATGATCGCGGTCGCTAAAATCGTGGTCAACACGCAAGGTGCCCCGATCACGAACCAACCTGCCAGAAAGCTGGGTCTGGTATCCGGTCAGATCGTCCGGTCCGTTAATCGCGCCTGTGACCAAATTGATTGGAGCGGAGAGGCCGATCTTCGGAAAATACGTGCCAATCAAACTTTGAACGGTGGGATTCAGAAGGCGCGTTGGAATCGTGATGAACTTTTGCCCAAGCCCTCCGACCGTGTCGTTCGCCATCTCCTCCGGAGTCAGCGTAACGTCCCCGGGGACAGCCGGCTTGTTGGCGTCGTCCACCAGCGAAAAATCGCCCGTGTAGAGACTCGGGTGAGGGAGGTTGGTCGCCGACACACGTACGGGTGAGATCTCCCAATTGCGCTCATAGGCGGTGAAGAACCACGTTTTTTTCAATCCCGGAATGGGTCCGCCTAGTGATCCACCGACGTCTGTGAGATTGAAGTATGGATTCGGGTATTTGCTTTGAAAGGGCGTTGGAGCAAATTCCCCTTTCGCCGCAATATCCGCCAGCGTCCATGCAGCCAGCGCCGAGTTACTGTTGTTGTAAAAAATCGAGCCGTGATAACCCGCACTGCCGCGTTTCGTGTTTACCCGAATGTTGGCAATGCCGCCATATTCTGCGCTGAAATCGTTGGTCAGGACATTGATTTCGCCCACCGCTTCTATCGAAGGCTGGCTGTTCGTGGGCGCGCCAAAGATTCCGCCATTGGAGCGCTGCCCGTCGACCGAAAAATTTGCACCATAGCTTTGGCCGCCGAGAAATTTAAAGTCCACGTTGTCGCTGGACCCGGCTTGCGTGATGTTGGGGTTGAGATAAAGAAACGAGTACACATCGCGACTGTCGCGAGGAAGGTCGACGACCGCGCGGTTCGTGATCGTGTCACTGATCGTCTGATTCTCCGTGTTGATGGTAGAGCCCACAGCGACCACTTCAATCGTATCCACGTTGCTCGCCACCTTCAGTGTGGCATTCGCGCTCACCGTGGCGCTCCCATTCAAGACAATTCCCGTCACGTCGGTTGTGCCCATGCCGGCGGCCGACACCGTGACTTTGTAGTTGCCCGCCCTAAGCCCGAACATTTGGTACTCACCTTGCGAATTGGTCGTCGTCTCACGCGAGGTATTGGTCGCGAGGTCGAGAATCACGACCTTGGCGCGCGGAATGGCAGCGCCGGTGGCATCGGTGACCAGGCCGCGAAGCGTGCCTAAATCTGTGCCTTGAGCAACAAGCGACGGGGCGCATGCAAGACTAAGCACAACCATGAGCGAGCAGACCAGGAACTTCTTGAGATTCATCGGGCTCTCCTGAACGGAAGACGGGCTACTGAATACCCACTCTTGTATCGCAAGGCGCAAACAAAGGCAAGCTTCAAAACAATAAAAAGAAAGTATTCGACATAAACCGCAACCGCGCAGGCGGAATGACGCCTAGGAAGGGAGGTGCAATGCGAAACTTTGCACCACCCGTTGAATGACTCCGGATTGAGACGGCGAATCAGGCTGAAGCCCCTCGTGGAGACATCGGGAAAAGGCCAATATCTGGCCAACGACCACGTCTAGAACGGTGACGTTGTCATCTTCCAGTTCGTCGCTGCTGTCATAGGGGATCAACACATCTCCCGCGCGAACCAGGTCCGGCGGGACGCCCTTACCGGCAATAATTCGAAAAAGCCCCAGCTGCTTTCGCGCAAGTTCTCGCAGAACGTCCGATTCATAGGCTCGTGCCTGGGGTGCGGTAGACAAGAAGCCGACAATCAGAGTCTCCTCGTTAACGGCGCTCATGGGTCCATGACGCAGGCCGAGGTAGGTTTCGCAAGAGGCGGTGACGCGTCCCGCTGTCATTTCCAGCATCTTCAACGAGGCTTCGCGGGCAGCGGCGAAACGCGAGCCACTTCCCAGAAAAAGCACACGACGGAAAGAGGCTTTACCAGCCGCCGCCAAGGTGCCGAAGTGATCGCGCAATAATCCCGCAGCGGCGCGACTGAGGCCATCACAGATCGAGCGGTAGCGACTGGATTCATCGATTAAACCAAGGAAACGCGCTGCGATCACCAGGTTGGTAAAGCTGCTGGTCATGACCAGGCTTTGGTCGTTGGTGGACTCGTCAAGAGTGATTACGGTCACTCGGGAGTCCGTGCGGAAATTGTTGACTAGACTTCCCTGCCGGTTACACGTCAAGACCAGGTGACGAAAGTCAGGCTCGGTTTTGAGCATCAACTCGAGCGCGCCGACGCTCTCAGGACTATCGCCCGATCGCGCAATTGACACCATCAACCCAGGTCTCCCGACGGGGACCGCGCTCCTGCCATGCGTGAGCAGGGTACCCCCTGCGATCGACTGAGTGTCGATGACAAGTTCTTTTTGCAAAACCATCCGCACGCAGTCGCCGGCAAATTCAGAACTGCCCGAACCGGAGAGTACCAGGCTCGAAATTCCTTTGAGGAGCGGCGATATTTCACGGGCCGATCCTTGCAACAACTTCGCGGTGTGCATCCATGTCCCAGGTTGCTGACATATCTCGCGGAGCGTGTGAAAGTAACCCAGGCGCTTTTGCTCTTCTGGATTTCGTGCCAGCATTTCAGCCACAACTGCCTGAGACTTGCCGAGCTCTTCCAGCCAGCCCTGTTCTACAAAATCGTGCGAATTCATGCGGCACCTGAATTGAGAATGACTCAGAAAGAAAGTAATCGAAACTATGGTAAGGTAAACGAAAGCCTCGCGGGAATCAAATTTCCCGGGTGAGCCATGGATTGCAATGGCAGATTCTGTAGTTTGCGGGCGCTGCGAGGTCGAAATTAACGAGGGGGACCACTCGAATGCGTCGTCGAGACCTATTAAAGAGCGCCGTCTTATTACCTGCCATCGCTCACGCCAATGTTGGAACGAAATTCTACGATTTCGGAGTTGGCCCATCTTCCCCGCAACGCCTGGATCAAGGCCCATTTGACATCGAACAGGATCAGGGCTGGCAGACCGTTCTATTTACAACTCCATCCGAGCGGCCGCAGCGAAATCCAGGATTGGGACTGATCGGCTACGCATGGGAGGAGAGTGGCCCGTCTCTCGCGGCGCGAGCGGGACGGGAAACTCTTGAGCAGCACGTCGAAAAGATGTCGAGCCTCCCCTTCGTCGATGTGCTTTACATCCGCTGCGATTGGCGGAACGTGCAATCGCGCCCCGGACGCCTTGACCTCGACCCTGTTTGGGCTCTCACCTTCGACGCCGCCAAGCGCAAGGGGCTACGAGTCGCCTTCCGGGTTCAACTCTCTAACTATTCATTTCAGCCGGAACAAATTGCGATTCCGTCATTCCTGAGAGATCGCATACCGATGGTGAATATCGGCCGTATTCCTGGGAAGGGCGATGCTCAATTTCGTGAACCTCGCTACGACCATCCGGAGTTTCAGAAAGCGTTTGCGGAACTGAATGAATTGTTGGCCGCCGAGTTCGAAGGAAACCCCCTGATCGAGTGGATGGACATGATGCAATACGGATTCTGGGGCGAAGGACATACCAGCGACTATCCAAACCCTTTCCCCGACTATGTCACTGCGCACAGAACCTCGGTCTCGATGACCGCGCGGCAGCTCAACACCTGGAAAAAGACACCGATCGCCGTCAATACCCAGCCGGATATCAGCAACGTTGGGAATCGGACCGTGATCGATATGGCCGTTCGCGCCGGTGCCTGGATGCGATCGGACAGCATCATCGTCGAGGAGCCAATTCAAATCGACGAACTCGCCAACCGGCCACCTTGGCTGGCCGCCATTATGGAAGACGGATACCTTCGCCAGTACGACGTAACTGCTCTCAAGCCGGACGAACGTGGAATCAATGTTCTCGAGAATTACATGCTGCATGTTCCCGATCTGAAAGCGAACTACTGGGCTCTATGGACCGAAGCGTCCAACCTGGCGCAATACAACGAAATGTATCCTCGCGGGTTCGAACGCTTGCGGACCAGTATTGGTTACCGTCTGCGACCAGCATGGGTGTGGCAACGAAAACGTTACGGCACTTTCGAACTCATCGTATGTGTCGCCAATCGCGGAGCAGCAGGAGTTCCGGGAGTGCTCTGGCTGCACGTCGACTCTCCCGATGGAAAACTCAGCCTGCGCGGTAGCCTCGATGCCGGACATCCCTATGGCGGCGGCATCCGACAAGCTTCTTTTCTTCTCCCCAACGGCTACAGCGGCAACGTCAACCTGTCCGCCAAGATTGAGGTTCGACCGGGAGTAATCAAGCCCGTCGCCTGGGCGTGTGAGCAGCCGATCAATCCCGACGGATCGATTACGGTCGCGCTCAAGAGTGAGAAGGATCCGAAGTGGCGCAAAGGTGTGTGAGGCGTACAGGAGCATTCTGATGAATGGTTTCGTTAAGACACTGTTGATGTTGCTGCTTTTCTCAAGCATGGCAGCTGCAGCGGATCAGGCGGTGATTGAGAGTATCCGCGCCGCCCAAGATATCGCCTTGGACCTCGATCCCACGTCCCCGTTCTGGCACGCGTCCTCCCAGACTTTCGTAGAGAAAGACACTCAAGGGAACGTTTTGCCCCGGTATCGCACCGAGGTGCGCACGCGATGGACAAAGGACAATATCTACTTCTTATTTATCTGCCCCTACCAGCAACTGTATCTGAAGCCTTCGCCGGCTACGGATCGAGAGACGAACCAGTTGTGGAATTGGAACGTCGCCGAAGTATTTATCGGTTCCGACTTCAAAGATATTCAACGCTACAAAGAATTCGAAGTGTCACCTCAGGCGGAGTGGATCGACCTGGATATCGACCTGCACAAACCGCATCACGAAGACGGGTGGACATGGAATTCAGGATTTGAAGTGAAGGCACGGATCGATGCGGCGTCGCACACATGGTATGCCGCGATGCGTATTCCAATTGCGTCCATCGATACTCGGCCAGCAGTTCCCGGAAACGTGCTTCGCATCAACCTGTTCCGGAGCGAAGGTCCGCCGTCGGACCAACATGAGGTGACCTGGCAGGCTCCGATGAAGAACACCTTTCACGTCCCAGAACGATTTGGCTTGATTCGATTGGTGGACAAGCGGAAATGAAATTGAACTTGTTGCCTGCCGGCAAAATTTCGATTTGCACGGCGATGCTTAGCCTCCCCTGGTTCCGCAACGTACTTTTGCCGCTGAGCCAGTGACAAATATTTGAGTTTTCATCAAGGCAAGAGTTCAGTGAATGTATGCCCCGCTCGGGAGCAAGTACTCAATCGGCCATATCTCCGTTTTGCGATCCACAATTTCAGACCACTTGATGATTTGACCATCCGGTTGTGGGACGAGGCTGACGTTCGGAAGTGCTTCGGAAATCGCGCTGGCCAAGGTATACGCATCATGCGTTCCAGTGACCACAAATTCGGCATGCGGGTCGAAGTGTCCTTGGAAGAACCGGGTGGCAATCTCTGCATCTTCGATCATTTGCAGGAAGTACGGCCGACCGGTCAGCAACGAGTTATAGACGTAGTCGCTCAGAACCCCAGAAAGCGGACTCACATAAGCACGCTCGATATCGGCTTGCGCCAGCGTAGGATCGTCGGGCGACACCACCTTGTATGGCATGCGGGTCTCCCCAAGGCCGCGCGGGTCGACGGAAAGAATATCGTACCCAGCCGCGAGATACTTCGATACAGCCGGCCAGTCCTGCACTGTCACTTTACCGTTTTCCCCAAACCACAACATCACCTTGCGGCGGCCACTGTGGGCTTGGTGAATGTACAAAAGCGGCAGCTCAAGATATCGACTGTGATGAAGCGAATATTTTTCGATCGTGACGCCTTCGAAATCTGAACTCCCGCGTGCTTCCCAGCGGATCTCTTCCCTTCCGGGATCCGCACGCTCAAATTCCGCAACCCTCCATGAGTTGATTCGCGGGTTGAGTTTGGATTCATAGAGCTGTCGCAGAGTCGTTGCTGGCTGGTTCTTGTGTTCCAGATAATAATCGCGGATCACGTCCATCATTGATCGGGCGTTTGGGAAGTCGAGCATTACCTGGCCGGTCCGTGTGCACTGTAGCGTCTTGTCGTCGAGTTGTTTAACCACCGGCAACCCTTGCCTCTTCGGCATTCCGTTGAAGCGATCCAGAAAATCCAGGGCTGCTTCCTGATTTTCAGCAGAGAACTGATGGTCGTGATATCCCTCCGTCCACCCAATGCGGTCGCCATGTTGGAATTTACTGTATAGATCCGACACCTCCCGCACCGTCTTACGCGTTCCTTCAATTGGGAAAAAATCCAGAACCGCCGCCGCCACGAACACCGGGCGCGGATACATCATCAGCAGCAGCCCTGCATGGTCGACGTGGTTCGAGACCATCCCGTAGAGATCCTGTTCCGGGTCACTATCAGGATCTTTGAATATCCGGTTGTACACACGCATCGGGAGAGCGGTGATGTAACAGGAAGGAATTGCGACTTTGATGCGACGATCCAGAGCAGCGATGTGGGCCGCCTGGAATCCGCCGCCGCTTGTGCCCGCGATATTGATGCGCTGTGGATCCACCTCGGGCCGCGTCAGCAAATAGTCCACCGCACGCACGCCGTCCCAAACTTCCCATCGGGCAAGATTTGTGTTGGCGAGAAATGCGAGATTCGCCATCACGGCATGTTCGGCGCAAATCAGGTTGTAGCGGCTCCTTGCTGCTTTTGCATCCCAAAACTGACTGCGTTCGCCCTGCCCCACGGCATCCCAGCTGATCACGACGTATCCGCGCTGCACCAGCCGCTGACAAAGTGCTTGATAATAGTCCTTTCCGTTCGGCGCATGGCCTACGGGCACCAGCACCGCTGGATGACTCTTGACCCCATCTTCCGGGACGTACACAAGAGCGGAAACGTAAACACCCGGAAGACTCTCATAAATCAACTTCTCGATATGAAAGCCGGTCATTTGAACTGTCCCGGTAATCTGCGGATGCAGCGGCGTTCTTTCACGCGGAAGTCCGCCCAGCATCCCGAGCAGATTTCGTTCCAACTCTCGCTGGATGCGCAACAGATCCTGCTCAGTCCGTATTCCGCTCCAGGCTTTGACGCGCTGGTCGTCGTCGTCCCATGCCGTCTCCGTTTGATATTTCAGATACGCCGAAATGACCGGCGCTTCTTTCGCGGGAGTTGCGAACACTCGAAACGCTTCCGGGGCAGGATCATTCGCTGCAAAAATACTTGCAGTCCACGCAACACAGAATCCGAAAATCAGAATCGCTTTTATTTGTCCTCTAGTGATTCGATAGCTGGATCAATTGCAAGGTATTTCAGAGCGACACGCCGCGTTTCCATGGAATGAAATCATCCTGCCCCAAGGACTCGGCCTTGGTTCGAATCTCGCCACTGGCGATTTGAATGATCGATTCCAGAAGCGCCTCTCCCATTTCTTCAATTGTCCTTTCGCCCGAAATGATCGGGCCGGCGTCGACGTCGACGATGTCGTGCATCCGTTGGGCAAGATCAGAATTGGTGGAGATCTTAACAACCGGAGCTACCGGGTTGCCAGTTGGAGTACCCAGCCCAGTCGTAAACAAAACAACATTGGCCCCAGCGCCCACCTGAGCCGTTACACACTCAACATCATTGCCGGGCGTGCACTGCAGGTTAAGTCCTGGTTCTGTGGAATATTCCGGGTAGTCGAGCACTGCGGTGACTGGAGACGTACCGCCCTTGCGGGCCGCGCCCGCGGATTTCATCGCATCCGTCACCAGACCATCTTTGATATTGCCCGGCGAGGGGTTCATGTCGAAGCCAGAGCGGACAGCCTTGGCGCGAGCCGCGTAATCGCGCATGAGTTCGATGAAACGATCCGCAACTTCCTTCCGACTACAGCGATTGATGAGCGACTGCTCGACTCCACACAGTTCGGGAAATTCCGAAAGAATCGTCCTGCCTCCGAGCGCCGCGATCAAATCGGACACATGACCCACCGCCGGATTAGCTGAGATTCCCGAAAAGCCATCCGAACCACCGCATTTCAACCCGACACATAGGTCTGAAAGTGGCGCGGGAGACCGGTTGCTCTTGTTGATGTTCGCCAGACCTATGAATGTGTCTCTGATCGCCTCCGAAATCATCAGGAACTCGGAGCCACTTTTCTGTTGCTCGAATACCAAAAGTGGTTTGCTGAAGTTGGGATCACGCCGGGCAATTTGCTCTCGCAAAATGCTGACCTGCGAATTCTGGCACCCAAGACTCAGCACGGTAGCTCCGGCGACGTTCGGATGGTGAAGGTAGCCCGCGATCAGCGCACACAGATTATTCCCGTCTTCTCGAGTACCCCCGCACCCGGCTTGATGCGAGAGGAATTTGATGCCGTCGACATTCTCAAAAATCGCAGGCTTGGCGGCCCCTTGCACGGCTGATTCACCCGGTTGCGAGCCGATGTCGTCCAGCTTGCCTTCCCGGTACAGCCTGACCATTTCAGCAACCAGCTGCCGGTAAATCTTTGGACGCGCAAATCCCAACTCTTCTTCAAAAGCCTGTTTGAGAACTTCGATGTTCCGGTTCTCGCAGAAAACCAGGGGCACCACTAACCAATAATTCCGCGTGCCGACCTGGCCGTCGGCTCTGCGGTATCCGAGGAATTTGCGATTGCGCCAACGCGAGACATCAGGGGGAGTCCAGGTCAGTTCCGCCGATTTATCCCGAAAGGGCAGCGCATCATGCCGGACGTTTCGGGGATTCAGCGCCGATCCCTTCTTGATCGGCTGCGCGGCCTTCCCCACCAACACTCCATACATATGCACATCCGCGCCGGGCGAGAGATCTTCGGTTACGAATTTGTGTTTGGCAGGAACGTCCGAGGTAAGAACGAACACCTGCTCGGAGAATGTAATCTTCTCCCCTTCGCGCAGGTCGCGGAGAGCGATCAGCACGTTGTCATTGGGGTGCAGCTTAAGAACTACATTCTGCATTACGGCTGATCCTCAGCACTGCGGTTCTAGATTGTACGGAATTCCTTACTGGTTAACGCCGCTGGAAAGAAAACCGCCGTCCACAACCAGCAACTGCCCAGTGACGAAGCTCGCCGCGTCTGAAGCAAGAAACACCGCGGCCCCGGCAAGCTCATCGAGTTGTCCGAAGCGCCGCATGGGAGTTCGTAAAAGAAATTCCCTTCCCCGCTCTGTGCCGTCGAGCAACGCAGCATTCATGTCAGTTCGAAAAACTCCTGGGGCCAGCGCGTTAACGCATACTCCAAACTTCGCCCACTCAACCGCAAGGGCTTTGGTAAGCGAAGCCACCGCGCCCTTGCTCGCGCAGTAGGCAGCGACCTCATAGAGACCGACAAAGGATGAAAGAGAGCCGATATTAATGATTCGTCCGTAGCCCCGAGAAACCATGTGCCGGCCAAACACTCGACACGCACGCAACGTACCCTTGAGATTGGTTTCAAGTATCGCGTCCCACTCCGAATCCGGGAACTCCAGGGTGGGCATGCGCTTGGTTCGTCCAGCACAGTTCACCAGAATCTCAACGCTGCCAAACGATTCGCAAACAACCTGCAGCAATTGTTCGAGGCTGGCGTTGTCATGGACATCGCAGGTTGCGACAAGAGAGCGCCCGCCAAGTTTCTCCACCTCGGATGCGGCGTCCCTGACCAGTTCCGCGCGACGGCCGGTAGGTATTACGTTCGCTCCTGCCTGTGCGAGTGCCTTGCTGAGCGCCAAGCCGATGCCGCTTGTTCCGCCAACCACGACAGCAGTTCGGTCTTTAAGGTCAAGTAGAGGATGGCCCATGAAGAAGTCCGGTAAGGTTCCTTTAGAAACTAACATTCCTGCAGCAAGATTGTTGCGCGTCCAACGTGCAAGCAACCTGTCTTCCTAAAACCGCGTGACTTACGGTGTCAACCATCGATCGCGCCCCTGTCGGACAAATTCGTCGTCGTGTAAATGCGGATACGCTCGATACACTCGATCGATCTCCTCGAGCTGTCCGGCACTAAGCGTTTCCAAGGGGTTCAAGCACCAAATCCCTTCTAGCAAACCCTGCCGACGCAGAACTTCGTGCAGTCCGGGGATGCATCCCGCAAAATTGTGCGCGGGGTCAAAGAAAGCCGCATTGCAATCCGTAACTTCAATACCTTTGCGAATCAAGCTCGGCGGCAACCCACTTTCAAGGAGCCGGGCGGAGTGACACTCTTCCAGCAACTCCACTGCTCTACTCGTCCAAACCGACCAATGACCCAATAGCCCACCAACAATCCGCCGCTCCACCCTTTTCCCGTTGACCTGGAAAACAAATGGAGTCAGCAGGTCCATCACGATGCTGTCGTCGTTTCCAGTGTAAAGACTGATATCTCGACCCGATTCCGTCACCGCGCGGACTACATCCAGAGTCTGGTAACGGTTGAAGGGTGCGATCTTGATGGCTACGACATTATCAATCTCAACGAACTCGCGCCAGAAGTGATAGGAGAGTGTGCGCCCGCCCACCGAGGGTTGCAGATAGAAGCCAATGATCGGCAGCACGTCTGCCACGATTCGACAGTGCGACAAGAGTGCCGCATCGTCTGCATTCTTCAGGGCGGCCAAACTCAATAGGCCCGCGTTGAATCGCAGATCCACCAACAGCTGCGCCTCGCAAACCGCCTGCGCCGTTTCTCCACAGATGCCGCCGATGCGGACCAGAGGTTCCGAACGGCCGCTATCCGCACGATCCATCTCCTCGGCGGCCAGCTCTAAAACCGGCTCAAACAGCCCCACCTTCGGATCTCGAATCTCAAACTGCGTTGTATGAACGCCTACTGCGAGGCCGCCAGCTCCGGCCGCAATGTAGTAGCGAGTTAATGCTCGCTGACGGCGTTCATCCAGCCGACGCCCTGCAGTGAGAGCGAGCGGGTGGGCAGGGATGACTGTGCCTCGCGCCAGCACTTGCCTAAGTCTTGGGTCAAGTCTTTTCGACACCTGGATTGGTCTGCCTCGTCCTTCTTTCGATTTCAAAAACGCCCAGCGCGTTCTTCAAAATGTGTTGGTTTCGCCAACGTCGCACCGCGGCGGCTGACCCAGTCTGCAATCCAGGAAGTCAATTGCGCAGCACTGACGTGGGGCCGTCCAAATAATTGATACGCTCGTTCGGCATTGCTCAACAGAGCGTCGCTCTCTTCTACTCCTGAAAAATGCGCGGACTTACCCAGTTTCTCGGCGAACTCCTCCGCGACCCTTCGAACACTCAGCAACTCTGGTCCGGCAATGTTGACGACCAAGGGTGGCACCGACGCATGCGCCAGTGATTGCAAGCTCATATCGCAAGCGTCGCCTTGCCATATCGCATTCAGATATCCCATGGCCAACGGCACTGCATCTCCCGCAAGAACCCGCTTCGCAATGTCCACCAGCACGCCATACCGGAGTTCGGTCGCATAGTTCAGTCGGAGAATCGTCATCGGAATATTGTTGGTCCGGCTGAAATGTTCGAAGATACGTTCTCGTCCCAGACAACTCAGAGCGTACTCGCCCGTGGGATTAAGCGGGTCGTCCTCGCGTGAGCCTCCTTGCGAAACTGGGGTGAGCCCATAAACATTCCCCGTGGAAAAAACCGCGATCCGGCTCTTGCAATATCTCTCGCTGACCAGTCCTGGCAAATAAGTGTTCATCGCCCAGGTCAGCGACTCCTGTCCTGTCGACCCAAATTTCATGCCGGCCATGTATACGACGTTGGCCGCTTCAGGAAGCTCGGCTAATGATTTCCGGTCCAGTAGATCGCATCGGACCGTTTCGATTCCCCACTCACTCAGCTGGAGTTCCAACCCCGGCGTAGAAAATCGAGACACACCGATCACGCGCCGCTTGACATGAGCTGCATCAGAAGCCCTCTTTGCCATGCGCGCAAGCGTTGGCCCCATTTTCCCCGCGACACCGAGAACGATAATGTCCCCTTCAAGCTCGGTGAGTGCGCGCACGGTCGATTCCGCTGGTTCACTCAGCCGGGCTTCCAGCTCCGCCACATCCCGAATTGAAGTCTTCTCACTTAACATTGCGATAGCTGCTCTGCCACAACTGAAGGGCGATTGTAATCGAAGCGCTCAGTTTACAATTCTTCCGAGTTTGTTAATCATGCGCCTGCGAACCATGACGATGGCGGACATTGCTGCTGGACTGGGGCTGAGCAAGATCGCAGGCTGGAATCAAACGGCTGCCGATTGGGAGCGTTTCCTCAGAGCCAGCCCGGAAGGATGCTTCGTTGCGGAATTTGACGGGAAGGTGTGCGGAACGGTAACGACAATCTCCTATGAAAATCGATTTGCATGGGTCGGGATGGTGTTGGTCGACCCGCAACACCGTAGCAAAGGGATTGGAACAAGACTCCTGGAAGCGGCGATCAACTACCTCGATGATCAAAAGATCTTCACCATTAAACTTGACGCCACGCCTCAGGGCCAACCTTTGTACCAAAAGATGGGGTTTGTATCTGAGTACGAGATCGAACGTTGGACTCTGCGGAGAACCGTAACCGACCTCCGCCGGGCCAATAATCGAGTTCCACATGAAATGCTGACCGCGCCGCTTTCGGATTCCATTGTCGATACCGATCACGAAGCCTTCGGTGCTGATCGTCGCTTCCTGCTGGAGTCTCTGCACCAGAACGCGCCCGAATTCACAATGGAAATCCGCAACAACGGCATTCTTCAAGGCTACAGCTTCGGCCGGCGCGGACTATTTGCCGATCATCTCGGCCCCTGGTTCGCTAAGAATGCTTCCTCAGCGGGGGATCTGCTCGAAGCCTTCCTCGCTCGGTCAACCCGCGAGATGCTGGTTGTGGATTGTCTGAAAGGAAACACTGCGGCGGTCAGCTTGCTGAGGGTTCATGGTTTTACCTACTCTCGCTTGCTCACTCGAATGTACCGCGGCACGAACGCGTACGCGGGCCGGCCAGAGTTTTGTTGCGCAATTCTGGGCCCGGAGTTCGGATGACGAAACCCCAAGCAACTCCCATCTTTTACGGCTGGTGGATTGTTGCCGCGGCCTTTCTCAACCTGTTCTTCGTGGTGGGAATCATTTTTTATGGCTTCCCGGTTTTCTATCCTGCCTTTATCGAGGCCTTGGGCTTTACTCGTTCGCAAGTAACCCAAGGATTCTTCCTGGGCATGCTGGCCATCGGATTACCAAGCGGGTTGCTGGCTGGCGCGCTCATCGATCGCATTGGCGCACGCTGGATCATTCTCACTGGAGTGGGCTTCATCGGAGTCTCTCTTTTGCTGATGGGATCCATGACCAGATTCTGGCATTACGAACTCCTTTGCATCATGGAAGTTCTGGGTTTTGTGTTGGCGGGACCGATCGCAAATCAGGTTCTCGTCGCTCGCTGGTTTCGCAAGTTGCGGGGACGCGCGATGGGATATGCGTACCTCGGGCTGGGACTGGGCGGAGTCGTTGCTCCTCCGCTGACCACCTTTCTGATCCAAAGGTTCGGATGGCGTCACGCTCTCGAGGCCGTCGGCCTGCTGATCATGGTGTTTCTTTTCCCAACTGGGATTTGGATTACGCGCTCCAGCCCCGCTGACCTGGGCCTCTTTCCCGATGGAGCCACGCTTCGAGAAAAAGGCCCTGCCATCACAGGAACCGCTTCGAAAGAAGTGGGCGCTGCGTTGCATTCCAGGAATTTCTGGCTGATTGTGCTGGGATCGGCGCTGGTCGTGGGCGCGATCGGCGCCGTCATTCAACACTACATCCTCTTCCTTCGCGACCGAGGGTATTCCGCGGGTGGTGCCTCTCAATTTTTGAGCGTGCTGCTCGTCTCAAGTCTGGCGGGCCGGGTGTTGGTTGGTTACATGGCAGACCGTTTTTCCAAGAAGAACATCATGGCTCTCTTCTACTCTTTGATCGGAGCCTCTGTCTTGCTGCTGGGCGTTGCTCACGGCCCCGTCGTTCTTTGGATATTCACAGTCGCGTTTGGCTTTTCGATGGGCGCCGACTACATGCTGATTCCTCTTGTCGTCGCCGAGTGTTTCGGGACCGAGTCGCTGGGCAAGCTTCTGGCTTTAATCATCATGGGATACTCCCTCGGTCAGTGGGGTGCCCCGTGGATGGTGGGAAGAATTTTCGACGCGCAACACAGCTATGATCTGGCCTGGAAAATCATGGCGGTCGGGGCCCTCCTGGGTGCTGCTGCCGTTTACTCCGTCTCCAGTGCTTCTCCGGAAGCCTAGGTTCATACCCAATTCTTCAGCGATCTTCTTAACGATGATTGGGCAGATGTTCCGACACCAGCGGTGATATCTGATCCTGAGTTGGCGCTTGGGCAGCGTCCTTCAAGAGAGCGACTTTCTTTTACTTTCTTTTTTGCCTGCTTGATGGCCAGTGTTTTAACAGCCAAGATCGCTCTTTTCTTTGTTTATTTTTCCTTTAGCCTTCGTATTCTTTCTAATCTATGGTTTAATGCGTAGATTCTTCAATCTTCCATGGAGTGGGGGTTTCGGATGCGACGAATTTTGGTGGTCGGTCTGTTTTGCTTTGCGATGTGTGCGGTGGGCTTTGCGCAGGTCGATACGGGCGTCATTGCAGGCAGCGTGCGCGATAGCCAGGGTGCCGGAGTTGCGTCGGCCTCGATCACGTTTGTCGAGATCAATACGAACGCGACGACAAAGACTCAGGCCGATGCGACGGGAGACTACGTCTCGCCGCCACTGCGTCCGGGCAACTACAGGGTGGTCGCAGGGGCCCCAGGCTTCAAGACGCAGACACGCACCACGATCACGCTCAATGTGCAGGACCGCTTGCGAATGGATTTCGCCATGGCGGTCGGTGCGGTGTCCGAAACCATGGAGGTTATCGCCGAAACGCCAACGATTCAAACGGACACATCTTCGTTGGGGCAGGTCATCATGGGGACGCAAATCACCGAACTGCCGCTGAATGGGCGCGACTACATCCAGCTTGCGACCTTGAGTACGGGCGTGGTCCGTACCAGTTCAGGGACCAACGGCAACTCGGGCGGCAGCAGCACGGGCGGGCAAAACAGTTTTGTCGCGAACGGCACCCGCGGGACGTTGAACAATTTCCTTCTCGATGGAATCGACAATAATTCCAACGACAACGGTGGCGTCGTGTTGCGCACAAACGTCGACGCGATTCAGGAATTCAAGCTTCAGACCAACAGCTATTCGGCAGAATTTGGGCGAAGCGGCGGAGCGGTGGTCAACGCAATCATCAAGTCCGGAACGAATTCCTATCACGGCACCGTGTTCGAGTTTTTCAGAAATTCCGCGCTCGACGCGCGCGATTTTTTCGAACTTCCTACCGACAAGAAAGCATCTTTCAAACAAAATCAATTCGGCGGAACCCTGGGCGGAGCGGTCATCAAGAACAAGCTTTTCTGGTTCGGAGACTATCAGGGAACACGGATCCGGAACCCGTTGAACTGGAATTCGCGCGTGCCCACAGCGGACGAACGCGCGGGAAATTTTTCCGCGGAAGGAGAGCCGACGATTGTAGACCCGGCGACCGGTATTCCATTTCCAGGAAATATCATTCCGCAGGATCAGATTGACCCGATCTCGCAGGCCTTCATGAATCTGTATCCGGAGGGCAATTTTGTGGATCCTGACACCGGGGCTCATCGGTACATCATTTTCCCGATTGAGCAGGACGGCATCAATCAGGGGGACGGTCGCGCGGACTACAACCCTTCGCAGAGCAATCAATTCTTTCTGCGCTATTCGATGAGCAGAAGAACGGATATTCGGCCGGCTCCGCTGCCAGGGCTGGCGAATGGCGGGAATTCCAGCACCGGCGTAGGCCATGAAAACACCTACGGCACCTCATTCGGATACACGCGCACGTTCACGCCCACGATAGTCAATGAACTCCGCATCGGCTTCAATCACGTCCACGTACGGCGCGGAGTCCCCGTCGATGGCACACAACTCCCTTCGGAAGATCTGCGGGTTCCCGGAGTGCCTGACGATCCTCGTGTGAACGGTTTGACCTTATTCGCTCCTAGCCGCTTCGCCAGGATCGGAGATCCGCGCTTTGCTCCTACGATTCTGTCCAGTGAAGAACGGCAAATCACGGACTCGCTCACCCTGGTGCACCACGCGCACACGATCAAAATTGGAGGGGAGCTGCGATGGAGCAAGTTCAATATCTCGCAGGAGGCCGCTCCGCGAGGTCAGTTCGGATTTAACGGCCAGTACAGCGGCAGTTCGCTGGCGGACATGTTGCTGGGGATGCCGAGCCGGGCCAACATCTCAACCGTCATTGGCCTCTACAACCGGCAACATGTGCCGGCTCTGTTCGTGCAAGACGATTGGAAAGTAACGCACCGCCTGACCCTGAATCTGGGCGTTCGCTACGACTACTTCTCACCCACTGTCGAGGCCAACAACCGGCAAAGCAATTTCGACTATGCGACAGGGACTCTAATCGCGGCGGGATCAAATGGCGCTTCAAGAGGCCTGGTGAACGTCGACAAAGCGAACTTCTCGCCACGACTCGGCTTTGCATGGTCGCCGACAGCCAGCGCGAAAACAGGTGATTCGCGGGGCCTACGGCATATTCTTTAGCGGGCAGGAAATTCGAACCGCTGCCCCATTGCAGCTTGCCTATAACCTGCCGTTCTTTTATGAGCCTCTTTTTATCAACGGGGACACGCCGGCATTCACGGTGTCGCAGGGTTTTCCCACGCTCGATCCAAGCCAGGCAGTCAACCCCGGTGTGACCAGCGTCGACTCGCGCTTACGCACGCCTTACTACCAAAGCTGGAACCTCGCCGTGCAGCATTCCTTGCCCGGATCGATCAGCCTTGAAGTCGCGTACGCTGGTTCAAAGGGCACGCACCTGCAGGGCGTCACGGATCCAAACCAAATCCAAGAGCCGGGCCCGGGGGACGTCCAGCCGCGTCGGCCCCTCCCGCAGTTCGGCGGATTCACTGCGATTACAAACATCGCAAACTCAAACTATCATTCGTTACAGGTTAAGGCCGAGAAACATGCCAGTCACGGTCTCTACTTTCTAAGTTCGTTCACCTACAGCAAAGCCATCAACGATTTGCCCGAAATCTGCTGCGCCGCGCCCTTCGCCCAGAACTCTTACAACCTGGCAGCCGAGCGCGGGCGAGCTGACTTCGATCAAACACTGCGATGGGTCCTCAGCTTCGACTATGAAATCCCGTTTGGCGGCAGCCACTCTCATTCGAGCAATCGCGTGCTGGATGCGGTTCTCGGTGGATGGCACGTCGGAGGCATTTACACTCTGGCGAGTGGATTCCCCTTCTCCGCCTATCAAAACGACGACTCCTCCAACACCGGCACGCAAGGCATACCGCGTCCGGACCAACTCAGGGACGGCAATCTGTCGAGGGGCCAGCGCACTCCCGCTCACTGGTTCGACACGAGCGCGTTTTCTGTGCTGCCGGACGATGCATTTGCCTTCGGTAACGCAGGGCGAAACACGTTGGTCGGGCCGGGTCAAAATGTTTTCGATTGGTCGTTGCGTAAAGAGTTTGCCATAACGGAAACGCAGCGCATCGAGTTCCGCGCGGAGCTCTTCAACGCATTAAACCATCCGAATTTTTCGCAGCCGGACAATTTCATCGACGATGACACCGCGGGCGTCATCCAGTCGCTTGCGATACCGATGCGTCAGATCCAGTTCGGTTTGAAGTATCGTTTCTGAGTTTGTTTCGGCGTTGAAATGAGAGGCATGTCTCGCTGCGGGAGTTTGGTCCATAGTTCGTGGACCAAACTCCCGCAGTAGTTTCTGGTAAAGCCGGAGCGAGTTTGCGTTTGTTCCAAGAGGCATCCACAGACGAAGCGTTCTGCCTAGTGATTGGCAAGCATAATCGATACTTGAGGGGTGATGGAAAATTGAGGAATGCTCCCTTTTTCTTTTCTTTCCTTCTGTTCTGCGTATTGCACGCCGCCGCGCAGAATACCGTTGTACGTCCGACGGAAATCGACGACGTATTGATCAATCCCGGCATGGGGATTGAGACGTTCAACCGATTTTCCGGGCAAGCGTTGAATGAAGGCGTCACCTGGTCCGAGGTTGGGCCGGAGGCTGCGCTCCCCGATGCGCCCGCAGGTACTGTCGATTTCCCAGGGTCGAGCGTTGCTTACTTGCGCTGGTTCTGGTCTCAGCTGGAGCCGGAGCCGGGACATTATCGTTGGGAAATTATCGACTCCGCGCTGGCCGAAGCGCAGCGTCATGGGCAGACGCTCGGCGTTCGCCTCATGCCGTATGACAATCACCATCCCCTGCCGGAGTGGTATCGCAAGTCCGGCGCACGGCGGGCGAACAAGCCGGAAGATAAGGATGGGGACATCTGGTCTCCCGATTCGGCCGA
The DNA here is from genome assembly GCA_016196065.1 of Acidobacteriota bacterium. NCBI lineage: Bacteria > Pseudomonadati > Acidobacteriota > Acidobacteriota bacterium. The sequence continues at coordinate 773,196 of JACPYL010000010.1, read as the reverse complement.
CGCGACTTATGTCAGGACATGGAACGCGATCATTACCGAGTTCGGTAAGCGCTACGACGGGCATCCGGACCTGAACCATGTGGATATTTCGACGGTCGGATACTGGGGTGAAGGATGGGGGCCGTACCTGCCGGATTGGGCCGTCCAGCAACAGTTCATCGATCTCTATATTCATGCTTTCCCGCACACGCCGTTGCTGATGAATTTCGACGAGTTGCCTGCTCTCATCTACGGCACGAAACAGGGTGCGGGTTGGCGACTGGACTGCTGGGGCGACATGGGGCGTCCTGGGAAGAATTTCGCGCACATGCTCGACTTGTATCCGCAGCAGATCGCGCGGGGAAAGCTGCAAGAAGTCTGGCGAACCGCTCCGGTGGCGCTTGAAACGTGCGGCGTGCCGGAATCATGGAAGCGCTGGAATTTTTCTCTGAAACCGATTCTCGACCAGGCACTGCGATGGCATGCTTCGACGATTAACCTGAAGTCGAGCCCTATTCCCCCGGAGTGGAAGGCCGCATTTGGCGAGTTTCAAAAACAGATCGGCTATCGATTTGTTTTGAAGAAACTGGAGTATCCCTCGCAAGTAAACCGTGGTGCGATGATTCCCGTGAATATGTGGTGGTTCAATGCAGGGATTGCGCCGGTGTACCGCAATTTCGTGCTGGCACTCAAAATCGGGGACGCGGTTGTGCCCCTTGATGCCGACGTCCGGCAATGGCTGCCGGGAGACTCGGTCTATGAGAACACATTGCCCGTACCTCACGAGCTAAAGCCGGGGAAATATCATCTACGGGTGGCGTTGCTCGATCCGCGCACAAGAAAACCAGCGATTCGCCTGGCGATTGCAGGGCGGCAAGAGGACGGATGGTACGACATGGGCGAGATTTCAGTACAGTAGGCGAGCTGTCCAGTGATTAGCGCCCTAGTTTGCGCAAGAAAAACTGGCGGAGAGAGTGGGATTCTCTTGCTGCCGTTACCTGCAAGTCTCGATGAACACTACACTTCCGCGATAATACCCTGTCATTAAGAGGGTTACAAGCGAATCTGAGCTTCAGGCGCAGTTTCTGGAATTTCTCTAATCGACTGCATTTCCCACGAAAACGGTATCACTGGTATCAGCTCAAGGAAGCGACGGCCTAGCCATCCTGCTCTGCTTTCCCGTACGTGGCTCCCATTACATTGCCGCTCTCCTCTTCATCTGTGCTTTGAGTACGTCGATAACTTGGGAGCGTACAGCGTCCCGTCGGAGAGCGGACTTCTCTTCCCATCTGTTCACAACAGTTGGACATTCTAACTTCGATTGCCCGTATCCGCCCGCAGTGACTCGCTTAGCCAGTTCGCGTTAACGGGAATGGGACAGGGCGGAAACCGAGTTGGCCATCATAAGGCCGAACAGAAATGGTAGATAGATGATTGTTGCGCGCAACAAGCGACGGGCCGAAGGTTTGGACGCGGCCGCCGTGGCAGGCAATCTCGGATACGCCATTCCTAGTGAAACCCGGAACAGCGCAGCGCCCATCAGAACCGCGCCAATCAAATACGCGCGGCCCGCCATTCCCATCGCGACAGGCAAAATGCTCACGGGAATGAGAACGCCGGAGTACGCCAAAATACGCCACACGGTGGATTGCCCATCGGCATCGACCACGGGCAGCATGCGGATCTCACCACGCGCGTAGTCCTCGCGGTAGAGCCATGCGATGGAAAGAAAATGCGGAAACTGCCAGACGAACATGATTCCGAAAAGTATCAAGGCTTCGATTTCCACGCGCCCGCGAGCCGCCGTCCAGCCCAGCAGAACTGGCATGGCTCCGGGAAACGCGCCCACGAAAGTGCAGACTGGAGAGACGCGTTTGAGTGGGGTATAGGCCGCGAGATAGACGAGCGCAGTCAACAAAACCAGCGCTCCCGTGAGTGGATTGGCAAAAAAGGCGAGATAGAGTGAGCCTCCAAGAGTCAAAACTGTCCCGACAGTGGCAGCGTGCGCGCGTGTCATGCGTCCCGCTGGCAACGGTCTCTGCGCCGTGCGGTGCATGCGGGCATCCACCCCAGACTCCAGTACTTCGTTTAGAGCCGCCGTTCCGCTCGACACCAAGCCAACACCGAACAGTGCATGAACCAGTCCCGCGGACAGCGCCGATGCGCTGGATTTGTGCGCACCAAAAAAATATCCTGCCCATGCGGTAGCAACGATCAGAGTGGTGATGCGCGCTTTAGTCAGTTCCGCGTAATCACGCAGGAGACTGTCAATTCGGTACGCAGGATGAACGAGTGCTGGTGAAGTGTCTGCCATGAGAGTCATTGGTTTTGGGACTTGGTGCCACCCTCGCGCTGCGCAGTTTCGCCGAGAGCCTCCGGCGAATCAGTCCAACACTCTTTTCGAAAAGCTGCGTCAGAGATCGCGCCGGTGTTCCAACGCCGTAACGCGTCGCTGGTAGCCGCGATCATTCCACCGTCGGCGGCGTCGATCACAATCACGACACCGTCAACCTTCAGGTTGCTCCGGGTGACGCTGCCATAAGTGTCGCGAAACACCGAGCGCGCGAGGAGCAAACGGTCCTCGCTCCCTGATGCAGTGCCGGCACCGGATCGCACCCAGGTTATTCGTACGACATGTCCGCGCAATGCCGACCAGTCTCCGGGAAATAACGATGTCTCTTCGTGTGTTTCGGGCGCGGGAGATTTTGCGGGAAGTTGAGTGCCCGCACTCTCCACTGCGACGGATTCACCCGGCATTTCTAACTCCGACCTGCGAATCCATCCGCGCGAAATACCGGAGACCTGAACGTGTACCCAGCCCAGGGACTCCTCGAGTACTTTGAATTCGTCTTCGGCGTCCGCTCGAAAAAGCACGGCGCCAGTATCAATCGGCTTGGCGAGAACTAAGGTCCCGGTCTTTCGAACAGCCGCAAGATCATTAGGCCGCATCTGACTGCGAAGGACTTCTTCCAGATTCGCTGCTTGCTCGCTGAGCTGCTGGAAATGTTTCTGTTGGGCCAGTTCCCGCGAGTTGGGCGGCGTCATGCCAACGCGGGATGCGGACTGGTCGTTCGGGAATGCGAGGCCAAAAGTAGAAGGCTTTGCGCTTGCCGAGCCCAGAGTCGGAGCACGGCCTTGAAAAGGCTTTTGTGGCAAGGCCGAATCCGTACTCGCCCTGCCCGTGCCTGCGCTGGGTTTGGTTTCTTCCCCTGCAACATTCGCCGATTTTTGTTGCAGCGCCTCCTCCAGTCGCTCGACCAGATCAGTTTCCAGGCGACCGTTTGAAGGTAAGACGCGATATCCGGCCTGGGTGGCGTTGTCGCCGACATACCATGCGGTAACTTTAGCGATGACGCGAAGCGACATCGTTCCGGCGTTTACCGGACGAATCTCCAGTTTGTATTGATAGTAAGCGCGCTGATATTTCTCCACTGCGGAGACTTCGGGACCAACAAAACCATCCAGAATCGGCAAGCGTCCCGGGGAGGTTGCGTGCAAGCTTGCCAAAGCCTTATCTATATCCGCGCGCGAGGCGTGAAAAACATGTTCGGATGGATTACTTTGAGCCGCGGCGATCGCGCTCGCAAGCAGAACTAGTGCAGCGAGTCTTCGCCCCCGGTTCCTGCGGAAAAATGTGGGCGCGGGGGTCATGGCAGGGCTTCTACCTGACTGCGATGAATCCATCCGCGATGTCCGTCGGCGGTTTCCACGCCATACCAGTATTTGGTTAACACGACGACCAGTAACTCGGCCTTCTCATGCAACGGTTGCAACGTGGCGGCAGTGCGATAGGGAGCGGCTTTCAACGCGGCTCCACCCGCTGCCGTGCGCACTTCAATACTGTGTTTCAGGCTTGCGACGTGCTTTTCCAAATCGTCCTCGGAAGCAAGTGGCGACGTATTGGTCTCGACAATGTTTCCGCTTGCACGACCCTCGTTTGCCGGTGGCGCTGTTGCGGAGTGCTGCTCAGCCATCTCGCTGACAGCTTTAGCGTCGCCGTGCATCTTCTCCAGGCGATCCTTGATGGCTTCAAATTCGCTGTGCTCGACCGTTCCATCCGACTGGTGTTGACGACGTCGGTTCTTCTCCACGTAGAGGGCGTCGATGTGAATCGCGGTTGAACTGGGACTGGTCCCCTGCACAATGTAGCGCAAGTAGATCGTGCCCAGGTCGGCGGTCTCCTTGAAATGGCGTGGGGCGAGCACGTTCTCAAGGACTTTGAAAAATACTCGGGCATTACCGGGAACATCGCGGAATACGCTCACCGAGCTTGCTGGCTTTGCACCCTTCAGTTGTTTTTCTTTTTCGTAGGAGTAAGTTCCATAAACGACGGAATCATTCGCGACCAGGTCCACGGCTTTAAGCACTTCAGATTCCGGATCATCGAGCGACCCGTTGAATCCACCTTCCTGGGCGAAACAGGGGAGCGCGGCGAACAGGAACCATGCGAGGCACTTCGCGATTTGAGACAAGCAACGGCCTGATACGCAGCGCTGCATTGAGCGAAACATAGGCGGTCGAACGATCACTCCAAGTGCATGCATACCTACTCTCGACGAAAGCCAAAGTCAAGATCAATCGCCGCGTAGCGATTCGTCGTCGCTGCCAACGCGCCTTTTTGTCTGCGGACTTAGCTCGCGAATCTCCACTGCAAAAATCCCACGCCGCAGCCGGGATATTGCCAGGGCGATTTACTTTTTCGATTGGGCTCATCAAAAAAATCAAAGACTCCTTGACTCCGAAGCAAGAGGCCGAGTATAGTCCCGCTCCAAAGCTTGGGGTAGCAAGGATGGCGTTTACTTGAGGGAACCTGGAGATTCCTCGGAGTTCGCCGTAGTGTCGCGAACTCGCGGCCACAAAGCACCGGGAGTCCTTGCCCGGCGCGCTCTACCCTTATCTACGCTCGATTTTACCCGTCACATTCTCAGACTGCAGAGAGGATCGTATGCCTAAGCCCTCCCATGTTTGCGCGTATCGAACGCAGATCCGCCCGGCTATTTATTTTGCTGGGCTGCTGCTGTTGCTGGTGGTCCTGAATAGCACGCCCGGATATGCGATCCCGGCCTTCGCCCGAAAGTATGGGTTGCCTTGTTCAGCTTGTCACGAAGCTTGGCCGAAGCTGAATAGCTTCGGACAGAACTTCAAAGACAACGGCTACCAGCTCAACAACGATCGCGATTCGCCGATCTGGATGAACCCTTCATACTGGCCGGTGGCCATGCGCATTACTCCGCACTGGCACTATGAAAGCGCCGGACATCAGACGGTGCAGTCGGGCGATGGCACGGTTGAGAGAACGATAAACACCTCGGGCTTCGATCTCACGGGCATCGACATCCTGACCGGGGGCACGCTCGCCAAAAACATTTCCTTCCTACTGGTGCCGTCCATCGATGGCGTGGCCGGAACGGTAGGTTTTGAGTCGGCCAACATTCGAATCGACAACATCAAGGGCTCTCCGTGGTTCAACTTGAAGTTTGGAAAGTTCGAATTGGACGGGCCGCTCTCCGAGAAGCGAATGATGACATTCTCCAATCAGGGCGGAGCGTATCAGCTTTACCACTACGTCCCGTTCGGTGGGAACAACATCAATGACTTCACGGTGGGGGAGAATCAGCTCGGAGTCGAGTTGATGGGACACTCCCTCGACGACCACACGCGCTACGCGGCTTCGCTGATCAGCAGCACCAACGGCAACCTCGGACTTCCCGGCGGAAGGAGCTACGATGGCGCACTGCACATCAGCCAGGGGTTCATGGCGGGCAAGCTTGGGCTGCAGAGAGTGGGCGTGTTTGGAGTCGCCGGACTTCGTCCGACTTACTTCCTGACCGATGGAGATGGAAATCCGATTGGAGGGACTGGGCGTGGGAATCGGTCGTTCTATCGAGCCGGCGCTTATGGCAACTTATACATCGGGAAGTTCGATCTGGAGGGCGTTTTCCAGCGTGCGTCTGACAACGCTCTGCTGTCCAACAATGTTCCGGCGAATACGCCGCCGGATGAGATTCCGGAAGGTATTCGGGGCGCATCTTGGAATACCGGTACGTTCGAAGGCCACTATCTCTTTTCGCCCAAACATTTCGTTTTGGGACGGTACGAGATCGTGCGCATGTCGACCCAGCCGGTGGTCGACTTACCGAAAGATTTCGGCAATACCGACGTGTTTACAGCGGCGTACCGGTACTACCCATTCATCAACAGCCGCGCGGGTTTTGCGTGGCATATCGAGTTCTCCACGTTGAAATCGACCAAGACGTCGGACACCGGCGCCGACCAGCGCAGCAACAGCTTGTTCACCGGATTCGACTTCGCGTTCTAAGGGAGAGTGCACATGAAGAGCCGAATGATTTGCCACTCGATCTTGCTCCTTGCCGCGATCGCGGGTAGTGCGCTCGCCCAGAATGCCGGGATCAGTTCCGGCTATCCCACCAAGCACGATGGCCTGGCCCCCGCCGAACAGCGCGGTCACGGATTGTACCTGCGGTACTGCGTGTATTGCCACGGTACGTTCGGTGACGGCAACGGCGACAACGCCGCCTTCATCGACCCAAAGCCGCGCGACTTTACCGCAGCTACGTTTAAGTGCCGGTCCACCCCGACCGGGACGCTCCCACTCGATTCGGATCTGATCAACACGCTGATTCGCGGAGTACAGGCCAGCAACATGCCGTCCTGGCGCCCGCTGAGCGAGGAGAACCGGCAGGATCTCGTCGCCTACATCAAAACTTTTTCGGACCGTTGGAAAACCGAGAAGCCCGGCGACCCAATCAAGATCCCGCCGGAGACTCCCGTCACCATTGAAAGCATCCGGCACGGCCATGAACTCTTTCAGAAGATGGAATGCTGGAAGTGCCACGGGCAACAGGGACACGGCGATGGACCTTCGGCCTCGACCCTGACCGACAGCAAGGATCAACCCATTCGTCCGTACAATTTTTCGCAAGGTCACAACGATTCGCGCTTCAAGTGCGGTTCGGAAAATCAGGATCTCTACCGCATCTTCATGACCGGGGTCGACGGCACGCCCATGCCTTCGTTCGCGGACGTGATTCAGCCGAACGATGCCTGGGATCTTGTGCATTATCTGCGAACACTGCAAACCGAACGGCGCAGCAAGGAGAACGATGTCCTGAAAGGCGCGGGCGGTCCGTCAACATTCAAGACGCTGGAAAACAAGTCGGAGAACGCTTCTCCGTCGAATTCCACAATGGAAACGCACGTCGGCGGGCACTAACGAAATCGTGATTCCAGGAGAAATGACTTACATGCGCACAAAACAAACACTGATCGCACTGATGGCTCTACTGGTTTTTCCCGCTCTGCTGTTCGCTGGAACCGTCAGCGGCAAAGTCGTCTATACGGGGACCCCTGCGAAGCAAAAACCTATCGACATGTCCAAGGAACCTAGCTGTGCCAAGCAGCATGTCACACCCGTGACGGTCGAAACAGTGGTAGCCGGCCCCAACAACGCGCTGGAAAACGTCGTGGTGTATATCTCATCCGGCGCGCCCGATGACGGCCAGGTTCCGTCGCAGGCTGTTACCTTCGAGCAGAAGGGTTGCCAGTACATTCCGCATGTTCTGCCCATGCACGTCAACCAGGAACTGAAGGTCATCAACAGCGACCAAACTTCGCACAACATCCATCCGCTGGCCAAGGTGAACCGCGAGTGGAACAAATCCCAGCCACCCGGAACGCCGCCCTTGTCCGAGAAATATGACAAAGCCGAATTCATCTCGGTGAAGTGCAATGTTCATCCTTGGATGCATGGTATTTTCGCAGTGCTCAACACCAATCACTACGACCTGAGCAAGGGTGGTGGAGAGTTCAAGCTCCCGAATCTGCCCCCTGGCAAGTACACCGTCACTGCCTGGCATGAGGATTACGGCACACAGACTGCCGACGTCACCATCACAGGTAACGAAACCAAGGACGTGAACTTTACCTTCAAGGCGAAGGCTTACTGACGGAAGAGCAGCGGCGGTTTGTGCGCGTCGCTGCGCTTTCGCTACAGGTCGGAAGCAGCAATCAGAGGGCAAAGCATCATGGCGAAATTGTTTTCGATCACCATCGTTCTCATCGCGATCTTTTCCGCGATCCCCATCCTGCGACACACTTGGGTGGCCCCAGAAGACATCTCGACTCATGGAGCTTTAATCGATGAGCAGATGTCTGAAACCATGGCTGAGGCGGGCATCTCTTTCCTCGCGGCCCAATTCATTTTGGCGCTGTTTATCTGGAAGTTTTCCAATCGTGGCCCGGACGCGAAGATCAAGAGTTTTCCGGGCGGCGCCAAGGGCTTGGTGATTGCTGCGTTGCTAGTCGTCGGAGTAGAAGTCATGGCCCTGGGTGTATTCGGAGTGAAGGCGTGGGCTAACGTCTACCTCGATGCGCCCTCAGCCAATGCCATGCCCATCCAGGTTCAAGCCGGGCAATTCGCTTTTTATTTTCGCTATCCCGGCCCTGATGGTAAGTTCGGTGGCCTTCGCCCCGAGCTTATTAACGAAGGTTCTCAGAATATCTTTGGACTTGATCCTGAGCACGACGTGGATGCACGGGACGACATCGTGGCTGCCGAGATGGCGATCCCTGTCAATAAGGAAGTCCATCTCCTCATGCACGCGAAAGATGTGGGACATTCCTTCTTCGTCCGCGAGTTACGTGTGCAGCAGGACTTTGTTCCCGGGTTGGACGTTTCGCTGCACTTCACGGCAACGAAGGTCGGCAAATACGAAATCGTTTGTACCCAACTATGTGGCTTGGGGCACTACAACATGAAGGCGTATCTCGAAGTGATGTCCCAGCAGGACTTCGACAATTGGCTTAAGCAACAAGCAGGGCAGTAGGTCAGCCCGACCACGCTTGAGCGCGGGCGAATCGACACATCATCAAGAGGTGAGGATATGCACGACACGTCAGTGCAAGCGGCGCACCATGCTCCTCCGACCAGTTTCATTCGGAAGCACATCTTCAGCCAGGACCACAAGGTAATCGGGAAACAGTATTATGCGCTGGCCCTGTTCGCCGCTATTGTCGGAATGTTTCTCTCCTGGCTGATGCGCATTCACCTTGCTTGGAACAATGCTGCCATCCCCGGCCTGCAGTTGCTTTCTTCCAGCGGGGCCCCTGGTGGCGTGATGACGCCGGAGTACTACCTGCAATTGATGACCATGCACGGAACCATCATGGTCTTTTTTGTGCTCACAACCGCGCCCTTCGCCGCGTTCGGCAACTTCTTTTTGCCCATCCAGGTCGGCGCGGAAGACATGCCCTTCCCCCGTTTCAACATGATGTCTTTTTGGGTCACCTTCGTCGCTTTTCTTGTGCTGATGGCCTCATTCTTTGTAGGCGATGGACCAACATTGGGTGGCTGGACCCAATACGCACCGCTCAATTCGATCGGTGCGGTGGGAGGTCCGGGACAAGGTACGGGTGTCGTTCTTTGGGCAATTTCCATTGCTTTGTTTTGTGTTGGCCAGTTGTTGGGCTCATTGAATTTCATTCCCACGACTCTAGATCTGAGAGTTAAAGGGATGAGCCTCATGCGCCTGCCCCTCTCTGCTTGGGCGTGGTTCATTACCTCGTGCATGGGTCTGACAGCATTTGCCGTGTTAATGCCGGCTTGTATCCTGGTTATCCTTGACCACGTCGCCGGAACCAGCTTCTTTGTTGCCTCAAATCTGGTGTTGAATGATCAAGTGCTGCCGCACTCGGGCGGCTCGACTCTTCTCTGGCAGCACCTGTTCTGGTTCTTCGGACATCCTGAGGTCTATATCGCGATTGTGCCCGGCATCGGCATTGTCTCGCATGTCCTAATCACCAACATGCGCCGGCCGATGCTGAGCGCAAGGGTGCTCATATATTCCATGGGAGCACTGGCCGTTCTTAGCTACATGGTCTACGGCCATCACATGTTTGTCAGTGGCATGAATCCGTTTTCTTCGCTGGCATTTTCTTTCCCCACGTTGGTCATTACGATCCCGTCGACAGTCGTCGTATTGATATGGACTTTCAGCCTGTACGGTTCCAAGCTCCGAATCAACTCGGCTTCTCTGTTTGCCTTGGGCTTTATTTCGATGTTCGTCAGTGGCGGCGTGAGCGGCTTCTTTCTGGCTCAGCCATCCATCGATATCATGCTGCACGCTACTTACTTTGTTGTGGGTCATTTCCACCTGGTGATGGGCGTCGCGGCCATGTTCGGCATCTTCGCGGGAACTTACTTCTGGTTTCCCAAGATGGCTGGACGAATGATGAACGAGACTCTGGGGAAACTTCATTTCTGGTTGAGCTTCGTGGGAGCGTATTGCATTTTTATGCCATTCCATTACCTGGGTATGGCCGGCAACATACGCCGTTATTCAACCTTCACTGACGACTTCCTACAACCTCTGATTCCAGTCCACCGCTTTATCACCGTAGCGGCCCTGATCACGGGCGCTGCGCAACTGGTTTTTCTCTACAACCTTATTCACAGCCGCTATTGGGGCAAACCCGCGCCAGATAACCCGTGGGAGGCAACTTCGCTGGAGTGGAGTACGGCCACGCCTCCGCCTTTCGACAATTTCGGCGGGAAACACCCCGTGGTCTACCACGATCCCTATCAATATGGCGTGGAGAGTTCGGTTGGCGATTATCTGATGCAGACTTCGCCCGAGCAAGTCAAGACCGAGCACGACGAGAAATAACCTACGAGGAACTTCCTCGCCGAAGAGGAGTTTGGAACGTTATGGCAAGTACGGTACATGAACCACCGCAAATAGACCCGAACCGCCAGCCCGACCAAGGACACATCGGGAACCGCGGTTGGAAAAATCTCGTTCCAGCGGGCGGCAACCTGCATGCGGCACTAGATTATTCACCACCACCCTCGTCGACTGCCATCTGGGTGGTACTGTTCGCCATCACCATGATGTTTGCCGCGTTTACCAGCGCACTGATCGTTCGCAAGGGATCATCGCTGGACTGGCAGACTTTTAGATTGCCGTCGATCCTTTATCTCAACACGTTTCTACTGCTTGCCAGCAGCGCAACTCTCGAAATTGCGCGTCGACGTATCGCCGCCTTCATGGGTGGTTTGAGAAGTAGCTCTGAGAGCCCGTCACGCTGGCTGTATGTCACTTTGTTTCTCGGCCTGCTCTTTGTCGCTGGTCAATATATTGCCTGGACGCAATTGCGGGCGCAGGGAATGTATCTAGCCACTAATCCAAGCAGTTCCTTTTTCTACGTGCTGACTGCCACACACGCGCTGCACGTCTTGGGTGGTCTAGGCGGACTGATTCACGTTATTCGCAAGCTCGGTCAGTCGGCTTTACGGCAAAATACTCTGGTTGCCACCGCGCATTACTGGCATTTCATGGGCGCGCTTTGGGTGTATCTGATTGTGCTGCTTTGGATGAAACTCTAACCGACCCGACCACTAGGAGGCGCCGTGAGCCAAGCGGATTTGACCATGGAAGCACATTCGACAGGTCTGACGATAGGACCGGCATTTTCCATTCCTTCGAAGAAGCTGGCGATGTGGCTGTTTATTATTGCCGACACCATGACCTTCGCTGCGTGCCTTGTCGTCTATGGATTCTTGCGCAATGGCACTCCTGACTGGCCGAGACCGTTTCACAGCATCACGAATGTCGCCATTATGACCTTCGTCCTCCTGACCAGCAGTTTGACGATGCTCACCGGGCTGCGCGCAGCGCGTGCCGGAGACAAGTCGGGAGCGTTCCGCTGGACCATGATCACCGCGGCTCTAGGCCTCGTCTTCGCTGTTCTGCATGTTCGCGAGTGGATCGCTCTGATTGGAGAAGGCATGACCCTGTTCAAGAATCCCTGGGGAACGGGATTGTTTGGGGCATCATTTTTCAGCATCACGGGGTTGCATCTCACCCACGTTTCTTGCGGACTCATCGCTCTGCTCGTCGTTGGTGTGCGCTACAAGGGCGGCCGCTATAACGCCGATGACATCGAGATACTGGGTCTCTACTGGCACTTCGTGGATCTGGTCTGGATGTTCGTAGTACCGCTGGTTTACCTTTTGAATCTCAGCCACTAGGGCAACAATCCGGGGAGCGGAATGCTATGACAGCTGAAGAGCATAAGAGTAACGGAATCGGGAAAGATATGGTCATCTACGTTTGCCTACTCGCTCTCGCAGGCGTGCAATTCCTCGTCGCCTACCAAAACATCGGCACCACACAGATGCTCACGCGGATGATGGCCGTCGCCTGCATCGAGGCGGGTCTGGCAGTATTATTTTTTATGCATCTTTGGTCAGAAAAGCGCGCCTTCTTGCTCTTCGTTGTGGCCTTTACGATTTCTGTCCTGTTGGGGTTGCAATATGGATGGACTGATAGCACTCGGATGGTGACCGGTGCGCCCTTCTCAAACGTAAAGTGAAAAGCAGCCAGCACGAGGCAGATATCAGGAACTCTGGGAAGATGCTAAGAATGCAATTCAAGCTCCGGAAGCCGTCGCTGTGGATTGGCATAGTCGTTATTGGAGTGGCCATGCTCGCCACTCCCTCCCCGGCCTTCTCCCAGAGCTGCTCCCTGTGCTATACGCAGGCCGCCTCGGCCGGTGCTCGAATGATTCAGGCTTTGCGAAGCGGGATTCTGATTCTTATCGTCCCCCCTACGTTCATGTCGGTCTGCATGATCTTTATCGTTCATCGCAAACGCAATCAGTTCCGACAGGCTGACGACACGCCTGATTCTGATGGGACTGGCTAGCCGCAGCCCTGCCTCTGCGGTCGGACTTTGGGATCTGCTTTAAGGACAATTACGAGGCGCGGCATCGCCCGCAAATCGTGCCTTGATCCAACTAATCTGGTCTGACGTCGAAGTTCCCATCGCGCCGCTGGCATCCAGATTCGGATACTTCAAAAAGAGAATTCTGTCGCCTTGTTTGCACATCCGGGCGACGGTTGCTCTTGACATGTCACCCGGAATCACAGGGTCTGCCTCTCCACTGATAACCAGGAGCGGGCTGTGGGAGGTACGTAGACCGGGAGTGTTCCTGCTGAAAAATTCCTTTACGAACTTCTTGTTCTCCCAGTCCGGGTTGAGCATTTCGCTGGTGAACGCTGCCGGGTCGGTATCCCCTCCGCAGGTCTGCGCGGCCTGTTGGTAAGCTGGGAGTGCCATGTCGTTCAGCATGTCGCTTAAGTGAAACTCCGGATTACGCGCTTTGATCGTCGACGCTACGTCGAGCAACATGGGAATGGAAGAAGTCAGAGCGAAGCGCCGATAGGTCGATTGTGCATCCGCCAAGCCCGAGGTGGCGATGCTACCCAGATAATTCGGATCGCGTACCTCACTCTCCGCGATCGCGACCGCAGCCAGTGCCCCCTGGAAAGATCCCAAAGCGATCCATTTAGGCCCGATTTGTGGTGCCGCCGCACGCGCCGCCGGAATGGAGTAGATGACGTCCAATGCGTTCGATTGCATGTCCAGCTCCACCTTGCCGGAATCAACGCCCAACCCGGAATAGTCTGTCGCTACCACTGCATATCCGAGATTGGCATACATCGCGATGCGCGGCCCCACGCCAAGATTCTTTAACAACGAAGGAGCGCACTGTCGCCCAGTTCCCCGAAACTCGTGCGCCCAGGCAATCACAGGCCATCCCCCCTTGGGTGGGTTCCCACCGGGAATCAGCACCACTCCCGAGACAGGGACATCTTCTCCGTTTGCGGTTCGGGAATGATAGAGGATCCTGAATGCCGACAACTCAAACGGAAGTTGGTATTGATCGGTGGATTCCGAACGGATCAGTATGCCGGGTGTACCCGCTGGCAGCGGATGTGGAGTGGCATAGAAGCTGGTCAGAGGGAGAGTCTGGGATACACGGTATTTCTTGCCGGGCGCAGCGGCCTCAGCTTCTGTAAATTTTGGATGGCCTGCTATGGCAGCGAAAATGAATGAAAGGGCCCCAACCGTCGCGAGAGATTTTCGGGCGGCACCATTCCCTGACCGTAACCAAACACGCGTCGTCATGATGCGTCAGCGAAATGGTACCACCTTGTGATGCCCGGTAGCTGTATTGCCTATAGCGGTACGGAGATCGCCAGCTGCTTCGGAATACTCTTGATGAGGACGCCCGTGGATTGTCATCTAACAGGCGCTGCTTACCGCAACAACAATTTCCTTGAAACCCCAAAAATGGGCAGGAGCCATTTCTTCCCGTTGCCACATCCGACCATGTTAAGCGGATGGGGTAGTGTATACAGACGGCAAAATCCCTCCCCCACGGGTAAGATCCCGCTTTACGGATGCCTCACTCGGGGATATGATGTCGGCCTTCTCCCGGCGTGTTACCTCAGGAGGTTTCTCATGTCCCACCGCTCAGTGTTCTTCCTGTTAGTAGGTCCGATTCTGTCCGTGTGCCTGTTCGCTCAGAGTTACGATGGCCCAGCCCAATTGCCCATCACGACCGTTGCCAGTTCAATGGCAGACACTCCCGCTCCCGGCTCCATCATCACCGTAAATGCCGGAGAGGACCTGCAGGCCGCGTTGAATAGTGTGCAATGCGGTAACACGATACAAATCCAAGCTGGTGCAACTTTCACGGGAAAATTCCGATTCCCCGCCGTGAAATGCGATGACCAGCACTGGATCATTGTCCGCACCAGTTCTCCTGACAGCGCTCTGCCCGGAGACGGCCATCGCCTCACACCCTGTTACGCCGGAGTAGCGTCCCTCCCCGGGCGTCCGCAGTACTCCTGCAACAATCCGCAGAATGTGCTCGCCAAGCTCGTCGTCCCCGGTGTAGTCGGTCCCGTGATCTTCATGAATGGAGCCAATCACTATCGCCTGCTCGGACTGGAACTGACGCGCCAAGCAGGCAGTAAGGGATCCATGACCTTGGTAGCGGTTGACCGCGGAGGTACGGCTGACCACATCATTCTCGACCGCAGCTGGTTGCATGGCACCGCGCAAGACGAAACCCAGGATGGTTTCAACCTGTCCGGCACGAGCAACGTTGCCGTGATAGGTTCCTACTTCAGCGACTTTCACTGCACGTCTCGTGTCGGTAATTGTATGGAAGCCCACGCCATCAGTGGAGGCACCGGAAACTACCAGGACGGTTCTTACAAAATCGAGAACAACTTCCTCGAATCCTCCGCCCAATCGATCTTGTTCGGAGGAGCCGCCGCGACTACCACTCCTACCGACATCACTATCCGTTTCAATCACTTCTTCAAACCGTGGCAGTGGATGAAAGGCAACGTCCCGTACCAGGGCGGGGACGGAGGGAATCCGTTCATCATCAGGCATGCCTTGGAGTTCAAGAATGCAGTCAGGGTGCTCATTGAAAACAATCTGGTCGAAAACACCTGGGGAGGTTTCGGAGAAACCGGCTATGCAATACTCTTGACCCCCAAGAACCAGCACACCAAATCTGGCCGGAACGTCTGTCCCACCTGCCAGGTCACCGATGTCACTATCCGATACACGCACATCTTTCATGCCGGAGGAGGGATCGAAATGGAAACCGTGCTGTCCGGCGACGGCAACGGTGGAGGAGATGCCCTTCTTGGAACCCGCTTCAGTATTCACGACGTGGTTATGGATGACATCAGCCAGAAGTACTTCGCCCGGGGCAGGCTATTCCTGGTTGCCAACAAGTGGCAGTCGAATCCGTTGAATACGATTACCATCGACCACATCACCGGCTTCCCGGACCCAAAAAGCGGCGTCCTGTCCGTCGGAAACCTATTGTCGAATCCCCAGATGTACGGTTTCGTCTTCACCAACAGCATCGTAACAACCGGTAAATATCCCGTATGGAACAGTGGCGGAGGCGACACCAACTGTGCCTTCAGCGACGCCCCCTTGACCATACTGAACACTTGTTTTACCTCCTACACTTTCAGCAACAACGCGCTGCTCGCCGCCCCGTCGCACATTCTCGAATCGTCTTGGCCAACAGGCAACTTTTTCAACCCCACGATGGACGACGCCGACTTCGTCCAGTGTAATAACGGCAACGGCGGAAACTACCAACTTCAGGACGGCAGCCCCTACAAAAACCTGGGCACCGATGGCAAAGACCTAGGAGCCGACATCGTTGGCCTCAACGCGGCTCTCGCAGGAGTCGAGTAGGTCCGTACTTGACGGCGGTCGACGGTCTGCAGAGTGCTGCGGACCGTCTGCCCGCTGCGACCCCTTTGTTGTCGCCAACAGACCGCAACCGTCTTGCAACCTGTTTGCCCGCCCCAGACGGTCACACCCTTGGATTGTCACAACAATTGGTGACCGAACTCACTGGCTTGAATACGTTCGCCAACAAGCATTCCCCACGCAGCTGAATGACACCGATGAACGCCCTGCGGCTCCATCTCTGGCCAGGAACCCACGCACGACACTCTAGTCTCCGTCGATAGGAAATTGGGATCGCTACTGAATTGCGCAAGGCCATCGTAGATGGTGATCTATCCGCGTTGCGAATCGAAAACAGTGATGCAGCACCTGAGTCTCATCCCAAAGCAGAGTTCTACGCTTGCTACTGCTGGCATCTGTTCGTCGCTGTGTCAATTGCGGTATGGCCGTCCTCTCCATTCCGGTGAGGCGGTGTCGAGATGCGTATCCGAAAACCCACTGAACTTATACAGTCATAACCGCGGCGCTGGCGTGAAGGGCACTTGAGGCAGCAAGGCAGAAGGTGACTGCCGATTCGCGGATAACTATCTTCAAGTTAGCTAAGGCCGGACGTATCCCGTCATTCCGTGTCGGCACATGCGTCCGATTTGATCCACGCGCGGTCGCGAGTTGGTTACGGACGCAATAGCTCCCTGACTAACTGGCAGTAACCGCCGAGGTTCGAGTGTCCGAATTCCGGACACATTGTTATTGTCTTGACACTCGATTGTCGTTTGTCTTACTGTCTCCATCCAATCCCGAAGCGGGAAATTTAGCTTCACTTCGTCTCTCTGAGACTTCTCTCCGGGATTCTTCCCTAATTTGAAGTGATGACCCATGCGCCAGGGACTAGCGTCTCGGGGAAGATTACGCCCTAGCCCAAGGGCAGCATGTAGTTGCTAATCATTTCGTGTCAAAGAGGGAAGAATCCATGTCTATTCGCGGTCTGTGCTCGCTCCTCTTTTCTCTTCTGACTTTAGCTGATTCTAACCTCCTGTTTGGTCAGAATCAGACTCCTCTGAGCGATCCTCAGGCGGTGAGCCTTGTGTCTCAGTCACTGATCGCCTTAGGAGGTCCGAGCGTCTCCGACGTCACGATGAATGGCACAGCCGCCTGGAGTGTCGCATCTCTCACTGAGACGGCTTCTGCAACGATGACGGCAAAAGGAACCGGCGCTAGTCGGTTTGATATGGCATTGAGCGATGGGCCCCGCAGCGAAATTCGCAACGATGCTTCCGATGGTGCCAGGGGAGAATTGACCACCCCAGACGGTTCCCTTATTCCTTGGGGGCTGGAAAACTGTCTCGTGAACGCGGTGTGGTTCTTCCCGCACTTGTCTGTCTTAAGCGCCACAGGAGACTCGTCCCTCATCTTCTCCTACATCGGGCAAGAGACTCGCAATGGAACAACAGTTCAGCATATCCGGTCGTACCGCTACATTGTCGGCGCCACGGTGGAAGCAACTGCCCTTACCCAACAACTGAGCACGATGGATATGTACCTGGATGCAGCATCACTCCTCCCCACAGCGTTTGTCTTCAAAATCAGCTCTGGAGATGGGGAAGACCCCAGTCTTCAGGTGGAAGTCGACTTTTCCGCGTACCAATCAGTGAATGGCGTGCAAGTACCATTCCGAATTCAGCGATACGTCGGGGGAAACCTTGGGCTTGATTTTTCAGTCGCAAGCGTTCAGGTCAATTCTGGCGTATCGGACAGCCTATTTTCCATCCAGTAGTTTGCCGAGAGAGGCCCTAGCAATGAAGCCGATTTATGCTGTTCTCGCAGTCGCCGCACTATCAATTGCGATTCCGGCAGGACTAGCCCAGCAGGTTACCGGCAACGGCACCCCTGCATACAATAGTTTCAGTGGCGGGCCAGACCTCATCAATGACGGGAATCTGAACTTCCATTTCGGTGTGCCAGTTTTCGCCAGAGGTGGCCGAGGGATGCCATTCTCGCTATCCCTGCCGATAGATAACGGTGCTTGGTATACGTATCAGGATATCTACGCCAACTGGCATATGGGAGTGAACTTCTCGACGGCGCAGCCCGCCGGAGTGTTGGCAATCGGGACAATTTTCTATTTCACAACGCCGTTGCAGTGCCCCAATCCTGACGACCCCGGGGTTCCAATCCAATATACAAAGCGTACCTTCACTGGTTACCAGAGTCCCGACAATACCACTCACCCGTTTGGGTACGGTTCGGTTTATGTCTATGATGGCAATCAACTTGATTGCGCGGTGCCTAAGTACGACCACCCGACGGGCACTACAAGTGATGGCTCAGGAATATCGATAACGGCAACCTACGGTCCCTCCACCGTGACGTATCCGAATGGGCAAGTGGTTCATCCACCTTCCATCGAGTCGGGCTCGAATGGAGTGAACGGGAGCGGAACATACACGACCTCAGACGTGAACGGCAACACAATCACGGTGAATACAGGTGCGAACCAGGGTCAGATCAACTCCATCGCGGACACACTCGGAACTCAACCCATCACGGTTACTGGTGGGCCTCCACCGACCGCAGTGAACTATCAGTACCCGGCTCCTTCCGGCGCTACCGCGAAGGTCACGATTACTTACACTACCAAGACTATTCAGTCAGCTTTCGCTTGTCCTGGGATCGCAGACCAGTCAGCCACTAGCAAGACTCTGATTGACAGAATTACGTTGCCCGACACTACCTACTATCAGTTCACCTACGAAAAGACGACCCCGACGAGTGGCAACTATACGGGCCGAATCACCCAAGTTCACGTTCCCACAGGTGGCACCATCACCTACAACTACACAGGTGGCGATACTGGCAAGGGTGTTGTCTGCGCGGACGGAAGTACGTCGGGTTTTGACCGTGTCAGCACGCAGTCAGGGACCGTTCATTACAGCCGTGCGATTACCAGCTATGACCCGAACAATTCACACAAAGTGAAATTGTCGACGACTTCGATAACCGACAACGACGGCAATGTCACGAAGGTAGACTTTTCCTACGGGGTCGAACTACAGCGTCGCGTCTATCAGGGCGCCGCCACGGGCACACCTTTGGAAACCGTGATTACTTGCTACAACGGCACGGACCCCATCGATCCAAACACTTGCTCGCCTCCACCCGCATCGCAAACCTTCACTCGCGTCACGGTTTTCCGAAGTCTCAACGGTGGACCATACTCTCGCGTTGACACGTTCTACAATTCCGATGGGAGCAGAGTGATAAAAACGGACGAATACGACTGGGGAGCCTCTTCCTATACCCGCGAAACGCAGATTACATATGACACTACTCTCGGGAGGGGGATCGTCAACCATCCTTCGAGCGTGAAGGCTTATGTCTACGATGGCGCTGGCAATTCGTACCTGAAATCTCAAACCGACTACAGCTACGACGATTTCACAATTCCCGGCGATACGGTCACTTGCGCGCCAGCCACAAGATGCCGGGGGAATCTCACGACAATTATCAAGTACGTTGATAGCTCACATACGCTAACTTCGCACATTACATATAACCTGAGCGGTACTGTTGCCGCGAGCCAGGACCCAAACGGAACGACTACCACGTATGCCTACGGAAGCGGTGGGTGCAACAGCGCCTTTCCCACTCAAACGCAAGTCGTGTTCGGTTCCACAACGCTTACAACATCGACTGCCTATAATTGTACGGGTGCGGTGGCTATATCGCACACAGATGTCAATGGGAAACTTACTTCCGCAAGTTATACTGATCCTTTTTTCTGGCGTCCATCCGCCACGATGGACGAACTTCAAACAACTCCCACGACTTACTCTTACAACGCTGGGGCCACGATTATTGAGAGCGCGATGAACTTTAATGCCAACCGGTCGACCGTTGACGTCCGGAGCACACGGGACAGTTTCGGGAGATCAGTATACGGGCAGAAGCGTCAAGGATACAACAGCACTTACTACGATACCGTCCAGCAACTGTACGACACTGCAGGTCGGCCAATCAAAACGAGTATGGCGTATCAGGGCACGGCTGGACAGTCTCCCAGCAGCGGTATCTATACCCAAAACACTTTCGACGCCATGATGCGCATCACGAGGACACAAGACGCCGGTGGCGGCGTCGTGAACACGAGCTACTTGCAGAATTATGTTTATCGCGAGGCCGCACCCGCACCCGCGGGGTCCACGGAGAGCACGAAGGCAAAGCAGAGTGAGTACGACGGCTTGGGGCGCTTGAAATCGGTGTGTGAAATCACCCGCGATACCCAATATGGTGGGGCTTGCAATCAGGTTGGCGGCGGATATTCCGGTTATCTTACAACCTACGTCTATGATACGCCGCCGTATATAAATTCTCTTACCGTCAGACAGAATACGCAACCGAATGGTGGTACAACTCAGAGCCGAACCTACCGTTACGATATGCTAGGTCGTTTAACATACGAGTCGAACCCCGAGACCGGCGCGAACCAGTATGTCTACGACAGCCTGACAGGCGACACAAATTGCGGAACGGTCTCGTCTCCTGGAGATGCTGTTAAGACCATTGACAACAAAGGCTTGGTCTCTTGCCTTACATATGATGGCCTACATCGCGTTCTAAGCGTTTTGTACCCTAATGCTCCCGTGTCGCCAATTACACCCGCCAAGAAATATGTCTACGAGAGCGCCGTGGTGAATGGTACGACCATGAGTCTTACGGAGGGGAGGCTTGCTGAGGCATACACTTGCACAGGCAGCTGCACCACAAAGATCACGGACGTCGGACTTAGCTACACGGAACGGGGAGAAATCAAGGATGTTTATGAATCGACACCACACTCAAGCGGCTATTACCACGTCTCAGCAAGTTATTGGGAGCACGGTACTCTAAAATCTCTTTCTAGTCCCGGCTTGCCGACAATCTACTACGGCGGGGCCGACGGTTCTGGCCTAGATGGCGAAGGGCGGGTCAATAAGGTGACAGCTTCGGCGGGCAACAATCCGGTCAGCAGCGTGATCTACACAACCAGCGGAACGTCTCAGCCCATTGGCTCCCTTACAAGTGTCACGTTGGGATCCGGCGATTCGGATGCGTTCGGCTATGACACGCTTACCGGTCGCCTGATCAGCTACACGTTCAATATGAACAGCTCGGTGGCGAAAAGTGGTGGGTTGACGTGGAACGCGAACGGCACTCTAGGGCAAATCGCGCTCACTGATAACGTCAACACTGCCAACACGCAGTCCTGCACCTATTCTCATGACGATTTGGGCCGAATCAGTTCTGCCAACTGTAGCAGCAACAAATGGGGACAGACTTTTTCGTACGATCCTTTTGGCAACGTGACAAAATCCGCTACGGTCGGCACCACTTTCCTGCCCACTTATGACCTTACAACCAACCGTTTCAACACTATGCCAGGGTGTACCCCCAGCTACGATTTGGACGGCAATTTATTGAACGATTGCTCACATATATACACATGGCAGGCCGACGGAGCGGTCGCCACGGTGGATACGGTACAGTTGAACTATGATGCCTTGGGTAGGCTGGTGGAACAGCAACGGGGATCTAACTACACGGAAATCGTTTATACTCCGGGCGGAGCAAAACTAGCAATGATGAACGGTGCGACCCTTAGAACGGGGTTCATCTCTTTGCCGGGGGGTGGTACAGCTGTGTACAGCTCTGCAGGGCTACTCTACTATCGCCACACCGATTGGCTGGGAAGTTCTCGATTGGCAACTTCGGCAACCACGCCAACGACAGTCTACGCGGATGCGGAGTATGCCCCGTATGGGGAAGTCTATGGCGCTTCTGGGAGTCCTGATTACAACTTTACAGGACAGAACCAAGACACTGTTGCGAGCTCTAGCAGCGGCTTGTACGATTTTCTGTTTCGCGAATACAACCCGCAACACGGTAGGTGGACGTCGCCCGACCCGGCGGGAATAGGGTCCATAAGCATGGGAAGTCCGCAAAGCTGGAACCGTTACGCTTATGTCGCGAATGGTCCACTGCATGGTGCGGATTCATTAGGGCTATTTAGAGATAGGATGGAACTGTTTGGATTGGGAGGGGGAAGGGGGTCAAACAACGACGACCCGTTCGCAGCCATCACGGACGCAAGCAGCGCTTCTCTGGCCTTAGATTTCGGAGCTGCTTTTATGAGCTTCGAGAATCAGCAGTTCCAAGAACAGGCTGGTCTGACGAGTCCAATCCAGCAGGGTCTAAACGCCTATCTTACTGACATAGATGGCCCCGGTACTTCCGTTGGAGAGTTCGATCTCTCCAAAGAAATGCTCAACCACTATCCCGCGGCCAGGGGAGTGAGCTATATCTTATCGGGCTCCAACCCGTGTTCAGATTGGCTAAACAATGCGACATCCAAGATGACTGGCGGTATCAGCTCCTCAGCTCAGAATGTTTTTGACACAACAGCGATTGCACTATCCGCTTTGAGTGGACAAACCGCTGGGGGCACCACCCAAGGAAGCCTTAGTGCAGCCATTTACTTGAACCCGCTCGGCGGATTCTTTCAGCAAGGACGTGGTTCCTTTGGTGGATATGCTTCCGGGTCCACTCCATACGGCATAGTGGTTCTCCTTCACGAACTTGCGCACAAGCTCAATGCGATTCAAAGTGATGGACCAGCTCTGCTCGGCCTTGGCGCTCACGGGAACACGGGAATGTCCTACGCGAACACCGGAGTTGTTTTGTTGCATTGTCAATCGGCGATCAATGGCGACTGATGGGACGAGAACTTGGCAACAGCGGGGAGCAATGCACGCAACTAGCCATAAACAAGGTGGGAGGATCTTGCTTCATGAGAGCTGCCAGTGGTGGATGGATCAGTAGGTCGTTAATTTTGTTGTTACTTTGCTGTCAGATTGTCGTGTCCGGATCTGGCCAGGCTTCCCCGGGCGTTGGGTTCCTTGCCATAGCGGTTACTATCGGAGACGATCGAGTGCCCGCAACATCGGCGTACGTTTTTGTACGCGCTTACCGCCCTGTGTACAACGGAGAGTCGTCAATGGTCCCAAGGGCAAGCCATGACGGTTACTTTGAGACCGCGCTTGCTCCGGGAATTTACGACATTTTTGTCAGTGAAGTATCTTCTTTACCCCTGTGCAAACGAGTCGAGATCGTCACCGGTCAGACTGAGCACTACACCGCGAATCTCAAGATTGACCATGATCACCTAGAACAATGATTCCCGCCTGCTCCGACGACGGATGGATGTTCATTCCGGTGGGGGGTATCAGTTTGCCACCGTTCGAACCCGTTATTGGGTGTGACCTTCACCTGCTCCGCTCTCTTTCGGAACGAACCTGAGTATGATTTCGGACGAAGGAAAAGGGGGGTACGTCGACGAGCATTCATACAGAGGCGCAGATGATCGGCGCGCTGAAGCAACTAGAAGGCCGTTTGCCCAGCTCTTGCGATTTGCCGCAGACACGAGTCTCCCAGCCAAGACGGGCTATGGTTCGAAGAGCGCAGATGCTGTTAGCGCTTGCAATGGTCGGGTCTTCTGTCTTCGCACTAGCTCGGGTCGAGTCGCGCAGATGGGTACCACATCGGCTCCAGCGCGTGATCGCTTTTGAGTCCATCACGAATCAGACCAAGCCACACGTTGCCTTCATTGGCCGAGCGTCGAGCTACCGAGTGTTCCTTACCCGAAGCGAGGCGACCTTTTCAGCCAGCGCTCTACACAACGCTAATACATGCCCGTCCGAATCAGCATTCTCTAAAGGCTCGCACTCATCACCGGCCTTGCAGAGGACCTCGTGCGTCAGTCGTTCAGCCGCGAGTTCTACACGCTTGAGGCTGCTGGGAGTGCGCTTTGACATCAACCCCGAGGGTCGGAAACCACTTCACTCTTACAGCAATTACTTAATCGGCAACGACCCAAAGAGATGGAGTAGGCATGTTGGGCAATACGCCGAAGTCTGGTACCCATCCACCTATTCTGGAATTGACCTTGTCTACTACGGCAACAATGGACAGTTGGAGTACGACTTTGTGGTAGCTCCTCATGCCAGCCCGGACCAGATCAAATTTGCCATCAGCACATCGGATTCTCACTCTCTCGTCAGGGTGAACGACGTTGGGGATCTCATCATTCGAGGTGACGACAGCGAGATTCTCTTTCACAAGCCACTCCTATATCAGGGCAAATCGTGTACACGAGAAAAATCCAATATTGCAGGCGAAGACGACTGCAAAGCCCTCCAAGGTGGGGGCTTCCGGCTTCAGCGCACGAAAAAGTCTTCCGTCATTGTCAGCTTCCAGCTTCCGAGCTACGACCGCTCCCAACCCCTCATCATCGATCCCGCCGTAAGCTTTTCGACCTATCTCGGCGGTGGTTTTGGGGACGGCGCGGACGGAATGGCGCTTGACGGTGCCGGAAACATCTATCTCTATGGCGACTCCAACTCTCCCGACTTCCCAACAACGGCAGGCGCCTACCAGAGGCACCTCAGCGGAGACGTAGACGCCTTTGTGACCAAGCTGACTCCAGACGGTTCCCAAGTCCTTTGGTCTACCTACCTCGGCGGAACCGGCGCTGAGTTCCCCACGAAGGTCGCCGTCGATTCTGAGGGTAACGTCTTCGTTACAGGAACGACTCTGTCATCCGATTTTCCGCTAGTAAATGCTTTCCAATCCCAACTGAAAATTCAGGATGCATTTGTCTCCAAGTTGAGCCCGGATGGTTCAAAGCTGGTCTACTCAACATACTTTGGAGGCTTCTCGCAGGAATACGCCACGGCCATTGCGGTCGATGAGAAAGGTCAGGCAGTCATAACCGGCACGACGGCATCGCTCGATCTTCCGGTTGCAAACGCGTGGCAGCTAGATCACGCGCCGACTGATAACGGACCCTTCGACGGATTCGTGACGAAGTTCAGTGCTGACGGAACCTCGCTGGTGTTCTCGACGTATCTTGGTGGCAACACCAACGACCAACCCACTGCCATGGCGCTCGACCCTTCCGACAATGTCTACGTGGCCGGCTACACCGGAGCCGGGTTTCCCATCACGCCCAACGCTTTCCAGCAAGTATGTGTTCTTCCCGGCGTAAGCTGCTCGTTTGTCTCCAAATTTACAGCGTCGGGCCAAGACCTCGCCTATTCGACGTTCATTAATGATAGCCAAGCGTATGGGCTTGCGGTCAATGCGGCAGGTAACGCATATGTGACGGGAATTGCCGGGGCGGATTTTCCCGTGACGCCAGGAGCGTTCCAGACTGTGATCGGGAATCCTGGCATCTTCGACCCCGACGCTTTTGTGACCGAACTCGATGCGACGGGATCCTCCCCCGTCTACTCGACTTTCTTAGGCGGGAACAATATTGATTGGGGCTGGGCGATTGCACTGGACTCCTCTAACAATGCCTATATGACGGGGCAGACCCGTTCAACCAATTTTCCGCTGCAATCACCGGTGCAGTCAGACATCTCAGGAGACCCTCTCATTTTCGTTTCGGAACTGAATAGTACTGGTTCTGCGCTCCCGTTCTCGACCTACTGGGGCGGTAGTCCGGGTTTTGGTGACCAACAAGGGAACGCGATCGCGGTCGACAGTGTCGGGGACATCATCGTGGCTGGCTTCGCGACCGTGCCAGACTTTCCCGTGGTCAATCCGATTCAAGCGAACCTGAATGGACCCGGAGACGCAGTTGTCTTCAAAATTCAATTTACTCCAGATTTCACCGTGATGGGATCACCTCAGAGTGTCACGGTTTTCGCTGGACAGTCGGCAACATATTCGCTGACTCTGACCCCACTAAACGCCTTCAATCAACAGATTTCCCTTTCGTGTTCTGGAGCGCCACCTGGTTCAATGTGCACAGTGTCGCCGTCCAGCCTGACTCTCGACGGCGCAAATCCTGCTCCTGCCACTGTCACCATCCAAACCATAGCGCGGTCGGGAAATGCGATGGCGCTGAGTCTGACAAGTTCCTGTCAGTTCTTGACGGTATTCGCTTTGGCCGGTCTGTTCCTTGCAGATCCACGTGTCGTGCGAGTAGGTCAGAGACAAATAGCGGCAGTCTTGATGGTGCTCATGCTGGCATTGGGGTTATTGGTCTCCTGCGGCGGTGGAGGTTCAACCGGCGGTGGGGGAGGAGGTGGTGGTGGCGGCGGTACGCCTCCAGGCACCTATGCGATCAGCCTGAAGGCTAACAGTGGCAGCCTCAACCATTCCGCGAAATTCACACTTGTGGTGAAGTAGGCAAAGAAGGGATCAGGTCAGTGTCTCGAAACCCAAGTGAAAATCTCGTTGACCTTCGCGCGTACCTGCTGACTTCGAGACGGCTTCAGATACCGCATTGTCGATTCCATATCTGAGTGACCGAGCCACTGCTGAACCGTGCGCAAATCGACCCCTGCCCAGAGACATCGCGTAGCGAACGTCGCTCTGAATTTGTGAAGCCGAAAGGCGTCTGGGTTCAGCTTCGCACGTTCAGATACCGTTTTTAGACAGTCGAGAAAATCGAGCTTGGGATTACACCCAGCAGTAGGGAAAACGAGATTGCATGTCTTGTCGGATTTCGCTTTCCAAGCCTTGAGGCTCTTCATGAGTTTTGAGGGAATCGGAATCTCACGCTCCTTATATGCCTTCGGCGTCCACCCTCGGTCGGGCTTGTGCGTGACGCGAACCGTGCCAGCCGTGACGTTGATATCCGACCAATACGTGTACATGACCTCCTGTTCACGCATTCCCGTCATCAAGAAGAATTCGTACCAAAGTCGTTCTTCCGCGTCACACGCTGCGAAAAGTTTCTTGAGTTCTTCCGGTTCGTAGATTTCCGGTTCTTCTTCCGTGTACCGCGGCCAGTCGTTCTTGCCGACCAGCCCGCGGATCCCTTGCGCCTTCAGGAACGTCATAACGTTAGCGAACTTGTTCCAACAGCTTCGCGGTGCCTGTCCCTTTTCGTCCCGCAGGAACGCGTGGAACTTCAAGATATCCTTCCGGTCGATCTCTTCGAGATTGGGCTTGTGGCAGGATTCGACGAAATACGAAAGGGCCGTCGAGTATGCCGCTAGAGTCTTAGGCTTCTTTGTAAGCTTTGTTTCGTCAAGGAAATCGGCGACGGCTGCAGCTACCGACTGGTGCCCATCCTGGCCGTCAGGCAAGACGGAGACGCCGTTGTTCGCTGCGTTGAACTCCGCTTCCTTGCGTAATCGTCGGGCAGCGGCGTCGGCTGGGTTCTTGCCGACCGAGATTCGCACGCGCTTCGCTCCTTCGCGCCACTCAAGGTAGTACGCGCCTTCCTTGTGGGTTTCCGGATTGCCATTGACGATAACCAAGTCAGGCTTGACGCGGCCATTAGCGGACAGCACAACGCGGCAATACCGCCAGCCATGCGGTGTTTGGACCCTTTTGGTGAGATTGACTTCGCGGTTGGCCATCGGGGGATCCTTCCTGATTCTGGTATCAGTATAGGTATCACCGCCTTGCAAGTGAAAGATAACAATAAAACTGGCGGAGAGAGTGGGATTCGAACCCACGTTAGAGTTTCCCCTAAACACGCTTTCCAAGCGTGCGCCTTCAGCCACTCGGCCATCTCTCCGGCGCCCTGTGATGCGGACTCGTTAGATTCTAACAGTTTGTGGATTTGCAGTTGGTCGTTCGTCGGTGGTCGTCGGTCGTTCGCTTTTCGTCCTTCGCCGAAGAGCAGAACTACCCGCCTGCATTGCAAAGCGCGAATGACGAACAGCGAACGACCAACGACGCTACTGAGAACTGAGAACCTGGAACTGAGAACTGCCTCTAGTCGTCTTCGCCCAACTGTTGCGCCAGGTAGTTCTCGTAGGTCATTTCCTGGATCGCGTGCAGCTGCGCTTCGAGATAGTCGATGTGATGTTCTTCATCGAGCAGGATCTTTTCCATCAACTCGCGGGAGCCGTTGTCGCCGACTGCGACGCAGGTCTTGATGCCATCGTTCAGGCGCTTGACGGCGGTGTACTCGAGTTGCAGATCGTTTTCCAGTTGCTGTTTCAGCGTCTGGCCGATGTTGATCTTGAAATAGTC
The DNA here is from genome assembly GCA_016196065.1 of Acidobacteriota bacterium. Classification (NCBI taxonomy): domain Bacteria; kingdom Pseudomonadati; phylum Acidobacteriota; species Acidobacteriota bacterium. The sequence continues at coordinate 745,087 of JACPYL010000010.1, read as the reverse complement.
CGTCATATTCGGCGCGCCATCCAGCAGCAGGATGCGCTCCATGCACTTCTCAGCGTGCTGCATTTCTTCAATCGATTCCTTGCGCATCAATTTTGCCATCTTCATATAGCCCCAGTTCTCGCACATTTCGGAATGCAGGAAATACTGATTGATGGCAGTAAGCTCGGCTTTCAATACCTCATTCAAGATCGCAATGACGCTGGCATCGCCTTTCACAGGATGGCCTCTCACGTAGAAGATTTACCGCGCGGAACACGATCGGCAGCAGCCGCAAACGCGGACTGCAGGACCAGCGGCGAGAGAATTGTACTAGAAGAAAGCGCTTAGGAATGTGATCCGGAAGCAGCTGCAGCGTTGGCCGCTTCAGGAGCGGCACCGTTGGCCGGCTCAGCGGGCTTCGCTGGAACTTCGTTGTGCACAACCCGGTGGTTCAGGCAATACAGCGCCAGTTCCAGGCGGTCCGCAACACCGAGTTTGTCGTAAACCTTTCGCAAGTAGTTCTTCACGACCTGTTCGGTTGTGCCGACGCGCAAAGCAATTTCCTTGTTCTTCATGCCCTGCGTGACGCAAGACACGATCAGCGATTCTTTCGGCGTGAGCTGCACCTTGGGACGCGACCCAGTGGGGCGCAGACTCTGATTGCGGAATGCGTCCAGCACCCAGGCAATTGCGCGCGGCTCAAGCCATGGCTCGCCCGACGCTACTTTGCGAAGACACTCGACCAGCACCTCGGGCTCAACTTCGCGCGAAACAATACCGTGTGCGCCACGCCGGAAGAGTTCGAGCGTCATTTCCTGGTCGGGCTCCTGTAGAACCACAACTACGCGGCATTTCACGTTCTGCCGCAGCAGATCGGAAACGGCATCGGCCGGGCTGGTGGTCAGCGCGGCTTCAAAAATCAGAATGTCGGCAGAAAATTTCTGGATGGCCGTGATGGTCTGGGCCACAGTTTCGGCCTGGCCAACAACGCGGATGTCGTCTTCAAGCGCGAAGATTTTGCGCAGCCCGGCGCGAAAGATTGCCTGGCTATCCGCCACAATGACGCGGATCGTGCCTTTGCCGTCATCCGGCTGTAAGGCTTCGTTTTGCTCCACGCTTGTGGGAGTGCTCGCCATCGGGTCCCTTGATCCTCAACTCGCCTTCAACTCGCTTCTACTTTCGTTCGAACCGGTACTCGTCGATCACGACGCCGACACCGCGCCGGCCACCGTCTTCAAAACTGCGTACGACGCGCCCGCGGCAATCGACTTGAACATCGGACTCGGCGCCCACCACGTCGGCGGGCAACGAGATCGTAAAGTCGACCGAAGATCCCACCGGTACATCGGCGTCCATGCGAAAAAGAACACCGTTTGCTGAAATGTTTTCTGTCTCGATCGCCTTGCCACCCGCGCCAGCTTTCAATGCCACCGGCAGCTTGATGGGAAAACGCGCCGCGCCTTGCACGTCCGTGTAACCTTTGCGGCCTCTGCTCAGATCCGTCACGGTTTCTTTGCCTGCGTTAGACACGGTTCAGAGAACCTTCCTTCCCCTTCATGCACGCATGCGCCGGAATCCGGCCATATGTACATTTCAGGCTGAGATTACACCCCCGCACCACACTCGCAAAGTTACGGAAGTCATGGAACGATAGCGGCGAAGTGCCATTGGTACAGCGACTTAGGGGCAATACCTATGGATGTGCGGTGACCGGTTGTGGTTCTGCACCGTAGCTCTCAGCTGTCAGCTCTCAGCCCTCAGGAAATGCAGAGGGATCGGTTCGGTTGGATACTCGTGAGAACTGAGAGCTGACAGCTGTGAGCACACCTATGATTGACTCCCACATCGTGCCCGCTTACGATGAGGCGCGCCCTTGGGCGACTCTTTCGATTGATCGGCCAAACCATCTCGCACTACCGCATCGTCGAGAAACTCGGCGGCGGCGGAATGGGCGTGGTTTACAAAGCCGAAGACTCCCGCCTCAATCGTTTTGTTGCCCTCAAATTTCTCCCTGAGGACGTCGCTCGTGACCCGCAAACGCTCGCCCGTTTTCGCCGCGAAGCCCAAGCTGCGTCCGCGCTGAGCCACCCCAACATCTGCACCATTTACGACATCGGCGAGCAGGATGGCAAAGCGTTCATCGCCATGGAGCATCTGGACGGCGTGATTCTCAAATACCGCATCGCCGGGCGCCCGCTGGAAAACGATCTTCTCCTCTCCCTTGGGATTGAAATCGCCGATGCGCTCGACGCCGCCCATGCCGCGGGTATTATTCATCGCGATATCAAGCCCGCCAACATCTTCGTCTCTCCACGCGATCACGCCAAGATTCTCGATTTTGGCCTCGCCAAGAGAACGGATCCAACCGCACGGCGGGAGTCCAGTTCCGGATCCGATGCTCCCACGCTCGACGACAAAGATCTCACCAGTAAAAACGTGGCTCTCGGCACGGTCAGCTACATGTCGCCCGAGCAGGTGGCCGGCAAGCCGCTCGATGAACGCACGGATCTTTTCTCCTTCGGCGTCACGCTCTTTGAAATGGCCAGTGGCCGCACGCCTTTCGATCGGGAAACCTCGGGAGCGACCTACGGAGCCATTCTTCACGAAGGTGCCGGAGCACCCAGTCAGTGGAACCCTCAACTCCCACCCGCCTTCGACGCCATCGTCGCCAAGGCGCTGGAAAAAGATCGCGGTCTCCGCTACCAGCACGCTTCTGAAATGCGCGCTGACCTGCAACGGCTGAAGCGCGACACCGACAGCGGTCGAGTGCCGTCCGTCATCTCGGGAGGAATCCCTGCCGCATCGACCAAAACAAAAGGCTCCACGCGCCAACCGGCAGCAACGCATACCCCGCTCTGGAAGATCGCGCTGCCCATGCTGCTCGTTGGCTCTCTGATCGCTGGCGGCATCTACTATCGTTCTCATCGCCAAACCAGAACTCTCACCGAAAAAGACACGATCGTGCTCGCCGACTTCGCCAACAGCACCGGCGACGCGGTGTTCGACGACACGCTGAAAACGGCCCTCAACGTTTCCTTGCGCCAGTCGCCCTTCCTGAATGTTCTGCCCGACAGCAGCATCAAAACGACTCTGCAACAGATGACTCGTTCGCCCGACACAAAGCTCACTCCCGACGTGGCCCGCGAACTCTGTCTGCGCGTCGGCAGCAAGGCCTATCTGGCAGGATCCGTCAAGGCTCTGGGCAGCACGTACGTGCTGGAACTGAAAGCGATCAATTGCCAGAACGGAGACATCCTTGCCCAGGAGCAGACCACCGCCTCCTCGAAAGAGAAAGTCCTGGACGCCCTCGGTCAGGCGGCTTCTCGCTTGCGTGGTCAACTCGGCGAATCACTCGCAACGGTGCAGAAGTTTGATGTGCCGCTTGAAGAAGCAACAACCGCGTCGCTCGAAGCGCTGAAGGCCTTCAGCCTGGGAGAAAAGGCCAGCAATGAAAAGGGCGCTGCCGCCGGCCTGACTTACCATCAGCGCGCGATCGAACTCGACCCAAATTTTGCCCTGTGCTATCGGATTTTAGGCGGCGAGTACAACGCTCTTGGCCAACTCGGGCGCGCCATCCAGTACTACACTCGCGCCTTCGAGCTGCGCGATCACGCCAGCGAACGCGAGAAACTCTCGATCGACGCTGCCTACTATCGCAATGTCACCGGAGAATTGGACAAGGCTGCCCAAACTTATCAGCGGCAGATGGACAGCTATCCGCGGAGTTCGACGGCATACAACAATTTAGGCCTCGTAACCGCCCAGATGGGAAACTACGACAAGGCTGCGGAGATTACCCGGCATGCGATTGACTTGGACCCGGATGTGGCAACGTATTACTCCAATCTCACCATTTACACCTTGGCTCTGCAACGCTTCGACGAAACACGCCAAATTATCCGTCAGGCGCAAGCACGGAAGATCGACGTGGCGGAACTCCACGTAACGATCTACCAACTCGCGTTTGTCAACGGAGATTCCGCGACCATGGCCGAGGAACAAAAATGGCTCGCCGCCAAGCCCGACTATGAGAACTGGGCCTACTCGCTCAACGCGGACACGGAAGCGTATGCCGGTCGGGTCAATCGAGCGAGGGAGTTGATCCAACTGGCAGTAGCGTCCGCCGTGCGTGCCGACGACAAAGAAAGCGGAGCCGTCGATCTGGCCAATTCCGCGCTGCAACAAGCCGCCTATGGCCGTGCACGCGAGGCCCGGCACTCCGCGGAAGAAGCGTTGAAGCTGGCCCCCGGCAGCCCTGGAGTCACCGTCATTTCCGCGCTTGCCTACGCCTATGCGGGCGACAACTCACGTTCCGAGTCCATGGCGCAGAACCTCGCCAGGCGTTACCCCCTTGGCACCCAGATGCAATCCCTCTGGATGCGCGCCATCCGGGCGCAATTGGCGCTCCAGAAGAAAGACCCGGCGCGCGCACTGGACATTCTGCAATCGCCTTCCGACTCCGAGTTAGGCCTGATTCCGTTCACCAATAACACATCCTGCCTGTTCCCCGTGTATGCGCGCGGTCAAGCCTACCTCGCCGCCGGGCAGGGGGCAGCAGCAGCCGGCGAATTCCGAAAAATCCTGGACCACAACGGCATCGTCGCAACCTGCTGGACCGGAGCATTGGCGCACCTTGGATTAGCGCGCGCCAACACCTTGCAAGCAAGAACAACACAAGGCGCGGACGCCGACGCAGCCCGCGTCCGCGCACTCTCCACTTACAAAGAATTTTTCACTCTCTGGAAAGACGCCGACCCCGATGTCCCGATTCTGAAACAAGCTAGAGCCGAGTTCGCGAAGCTGCAATGACCCTTGGAGAAGGTTCGCCAAACTGAAATGCATTTGTCAGTGGCGCAACATTCTGGTCTCGCGGAAAAACTTTGCGGTCGCGTGTATTACGTCGCAAACGTGTGGACTACCGTGGGAGAGTGGCCCTTCAGGGCCGCGAAAGCGTCTCTGAAAACAGTGCAGTCGTACCTAATTCTTACCGCATCCCCGGCGCCGCGACCGCCAGCGGGACTTTCCTTCTCGATACATCAATCAAGAACTTGCCGCCGTCCAAATGATCGCCATTCTGGTCCGCATCGCCAGGATCAGTCCACATACCGCCGATTTCAACCTTCTTCGCCCCCGGACCAGCAATCTTCGTCGGCACGCGGCGTTGTTTGTCGACGTAGGCTTTGATGACCTGCGTCGCCAGGCGCGCAGCCAGCTTACCGTGTTCGCCACCTTCGAACAGTACGCAGACGATGACGTCGGGATTGCGTCGCGGCGTGAATCCCACGAACCATCCGTTCTGCGCAAAGTCATCGTTGTTCTGATGTTTCGCCCGCATCGCCAGCGACACGATCTGCGCTGATCCGGTCTTGCCTGCGATGTCGATTCCCGGAATGTGCGCCGACGGCGCCGTGCCTTCCGGCAACACGACTCGCGCCATTGCGTTCGTAATCAGATTCCATCCGTTCGCATCAATCGGAACACTCTTCACGTCGGTGTAACGCTGAATCTCGACATAGCCAGGCGGCAATCCCGTGGGATTGACGACATGCGGCACGACCATTCGTCCGTCGGTTGAGATCGCTGCGATTGCGCGCATCAACTGCACCGGCGTGATCGCCACCGCCCCTTGCCCGATGCCCACCGAAATCGTTTCTCCCGCAAACCACTTCTGTTTGAAGTTGCGAATCTTCCATTCTTCCGACGGCATCACGCCACTGACTTCATTCGGCAAATCAATGCCCGTCTTCTGCCCCAAACCGAGCATGGTCGCATATTTCGCGATCCGGTCAATTCCCAGCTTTTCCGCCAGCGTGTAGAAAAAGACGTCGCAGGATTGGTAAATCGCCTTCTCCAGTTCGACCGCGCCGTGGCCGCCCTTGACCCAGCATCCAAACCGGCGGCCATAGAAAGTGGCGCCGCCGTTGCAGTTCACGTGCAGCGATTGCGCAATCCCTTCCTGCCAGCCGGCCACCGACATGATGATCTTGAAAGTTGAACCGGGCGCGAGTTGCGCCTGGATTGCTTTATTCAGCAGCGGCTTGTCGGGATCGTTGACCAGCTTTGACCATTCGTCCTTCGAAATCTTCACCGCAAAATTGTTGGGATCAAATGTCGGGCGGCTCACCATCGCCAGAATTTCCCCGGTATGCGGATCCATGGCGACGATTGCGCCGTTCTTCCCTTCCAACGCCTGCTCGGCGGCAATCTGCAAATCAAGATCGACCGACAACTTCAGCTGCTTACCCGGTTCCGCCGGAGTCTCATCCAGCCGCCCCACTTCGCGCCCGTGGCTATCGACAATCGCGCGCCGCGATCCGTTCTTGCCCATGAGCATCGTGTTGTACTGCTTCTCCACGCCGCTCACGCCGACCACGTCGCCGGAGTTGTACAGCTCAAACTGCGGCTGATTGAGCATGTCCTCGGTGACTTCCCCGACATAGCCGATCAGGTGCGCCATGAATCCACTGCGCGGATACAGGCGCCGGTGCGCCATGATGGTGTCGAGTTCCGGCAATTCATTTTTGTGCGATTCAATGAAAGCCAACTCGTCTGGAGTTATGTCTTCTTTCAGGAAAATCGGCTGGTAGCGCGGCATCGAAGTGAAGCGGCGCACACGTTGCCGCACTTCTTCCGCATTCATATGCAGGCCTTGCGCAATCAGGTCCGCGTCGGCGTTCAGGTCGCGCGAGGAATCGCGCAGCAGCAGCGCTGAGAATGACGGGTAGTTGTCAACAATTACGCGGCCTTCACGATCCAGAATCTTGCCGCGCGGCGCGAGGATGGGAACGTTGCGGATGCGATTCATTTCCGCTAACTGCGCATACTTGTCGCTCTGCATCACCTGCAGACGCCACAGTCCGTAAGCGAGCACGAGGAAGATCGCCAGGATCAGGTACTGCACGGCGGTAAATCGAACGGAGGATACTTTTTCGTCGCGGCCGAACATCGATCCTAATCCTCAGATCCCAGGCAAAACGCAGCACCACCCGCGCCAGCCAAACCAGTTGTTCCCGTGGGGATTAACTTTATTGTAACCCGCTTCCCGGCCCCGCCCAAGTGACAGCAGATGTAACCAAAGTTTACGCCTGCAAGCACTTACACTCGACAGCCGATCCCCGTCCACCGGGCCATGTCCGAACGTTGATTGCAACTCTGGCTCCCTCGGGCAACAATTAAGCTCAGTTGGACGTCATACTTAGCTGGCAATCGTTGACGCGCTCCAGCAGGTTGTTGAAAGACCACAGTTCTTGATCCCCCGGCCGCAGCAGTTGGGATGCCTCTTCAGGACCCGCTTCTTCGAGACGGACATTCCAAAATTATGCGGATTCGTTCCTTCATCATCGCGTACGCTCTCGTCCTCGCCATTATTTTGTTCGCAGACCGACGCCCTAATCCGGCGCCCGGCAACCGCTATTCCCATGTCGTCGATCTGACCTTGACCCCGAATACGGATCAGAAATCAGCGCAGCACTCGGCCACTCGAATCATCGCTCCCGCCGAACTGATCCCGGGCACATGGTCTGCTGCGCAGATTCCCGCAGAGCGCCTGGTCGCGCCCCTGGTTGTGATGGACCTGAAGTCTTCGCCTGATCACGCTTCACAAATAACGTTGGATGAAATCGCTGCGTGGGAAGCGAGCCACGGCATCGTGACGCAAGGATCGGTAGTCGCGATCCGCCGCGTGGGCGCCCTCAACACCAATGCGGATCCATTGCCGATTGCCGCTGACGCTGCCCAGTTTCTTATGGACGCTCGCGACGTTCTCGGATTCGCAGTGGAAACATCGACTGACCTTGCAGCCGACCGCACTCTGTCGCGTCAACTCGCACTGCACGGAGCCTACGTCGTCGACAGTGCCGCGCGCTTTTCTGAACTATCCGAGACTGGCTCTCTCGTCATCGTTGCTCCCGCGAAAAATAACAGCAAGAATCCTTTCGATGCTTCCGTCCGCGTTCTCGCCATGGTGAAGTAAGGCAGCGGCTGTCGGCGTATTCGTTGCCTTTTACGTTCTGTCATCCCGAGCGGAGCGAGGGACCTGTAGTCCTGCACCGTCACCGCTTTGAGCGGCATTCACCACCAGCCCGCTGCTACCCTCTCTTCTTCTCGCACGTCTCACCATCGTGAAAATAGCTCATTGACACCGTTTCGCTTCATGTGTTACATGTTGTAACGTTACAATGACTAACACACACCCATCCCGCCCCAAGAATCTAGGAGAAGTGGAGCAGCTCGTCATGGACTACGTCTGGACCCATGGCCCAACTTCTTCAGAAGCGTGCCGTGAAGCACTCGCCTCATCTCGACCCATGAAGGATTCCACGATCCGTACCGTCCTTCGCCGGCTCGAAGAAAAGGGCTATATCGAGCACGAGATTGAAGGCCGAACTTTTCTCTACCGGGCATCCGACGCGCGTCAGAACGTCGCGGTTCGCGCGGTCAAAAACATCATCGACCGCTTCTGTGGAGGTTCGGCGGAACAACTGGTCCTCGGCATGGTCGACAACGCCGTCCTGAACCGGAAACAGTTGGAACGGCTTGCACGCAAGGTCGCCGAAATGCAAGGCGCGGAGAAGAAGGAAGGAAAGTCATGATGCCGATCACTACCGTTGAACTGCAGACCAATGTCCTGGTGCCGCTCGCGACCGCTGCCGTGCGCGTTCTCGTACTGGCAGGCATTGCGGGAATCGGGCTGGCGGCGTTTCGAGTCAGATCGACATCGGTGCGTTTGTTTACCTGGACAGCGATGCTCTACGTGGCATTGGCGATGCCGTTCCTGCAGCGGATGCTGCCACCCTTGCCGGTTCCCATTGCGTCCCTTCTTCAGGCGCGAACTGAGCAGGCAATCGCAGATACAGGGAATATCTCGCAGCCCGTTGTCCTTCCTCCGGCAACTCACGATTCGGTACTCCACCAGCAATCGACTCTGGTCGAAACCAAGGCCCCGGCTTCGCCGCGGCGCAGCGGGCCTGCGATTCGGTGGAACGCCGTAGCAGTTGGGATCTATTTGTCGGTGGTTCTATTTCTTCTTGCCCGGCTTGTCGTCGGACTGGCGCTCGGCTATCGCTTGCGTCGCGTATCGCGAATCATTCGCGAAGCGGGATTCGCCATGCGGTTCGCGGACCGCGCTCGAGGCGCGCGTCTGTCCTCACTGCCACTGGCTGCCGAATCCGAACTGATCTCTGTACCGGTCACGATGGGCGTCGTGCGTCCCGTTGTCTTCTTCCCCAGCACCTGGCGCGATTGGGACGCCGCGAAGCTCGACGCCGTGATTGCACACGAATTGTCGCACGTCGCGCGCCGCGACACGCTCACCCTGCGCCTGTCATTTCTACACTGCACGATTTTCTGGTTTAGTCCGATGGCGTGGTGGCTCCATCGCGAACTCGCGGATCTGGTCGAACAAGCCAGCGACGAAGCGGCTTTAGCGGGCGGCGTGGACTGCCAGTCCTACGCCAGAACGTTGCTTGATTTCTTCGAAGCCCTGCAAGGCGCACCGCAGCGGGTTTGGTGGCAGGGCGTTTCGATGGCAAGCGCAGGTCGCGCCGAACAAAGAGTGGAACGAATTCTCGAATCAAAGGGAGCAGTAGTCATGAGTCTCAAGAAATCAATCGTTATTCTGGTCGTACTCCTGGCAATCCCGGTTGTGTTTCTCACAGCTGCGGCGCAGCCACCCGATCGCACTTTGAATACCTCAGGTGAACTCGCGCAAAACAAAGCGACGCCTGCAATCCCGCCCGCTTCGCACGGAGCGCGAGCCTCGAAGAAGTCTTCGAGCCATAGTTTCTATTCGTACAGTGATGACGACGCTCTGCCCTACGTCATCGTCTCGGGCAAGACCGATACGCTGACGATGTCGGGAAATCACATGGATAGCGAGCACATCGAAGACCTCCGAAAGACAATTTCCGGAGACTTCATCTGGTTCCGGGGTAGTGGAAAGTCTTACATCATTCGGGATCAGGGCACCATCGATCGCGCCCGGGCACTCTGGGCTCCGCAAGAGGAACTCGGCAAGAAGCAGGAAGAACTGGGCAAGCAGCAGGAAGAACTTGGAAAACAACAGGAAGAACTTGGCATGCAAATGGAACAGGTACAAGTAAAAGTTCCAGACCTGACGAACGATCTCGAAAAGCTCCAGGCCAAGTTGAAGGAGCTTAACTCGGGCGCTACGTCCGACCAGATCGCCGAGATCCAATCCCAGATCGGTGAATTGCAGGAGAAGATCGGCGACGTCCAATCACAGGCTGGAGACCGGCAATCCAAGCTGGGTGACCAGATGGGGGCGTTGGGAGAGAAGCAAGGAAGACTTGGCGAGCAGCAAGGTGAACTTGGCCGCCAGCAAGGCGAGCTAGCGGAAAAAGCTTCCCGCCAAATGAAGAAGCTCCTTGAGGAGTCGGTCACAAAGGGCACGGCACAACTAGAAAACTAGTTTCATCCGCTCTTCATCGATGAGAGCCCGCGACTTGCCCAAAGTCGTGGGTTCTCTATCGCCGACATGAATGGCCCTGACACCTCTGCGGCTGGCCTGCGTATTTCCAACCAAATCTTCGCGCATTAGATGAAAAGTCTTGCAGGCTGTGCAACGCGGCAACCCTCCCGCAAAATTAACAAGCCATGCAACGATCGCCGGTAGTAGACTGGCAGCCTTAGCAATCAGCCGCAATCCGTAAAGCTTGCTGAATCGCTTACTCGAGCCGTTGGGGAAAAAATAATAATTTCATGCGTCTGAGAATTCATGGCCTCGTTGTGTCGGCACTCCTTCTGACCGCGGTTGCATACGCCCAGGAATCCGCGACCTCCGCAGAGAAGAAATCGTCTGCTTCCAGTAATCGTGTCGTCCTGAAAGTCGGCAACACGCAGGTCACCGAAGCCGAGTTCGAATCCCGAATCAGCGATATCGAAAGCAGCGGAGATGGTGACAACGAGACCGCGTCCCAAAAAGAACGCCGCCGCCTCGGCGACGACTACGCGTCTGTCTTAATGCTTTCGCAGCAGGCAGTGAAGAACCACCTCGACACGACGCCCGAAGTCGCCAGAAAGCTGGAAATCGGGCGAATCCAGATTCTGTCGGATGCTCAATTCGCCAGCCTGATGGATCAAGCCAAGCCGACGCCGGACGAAGTGAGCCAGTATTACAACACGCACCTGCACGACTATGACGAAGTGCAAGTTCGGCGGCTTTTTATCTGGAAGACCGGCCCCAACACCGCCAATCGCAAAGGATTGGCGCCGGATGCCGCGAAGTCCCGGGCGGATGCAATCCTCAAAACTTCGTCAGCAGGCGGCGACGCGACGAAACTGGCAGAAGCCTTCAAGATTTCCGATGAAGGCATGCTGGACTCCGAACCGCTGACGTTTCCGCGCGGAGAAATGCCTCCAGCGATGGAAAAAGCCGCATTCGCAAGCGCCGAGGGCAAATGGTCTCAGGTGCAAGACACGGCGGAGTCGATCATCCTCGTGCATTTGTTAAAGCGCGACCGCCAACCACTCGAGCAAGTAGCGTCTTTAATAGAAAAACGGCTTCAAAGTGAAACCATGCTGTCGAAATTGGATGCATTGAAAAAGAATTCGGGTATTTGGATGGATGAAAAATACTTCGGGACTGCCGCTGGAGCAAGCAATCAGAAATCTGGCGCAGTATCCAGCACGCCCTCGAAATTGAAAGACTCTCCAGGTGGTACGGAAGGTGGAAATGTACAACGATAAGAAAACACTTTTGTCTTTTGCGCTGCCCATGGTACTCGGGGTAGCGTGCGTGCTTCAGCCGGTGAAAGCTGACGCTCAAATGACGTCTGTGGGCGTCGATTGCTCACAGATCGCTGCCAAGGGAATTATGATGCAGGACAACATGCGTGCCGGCCGGGTTCTGATCGAGTGCGGCGTCGTCCGCGCAGGCCAGCCTGCCGATAGCATCGAGGCGCCTCTTTCTCCACCGAATATCCAGGTCAGCGATCGCGCCTGCGTCGACGGCGCCAGCTGCACCAAGAGCGAAAGCGCTGTCTGGGCCAGCACCAAGGACAATGGGAAAACCATCGTGGTCAACTACAACGATCACAACCCCGGCGGCAGCCTGAACTACACTGGCACTTCCGTCTCCAAAGACGGCGGCGTCACCTTCAAGCAGCTCATCCCACCACCTTTCTCAACAGGCCATGGCGACAACTTTGGCGATCCGATCGTAGTTTTCAACTCCAAGTTGAATAAGTGGTTCGCCGGCGATCTCGCCGACGGCTGCGGCGGTCAAGGCATCGCTATATGGAGTTCGAAACTCGGCCTTACCTGGAAGGTCGGCGCCTGCGCCCATAACGGCGCCGGAGACGATCGTGAATCGATGTGGGTGGATAACGATCCCACCAGCGGCACTTACGGCCGTATGTACATTTCATGGAATGACTTCAACAACAATGGCGCTCTGTCCGTAACACACTCGGACAACGGCACTGCCTGGTCTGCTCCCGCGATCTTGAATCCTAACTTCATTCGTGACGTACAAGTCACAGGTTCACCACGCGGCGCAGCTCGCTTCGAAGGCACCAACAGCACCGTGTTTGTGGCAGCGATGGATGAGGGCGGCGGCGGGTTCGCCAACCGGCAGAACATCATGTACAAGTCCCTCGATGGCGGCGTGACCTGGACCAGTTCGACGATGGGTCCGGCCTTCAAGCCAGTCGGCCAGGGTTCCTGCGACAATCCATATTTTGTGAAAGTCAATCCGATCTGGCGCCATATGGGCTGGGGAGAGCCGGCCGTTGGTCCTAACGGAGTCGTCCACTACGCTTATGCCGGCCTGGGAAAGAAAACCGACCCAGGCGATATCTTCTACGTCCGCTCCGTTGACAACGGAAAGACCTGGTCGACACCCATCAAACTCAACCCCGACAAGGGAACAAAATTCAGAACCCAGTGGATGCCCTCGGTTTCCTCTGACTTGAATGGCAAGGTAACGGTTTCCTGGTACGACCGGCGGGCTGCTACGACTGCCTGCAACGTCGCCTCGGATCCGGGCTGCTCGTATGAACGAGTAGGGATTCAATCCGCCGACAACGGCGCGACCTTCCAGCCGGCGATCACCATCAGCTCAGCGATCATCCAGCAGCCAGCGCAGAACGATCCTGGAGTTCAAGCGTGCTACGCAGGCGACTACGACTATGCCACAGCCTTCAACGGCAACGCCTACGTGACGTGGACGGATGGACGCGTTAAGGTTGGAACCACGCAAGTCCAGAACGTGGATTTTGCAGCAGTCCCGCTGCCGTAAGCATTCACTTCGATCATCCAAAGAGGGCGGCTAAATCGGCTGCCCTCTTTTTTTGTTGAATGTAATGTCTACAGTTTCGTACATATTTTGAGGCAGGCTGCAGTACGCATGCATCTATCTCACCGGAGGCAATTCATGAGTGATCCGCGCTACCCGCTTGGCAAATTTTCCTTCGACGGAACCCTCACGCCAGATCAGAAGAAACAATATCTCAACGACATCGAGCAGACTCCGGCCCGCCTACGTGCCGCCGTCCAAGGACTCTCTGCCCAGCAGATTAATACTCCCTACCGCGAAGGCGGTTGGACGGTTCTCCAGGTCACGCACCACGTGGCAGACAGCCACATGAATGCCTACATCCGATTCAAGCTTGCGCTTACGGAGGAAGAACCTACGATCCGTCCTTATATGGAAGATCGCTGGGCCGAACTACCCGACTCGAAGCAGGTCCCGATTGAAGTCTCGCTCGCCCTCCTCGATTCCCTGCACCAGCGCTGGACGAATGTCCTGAAAAACATTTCTGACACGGAATGGAAACGAAATTTCCGCCATCCGGAGATGGGATTAATGTCGCTGGAGAAGACTCTCGCCCTCTATGCGTGGCACGGACGCCATCACACCGCGCATGTCACGAAGCTACGCGAAAAGATGGGCTGGTAAGCGCCCCAATCCCCGGACAGCAGATCCGGGTCCATTTCAGTTCCATGGGATTGGCTAGCGCGCGCCTTCTGCCGTGGAAAGTTCGTCGATGAGGCGTTGCAGCGAACGCGCTGCTCGCGTGTTCAGCTTTCCCACAAAGACGAAAAAGGCGGCCACAATGGCGGCCATCAATATCAGGCCACCAATGTTGCCCGGTCGTGGATCAGCAATCGCCATCGCGACCGTTAGGAGCGCCAACCCGGGAATGAGTGGTCCCAGGTACCAGGACCACACGTTGCCAACCAGATCGCGTTGCCGCTCCAGTTCGCTGCGATGGAACTGGAGGCAGCTCACTGCTCCCATTTGAGCCGGCAGGCTTTTCGGCGAGCCTTTGCGATGGAGTTGGTAGGCGACGTACACCAGCCCCGCGATCAGCAGACCGAAAGCGCTCCGGAACAACGGGTCGTGACTCGTTGCGAACGAGAAACCAAACAAGATTGCAGCAATCAGCGCTCCAGCGTATTCACGAACGTTTCTCCAAACAATTTGTTTCTCGAACTTCCCTGCTTGCTTACGAATTTGCTGCACTGACATTGGAATACCCTCCACTGGTTGACCCTGCCAGATTTTCTTCATCCCAACGTTGCCTGATTCATTCATGATCGTTTCCTCCCTCGTGAAAGCGCCGAGCAAGGATGCCTTTGATCCGGTGGATCTTGGTCGCTACGTTTCCCGCGGATAATCCGGTTATTTCTCCAATCGAAGCACTGTCCAGGCCTTCGAGGTACGACAGAATCACTTGCCGGTCGAGCGGTTTCAGGCGTTGGATCAGATTGAGCAAATGGCCAAGAGCCTGGCCGCGATCCACGGATTGCTCGCCGGCATTCGGATCGGGTAAGTTCTCCAGTTCGTCGAGTCCCAACAGGGCTTTTGATCGCGTGCGGCGCTGCCGAATAACGTGTGATGTGGCAGCATTGTGCGCCACACGGTATGCCCACGTCCGCAATGAACACCGGCCATCAAAGCCGTGAAAACTTCGCCACAGCGCGATGTGAATTTCCTGGAGAAGGTCGCGCCGCAGTTCAGGGTCCGCTTCATACGCGCGCGCCAGACGTTCCAAGGCAGCCCCATACTGACTTGCAACATCCTCGTAGAGTCCGTCCGGCGTCGGCCTGAGATCCGGCATGGTCGCAATCTCGCTCACACTAAGGTAGTCGCCGGAAGAGGAGCTTTCTTACAGAAAAACCTGAAATAGGTTTGTGAATTCGCCCGGGAGACTGAATTCACAGTGAAAGAAGAGGCTTGCCACGCCTCATGCGGCTAAGAGGGACTATGCAAGACACGCAAGGGAGTGGGTGCGCAGACGCAGGTTTCAAAGGTAGATCAAAGCTCGTGGCTCGACGTACGCAACCGTTTCTACGTCATTCCCACTTCCCACGCAAAATAACTCATCGCCTCGCGCATCACCGCTTCGAAGCGCTGCCACACTGACTTTGGCCGTGATTCCGGACGCGGAGCCACTTCCACCTGCATGCCTTCATGTTCGAGCAGGGCTCGAATCCGGAACACGTGATAGGCGTCGCTCGCTGCGATACAGGTGTGCATCCCGTTCGCGCGCATGATGTTCGCGACCCGTTCGGCCGAGCGTGCCGTATCGGAACCTTGCGTCTCTGCAATCAGGCTCTGTTCCGGAATTCCGCGCCGCGACAGGTAGTCGCGTCCCACGCCCCCTTCGCTGAAGTCCGGATCCTGCGCCGCTCCACCCGTTGTGATGACTACCGGCGCGAGGCCATGGCTGAAGAGATCGAAACCGTGATCGAGCCGTGCGCGGAAAACCGGGGACGGGCGTCCCGCATACTCGGCGGCGCCGAATACAACGATCGCATCGGCCTTGTGGGTGGGCGCTTCTCCCGCGGCATGGGCAATGCGAAGACCGGTGATACCCAGAAATAGAAGAAAGGCTCCCACGGCGGCCAGCAACACCAGCAACCACCTACGCCTTCGGGAAAATCTTATTTCGTCAGGTGGTGTGTGCGCTTCCGCCATCGCTCAAGAAAGAGCTTCGATGATTTCTTTCGCAGGGATTGCGCCTTCCCGCAGAATTTCCCAGGAACCATCCAGGCTGAATTGCACGATCGTCGACAATGCTGTCCGTGGTGACGCGCCTCCGTCGACAATCAGCGAGATGCGATCCTGCAACTGTTCGCTCACCTGCTCGGCCGTGGAACATTCCGCTGCGCCGCTGAGGTTCGCCGAAGTCGCCGTGATCGGAATCTTCGCCGCCCGTACCACTGCCAGCGGAATTTCAGCAGAAGGTACGCGCAGCGCGACATTGCCGGTGTTCGCCGTGACCTTCAATGGCAACTGCGAAGCGGCCGGC
The DNA here is from genome assembly GCA_016196065.1 of Acidobacteriota bacterium. Lineage (NCBI taxonomy): Bacteria > Pseudomonadati > Acidobacteriota > Acidobacteriota bacterium. The sequence goes on along the minus strand of JACPYL010000010.1, from coordinate 728,831 downwards.
ACAATCATGGTCAACGGCCCCGGCCAGAATCTTCGCGCCAATAACTGGAAATCATCCGGCAGCGGACGCGCAAAATCTTCCGCCTGATCAACATGCTCAATCAGCAGCGACAGCGGCTTGTGCCGCGAACGCGACTTGATCTCATACACCCGTTCTACCGCACGCAGGTTAAAAGGATCGGCCGCCAGTCCATAAAATGTATCGGTTGGCATGCCCAGGACTTTGCCCGCCTGGATCTGCTCGGCAGCATATTTAATGAGCGAGGCTTCAGGGCTCTCGGCATCAATTTTCAGGATTTCCGCGCGCACTCAGTTCCCTTCCGGAGGTCCAGACAAGATTGTGGTGAACAGTGAAATGTACCATAAATGAAGTTCGCAATCCTCGGTTCTCAGGTCCTGATCCCGGTTCTTGGCCAAAATTGCCGTGAAGTTGCGAGAACTGAGAACCAGGAACTGAGAACTGTCTTCGAATCGCGTATCATCCAGTTCTTGGATTGAACGATTGTCGAACCGATGAAGCAGGACTCGAAATCTTCTGACCGCTCCGGCAACTTTCGCTTGCAGCGTGTTTCCGGCCGGCACAACGCGCGCCTCAAGGAATTGCGGCAAGCTTTCCGCCGTGGAGAACTCACGCCTGCGGGCGAATGCGCCATCGAAGGAGTCAAACTCGTCGAAGAGGCAATTCGTTCCGGCCAGCGTCTGGGCGGATTGTTCTTCAGCGAATCGGCTCGCCCGCTCGCCGAAAAGTTTCTGCCTCAGATTGGTGCCCGGGTCGAAGTGCTCTTGCTGCCGGACTCCGTGTTCAAGTCGATCGTCCCCAGCGATGCCCCGCAGGGCGTAGCAGCGTTGGCGAAATTTCATACCGTTCAAGCAAGCCAGTTACTCGACCGCGCGGGCTCGGGACCAATCGTTGTCGCAGCGGGACTGCAGGATCCCGGAAATCTGGGCACGCTTCTTCGCTCGGCAGAGGCTTTCGGAGCAGCCGGAGTGTTTTTCACCGAAGGCACGGTCAGTCCCTATAACTCCAAAGTGACGCGGGGATCGGCTGGATCAATTTTTCGCCTGCCTGTCGTGCAGATTGCATCCTCAGAACTCGTCCCGTTGCTACGCCAACGCGGGGTGCGAATGTTTGCAACCTCGTCGCACAAAGGAACGTTGATTCCTGAAGCCACATGGACTCTTCCACTCGCGATCTTCATCGGCAACGAGGGAGCAGGTTTGTCGCGCGAACTTCTGCTTCAAATGGATGAGACGCTGGTAATACCCCAATCCGCACAGGTCGAATCACTCAACGCAGGCGTAGCGGCCAGTATTGTCCTGTATGAGTGCGCGCGGAAGAAACGGTAGGAATTTTAGGAAGAGTTTCTCTGCGTCCCGGCGGTGAGAACGTTTTGACATGAGCCTATTCCAGCCCATCCCGAACCAGGACTCCTCAACGCCAGGCGCCCGTCCGCTCGCGGATCGCATGCGGCCGCGTACGCTCGACGAGTTTGTCGGCCAGGAACATCTCGTCGGACCCGGCAAACCACTGCGTGTGCAGATTGAACGTGACGATCCCGGTTCGATGATTTTCTGGGGACCGCCGGGCACCGGCAAAACAACGCTAGCCAACATCATTGCGAGCGTCACCAAGGCCGAGTTCATAGAATTTTCCGCGGTCCTGGCCGGTATCAAGGAAATCAAGCAGGTCATGCTCGACGCCGATCGAGCCCGCCAGTACGGCACGCGCACGATCGTGTTCGTCGACGAAATCCATCGCTTCAACAAAGCGCAACAGGACGCGTTTCTGCCCTATGTGGAAAAAGGAAGCATCCGGCTGATTGGAGCAACGACAGAAAATCCGTCGTTCGAGATCATTTCAGCTCTCCTGTCCCGTTCCCGCGTGTACGTACTCAACCAACTGACAGAAGACCAACTCGTGGCTCTGTTGCGGCGCGCGCTCACCGATCCCGAGCGTGGCCTCGGAGCATTGCATCTCGAAGCATCCGACGAAGCGCTCAGAAAGATCGCCGCCTATTCCAGCGGCGACGCCCGCAGTGCCTACAACGTTCTCGAAGTCGCGGCTTCGCTGGCGCAATCCGCAGGCGCGTCTCCCCTAGCCACCGCAACCATCACCGACGACATCGTCCAGGAAGCCGTTCAGAAGCGCATCTTGCGTTACGACAAGTCGGGCGAAGAGCACTACAACCTTATCTCGGCGCTGCACAAGTCCGTTCGCAACAGCGATCCCGATGCCGCTCTCTACTGGCTCGCTCGCATGCTTGAAGCCGGAGAGGATCCGCTTTACATTGCCCGTCGCGTGGTACGCATGGCAGTGGAAGACATCGGCCTCGCCGAACCGGGAGCGCTCGCACTCTGCATGGCCGCCCGTGACGCCGTCGATTTCATCGGGATGCCGGAAGGCAACCTTGCGCTCGCACAAGCCGTTGTCTATTTGAGCGTTGCGCCGAAATCCAACGCGCTCTACACCGCTTATGGCGCGGTTCGCGACGATGTGGAACACACGGCTGCCGAACCCGTTCCACTCCATCTCCGCAACGCCCCCACTGGACTCATGAAGAACCTCGGCTACGGTAAGGACTACCAGTACGCGCACGATGCAGAGGGCAAAGTCGCCGACATGCAGTCCCTGCCCGACAGCCTTCGCGATCGCAAGTACTATCTGCCCACCAACGAAGGCGTCGAAAAACGCATTCGAGAACGGCTGGAGGAAATCAAGAAGCTGCGCCAGTCGAAATCCACCCGAACAAAAAGAGAATCGGAAAGCTGATTCGTGAATCTCTTTATGAGATAGTCCAGATAGCAAGATCGGGAGATTCCACGTGGCGACAACTCCGATCACCGATTTCAACCCGACCGGGCTGCACACATCAGAGGCCACTGGCGTCAAGGTTGCCGAACTGGTGCGCCTCCAGAAGTTTGCCCAGAGAATCAACTCCAGCCTCGACCTGGATGAAATCGTACAGCGCGTCGCCGACGAGGTTGCCGCGTCGCTCGGCTGCGTCGAAATCAACATTTACCTGCACGAGGCCGCTACATCGGAACTGGTCCTCACTGGAATGCGTGGCTGTTCCGTGCACGGCAAGGGACATCGGCTCAAGATCGGCACCCAGGGAATGGTGGGACATGTGGCCGCCACCCGCAAGATGCGGTACGCGCCCGACGTTGCACTCGATCCTTATTACCACCCATGTGAGCCGGACATCCGCTCGGAAGTGGCGATTCCGCTGCACGTCGAGAATGATTTGATCGGCGTGTTCACCGCCTCGCACTGCGATCTGGACGCATTCTCCGAAGCCCACTTGCGCCTGTTGCAAGGGTTTTGCTCGCACGTGGCCGTGGCCGTCCAGAATGCACATCGTTTCCACAACGAACGAGAGCAGCGCGAAAGCATGAGCCGCGAAGCCGCCGAGGCGCGCTCGATTCAGCAGGCACTCCTCCCCCGCAGTTCCCCTTTGATCCCCGGCTTCAGCGTATCTGGACTGTCGATTCCCGCGGGCGCCATCGGTGGCGACTGGTTCGACTTCATCCCTTTGGCAAATGGCTGTTGGGGACTGGTTCTCGCCGACGTGTCAGGCAAAGGAACTGCCGCTGCTCTACTGATGTCCGCCACTCGTGGCATGTTGCGCTCGCTCGCGCAGACTGGCTCCGGACCGGGCGAAGTGCTCAGCCGCCTCAATAAATTGATGGTGGAAGATTTTCCGAGTGGACGTTTCGTCACGATGGTGTACGCGGAGTTCGATCCGTCGACACGCAAGTTGCGGATCGCCAATGCCGGCCATCTGCCGCCGCTATTGGTCGAACCGAGTGGTCATCGATGGATCGCGACCAGGCTTGGTCTTCCACTCGGCATCGCCGCCAGCGAATATTCTGAGACTGAAATCACTCTCGGCCCGCAGGCGCGCCTCGCCATTTATTCCGACGGCATCACGGAGGCCGCTCTCGCCTCCGGCGAAGAGTACGGAGCCGACCGGTTGCTCGCCCAAATGCAATCCCCGGATATTTGTCTCGAAGGCCTGTTGATGGACGTGAGGAAATTCGTGAATGGCAGCGGCTTACGCGACGACGCGACCGCGATCCTGATTGGCACGCGCCCGGAAAACTAAGACGCGTCTTCCGCCCTCACAAACAGCAAAGTCCGTCCCGCATCACGGTGTCATTTTCCCCGACTGCAGATAATTCTGCGGAGGAACGCCGAACGCATCCGCAACCCGGTTGAAGAATGCGAACATTGCCGTGATATAGACCGCCTCTGCAATCTGCTCTTCTTTCCAGCCAGAGGCGCGCAGTTTCTCAACATCCTCAAACGTGGAACGATACGCCGCCTCGGTAATCAGTTTCACGTAGTCCATCAGAACGCGTTCTGGTTCCGTCATGCCGGCTTCTTCCAAATTGCCTTCGAGGACCGCGGCTACACATTGATCATTGGCTCCCTGAACACGCAGGAAGTAAGCGTGGCTGTCCAGTCAATACGGACACCGATTCAGATACGAGACGTAACTGGCAATCATCTCCTTGTGCCGTCGCGAAAGATGGCCTTCGGAAAAATGTACGGTATTGGAAAAGTCCACGACCTGCCGCAGGAAATCCGGCCTGGCCCCAAAACACTTGATGATCCCGGGGACCTTCTGTCGGCCTGATCCGGCACGCCAGTAATCGTAGGCAGCCGCCGTTTCTCCCACGGCTTCGGCATCTTCGATAATCCTGATCTTAGTCGCAGGTGTTGCGTCTGGAGCGCCAGCACCTAGCGGGCCGTGATTGTGATCTTCTTCGTTTGCAGCCATGGACTAAGCCTCTTCAGAAAGAGCCAGAGTTTCTCCAACGATGGGTTGCTGGGTGATTGCGTGTGTCTTTCGACGTCGAAAGATCTCGTAGACTGGCAATCCCGCGGACACAACCAGCACGCCCATCATTGCCCCTCTCGGGCTATGCGCCCCGACCAGAAATAGCATAAGCGCAACCAGAACCAGAAATGCCAGCGGTGTTACAGGATAGCCTGGAGTCAAGGCTACCGAGTCGCCCACTTGTTGGCGCGACCGAAGGATGAACAGGCCCGACACTGTGATTCCTAGAAACAGAACGACGATGAATAGCGCGTAGGAAATAATCTGTTCGAAACTACCAACCAACACCAGCAACGACGCAATCGATCCCTGGATGACAATCGCATTCGCGGGCGTGCCGAAGCGCGGATGAGTCCTCGCTACCGCGGGGAAGAACAATTCATCGTTCGCCATCGCGTAGTAGACTCGCGGCGCGGACATGATGAGCGCGGCCAGGCTTCCTACCAGGCAGATGATAACGATTCCCGCAAAGACGACTCCCCCGGTCGGGCCGAATAAAACTGCCCCGGCCTGTGCGACAAACGTCTGGTCCGATGTCACTTTGTCGAGCGGCACGAGGTACAGAAAAACCGCGCTGACAATGATGTAAACGGCTGTGACCGCGAGCATACCCAATAGTAAGGCGCGAGGCAGAGTGCGGCCTGGGTCGCGGACTTCACCGGCAATTTTTCCTACATCCCACCAGCCCCCGAAAGAAAAGAAGGCGCCAACCACGCCCACGCCCAGCGCCGGCGCGAGCGGCAACGAGCCGGGATGTTGCGCCACGATCGGAACGAAGTTCGACCACGAACCTAACCGGAAGGCAAAGGCCCAGATGGTCAGGAATCCGAGCAGACCCAGTTTCAACCAGGTGCTCCAACGAATGAATCCAGCCATGCCTCGGATGCTCAGAATGTTCAGCAGGCAGAGTCCCCAGATCACTCCCACCCCGACTAGCTTCGAAAACAGCGGATGCAAGGGGACAATGTAGTTGAAGTATCCAGCAAGTCCGGTTGCGAGAGAGGCTGTGACGGCCGGGTCCATCACCAGCAGGCACATCCAACCAAAGAGAAACGCGAGACGCGGCCCGAAGCATTCTCGCAGGTAGATATAGCCGCCACCCGCACTCGGGAAACGTCCCGCGAGTTCCCCGTAACAGAGCCCGCCGCTCAAGGTCATCGCCCCAACCGCCAGCCACACCAACAACAGCCAGAACGGAGATCCCAGCGCCTTGGCCATGCCAGCAGGAGTGAGAAAGATGCCCACCGCGATAATCCCGCCAATGACGGCCGCAGTAGTCGACGCCAACCCAAGTTCCCGCCGCAAACCTGCGCCCGAAACGGTGTCCGTTGTTGTAGGGTCTGCCATAGATTCGGAATTTCTTGTTTGTAGCAATTGCGAGAAGCGTTCGACTTGCGACCGTGCCAGCTAGATCATGACGCGAGGTCGGGTATCCCCACCCACGAGGGGACACAATTAGAGATGCGACAACTTAGACGCGGGGAACACGGCGGCGCAATAATACAAAACTGCTAGAGACAGAGAACCAAGAAACACTCTCAAAACCAGGAGCGACGGACAAGAGCGTCCACCCTACATCCTGGCCGGAAAGTTCAAGCGCAGTCCGACGCGGACCAGGATCGGCGGTCCCAGGCTGACAACCGGTGTACGCGCGACCTGGTAGCGCTGGTTCAGAAGGTTTTCGACGGCGCCAAAGACTTCGAGCTTGCGGGTGAGGGCGCGACCTACTTGTAGATCCATCGAGAAGAAACGGTCGAGAGAAAATTGATTCTGATCATCGTCAAATTGCTGGCCGGCGAATCGTCCCTGGAGGCTGAGCATGAGGCGCGATGGATTCCAGTAGCGAGCTTCCCATGTCAACGCGTGGCGTGGAACCTGGGGAACGTCGAGTCCAACCAGATTCACAGCGCCTGCGGGCACTGGGTAACTCACGATGGTTGCGCTGGTATAGGCGTACCCCGCAGAGAATTGGAAGTCCCGAGCCGGTCGCAGCACTCCATCAAATTCCACACCTCGCGATCGCGTTCGGCCCAAATTCTGTTTTTGCCGTTGGATGGGCGAGGAGTTTGGGTCAATCGTCACGTTCGCGATCGGGTTAACGATGTCGCTCCAGAAAAATGTCCCGCGCAGATCAAGCTTGCTCTCGATCGCGGTGACTTTCATTCCCGCCTCCGCCCCGGTCAACCGTTCTGCGTTGAGCAAGGGATTGTTGGAAGTCACCACGTTGCCCACGCGAAACGTCCGGTAAAGTTCGTTTAACGTGGGCGCGCGAAACGCGCGATAAATCGAACTCGTCACGGAGACGTGACTGTTCAACGAGCGCAATAGCGAAAGCCGAGGACTGAACGCGGTCGCGCTGCGGTCGGCATATTGGGTGATCAAGGGTGCACCAGCGGTAGGAATCGTGGTCTGGCTGGCATGAAAGTTGTTCCAGTAGTCCACGCGGCCGGCAAGAATCACGGTCCATTTCTGAATGCGGACAATATCTTCGCCGAAAAATCCTAGCGTGCGCTGCCTGCCTCCGGAGTTGCGATTCTTGTTGGGCCCGGACAAGAGCTGTTCGTCGCTCTCACCCATCACTTCCATCAGATCAGCCCCGCCAATCAAGGTCTGGTTCTTTCCGAGGACATGTGTCCACTGCGCTCCGCCGCCCATGACCTGCTCCGGGACATGCTGGATGTTGGTCAACGATTCGGCACTGCGATCGGGAAGAATAGACGAGAATCGCTGGTTGTATCCGAGAACCAATCCGTAAGAACGGGCAGACAATGAGTCACGCTCGCCAAATGATTTGTCGAGGCCGAGCGCTCCCTCTCCAAGCCGTGTGTCATTGGTCTGAATCTGCGTACCGTTGTGTCGAGATTCGGTGAAGAAGTTGCCGCGTCCGAAAATCCTGCCGTTCGCGCCGAGTTGGTGGCCGATGTTCAGGTCGACGGTGGCGTTCTCGGAATTTGCGGGCGTGTCGACAGCACCGCGCTGGGAACCTGGGACCAGAATGAACCCATCGGTGCGAAACATTTCGCTCGCGAGAGAGACATCCCACTTGCCGATGCGCGATCCCATCCAAAAGGAAAGGTCGGGAGTGTTCTCGTTTCCGCCGGAAAATTCGAAGTTGAAAGCCGGCGTCTTTTCCGGTTGGCGGGTGATGAACTGCACGACTCCGCCGAGCGCGTCGCTGCCGTAGAGATTCGATGCCCCGCCACGAAATACTTCGACGCTGGAAAGCGACGCTCGAGGAATGCGGTCCCAGTAAACCCAACCGCCGAAACCATCCACCATCGAAATGCCATCCCATAAGACGACAGCGCGACTCGCAGCGGTTCCTCCTAATCCGCGTAACGAGACACCCTGATTCGAGGCGTTCGCAGTCCGGCTGCCAGAACGCCGGAAGAGAGAGAATCCCGGCACCTGACGAAGTGCATCGTCCACGCGCAGAGCCGGGGTGGCCGCGAGGTCGGTTGTTGAAAGCATGACCGTACTGCCCGGTGTTTCCGATAGCCGAACCGAAGTGCGCGTGGCGGATACCGTGACCTGTTCGGTTCCAACCTCAGGCTGTAGAACGATGTCGAAGTGAACACCATCATTTGATGATCGTGTCCAAGACTGCCGGACTGGAGTGAATCCTGGCGCCTTGACTTCGAGGGTGCCGGAAAGCATGGGCACATTCTCAAAGGAGAATCGCCCGCGATCATCGGTGCTGGTGGTTACGCGAAATGAACCGCTGACAAGAGTGACGGTGGCATTGGCGATCACGGCGCTACTGGGGTCACGAACAATTCCGTCTACGTGGAGGGTAGTCTGGGAAAGCAGGTGGGAAAAAGCCAGCGATACGAAACATAGAGCCAGGAAAACGTGACTTACTCGACTCATGATTTCTTGAGTCGCCCTGTGCCTGGTCGAAATCGCGCTCGAGATCGTGGAACGCCCATGGCAACAGACTACTATGCGGCGTGCCCTCGCCAGTCGCCGATTTCTCGCAGTCCTTCGCCGACGGCATGTTCGAAGAGCCTGACCTTGTGGCGAGAGTGCTCGAATTCATGGATATCCGCCCACACTTCGGCTTGCCACGAGAACTCGTGGACCGCCGACTCGCCACAACTGGCGCAGCGAGTATGGAACGTCACACCCGATTTGGGCGAGGAGGCCGCGTCAGAGAGTTCAATAAAGACGCAGCGTACCTCTTCAATTTCTTCGTTCGGTCCCAGGATGTGCTCGTAACGAAGCAGGTATCCGAAGCCGAGTTTCCGGGCTTCCGTTTCGGCCTCGGCGCGGGTGTGGAACGGGCCGTATTCGGCACGCAACTGCTCGGTCGAGTCGCACGCCATCCAGAAAGTCTCTTTGAATCCCATACCTACCTCAGTTCCTTTGGGACGATGTACAAGGGTCAAACGGGTCCGACTTCTAGATAGAGCAATTTCATTGCCGATACCTATGACGCTGACGAGTCCCGCTCCAGGTCATGAGAAGGCACACTTTCCGCAGGTAATCTATTGACGATACTAGCCTTAGAGAACTCCGCGGCTACGCCCAAGCAGGGCTCATGCGTCCGACCTCACGATCAGGACAGTGTGAAATAGGTTTCCAATAGGGGAAATTGGAGTGGTTGCGCTAGGAGTCTAGACTCCGTCGAAAGCACAGTAGAGATCAGGGCGATCGACGACCAGACATCCACGAAAGACGGTGATGCGCGGCGCTATCTTCACTACCGGACAAGGAATTTGCCAGCGTAAAGGGCGCCGCGTCACCAAGGGACTTCGTCATGGGTATCCTCATCGAAAACTAGTCTCCGCCCGCGCCGGCGGCTTTACCCACAGCCGATCCTGTTCTTCCCGCTTCGTCATGGTTCCGAAGCTGCCAATCGCTGTGTGCCGGAAGCGGTGCCAGCCCCAACTCCAGATGCCAGCCAGCACCACCATGACTGGCGACATAGAGGGCAAGCTCGAGCCGGGTCCACACGCCCAACTTGTCGAACGCGGTCCGCAAGTAGTTTTTTACCACCTGTTCGCTGGTGGTAAGTGCGCCGGCAATATCCCGGTTGGTTAGACCCTGCCAAACCAGGGTCGCGACTTGGATTTCCTTCGGAGTTAGCCGATCGCGCGGTTGCATGGTTGCACCTGCTCCTTGATGAACATGGCTGTGGCGAGTTTGACCCGTTTCCGGCCGTCCTTAATACCAGCCCGCAGAAACAACGTGCGCAGATGCTGCTTCACGGTCCGTGGGCTGATGCTCAGCTGGCCGGCTATTTCCTTGTTGCTGCAGCCCTGCACCAGCAGCCGCAGTACTTGCTGGTCACGAGGTGTGATCTTGATTTCGTTGAGGTTGATCATGGAATTCTTCGTCCGCTCCTTAGCAAATTAGGTTCTTGGGGTCGCGACCCGCCGGATTTGGATGCAGGTAATTATCCCTTGACAGTAGGTATCGTCTAGGTGTCATATCGGGGTGGAGCGGTCGCCATGTATCCGGGGAGATTCCGGATTGAACGGCGATACTATGACCCTATGCGTGTGCCTGATTATGTCCTCAAATGTGTGGGATTCGTCGGGGAGGAAGGACACCGCGATGCATCGAAGGTTTATGGCGACTTGCACGGCACCGGGTTTTTCGTGTCGGTTGCCTCGCGCGACGACCGATTCATTCATGTCTACTTCGTTACCGCAAAACACATTGCCGAGGAACTGAAGAACGTTCCGGTGTACTTCTTGGTTAACCATGTCATTCGCGGCACGAAAGTGCTTTCCGGCATCGGTGATCGATGGTGGTTGCATCCTACCGATAGCACGGCTGATCTTGCCGTTACTCCAGTGAATATGGATTCGGAAGCGGACTTCATGTCAATCAATGTCCGCGATTTCGTGACTCCGGAGACGACACGAACAGGCGACGTGTGGGTTGGAGATGAAGTGTTCGTCACGGGTTTATTCACCCCGTCTCCGGGAGCGAAGAAAAACATGCCGCTCGTTCGGAACGGCAATTTAGCGATGATTCCGAATGATCAGATCCAAACGAATTTGGGGTACGCAGATGTTTACCTGATCGAGTCTCGCTCCATTGGAGGCCTCAGTGGATCGCCAGCGTTTGTTCGCCCGACAATTAGGACGCACGTTCGGGAGAACGAATATGGCAAAGACGTTGAAATGCTCGGGGGCTCCGCTTCCTTCAAACTACTTGGACTAATGCACGGTCACTGGGAAATAGAGGAATCGGAGATCAACAATCCCCAGATAACTCATGTCGAACAGCGCGGAGTAAACTTGGGAATCGGCATCGTCGTACCAGCGATTAAAATTATCGAGACGCTCAACAGGCCGGAGCTAGAAAAAATGCGGAACGAAAAAGACAATATTTTAATGAAGAAGAATGTTCCAGGAATGGATTCCGCGAAGAAAGCGGAGGAAGAGCGGCCGCAATTCACCAAAGAGGAATTTGAGTCTGCTCTAAAAAAAGCGAGCCGAAAAACTGACATTACCCCAAAACATTAAAGACTTTCGAGTCTATCAATGGGGAGAAGTCTCCGAGTTCTTGAGCAATACCATATTTAATGGCATCATCTGCGGACAGGTTAACGTCACTATGAATAAGTTCAACCAACACTTCCTCGGGCAAGCTCAAGTTGTCATGGAAAATGGCGTCTACTCTAGAATCCTCAAGGATCATTCCTTTTTGGATCACCTTAAGCTTCTCAAAGGTAGCGGGTTGAGTGCCAGTATGGCTGCTTTTGTGAATCATGAAGAGTGCGTTTTTTGCGGTCTTGCGATGCTTGGCTCCAAGGAAGGCGAGCACTCCTGCCGAGGCGACTTGACCGCCATTGTAGAGCGTTACATCAACGGGAAATGTTCGCAGCATGTTGTATAGGAAAATTCCATCGCCTATAAACCCGCCCCATGATTGGAAAAGAATGTGGACGTTCTTGACACCAGCATTAGATGCAAGTGTCAAATTCTGAACAAACTTTTGAGTATTGGGTGCGTTGATGTCTCCACAGAATATTCCGAAAACATGTTCGGGAAATGGCGGATTTGAAGGAGTTCCCATTTCTAGTCCTTTCATCACTCATTCAGAATGGTTCAACCGCAGCAGGCAATTGGCGCACAACAGTATCCCTCTTTTCTACTTGCTGCAAGAAACTGAGGAACATCGGCTGAACGTCAAACCGCCGATTGTATCGGAAGCTGTACTCGTTTAAGTAAGACTGCAGATAGTGACTTCCAACTTGATGGTAAACCCCGGAAATACCTCTCTTAATCAGGCTCCAGAATCCTTCGATGGTATTCGTGTGAGTCGTTCCGGAGACGTAGACGCGAGCGCTGTGATTCACTCTGCGATGCTCATATCCGCGATTCGTGATGTGCGGGAGTCCCTGATAGGAGTTGAGTTCATCCGTAAAGACAACGCTCTTGGGAAGGATGTATTCGCGTGCGATCTCCAACAGTGTGCCGCTCTTAATGTCCGCAGCGGTGAATGCGCGGATGCTTCCCTTGCGCTCGACCATACCGATCGCAATAGTCTTGTTGGCCATCCGGTCGTTCCGCAGTTTCCGGCCAGCCCCCGCCTTCCGATAGCCGCCGAACACGGCTTCGTCCATCTCAACGCCCTTGCCGCCCCCGCCAATAGGACTGTCGTCTTGGAGCATCGTGCGAATCTGCTTGAACATGCGCCACGCTGTTTTGTAAGTGACGCCAGTCTCGCGCTGGATCTGCTTTGCGGAGATTCCGCAACGCGTCTGAGCCATCAAGTAGATCGCATAGAACCAAGTAGTCAGCGGAGTGGGCGACTTGTGGAAGATCGTCCCAGCAGTCGGATGAACGTGATGGCCGCAGTAGTCGCAGGAGTAGGACGGGCGACTCGCAACGCGGTGATGCTTTGTCACTCGCTGGCAGGTATTGCAGTGGATGCCATCCGGGTAGAGATAATTGCGAAGCCACTCAAGGCAGGTAGCGTCATCCGGGAACTGTGCTTGGAAGTGCTTGAGAGTGAAGGGTTTCATCGGCGGTTTGCGGTTGCTCATAGCGCTTTACCTACCTTGATAGCAAAGAGGTTAGCATGACATGTACCTACTGTCAAGGGATAATTACCTGGATGCACGCTATTCGCCAACTCTTCGCTGTCATCGAAACCACCATCGATCCAACAACTTAGATCTTGATCGAGAAAATTGCCTGCCACTTGATCAGAGTTCCCTCATGAGGCGATTCCCATTGTGGAATCCGGAATCGGGAACCAAAGGGGTACGTCCTTGAAGGGCAGGCCTTAGGTGTCAGGTGTCAGGTGGCAGGTGTCAGGTGGCAGGTGTCAGGTGGCAGGTCTCTGGTTTCTGGTTTCTGGTTTCTGGTTTCTGGTTTCTGGAAATCATGGTTCCAGGTAGGTAGTGGAAGACTCCCGCTAAGTAGGCCGATGCCGCCTATCCCCGAACCTAGGTATGGTTTCCTGAGACCTAAGACCTAACACCTGCGACCTTTTTCCTGCGCTTCAACCATGAAAACTGCACTACAATATAGGCAGTTCGGGCTGCTCCCCTTCTGACTCCCATGTCCTATAGCCGGCCCAAGCTGATGCTTGACGAGCAGTCCTTTCAGGACATGCTGGCGGCAGCCTTCACCATTCAGGAACACAATGCCCAGCGCAAGAAGAATGCGCGCCCTCCGGCCCGTGTTTGCAGCCAGTGTGGCGCTCCCGCACTGGACGACTCTCCCTTGTGTGAGCGCTGTGCGAGTGAACCTCGTCAAGGAGAAGAATTACAACGAAAATGGGCATCCCTGTGGTTGATGAGCCAGGAGCAAGGCTTGTTTCAGAAATCCGCTGGCGATCCCGCAGACGAATCACCGGACGGACGGTTACCAAACGTCGAGCCACGTAACCTCGGATCACCGGCCCCTGCATCACCGAACATCGTTTCACAGATCGAATTGCCGGCCTTTCCACCGCGTCACTTCGAAACGCCACGCATCGAATCAGGACTTGTCGACCTGCCGACCGACAAGGAGAGCGAAGCTCCTACACCCGACCTTGTAGAGCTTCGTCGGCATGAAGCTTTCGCCCACCCAGATGCCGAGATAGACCACGCTCCGCTTGAGTTACTGGCCAACGATAGGTCATTTAACTCTGGACTCTCGCAACTTAGGATATTGCCCGACGTAACCGAGTTAGCTGCAGAAGGTGAACTGGCTCCGGAAGAAATCGCCGAGGAATCGCCGGTGATGAAACCATGGAGCCTGCGAGATCTGAATCTGAAACTGCGTTTTCATCGCGCGGATTTTTACCTGGTCGTCGCGATCGCGGTATCGACTTTCGCAATGGTGTGGGTACTCTCGGCGACGCCCGCGCCAGGAGCGCATCAGAAGCCGCGCCTGCGTCCGTGGGAGCGAGCCATGGTCAGTCTCGGACTCGCCGAAGCGCCGGAAGCGCCGCCTAGACGCGGTAATCCCAGCGTTTCGGTGTGGGTCGATCCCAAAACTGCCTTGTACTACTGCGCCGGCGAAGAACTTTACGGCAAAGCGCCCGGCGGCCACGTCGCGACGCAGCGCGATGCGCAGTTAGATCAATTCGAGCCTGCCGGCCGCGCTCCCTGCGAGTGACTGCGGCTCGCGAGATCCACTGTCTGTCTCCGGACTCGCCCCACCCCAAAATCGTTCGCCCTTACTTGAAGGTTGCGTCTTTCGTGCAACTGCGACTCTTGCCGTCTGCCGTAGTTGCGCAGGCGTGCGCAGAGCCGGTATAGGTTCCACCAGAGCATTGCACCGGAGACACATTTTGAAAGCTCGAACTCGTCGGATGTTGCCCCGGCAGCGCTGGATCGTTGGCATTGAAGGTACCCTGCTGCACGCTCCCAATGCCTCCAGTGGTCTTGTTGCAGGAGAATCCGCCCTCGATGTCGAGAGCGCTCAGTCCGCCGCTGTCGTCCGCGGAGGCTGTCAACGCAATCGAGCCATTCCCGTTCACGCGAAAATCGCGGCCGTTTGTGTCTCCGTTGGTTATGTCTGCCCTGTCGATGACGCTGCCCTGTGGATCGCGGGTCTCCACCGTCAAGCGGACCTTTGGAACGTCGCATCCGGTCAGGAAGATCAGGAAAAGAGCTACCAGCGCTGCCTTGAGCATGTTCTCACCTCGTAGAATCTTCGTCGCGAAAGTTACCTACAATCGCAATCTCCGATGCACACTACGATGGTGAAACAAGCGCTCGAAACGTTACGGCGGGTGACAATCAAGGATCGACGCGGATCTTGTGCATCATCCCGAGATCCTCATGCAGGAGGATGTGGCAGTGGAATAGAAACGTGCCGGCAGTAGTCGGATCGCTGAAATTCATCCGGACTTTTACGCTGTGATAAGGACCCTTGCCGTTCCAAAAAGGAACCGTGACGGTGTCCAGCATGTCTCCTTCGGGGACCGGCTTGCCGTCGACTTCGAGAAGTTTGAAGTGGATCTGATGAATATGAAAGGCGTGCGTTTCCAGCGCCCGATTCTCGATCGTCCACTCTTCAATGGCTCCCACATGGGTTGTAATAACCGGCTTCTCATCCGCCTCGAATACTTTCTGTTTCTGTCCGTCTACGGTGATATAGAACTGAATCGGACCATTCGTGCCGCCGAACTGTTCGGAAAAATATACCTTGCGTTGTACGGTCGCGGTTTTGGATGCGAGGTCAGCCCATTTGATAACGGGAGCAGGGGTCGCCGCTTCGGACGAAATGGCACTTGCTTCAGGGGGCTTTTTTGCGGAAGGCTCTTGCGCCTTGGCTTGAGGCTGTCCCCCGCTGTCGGTTTGAATGGAGGCCAGCAACAGCGAAACATCAGGATTACCGGTCAGCCCCGTGTCATAGCCTCCCGTCAGGAATAAACCAGTGCCTCCTGCAGGTGGCCCTTCGATGATGAATTCCGCGCGGCCTGCCGGTGGAAGAAGAATCGTCTTCACTTCGCGCGGGGTCTTCAGCGGATAACCGTCGAGCGCGATGAGCAGGAGCGTTTGCGGCCGATCATGGAACGTGACCTGCAGAGGCATGAAGTTTTGCAAGGTGGTATTCGCGACTCTCCAGAATTGTTTCTCGCGCGGCTTCATTTTGACGACCGGTGGGAGGTGCTCTGGAAACTGCGTCAGCTGATAGTTGACGGTGAGATCGTAGGGGCCGGGAATCCACGGAACGAGGTATTGCTGGCGGATTACGAACACTCGCTCGGTTAGCCCCTTTACCTCCGGGCGAACCTGCTCCATTCCATCGACAATGAGTGCCCCCGCTGCGCCTCCGTTCACTTGAAATTCGGTGAACCCGTGCACATGCGGGTGATACCAATACAGGCCGGGAGGGTTGTCCTTGGGAATCTGAATGTTGAAATCAAATGCAGGCGATCCCGGCTGGATCAGCGTGTTGATCACGTCGTCCTGATGGCAGGTTGGGGGGATAGGCATGCCATGAAAATGGACGTTCGTGGAATTAATCGTCGCCGCGCCGCCATCTCCACATTTATTTCCATCGCTGGAATGATCCATCTTCATCAGCGAGGCATCGTTGTTCTTGATTACGTTGGCAACACTCAGTTGCAGCTGATCGCCTGGTTTGAGCCGTAGAGTCGGCGCTTCCACGATTCCGCTGGGCGTCTGGTACTGGTAGCAGTAGTGCGAGAATCCAGCCTGGTCAACGGAATATCCGAGTGAGAGCGTGGCCTGCAGCACTCCATTCGATGACTGGATCGTGTAGGGATCCTGTACGACGGTGCCCTGTGCGGGCCGATCAGGACATTGCGCCCAAAGTTGCGTGAAGGAGAGTCCCCCGACAAATACTGCCAACCACCACCGGCCTGCAGTGAACATGCTCTTCCTCGATCAGTGTGATGAAAACGTTTCCGCTCGAAGCTAAAAAGACCGCGGAGGAAATCTCCCGATTGAAAGCAGCCCTCCGCTGTAGAAGTCGGGGACGGGAGATCCTTGCGCCTCTGCCAGATGACACCTGCCTCCGCTCACCGTCAGATTGACGGAGGCGATGCTCGACGGGGCGCCAAACTCTGTAACAAAGACTCCGCCTCCATTGCCGGTTGTCTGTTGCAACGCGGCGCCGCCCAGATACGAAAACGCCCTTCCATAGTGTCTGAGGCTTCCCGATGTACATCCGCGCGACAGCTGGCCCGTGGCCTTATCGAAGAATGCAGCGACGACGACGTCCCCCTGCGTACTGATGATGTAGAGGATCGTCTCATCAGGACTGAGAATCAAGTTACTGGAGCTGATGCCCGCATGCGTCCGGTAAACCTTCGTAGGCATCAGCCGGCCTAGCGAGATGTCGGACACTTCCACAACCGTGGCCGTCGACGTGTCTCCGAAGAGCGCAAAGTGTCCGTCTTGCGTGATGTCAATCCCGTTCGGATAAGTCGTGCCATTCGCCGAAGCGGTTGATGTCTGCTTGTCTCCGTTCGGTACGAGGGAACCGGCCGCAGTATTGAAGGACTCGATGGTGCCATCCGCGTACGTGACAATCAGCATGTTGCCGTGGACCGCCATGCCGTCGATGACTCCACCCCGCAGCCCGCCCACGGACACATCATTGACCAGACGCAACGCGCAACCCGCTTGGATCTGAAACGTACCGATGGTGCTCGAGTCGCTAAAGCTGGCATACAGGTAATTGGAATTCGCGGCAAGTCCGATGCCGTTCGATGTGCCTCCATCAGTCGGTGACCCCGTCGCAACTCCCTGGAACATTCCGCTGCCGAATTCCATCCACGCGATGTCACCGGTCAAGGCTTCCGACGCGAAGATGCATTGCTGGGATCCGTTATTCAGAATGGCGAGGCGGTTCATCCCGAAATATCCGCCTTGGATCCCGACGCCCGGCCCGGGAATTCGTTCGGCAAAACTCAAAACGCCCCGCGCTCCGATCGAGTAAAGGGAAATACCGTAGGCGTCGTCGTTGGTCACGAGATAGTCCTGGGCATTTGCTCGACCGGCAACAGCGACCGCAATCCAAAGGCACAGGATGATCTCAATCCAACGGATAGACGAGGACAAGGATGTGGATGTCGATACTGAAGGCCCTTGGATTCTCATACGAGTTCACGACCGCCCGGGGAGGACGATCTCGCAAGTTGACCACGGTCAGCCAGTCAGTTTCAATCGAAAACGGAAATTAAGTCGCTTTAATCCTGCAAGTTGCAACGGATTGCGGTAGTAGATACCCGGGCATGCAAAGATCTGCTGCAATGTGCCCGCAAGCGGCGAGATGGGAAAGTGGCACGTGGCTGCTGGGTAGGAACCGGCCCCGGGTTATACTTCCCCCCGAAAGGTAGCCCACATCCGATGCGCCGAGTTCGAATCGCTCAATACCTCGCTCTCTCTCTTCTAATCCTGCGAACCTTCGCCTTCGCCCAGGACGCGGCCGTGGATCCGTCCATGCCACCTCCGCCGCATGCTCATGAAATCCACCTCAAGCACCTGCTCGTCATCAGTCAGACGAAGGGATGGGAGCACGATTCGATTCCGGATGCGATGGCCGCGATTTACAACATGGGCCACGACAGCGGTCTGTGGGACGCTACGCTGCGCACCGACACTGAACTCCTCACCAAGAAAAACCTGGGCGACAGAAACGCGAAGAACCTGGATTACTTCGATGCCCTGATTTTTGTGAGCACCACCGGTGAACTCGACCTCGACGATAGCCAGAAGAAAGACATCCTGTCGTTTATCAAAGAAGACGGAAAAGGTTTTGTCGGCATCCACGCCGCGCTCGACACGAGCTACAAATGGCCGGAATACTCCGAGATGATTGGCGGATGGTTCGACCAGCATCCGTGGTCTACGTTCATGGCGCCCATCATCAATGAAGACCCGAGCTTCCCTGCGGTCCGGCATTTTCCAAAAATGTTTGTGAAGTATGACGAAATTTATCAGGCCAAGCAGTGGTCGCGCGACAAAGTCAACGTTCTGCTCAGTCTCGATCCGAAGAAATTGAATTTTGACAACCCGCGTGTCCATCGAACCGACCACGATTTCGCCGTTGCCTGGGACAAAATGTACGGCAAAGGCCGCGTCTTCTATTCCAGCCTCGGACACACGCAGGAAGCCTGGACCGATCCCGAAATTCGCAAGATGTACTTCGAAGCCATCAAGTGGGTGCTCGGCATGACGGAAGGGAATGTAAGTTCGCACCCGCGCCCGTAACGGCGAAAATCGAACGCCGCTATCAGTCACCGCGAAGCACCGGCTTGATATCGACCACCGGCGTCCCATCGATCGCTTCGAGTGGGCCGACTCGCAACCGGCTGCCGTCGATCTCCAGAACTTTTACGCGATGCAAGCCCAACGGGTTGGGACGATCAGGTGACCGTGTGGAGAAGACTCCCGTGAGAGGCGTGTTTTTGTCTCCCCTCGGATGCACTTTCAAAACACTTCTCTTCGCCTTGTGAAACCAAGTGATGAGAATCACTTCGTCGCCTAACTCAATTTCTCGGGCGCCTCGCGCCACCTTCGATACGATCTCGATCCATGCGTCGGGTGCTCCTTCACTTCCCTGCCTGGGTGCGTTGTGACGACTCTTGAGCGGGGACTGAACGAAGCCGATCGGCGTGAGCGAATAGTTGATTTTGTCTGGCATAGAACGAACTCCGGCGGACGGACCACATCTCGCCGGAAGTATAACTCGCTCGGGTTAGCGGTTCGCGGTGGGCGGCGCTGGAGAAGTGCGCCACCCGACAAATGTCGAAGAAGCAGAGCAGGTATCGACTTTGACCAGTCCCACGGTGCAGGTTTCGTGATAGGCTGCGCTGAAAATGCGTGCCACTGATCCCGAAGTTTCCGACCTGATCACGCAATTCGATACTGCCTCACTGGCGCGGCTGCCGGTGCGAAAGTCCGAGGTAGTCTCCCGCTTCCTGCAATCGAAAAACAGGCAAGCGGCGCGGGTAGTGGCGGGCCTTCCGGCGCAACACGGTTTCCTCGATCCTCACGCCGTCGATCACCTTCTGATCAAGACGCATTGCGAAATGCAGCGCATGGCCGAGGAGTTTCATCATGGCAGCCGTGTGCGCGAACTCCTGCTTCCCTTGTTGCGCACGCTGCGTCAACATGGTGTCCGGCCGCCTGTGCGGCTGGTCGATATTGGTTGCGGCACCGGGTTCGCCATTCGCTGGCTGGCGGCTCTGGGGAATCTCGGCGATGACGTTGAGTTGGTTGGCGTCGACTTCAATGACGCTCTAATAGCAGAGGCACAGCGGCTGGCCGCACTGGAAAACCTGAAATGCCGGTTCATGAGGGCGAGCGCCTTCAGCAAAGATGTTGGCGGACACGTGTTCTTCACGACAGGAGTCGTGCACCATTTTCGCGGCGAGGCGCTGACGGATTTCTTTCGCAATCATGAACGATCGGGCGTTGCCGCATTTGTGCATTTCGACTTCAAGCCTTCGCCTTTGGCGCGTCCGGGCTCGTGGTTCTTTCACTACGTGAGGATGAGAACCGCGCTGGCCAGACACGATGGCGTACTCTCCGCCTTGCGGGCACACTCGGCAACCACGCTCCTCGAAGCGGCGAAAATTGGCGCTCCATCGTTTCGACTTGCCATGTACGGTGAGCACATCTGGAACACGCCCTTGCCGCGAGTCTTTCACTCCATTGTGGGAGTGCAGAGCGCGATGTTCGACACCTTGCGAAACCAGTTGGGGCGGAGGGCCGCGAGGCTGAGAGAACCCGCATGACGCTGTTCGTCCTGTACCTGCTCGCGACCACCGACTGCGCACTGTGCGCGTACCGCGTTGCTGCCGGCCGGTGTGCCCTGATCGAGAAAGCCAGTTACTACCGCAGCGCGGTACAGCGAGGAATCATTTTCGCGCAGGCGGGATGCGCAATCTCCGGAGCGATTCTGCTGGTGATGTTGCTGGCGACGGCAGAGAAGCAAGTCCTCGTCGATGATTTGATTCATGCGAGCAATCGAATGCTAACCGTGTATGTGCCATACGCCGTGTTGGTGCTGGGAACCCTCACCTTGCGTCTGATTCCCTCCACAGATATTCGGGCCGCGACCAGCGTCATGATCCTTGGTCCGATGACGGCGCTGCGTCCGATCGTGGAAATTGCAGGCGTTCTCTACGGCGTAGTGCCAGCCCGGTTGAGTCAGACTCGCTGGCTAGGCGGAACGACCTTGGTGCTCATGTTCACGGTTCAATGGATGCTGGAATGCCACTACTCGACGCTCGACCAGCAGCCCGCTTCTCCTTCCCCAAGATGAACAGCGTTGCCACTCGAAAGTAGTGGAACGAACTCGCATGACGAATTCGTTTCTTGAGCGACCTTTCCTTGTCCAGCTTGGCTTTGATCTCGCTATGCGAAACCTTGATCAATTTTCGCATTGTCGAATCGAATTTCTCGAATTCATTACCTGGCTTCATCTATCGGTGCTCCACAAACAGGTGTCTATATGTTGTCCAATCCGGTTCGATACTAGAGCAGACTACATACTCCTTGAATATGTCATACAGTTCATCTTTTTCACCTTTTAGATGTCTCAAAATAAAATAATTACACAAGTCTGCAATTTGGATTCCTATGGAATCACGGGAAGAACCAAAATACATTGCGTCATGTATGTTGAACAGTCGATGCGGACCTTCCCAGTATGGCGGTTTAATGCGAGGCCTCAATTCTCTGAAGCTACTTTGAAGTTGCCGCTTAAGCACCCCGTCAGTAGTATCGTCAAAAAGAAATAGTGCCGTTTCGTGCTCATTATTGGTAGTGAGATAGCGCTGTACGCCAAGACTGCACATCCTGAATGCGACATCAAACGGACTGGCGGACCCGAGAACACCATTTACAAAAACGCTCTTTTTAACGGCTGAATAAATACAAGGAATTTTGAACCTTGCGACCTGTTGTAGCAGGGCAGCGATGGCCCCATGGCGAGAGGGTTCGTCGATACCTTCAAATATCCCTTTCCCATGGAATAATTCCCCAGCGTGGAACTCGACAAAATCATCTTTTTTGTCGTCTGGGATAAATCGTTCTATGACGAGTCCTCCTATGGTTTCCATTTCTAGAATTATGGAGTCCTTTATCAGAACGGCCCCTACGAGAACAACGGGAGACTTTCTATCAGACCCAGAATCGTCAAGGTAAGTAAGGAACATAAGTTTTAGGGGGGTTATCAAACGCACCCCCCCATCCCCATCATCCCCCCGAGAACCTGATTCGGAAAGTATATTATTGCCGTTTTTTCGCCGCCGTTTCTCCTTAGTTATTCATCACCCCCACCAAGAAGTATGAGTGACCGTCGTTGACGTCTGGCACGGCATTGCCCTTTTTGAGCTTCGTGTCATCCTTCGGATCGAAGCCCCCCGTGAGCGTGCTCGTAGAAAACTGGGACGTGGCACTATTGACTGCCGCATTGTTGGAGCTATTTGGAAAATACGCGACGAAATAGTAATCCAGCAGCGGCGAGAGTTTGAGTTTCACCGTATCCAGCCTTACGAAGCAAGGATGCGCGAGTGACACGGGCTGCACCGGGCAGATCGCCCGGTCAGAAAGGTTTATGGTTGGATTGGTGATGCCACCGTACTTCACCGTCGTCACTCCTGCAATCGTCAGGCTATTCCGCCCGGTTGTTCTGTACATCACCATCTTGCCAATATCTACAACGGAGCCGGCGGTGAAGGCGATGTAAAGTGCTGTCGTCTTGCTGGTGATTGGAAGCAGGGTGGTCCCTGAGATCAAGTTCAGTGCAGATGATCCCTGCCAGGTTGCTGCGCTGTTGATTACGCCTGTGCCGGCAACAAGGTTCTGCGAGGTCTGTCCCCAACCCTGCGTTGCAATCGCCAACAGGAGCAGAGCGGGCAAGGCGAAGTTGAATCGGTTCTTCATGGATGTTGTCCCTTCCCGGCAGCCGTTGAATTTTGCAGAGACCTGCAAACGGCAACCGATCGAAATTCCGTATGGGTTAATTGCTCATCACCGCGATCAGCCCGTAAGGGGTCCCACTGTTGCCGGGCGACACGGACTGGCCAACCGTCAGGTGCGTTGTGTCGATTCCAATGAACCCGCCGGTAAGACTGCTAGTCAAAAAATGGGGCTGGGACAAACCGAGTTGCTGGTTATTGCTGTCTGCGGAAAAATAGGACACAAAGTAGTAGTCGGAAGCTGCCGACAGTTGCAGCGCGATCGGATCGAGTCTCACGATGCACGGGCTGGCGGCCGATACAGGCTGCACCGGGCAAACCGCAGGATCGGTGAGATTGATACTCGGATTCGATACACCGTTAAGGGTGACCGCGATCACAGCGGCAATCTGGGGGTCTCTGGCAGACGTCTGATAGAGGACCATGTTGCCGATATCGGCCTGGCTGCCTTGCGTGAACGCCATGTACAACACGGTCGTCGAACTGGTGACAGGAAATACTGCGGGACCGGAAATCGCGCTCATCGCGGAGTATCCGGACCAGTTGGCAATGTTGGTGATCGGCCCCACTCCGGCAACCAGATTCTGCGGAGCAATGGAGAAACCGGGCCTGGCGATAGCGAAGGTCAAGAGAAGGTAGGTAGCGAGTCTGAGAGTAGTTTTCATGGAAAATCATCCTTGGTCGCCGCCGGTGAAATTTTGCAGCGCTGCTGCAAGCGGTGGCGTAATGCAAGTCATCCATTAGCGCGAATCTTTCGAGGGACCCGAACCCAAACACGAGAGTTCAAGTCCGCACAATCGATTCGCTGGACGCAATGTGCATTAGGTGCCGCACGGAAACAATGGAGCGGCTATCCCCAAGTGGTAACTTTTCGCTCCCCGAGCTATGCCATTGAAAATTAATACTTTAGGATTTGCTCGATTGGGCCTAAGAGGGGCACGCCGAGATGGCGGCAGCTGATCGTTAGCGTGGATGGATCGTCAGAATTTGGACCGGACAAAAAAAAGGCACCCTTTCGGGTGCCTGCAGCGGCTCGCACTAGAACTTCGTGGGGAGGGCTGTCTGTTCTTATGCCTGGTAAGCCTGCTCATACTGCCGGGCTTCATACCAGAGCGCGAGTTCCACTCGATTCCAGAGGCCCAGCTTGTCGTAAATTACGCGGAGGTAGTTCTTGATAACGTGTTCGGTAGTCCCGAGGGAATCCGCAATTTCCCGGTTCTTACAGCCTTCAGCGACGAGCTGGATGATGGCATGTTCTCGGGGATTTGGGCCACGGGGATTGACTGTTTCTCCGACCATAATTGCCTCCTATAGAGCATTGTCGCTAGCTTCACGCGCTTGATACCACCCTGGATACCGAAACGCTGGAACAAACGGTTGAAGTGCGCTTTTACGGTGCGCTCGGCGATGTTCAGGTCCTGCGCAATTTCTGAGTTGTCGCACCCCTGGAGAAGCAGGTCTATGATCTGCTGCTCTCGGCGTCCGACTCGACTGATCGGTTGGTCCATGCACTGCACCTCGCGGGTGCCGCAACGGATACTGCCCGTGCGCTGGGCAGCACTCAGGGTCCCGTGCGCACCTGAAATTCTGTTCTGTGCCCTTACTCTTGCATCCTCGCGGCCAAATCTATGCGAATCCGTTAACTTTATGTGAAATTGTGTAGAGCGCATGTTTACAGCGAAAACACTGCTTCAATCGGGATAATGCTGGATATGCTTGGAAGTTTTGCTCAGGCTCTAAGACAAATACCTTAGGACAAAAGTGCCAGTTCTGCCGGATTCACGGCGAAATGATTACACGGAGGATTTGCATTCTTACCGGGCGTTGAGACGATCTTCCCGCGATTGCTGCGCCGATTCCTCGACCGCTTCATCTAAAATCACACCTACTCCATGGACTTCAAATTAACCTCCGACTACACGCCGCAGGGTGACCAGGGCACCGCCATCCAGAGCTTGACCCGCGGCATTTTTGACCGTGAACAGCATCAGGTTCTCCTGGGCGTGACCGGGTCGGGCAAAACCTACACCATGGCCAAAGTGATTGAGGCGGCCAATCGCCCAGCCATCGTGATGGCGCACAACAAGACCCTGGCAGCACAGCTCTATCACGAGTTCAAGAGTTTTTTTCCGCACAATGCGGTGGAATATTTCGTTTCCTATTACGACTACTACCAGCCCGAAGCTTACGTCCCGGCCGCCGACCTTTATATCGAAAAGGAGTCGACCATCAATGATGAACTCGACAAGCTGCGCCTCTCGGCGACCCGGTCGCTGTTCGAACGGCGCGATGTCCTGATCGTCTCGTCCGTGAGCTGCATTTATGGATTGGGATCGCCCGAAGCCTACTACGGCATGATGCTCTTCCTTGAAAAAGGACAGAAGATCAAACGCGGCGACATCACTAGAAAGCTGGTCGACATACTGTACGAGCGCACGGAAGGCGACTTCCGGCGCGGAACGTTCCGCGTTCGCGGCGACGTGATCGAAGTCTTCCCTACCTACGACGACATGGCATACCGGGTCGAAATGTTCGGCGACGAAGTGGAGTCGCTGTCGCAGATCGACCCTCTATTCGGCACCGTCAAGCACCGCTACATGCGGCTGCCGATTTATCCGAAGACTCACTACGTGATGAAAGAAGAGACGCGCGAGTCCGCCGTTACTTCGATTAAAGCTGAGCTGGCATGGTGGGAAGTGGAACTGGAAAAGCAGGGACGCGCGGTCGAAGCACAACGGATTCACCAGCGCGTGATGTATGACCTGGAAATGATCAAGGCGATGGGTTATTGCCACGGGATCGAGAACTACTCGCGGCATTTCACCGGACGCCTGCCCGGAGAGCCGCCACCCACGCTTCTGGATTATTTCCCGCGCGACTTCCTGCTCTTCATCGACGAATCGCATCAGACGGTGCCGCAACTGCATGGCATGTATCACGGCGACCGGTCACGCAAACAAACGTTGGTCGAGTATGGATTTCGAATGCCCTCGGCACTCGACAATCGACCGCTGACGTTCGAAGAGTTCGAACATCGCACCAACCAGCTCGTCTATGTGTCGGCGACACCCGGTCCCTATGAACTCACGAAGTCGGCAGGAGTCGTGGTGGAGCAGATCATTCGTCCTACTGGCTTGATCGATCCGCCGGTGGAAATACGTCCTGTCAAAGGTCAGATCGACGACTTGCTGCACGAGATCCGGCGGCGCGCGGAAATTAACGAACGCGTACTGGTCACCACGCTGACGAAACGCATGTCCGAAGACTTGACGGAATATTACGGCGAAGTCGGAGTGAAATGCCGCTACATGCACTCCGAGATCGAGACGCTGGAGCGCGTCAAAATTCTGCGCGACTTGCGCAAGGGCGAATTCGACGTGCTTATCGGCATCAACTTATTGCGCGAGGGCCTCGATCTGCCGGAAGTTTCCCTGGTCGCCATTCTCGACGCGGACAAAGAGGGTTTCCTGCGCTCGGCCGGATCTCTGATTCAAACCATCGGCCGCTGTGCGCGCAACCTGAATGGACGAGCGATTCTCTACGCCGATCGTATGACCGACTCCATGAAAAAGGCGCTCGACGAAACCAACCGCCGGCGGGCGATCCAGCAGGCCTACAACGAAGAACATGGGATCACTCCCGAGTCGATCGTGCGACCGCTGGATATGTCGCTGGTCGCGATCATCGGCGCCGACTACACCGATCTCACCGGTCCCGAAGCCGATGGCATGCCGGAATTCAAATCGCAAGAGGACCTGGAAGCGTACATCGCAAAGTTGGAGAGCGACATGCGTGAAGCCGCCAAGCGATTCGAGTTTGAAAAGGCGGCAAAGTTGCGGGATACGATTAAAGATCTACGCACGAAGGAATTCTTGTTCGCGTAGATATCGGCGCAAGCCAGCGGTGCCGTCGCTCTTTCCGGGGCGGCAGGCGAGTAACTTGACGCAACCATTCTCCGAGAGTAACTTGGCCCTGATTTTCAAAGTGTCTACAAAAAGGCTAAGCCATGTTCTGCGACAAATGCGGTACTGCCGTTCGGGAAGGTAGTAAGTTCTGCGATCAATGCGGGCAGGCGTTTGCAGCATCGCCGCAGCAACCGATTCCTCCGCCAGTGCAGCCGCAGGCTGGAGGCGGAGAAACCAGTGGCAAGGCGCTGGCCAGCATGGTGACGGGAATCTTTGGCCTGCTGCTATTTCCGATCGGAATCGCGGCCATCGTCCTCGGACACATGTCCCGTTCAGAAATCCGTAAGAGCAATGGCCGTCTCAAGGGCGACGGCATGGCCACCGCTGGCCTGGTGATGGGATATGGAGCGTTCGCGATCATCCCGTTCATCCTGATCATCGCGGCGATTGCGATTCCAAATTTGCTCCGTGCGAGGATGGTCGCCAACGAAACGGCCGCAGTGGAGGGAGTGAGGACGATCAACTCTGCTGAGATTACCTATCACTCCACGTACCCGCAGACAGGATTTACATGCTCTTTGTCGGACTTGGGTGGCATCGGCACATCGACACCGGCGGCTGATCACGCGCAGTTGATCGAGGACAATCTCGCGTCCGGCCTGAAACACGGATACCGGTTCGAACTGCGGAACTGCGTTAATTCTGAAACCGAAGGAAAGTATCAGGTCGTAGCCTATCCGGTGAACGCGCGCAATACGGGAACCAGGGCCTTTTGCTCGGACGAAACTCAGATCGTCCGAGTCGATGTAAGCGGATCCGCCGATGATTGCCTGAGTTCGGGGGAGCCGCTCCAATAGATTAGCTCGCAAAGCTGCGCCTCACTTTTTTCCACACGAGTCGAGCTGGTAGAAACAGCACTGCGATCCAAAACAGTAACGTGGGCCCAACCTCGAGCAGGAAGAGCGCTAGGCTCATGACGCCTTCCACCATGTCCTTGTAACCACTGATGGCCGCGTTGATAAGCCGTGTCCAGGTCGATGGGGGCACAACTTGCAACTGTGCCTGGTAGTCTTCCTTGATCGTCACATTCAGCGTCGCGAAACCGACCTGATTCGACATGCTCTTTCGTTCCGCTTCCATCTGTTCGATTTCGCCCCGAACACGATCCACTTCCTGTTCGACCTCGAGCACATCAGACAGTTTGCCCGTGCGGTTGCGCAGTAAATCGGTGAGCCGTTGCTCGGTGTTGCGCGAATTCGCGAGTCGCGCCTGAAGATCAACATATTGTGACGTCACATCCTGTCCAGTTTGCGATTCGGATTCAACGCGCCCAAACCCTTTCAATTCCGTCAGGCTGGCATCAAGTTGGTCGGCGGGAACTCGCAAGGTGGCGTTGAGCGTACGTCCACTGCCAGTCGAGCCTCCAACTTTCAATTCGCCAAGGTAGCCGCGATGGCGCTTGAGAATTGCTTCTATTGTGGACCGCGTATTGTCGAAGTCTTTCGTGATCAACGCGAGTTGGGCGGTGCGGATGATCATCGGACCGTTCGAACGCTCCGTACTTGAATCCGTCGACGAGGAAGTCCCTAACTTCGAGGGTGGTGCTTTCAAAAGTTTTGCCGATTGCTGAAGATGGTCGTACTGGTTCGCCTCTTGCGAACTCCCTGCCGCCAGAGACGCAGGTGCAGTCGGGGCGTGCATGTAATCCCCTGGGGCCTGACTCCGTAGTCGTTCGGCCGGACGGCTGTCATCATCGATTTCCAGACGTTTGAAATCTCGAACTCGGAACTCTCCTGGCACAACATACACGGCCATCGCAATCACCGCGAACGCTCCCACCCACGCAGCCTGCTTCCAGTTCCGCCGAAGAACTCCTCGCCATGTCGGCCGGACGACGAAAGTCTTTCCCATCCTCTCTACGTTCTCATCCAACGCAGAGGCGAGCGCGGCCGGAACGCGAACATCCGTCGATCCGGCCTCCCAGACCACCAACCCTTGCGACACACGCCGCAGTCCGGCAACAACTTCGCGGCACTCCGGACACTCGCGCAGGTGTAACGCAGCAATTTCCGTTCGGTCACTGGGAAGTTCCCCGTCCAAGTAGGCCATCAGTTCTTCGGGTTCCATGGGATGAATAACCTTGTTCATAGGACCTCGCCTTCCGCCTGCGTCATGTTCACTCGATGTGGCGTGTCACTCGTGTTCTCTGTCTCGTTAAGTCTGGCCTTTGGCTCCAGATGGTCCTTGATGGCCATCCGCGCACGGAACAGTCGAGACCGGACGGTATTGACCGGCGTTTCGAGTAAACCGGCAATTTCGGCATAGCTGAGTTGTTCGTACTCGCGGAGCATCAGGATCTCGCGCTCGGATTCGTCGAGTTGTTCGAGGGCCTGGCGTACCCACATGGCAGCGTCTGGAGCATCTTGTGTGGTCGGCTCCGCCGCTTGCTTACCGGCGGGCGAATCTCTCAGCCGGCTCCGCCGCTCGGCGGCCAGCAAGTTGATGGCAATGCCATACAGGTAGGTGCGGACCAAAGCGCGCGGTTGGTAGCGGACGATTCCCTTGATCACGGCGAGGAAAGTCTCCTGCGTGAGGTCCTCCGCGCGCTGGTCACCGTTAAGCCGCCGCCGGAAATATCCGTAGAGCGGCCCGCGATAGCGCGTAAATAACTGCTCAAATGCCTCGCGTGATCCACTCTGAAATTCCAGCATCAGAGCTTCGTCGCTGATCATAGTCGGCGCCATTTCCCTTCCGGGACGACTTCTGAAGTCTCTTTCATACCCTGTAATGTCGCAAGGCGCTAAAAAGTTCCCAGACCGGGCAGCTTTTCTTGATTTAGCCGGAACCGGCTCTCCGCGGCGAAGAGAAGTTAACTTGCCCGTAACAATGTGAAAACTTAGTCACACTCGAAACCTGCACCCATTCTCGAGCCGCACAGGCGATCCAACCCCTGGATGGCCACCGGACTCTAAGTCGCTGATCGAGGTGCACTTCCCATCCTGGAACGATCAACGGGCCCGTTTGCGTGCCTCCAGAGCGCTTGGTATCGGGCATGCATATCTTGAGGGGTACGAGTGCAAACAGGGTAACGGGTTACCGCAAGTGTTAGTAACCAGGGGACAGCGACACTGTCACTTAAAGCGGCAGATTCAATGAGCGCCCGTCGCATGTTCTCCTCCTTGGCTCGCGGGTTGAAGTTTTCCCATTTGGAGGTTTCTGTGAAATTCGAATTGAAAACGGCATTTGCCGTGGTAATGGTTCTAGCGATCGCGACTTTTGTCAGTGCTCAGACGGCCCAGGTAGGCAATCTGTACGTCGGCACCTGCGATAACGCTCTCTTGAATACCCAGCAGGATGCCCTCAGCATTTACGACGCTACCGGGACTTTCCTGACCACGTTTCATGGCCCGAGCCAGAACGCCTGCCTGACGGCGATGGCCTTCGACGTCGGCGATCATCTGCATGTGATCGGCGCACGATTTGGAACGCTGTCATGGAACGTGCTTGAATTCGATAACTCGGGGACCCTGCTGTCCAGCGCCGGACCGTTCAACGCTCCGACCGGAGTTACCCATGACCTGCAGGGCAACTTGTATTTGGCGCAGGGCAACATCGTCCGGCTCGATCGCACAGGTCATCCAGTATCTACTTATGCAGTGGCCGGTGGAGCAACCTCGATTGATCTGGCTCCGGACCAGCGCACCATGTTCTACGCCGCAACCAATGGCGATGTGAAGAGTTTCGACATCATCACCCAGACGCAAGGAGCGGACATCGTGCCCGATGCCATGGCTCGACAGGTCCGCGTTTTACCGGATGCCAGCATCATGCTCGACACTCAGGGCGCAATTCAGCATTGGATTCCGACCTGTGTGGGTTGCATCTACAAAGAAAAAATGACCTATCAGATTCCCGCCAATGCCGACAGCTTCGCGCTTGATCCCGATGGCCTGAGCTTCTGGACGATCAATACATGGTTCGATCGCCAACACCAGATGGGCAATGCCGACGTCTATCGCACCAACCTCAAGACCGGTGATCCGCTCGGGAGCTTTGCCCTGCAGCCCCTGCCGAACGGCCGCTATTACTCGACGAGCATCGGAGTGAATGGCGACGGCATGGGATCGGCGGCAATCGCAACTCCGTCCCTGACGTTCCCAATGCGGGCGATTGGCACGATCAGCAATGCGAAAAAAGCGGTGCTGACCAATATCGGCGTGGTACAGGTAGTCGTTACCAACCTCACCATCAGCGGCGACTTCGCGATCAAGAAAAACGGCTGCACGAAAGGCGTGCTGGCGGGGGGATCGTGCAATATCTCGGTCACCTTCACGCCCACGCAGGTTGGGACTCGTACCGGCACTTTGAAGATTTTCGACAATGCCGGGAGCAGCCCGCAGGTTGTTACGCTATCGGGTGTTGGAAAGTAGCAAGCAACACTGCGTAGAAACTTCTTCAGCCAGCTGCGAGCGATCGCGGCTGGCTGATTTGTTTTTCCCCGCAAAACAAGCTAGCTGGATCCTCGGGTGGTCACGACCTGGAGCCGTGCATTGGGCGCGACCGCGCTCAATACCGATTCGGTAACGCTCTTCTGACTGATCGCTGCGCCTTCCATCTCGACCAGTGCGACCCTCGCAATCGACTTGTAATCTTCGCCGGCCACGATCAGCGCCGCGAGGGCTGTTTGCAGTGGAGACAGGCTCGGGTTAAAAGCCGCGTTCTCAATGTATGCACCTTTGTAAATACGCCCGGCCTGAGCCGCAATCGCTATTCCCGAATGTGACTTGCTGTAAGGAGCATACGATTTTCTTGCAGCGTCCAATGCGGAGAGGATCAGGTCGTCGGTGATCCCTTCAGGCCGCGCCAGATTTGTTTCTCTTACCGGAAGCGCACCTTCTTTGAAGCCCAGATCATTCGGCGTGAAAGCCATCGGCAACAGGACATCCAGCCGTACAGGCATTTGGCCCGCGATCAGCACTTGAATGTCCCGGCTGGGCGCAATCTCGGTCATAAATTGACGACAGTGTCCGCAGGGAGCGGCGGTTACCGCAATCGCAGCGATTCCCTTCTCCGCGTGCATGTAGGCGTTGGAGAGAGCAAATTGTTCCCCGTGAACTGAGAACCCAAGCGAGTGCCCTAGGATTTCAATGTTCGCGCCCAGATACAAATTTCCACTCACTCCGCGCGCCACGGCGCCAACCAGATAGTGCGAAATCGGCGGCCGCGCATAGGTGCGGGCAAGGGGCAACAGGTCAAGCATCAAGGCATCGACGCTCTTATGCTCGCGATCCGCTAGTGTGACAACATCCTGCGCCGGAAAATGCCCGCTGAAGCCGGGCGCCTTGAGCATGTGCGCCAACTGCTCGCGCGATTGGCTTTGCAAGCTGGGCAACAGCGTGGCGAGAGCGTCATCCGTGAACTCGGCGGCGAACATCGGAACCCATTGCATGGCCAGCAATCCTAACCCGAGTTTGGGAATTGTCGCCAGAAGGTTTCGCCGATCCCGCGATTGGAGTGGAGACAACTGGGTCATATTGAACCTTTCACTTGACAACCGGAGTTGCAGGGGCATTATATTGATTTCACCATCCCGATAGTCATTCCCCGACTATCTCAATCGGAACTCGATCACGGTCCATGCATGGGAGTATCAGGGCTCCAGGACTTTAGTGGAGAGCCCAGCTTTTCCAGAGTGCTCCCGGCGCGAAGCAACCTTGTCGCCACTTACCCCCCAGGCGGAGCTCCACATGAAAATCGATGACTATCAGATCAAGGCTACGCGTGAACGATACGCCGCCCGCCAAACGCAGCGCGACCGGAATAAGCGGCTCATCCTCAAGAAGGACTATCTGGCGGTAGATTCTCCCGAACGCGTGCAGAAATTCCTGGCGCGCCGCGGGTTCTCACCTGCCGAATGCACGCAGTTGATCACGGGTTCGGCCAGTATCGCCACCACCAGCGCGGTGGAAACCACGGGCCAGGAAGAACCCAACGCCCTTGAGCGCGTGTTGGGCACCAACGATCTGATGGGCGTTGCTTTCCTGGAAATGGGGTTGAAGGCCGCAAATACCGTAGGCCGGGTCTGGATCGGCGTGAATGCGGGCCGCCCCATGGGCTATGGCACGGGGTTTCTGATTTCTCCCCGGCTGCTGATGACGAATCACCATGTCTTGGGTGACCGCGCGCTGGCGCGCACTTCGATTGTGGAATTCGAGTACCAGGTGGATGCCGACGGACGTCTCACTCCCACTTTCAGTTTCGCCGTCGATCCGGATACGTTTCATTTCGCCGATCAGCATCTCGACTACGCGGTGGTCGCGCTGCAGGGAAATGCTTTCAATAGCGGTCGCAGCCTCACCGATTTTGGCTTCAATCCAATCATTGAAGAAGAAGGCAAAGCGATTGCGGCCCAGTTTGTGAACATCATTCAACATCCAGATGGAGGTCTGAAGCAGCTTGCCTTGCGGGAAAACCAGATCATCGATGTCCTGGATGATTTCCTGCAATACAAAACAGATACCGCCCCTGGATCCTCCGGGTCGCCCGTCTATAACGACCGTTGGGAAGTGGTCGCGCTCCATCATTCCGGTGTCTGGAAACAGAACGCGGCGGGGCAAATCCTCGCTCGCGACGGTACAGTCTGGACCTCCGCGATGGGCGAAGACAAGATCGACTGGATCGCAAACGAAGGCGCCCGTGTCAGCAAGATCGTAGCCAGCCTGAGAGCGCAGCCGATGTCGGACGCGCAGCGCAGGCTGTTCGACGAAATGATGGCCATGGGCAAGACGCCGCCTCGCGACGCAACCGAGGAAACCGGAAAAACCTCAGGGTCTCAGTCGCGCGAGGCCGCCTCCAGTGGCGCCTCGGTAAAGTGCGGGCCAGACGGTACCGCAACCTGGAGCATTCCGCTGACGATTTCGATTCGCGTGGGTGGCGATGGGCCATCCGCTTCGGTGGCTACTCCTCCGGCTTCGCCGGTGATCCCCGCGCAACCGCCCGCGCCCCCTGCACCGCCACCTTCCAACACTCCCAATTCAATTCTTGCAGCCGCGCAGAAGGAACTTGGCAAGCGTGCCGACGTACTCGCAGTGCGCATGGGATACGTTTTCAAAGACGGCTGGATCACGAAAGATCGAGCGATAGTGGTCACAGTCCGAAGAAGGCATACTCCTGCAGCTTTGAAGGAAGCCAGCATCGATCCCTTGCCGCTGACGTTTCAGGGATTGCCGGTGGAGGTTACGAACCCGACCATCCGCGAACTGATCATGGCCACGCAAAAGCCGGCCACAACGGAAGCCGCGCTGGTTGCGGATCAGTCCATCCTTCGCGACGAGATCAAGTATTTCCCGCCGGTTGGTGCGCCGCCCCTGAAACAATTCGTCAACGAACGCATGCACGTGATCGCACATGTCAGTCCCGACCATGGGTTTCCAGTTTTGCAGGACTTTCTAATCGGGATCAAGAAGCGCCTGGTGGTGGGCATGTACGATTTTGGCGCGCAGCACATTCTCAAAGCCATTACGACCACGACTAGCCACAAAGCGGCCTTCCAGAAATTCACGATGGCGATTCAACATGGTGAGGACACTGGTTCTGGCACGAAGGCCAACGATCTTACCGACGAAGAGATGATCGATAAACTGAAGCTTGCACTGGGCGCAAAGTTTGAGAGCGCCTGGGTGCAGATCGGCTCGGTCAACGGCTGGGTCGCCGCCTCATATCACATCAAGGTCGCGGTGCGCGATGAAAGCGCCTTCTGGCTTTCGAGCGGAAATTGGCAGTCTTCCAACCAACCCGATGCCGATCCGTTAAACGAAGTTCCGCAGAAACGTACCTACCTGACGAAATACAACCGGGAATGGCACGCGGTGGTGGAACACGAAAAACTCGCCCTGACGTTCCAAGCGTATATCCTGAACGACTTCCAGCAGAATCGGGCGTTCAACCCCGATGAGGCAATGGAAATTCCGGACCTATTGCTCCCCGGTGCCCTGTTTGTTCCTGCGCCTGAAGAAGCAGCCAAGCCGTTCAAATACTTCAAGCCGTTTGACGAAGATCGTAATTTCACGGTGCAACCCTTGCTCACACCGGACAACTTTCACGACGTCGTGCTGGCATTAATTGAAAGTGCGGAAGAACAGTTGTTGATTGAAAACCAGACCTTCAACTCCCCGACGGACAACACCGACCAACTGAAAGAACTCGTGGATGCGGTGCTGGCCAAACAAAGAGCAGGCGTTGATGTACGCATCATCTTCCGCGTTCTGTATGCGCCCGATGCACGTGCCAATATCACCAACCTCGTCGATTTTGGATTCAGCCCGGACAGCATCAAGGTCCAAACCAATTGCCACACCAAGGGTGTCGTGGTCGACAAGAAAAAAGTATTGTTGGGCAGCCAGAACTGGTCGAACCTGGGCGTGTCCAATAACCGCGACGCGAGCCTGTTGTTCGATGATGAGAAACTCGCCAAGTATTTTGCGGAGATTTTCGAACACGATTGGGCTAATCTGGCACGCCAGAATATTGGACAAGAGTCTCTGGGCGTGGAATTAGCGTCAGCGGCCGATCCAACTCCAGCAGGCATGGAGCGGATGAGTTGGAAGGACTATCAGGAAATGCTCTGAGGCCTGGATGAAACGTTGACGCTGCGGTCGAATTCAGCCCCGGGCAACTGCTGTGCGAGCCTGACTGGTTTTCTTTCCAGTCTCGCGAGCGACCAGGCTGAGTTCCTTCTCAAGCGAAGAAAACCGTTGAAAGACTTCGTGCAGTCGCAGAGCCATGTTGCGAATCGTGTCAGCCTGTGCGAGGACGGAGGCCGGTAGCCCAGGCTCCAGCATCAGCAGTTCGGCATTTCCCATCACCGACGTCAGGGCATTGTTTACGGCCGAGTGCATCTCGACCATGTAGCGCCCAAGAGTCGCTTCGGATTGCGCGACGGTGTTCAGCCGGTCTGATTCCGATGCGCGCGAATCGGACTGCAGTCGTCGCAGGATTTCCCTGCCCAGCGCGGCAGTAATCACAGGCCATGACTGGGAAACGCGCTTCAATTCGACAATTGAGCCTTGCACTTTGTAATCGTCAAGAGCGCCTTCGGAGTGCAGCACGATCGCCGGCTTCCCAGCGGCGGCTAACGCTGCCTTGAGAGTCGCATGTTTTTCTGAAGTCGCCGCATCCGCAATCGCGAGATCGTAAGTATCGCGTTGCAGCTCGCTGCACAAGTTCTCTTCGAGCAGCACAAATTCCGGAGAATCGCCTCCTCCGGGCCAACTCTCGGTCAATGCTCGAGAGAAAGCAGGGTTGCTCGAAAGAATCAGAACGATCGGGCGCTTGCTCATAGCGGCTCGGGGCAGCTGTTAGCTGCGCTTTCCCCCACTCGGACTCTTCGGAGAGGCTGCCGCCGCACGGGCGGCCGGTTTCTTTGCACCGGCACCTTGCAGCGCTTCATCTACCGCAGCCCGCAGATCGACCAGCATGCGCAACGGCTGTCCGGAAGAATATTCCGCATGGAACATAACTTTCCAGGATTGGCAGATCATTCGCAGGCGCGTCGTCGGTTCGTCGGCGGAGAATTGCGCGCGCCGGCAATCGAGGCTGTTGACCCCGCGTTTTTCCAGTTCACGCAAGCCATCGAGGATCGCGTTCAGATCCTCATGCATGAGGCGGAAGAAGATGCGGCGCATCAGGAAGCTGAAACGCGCAAAGGCAACCATCGCGGACGGATCGTAGTAGCGGTCGGCGCTCTGCATCTTGAGCTTGCGGCCTTGTTCCAGAACTCCGCTGTGCAGCAGTTCGCTGAGCCGGCGGCACTTGGCAGCAGACTGCATCAGGGTTTCGAGCGTGGTCAACCAGATCGGCAATTTTGGTTCCTGCGGACCAAGCGCCGGCTCCAGTACTTGCGCGACATACTCGAGATCGAGATCGGAGTCTTCCAGGCCCGAAGGAGCACACAGCGAGAAGTACTGCACCAGTAGAAAATCAATCTTGTCGCGATCGCTCGAGGCCTTCACCTCTTTATGGAGATGATGCGTCAACAGATCGCGCAGCGACGCTTCGTTGGCCAAAGGCGTGGTCTGAAGAAATTGGCGCAGTTGATGCACCTGAATCTGCACATCGACCTGCTGCAGCCATGCGGTCGCCTGCTCCACGGCTTCTTGCGACGGCGATTGGGCGTCGTCAATCAGTGGGCTGGCAGGCACATCGATGACAAATTCCTTAACCAGCGCGGAATAAATCGGCTGCAGTGCACACAACTGCGGCCACTGTTCGCCCAGCGATCGAGCGGTAGATGGAGTTGGGGTCATGATTTCACGATCCAGTTGGGTACATTTTTTAGGAACCGCGCGGCCACCACGGTTCGGTTGGGGTGATACTGCACGGCAACGACGGATGCTTCCACGCGTAGTGAGCCGTCCTTGCTTTCCAGCAGAACACGGTCGGCAAACTCCAGTGGACGTTCGGTGGCAAACAGGACTTCGCAGCTGGTTCCGAATTCAATCACCGTATCGCTGGAAAGCGACCTCTCGGCCTCAGTACCTTCGGAGCGGCTCAGCTTGACAGGAATTCGGACAGGTGTCGCTTGCGGAAAGAATTTCGCTAACCTTCCGACAAGTTCCGGTTGTAGAGCGTACGCAGTAGCGGTGGCCTGGTTGGGCACGGAAAAACCTCTAACCCGAGCATTGAAGCAGCCAGGCCTCCTCTCTTCCCGGTTAGGAAGAGCTGCGGGGAGACCCGTCCTGCTCTATCGGCCAGTAAGGGTGCACGGGTCACGCCAAAAACGCGAAGGTCATGGACTGATGAGCAAGTGATGGCAGGAGAATGAGTTGCAGAACTAGGCAGCAACCTTTAGCTTCAGGTTTCCCGCGGTTGCGCGGAAACCGATCTCATACTGAGACTGACGTCTCAAAATAAGCGCGACTATACCGGAGTCTCGCGAAGGCTCAGCTCTTCCAATCGGTCAGATCCTCAAGAAGATCTTCCGGCGGTACATCCAAAACAGGATGAGCCAGAAGATCAGCAGGATTGCGAAACCGTGAAGCACGGGCTGCAAGGTTGGTCCTGCAATCACCGCTATCGCCTTCCCAACGTGGCGGTCCAGGGCGGCGCTAAAGAAACTCGACATGGTCCAACTCATCACATACACGGCGATCGAGTTCATGCCGACCACCACCAGCGGAAAAGCCCATCGTCGCCATCCCTTCAAGTCCATCAGCGCGTAAAACCCGGCCAGGATCAACACCACTAATCCTCCGCTATAGAGCGTGTAAGAGGATGTCCAGACCCTTTTGACGATTGGACAAATGCCAACCCATTGACACACCAGTCCCAGCAGCACCAAGCCTGCTCCTGCGATTACGAGTCCGCGGAATTTCCGTTCCTTCGATCCTTTGCCCTTGAGCCATTCTCCCGCCAGTAGCCCGAGGATCATGGTTCCTAGCGTCGGAATGAAACTCAATGTGGACCAACCGCCTTCGTTGAAGACAAAGGGATGTTCCCGCGGAAACAGGTTCAAGAACCAAACATCGAACGCCCAAGAGAGATTCGAATTCTTGTTCCAATGAGAGAGAAATCCGGTGTAATTGTGCGACCAGTTCTGCGGAACTCCAACCCGTGCGTAGTCAAACTGAGGACCAGGCGCCGGGTAAAGCGCGAACATAGCCCAAAAACAAATCAAGATCAGCACCAGCGCCACTACTTGCGTTCGCACGCGGGTGAATCCCAGCAGAAACAGGAACACGTAACCCAACCCAATCTGTGTCAGCGTGTCCTCAAATGTAAAGTAGGTCTGGCTTGACCTCAGAGAACGAAGGAAGATGCCCAGAAAAATCAGGATCAGAGCCCGCCGGACCACGTGCCCAAACATCTGTCCGAAGGTGTGTCCCTTCATCTTCCGGCTCGCGATGGAAAACGGCAGCGCCGCACCCACTAGGAAGGAAAACGCAGGTTGGATCAAATCATGCAGCGAGCAACCCTGCCACTCCACGTGCTGAGTATTGAAGCCGATTATGGCCCACAGTGTGCTGTGCGGAAATGAGAGCGCCACCTCTGGCAGGCGCATGAGTTCCGCGAGCATAAGGGTCATGACCAGACCGCGGAATGCATCGAGCGAGACCAACCGGGCCGCGCTTTCAGTTCCTTGCTTGGGTTCGGCAATATGCAGTTCTGCTGCCGGACCTTCGATCCGTGAGGTTTCGATCATGAAGTTATCCTGTTACCCACTGACCCCGAGTCGCAACTCGCTGGCATTCAAACTTGAACCGCAAACCCCAAGGGGTTCGACGCACTCCACTTACCGCGTGTGAAGTCCGGAAATTTCTGGGGCGCACCATTTTGGTGCACCGACGTCTCGCTTAACGCGATCGGCGCACTCCATGCCGCGGCATCGTAAACATTGATGTCCGGCACCAGACCTCTTTTCAGGCAATCCATCAGCCTGTAATTCATGATGTAGTCCATTCCCCCGTGACCACCCATTTTGCGGGCCAGTTCTCCGCTTGCTTTCCAGAGCGGGTGCTCGTACTTCTCCTTAAACCCATCGATGTTGTGCCATTCCTCTTCTTTCGTTCCATCGACAAAGACCCGCGGCGGGTAATCGGCGAACGCGCCCTTTGTGCCCGAGACTGCATTGAGCCGGCTGTAGGGCCGGGGGCTC
Source organism: Acidobacteriota bacterium (assembly GCA_016196065.1). Lineage (NCBI taxonomy): Bacteria > Pseudomonadati > Acidobacteriota > Acidobacteriota bacterium. Next base: position 689,566 of record JACPYL010000010.1, on the reverse strand, counting down.
ACCACGTCATGCTGCAGAAGGATCGTGCGGCCTTTCAGGGTTTTGATAATACTGGTGTTCATGTCACCGCAGATGTACTTTTCGGTCCGCTTCGGGTCCCCGTCAGCAAAGTTCGCTTTGACATATGCGCTCAGCGCGGCCTCCGCCGAACTCACCGAAACCATGTAGTCGAACCGGTCGCCACGGTGAATGTCCATGTAATGGGCTACCGGACCCAATCCGTGCGTCGGATACAGGTTGCCATTCCGATTCATATGCGGAAACCGGCGCCACATTCCCTCTCCTTCCGGCGAGGTTAGAATGCCGCGCAAATCGTGGAGATAAGCCGCTTCTCCATGCAGGATTTCGCCGAAAACTCCATCGCGTATCATGCCGAGGACCATCATCTCGGTATCGCCATAGCAGCAGTTTTCCAGAATGACGCAATGCTTGCGCGTGGCCTCGGAGGTGTCGACGAGTTCCCAGCATTCCTGCAAGGTTTGACAGGCAGGTACCTCGACCGCAGCGTGATGGCCGTTCTTCATGGCGCTGACCGCCATCGGAACGTGCCAGTCCCACGGGGTCGCGATATAGACGATATCGAGGTCGAGCTTCGTTAGATTTTCAAAATCCTTTTCGCCCTTGGAGAACCCTACAGGCTGTGCCTGGCCTGCGTCCGTAACTGCTTTCTGCGCTCGCGCAACTTTTGCCGGCACCAGATCGCAGATCGCCTTGACCTCTACTTTTTCAATGGCCAGCAAATCCTGCAGCAGGCTGGTACCTCGTCCGCCGACGCCGATAATTCCCAGGCGCACCCGTTCTCTTCCCTCGAACGGGACGCCCATCATCGTCGCGTTCGTGCTTTTCGTTCCGCCGGAAGCGAATTCCGGGCTCAGAATGTCCTTTGCAATGAGGAGTCCCGCGCCCCCGACCGCGGTACGTGAAATGAAACTTCGTCGCGAAATATCTTTCGATTCCCTATCCGTGGGCACCTGGTGTCCTCCTCTGGCTAACGTCTGTTCAAATGGCTGATCTTCCACTGCAAACCGCGGCTCGTGGATAACATCTGTGCGCCGCCCATTATACGCATGCGAAACGCATTGCCGCGGAAGACGATTCTGCAGTGTGTGATTTGTCCCGATGATTGGGCACGTGGACTGGCAAGGCGAGTAACGTGCGTCGCCTTGCATCATGGACAAACAGGAAATGAGTGGCGCCCGTTCTCCATTGCATCCATGGGAGCAGGCTCCTTCGGAACTGCTTTACTCGGTCGCGCGGATTCCGTACTTGGTGAGTTTGTAGGCGAGCGCGCTGCGCGAGAGCCCCATGCGGCGCGCAGCCTCGGCTTGCACTCCGTTCGCGCCAGAGAGCGTTTGCAGGATCAGTTCTTTCTCGGATTGCTCGAGCAGCGCCGTCAGGTCGAAGGACTGCGGCAGTGAGGTTGCGAGCACCGGCACGAAGGTCTTGGCTCCATCGCCACCGGCAAGTGCAACTTCCGTGGACTGCGCTACCGGCAGGTCTTCGACTCCAATCTCAAGTCTGTTATTCAAGATGTAAGCGCGCTCTAGGAGGTTCTTGAGCTCGCGAAGATTTCCCGGAAACCGATATTGTTGCAGGCGCTGCAGGGCGTCAGGAGTGAGTCGTCGGCGCGGCATCTTCAATTCCACGGAAAGCTGACGGCAGAAAATGTCCACGAGTCCGCCAATGTCTCCCTGCCGTTCCCGCAGCGGGGGAAGGTGAATCGGCACCACCGCCAACCGATAAAACAGGTCTTCGCGGAACAATCCTTCGCGCACTCGCTGTTCGAGATTCCGATGGGTGGCGACCAGTACGCGGACGTCCACTTTGCGCGGCCGCGTCGAGCCCACGCGAAGCAATTGCCCATCTGTCAGGATACGCAGCAATTTCGCTTGCGCGGCGGACGACATTTCTCCCGCTTCATCGAGAAACAGCGTGCCTTCGTGAGCCGCTTCAAAGAGCCCCTGGCGAGCCTGATCGGCCCCGGTGAAGGCTCCTTTCTCGTGTCCGAAGAGTTCACTCTCCAGAAGCGTCTCAGTAAAGGCCGCGCAGTTCACTGCGACAAAAGGCTTCTTCGATCGCGGGCTATTACGGTGAATTGCGAGAGCGACCAGCTCCTTGCCGGTACCAGTTTCCCCGGTAATGAGAACCGTTGCGGTCGTGGGGGCGACGCGTGCGATTCGTTCCCGCACATTCTGCATCTGCTCGCTCTCGCCGTAGATCTCGGACGCGCCTTCCAGGCGAACGACAGTATCTTTCAGGAGGACGTTTTCACGCAGCAGGCAAGTTCGTTCGCAGGCTCGCCGCACGGTTGCACGAACAACTTCAGGCTGAAACGGTTTGGTAAGAAAGTCGAACGCTCCCTGGCGCATGCTTTCAACTGCCATTTCGATCGTGGCAACAGCCGTGAGAAGAATCACGGAGATCGTCCTATCGGTTTCGTGCGCGGACGCGAGGACAGTCAGGCCTTCTCCGTCTGGCATGCGCTGGTCGGTGATGACTACATCAAAATCATTGACCGCGAGACACCGCTGCGCGTCCTGCACTCCTTCAGCTTCCAGGATTTCGTGCTGGTCCTGGCGGAGGTTCGACGCGAGAATGCGGCGCATGCTCGGTTCGTCATCCACCAGAAGGATCCTACCCATGTATGGTCTCCAATTTTGCGGCCGCCTGTTCGGACACAGGCAAGATCAAAGAGAAACAAATTCGTTGCGGGCCATTGGCCGTGAGAGCAAGATCTCCGCCATGGGCGAGCGCAATACCACGCGCAATTGCAAGTCCCAGCCCGGTGCCGTGGCGCTTGGTGGTAAAGAACGGTTCAAAAATACGAGCTAATGCTTCTTCGCGAATCGGCTCACCGGAATTCTCCACATCGATGCAGATTTCCTGATTGTGGCGATGTGCGTTCAGCAGGATGGTGCTGCCCGGCGTCGCGTCGTCAACTGCATTCATAATCAGATTGATGAGCGCCTGTTGTACTTGCCCAGCATCGACTTCTATCGCCAAATCCGGCGGAGCGTTGGCCTGGATCTGCGCACCCCTCTGGCTGGTATGAGCCCGACAGGCAGCGACCACGTACGACAGAGTGTCGGCCACCGAAGTGGTTGTCGGTTGTGGTGGACGGGGTCGCGCGTAGCTGAGAAAGTCTGTAGTTAATCGCACGAGCCTGGACGCCTCCTCCGACGCAATGTCGAACATCTCTTCCCGTTCGGTTCCAGAAAGCTGTTTTGCAGTTGCAATGGAACTGGAAATCATGGCCACCGGATTGCGAATCTCGTGCGCGATCGCACTCGATAAGCGGCCTACCGCCGCCAGCCTTTCCTGTTGCAGCAGCCGTTCCCGGGTTCGCTGCAATTCAAGCAAGTTGGTGGCCAGACTCGTCTCCCGCTCGCGCAGGCCGCGGACCAACAGTGAAACCACGACCGCCACCATGATGAACATCACGGACGTTGTTCCAGCTTCGAAGTACTCTCCTACTTCGAGAGGCGGATTCCGTTCAAAGTAGAGCCAGACCCAAAAGAAAAGCGAGAGGTCGGCGATGGTCGAGACCACCAGTGCGGTCGCCAGCTCGAAACGGAAAGCAGCTTCGAGAATTGGGACCACCATCAGGAC